>JAJFKI010000065.1 GCA_021773295.1 Gammaproteobacteria bacterium | reverse complement strand
ATTTCCGCGACACAGACAATTAATTTCCATCAATAAATTACATACTGGCTATAATGATCAAGAACTTAAGCTACGTTGGGACTGGAACTCATTACTACAAGATGGTGATATGGTTTTCACCCAGTATTCCAAAAAATACTTTCCTGAGGCAGAGAATTATGTGACGTATCTCAATGAATACGCTATGCGTTACAAGCTTAACATAGCCTATGACAACCAAGTTGATAGTATTAGCAAGTTAGAAAACAAATTTAAACTTTTCTGTACTAATCAGAAAGTTTATCATTGCAAGCGCTTAATCGTTGCCACCGGAACATTCAAGCCCTACGTTCCAATGATCCCAGGTATTGAATATGCTGAACCGTATACTGACATGTCAATTAATCCTGATGATTTTACAAATCAACGTGTGTGTATCATTGGTAAAGGTAATTCAGCTTTTGAAACCGCCGATAATTTAATGGAAACGGCGCAATTAATTCATCTTGTCAGCCCAAACTCCATTAAAATGGCATGGAATACCCATTATGTTGGGCACTTGCGGGCAGTCAATAACAACTTTTTAGATACCTATCAATTAAAACTACAAAATGCTGTCATAGATGCCAGCATTAAAAACATTCAAAAGCGTGATGACCAATTTCATGTGACTTATGCCTACTCTCATGCTGAAAATGCTGAGGAAACGCTCACTTTTGATCGGGTATTGCTTTGTAGCGGATTTGAATTTGACACGAGCATTTTTGAAAAATCAGCATGCCCTGAGCTCACTATCAATAACCGCTTCCCTGCACAAACCAGCGCTTGGGAATCCGTTAATATCCCCAATTTATTTTTTGCGGGTGTTTTAACACAGGTTAGAGACTACAAAAAGTATATGTCCGCATTTATTCATGGGTTTCGTTATAATGCAAAAACACTGTTTAACTTATTACAGCAACAATTTCATAACACCCCCTACCCACGACAATCATGTCCTAATGACGCTGAGGCATTGACTCACACTATCTTAAACCGGATCAATAAAACTTCCGCACTATGGCAACAGCCAGGATTCCTAGCGGATATCATCATAATCAATCCTCATGGTGTACAAGGAAAGTATTACTGTGAATTACCTGTCGATTACGCACAAGAACATTTGGTGAGTCATAATAACACTGTGCTAATAGTAACATTAGAGTTTGGGCCATCTCATGGTCCAGATGTTTTTGCAAATAGTCGGATCAAACGAGATAACACTGCTTTGAGTCATTGCAGTTCATTTTTACACCCTGTCGTACGCTTTTATCATCATGGTGAACTCTATGCGACTCATCATGTGATTGAAGATTTAATGGCAGAATGGCATGAAGCTGAACATATTATTCCTTTAAAAACATTTTTAATGGAACAATTAGAAAATCCAATAAAAATTAAAGAAAAGCAGTGTGATATTGCATAAATACATTATATAATGTGATTTTTATTGAGCCTATTGTAACTAAAAAGGATTTTAGCTTATATATGAAACATACTTTTGTTAAATTTTTCTTCTTTCTTTATGCAACAACATGGACAATAGTCAGTTATGCTGGTGGTTTTACCATTAATGATATTTCAGCACGAGGACAATCCATGCAAGCTTATACGGCTGTAGCTGATGATCCTTCTGCCGTCTTTTATAATCCTGCGGGATTAACCCAAATTGAGGGCACTGAGCTTCAAGGCAATTTACTCTATCTCAGCATGGATCAGATTTATAAAAATTCGTTAACTCGTAGCATATCGCATTCATATCCCACAATATTAGCCCCAACTTTCTTTATGTCCACGGATAGGTTTGAAAAATTTAACTTTGGTTTTGGCATTTATGCACCTTTTGCTAGAAAAGCAGATTACGAAAAGAATTCAGCAGTTTATTTCTTTAATCAAAAATCAAGCATTGCTCGTACTGATTTTTCTGCGGTAGTTTCTTTTAAGCTCAATCAGTATGTTTCTCTTGGCTTTGGACCCATTGCCAGCAGGTTATTAGCTTACACTGACATTTTAGGTTTCCATGAAAAAGGCGATGGCATTGGGTTTACCGCCCAAGGTGGGGCCCTTGTGACATTACCTAAAAATCTTCGCATCGGCTTAACCATTCGCGGCCATGAATTTATCCAGCTCGATGGCCGAGGTAAATTGTTAAATGGGATGCGAGATAAGTTTAGCGCTGGCGTTAATTTTCCCGCTATTTATTCTCTTGGCATTTCTTGGTTGACACTGGATAAACTTTTGCTGTCGGGCAATATTGAATTTGAGCAATGGGATACCCTCAAAACGTTAAAACGAAAATACAAGAACCCTATCTTTCAAGCCATTGGTACAACCATCCTCAATTCGCGTAATGTTTTTACCTATCGGGTTGGGGCGAGATACAACATAACTCCTAAAAATCAAGTGACCGCAGGAATAACTTTCATCACAGCAACAGTGCCATCAAGATACATTGCGCCGGCATTGCCTGATTACAATGGCACTAATTCTTCTTTCGGTTTCACGCATTATTACTCCGATAAAATACGTGCCGATTTTGCTTACATCTACATTCATGGCCCTGACAGAAAAAGTAAGAGCCCTGTTTTCCCAGGCAGCTATTCAGTAAAAGGCAATGTCTTTATTTTAGGGATTAATTATAAAGTTTAGCTATTCTTTATAACCGCACACCATAGACACCGTTGGTGTTAATGGTTTTTGCTCGATGCGGCTAAAACCTGCAGCATTAAACCATTCTTTGCATTCTTTTCCGGTATAATCGTGCCCTTCTTTGGTTTCAATACGCAAATTAAGACTCATCAATAAACCATGAAGGTTAACACTACGCTCATCATCAATCATTGCATCATACACAATGACGGCACCGCCATGATTTAAACTGCCATAGGCTTTCTCTAGTAAAGCAACTCGAGCTTGAGCATTCCAACCATGTAAAATATGTCCATATATCATTACATCTACATTTGGCAATTCATCGGTGAAAAAGTTACCCCCAATAAATTTAACTTTATCTACTGCGTCATGCTCTGCTATATAGTCGTTAAATATAGGAGCAACCGGTGGTAAATCAAAGCCATAACCGATCAAGCTAGGATACGTGTTAACGAGAGCCGCAGGCAATGCTCCCTGCGCTGTTCCTAAATCACAAAAGGTCTCATGAGAAGCCCAATCAAATACCTTTACTAAGCTATCGATTGGCTCTTGGCTAAGACCACTCATGCCAACAATAAATTGCTTCAATCGTGTAGGATCAGAATATAACTCTTTAAAAAAGTCTCCACCGTCTTTGACTTCACTTTGAGGTTCACCTGTTTTAATCAATGCTGGTAAATGTTGCCACAATGCATACCCACGCTGGCTCGCTAAGATGATGACACCTCCAATATAGCTTGCCTTCCCTTTGACTAAAAAATGAGAGGCTTCATCGGTAGTTTCATAATTTCCAGCCTGTTTGTTTAATAGCTTCATCGCAACTAAGGCATCTAAGAAGTCTTCAACAGCTCTTGGGTGTAATTTTTTTATGTCACAGAGTTGTTTTGCAGATAAAGACTGTTGCTCAAGTGCAGTAAAAATATCTAATTCGACAGCGGTTTGGAGGACTTTAGACGCCCAGAAAGCAGTGCCAAGTCCTAGAATTCGCCCTGAGGTTAGGTGAGACATAGTTTCCTCCTATGAAATATCATTAAAAATTGATTTGAACCGAGATGATAAACAATAAGCAGCATACTAATCAACTAGAAAATTTACAGTAGTCAACATATTCATAGAAGGTAAGCTATATTTTTAATCATTAATGATTTATACTGGCCACTCTTCAAAAGTTGCAATGAATACAGTAATATCAAAATGCTAGTTTTATGACATTACTAACATAAACATTGGAGGTAGCATGGCAGCTACTCTATCACTATTAACATGGAAAGAAGCCAGAAAGGATATAAAACGCGTCAATCCAGATTTGGCAAGCGCAATCGACAGCTTATCCCCCGATGATTCATATACCTTAGTTAAAGCACGTTACCCTTTTGGGCAGCACATCTTAGAAGGAGGGAAGCTTCACTTACCCATCGATGGTGACGTAGTTCCCCTTGATTCTGATAAGCTTGATAAACGCTTTAGAAACTTATTTGGCACAAGGCGTACCATGCCCATGGGCGTTGTGTTAAACAATTCTATAGAACTTTATCTCACCGTTGACAAACGAGTCACGCCCTTTAGCATCATGTCTCCTGGGAAAATATTTGCATTGTGGACCGCTTTGGAACTTGAAGCCTCAGCTCACGTCGGCCAAGTTTGGAATATTACTTCAGGTTCACGCTCATTGATTATGCTGCCAAAAATTTCCGATAGAATTGGCTTTAATCGCTTAGTCAAAGAATTTAGTCTAAAATCATCCATGCCAACTCACATCTCATTTCAATGGCACACCTTTGCAGAATTAGCGAATCATGAAAGTGTGGATCAAGAGTGGAACGCTGAAGTTATTTTATTTCCCGCGAAATGGCTAGAAAATGACAGCGATCCTGAGTGGCGCTTGTTTCGCTACCACTTAATGTCTCGCGCTTGGCATGATACTGCTTATTTAAGAAATGAAGTCGTGTTTGACTATATGTACTCATGCGCACTAGCAGATCAAGGCTTGAAACCTAATCCTTATTTAAAAGATATCGTGAAACACTTGTATTCTATCAGCGCTAGAGTCTATCCTGGCTTTGTCATCGCAGAGGGAGAATCCGCAGGCCCTGTCAGCTTGTTACAAAAGATTTTCACTGAGGTGTATGGGCTAAGGTATATTCCAACCATGGCCCAGCCAGGCCAATATTCGGCAATGGATGCGATGAAGCCTTGCTATTACTCCTTACAATTGCCAACACTAATGGAATTTTCGCCTAAATCTAAAAAATCGTCCAGTAAACTGGAAGATTTGCGTGAAATTATTCACCTATTAGAAATCATCAATGATTATATTCGCTCGGATAAGTTAGATTTACGTGATACGCCGATTTACCCACTCGCTAAGGATATTGACTATCGTTTTTACCATACAGAGCCATTGCTTGGGGAAAATATTCACCATACAGGGGAAATTGCCGAAAAGGATACAGCGCTTGTTCAACAAATAAAGGCATTCCCTGAGCTAGCATTTTGTGATACGAGTCCATTTTTGCGTGGGTGCATATCAATTTCATCCAAGTAATAATATTGCATCTTGTTTTTTCAATTCGGCAAAATTTTATAGTGATGCACTCTTTCAAATCAAAGCTCATATGATATAATTTGTCATCGCTTTAGGTTATATAGTTACCATCTGTAATCGGGCGTCAACTTAGTATGTTTATACATGCTTTATTATTATCATTAATTTAATGAGGAATTTAACGATGAATTTTGAAACCACTCAATTCAATTCACTGTTTGACGATCTTCAAACACATAGTAACAACAATGAACAAGACACTCTATTAGGTATTGCTGGGCCATTTACCTACGCAGTAGAAACAACGTCTACTAGTTGTTAATTCATAATGTTTGTTTCAACCTATTGACACAACCGTAGACGCTAGTCTATGACACAAGCTTATTACGATTTAGGCGGCACGGTCCGAAGTGCAAAGCCTAGTGATACCTTAGCCTCTGTTGAAATCATATGTCGTAAGATTGGCATCACACGCGTTGCAAACATCACTGGCCTCGATGGTATCGGGGTCCCAGTTGTTACGTGCATTCGCCCTCAGTCTAAACACTTGTCGGTTTCCCAAGGCAAGGGGCTCACGCTCGATTTGGCAAAAATCTCCGCTATTATGGAGTCCATCGAAGCTTATCACATGGAAAATGCACCCAGCGCCGCGCTACAAGGAACCTATAAAGCATTAAACACTCAATACACCATACTCGATCCTGATCGTGTTTTAAAAAATATTTATATTAATTCTCTGCAAGAAACATCACTTGAGTGGGTAAAAGCGAAAAATATTGTGAATGGTTATGACTGCTATATCCCTCGCCCCTTGATTTCTTTAGACTCAACAATGCCTAATGGTTTACAAAACCATTTCTTAATTAGTAGCAATGGCCTTGCCAGCGGTAATTGTCATGACGAAGCATGCTGTCATAGTCTTTATGAAGTAGTAGAGCGCGATGCGCTTTGCCAATGGGCGCAGCAATCAGCACAACAACAAACATCTAGAAAAATAAATATTGATACCATTGTGGGCGATTTTAATGAAACACTAATCCAAAAAGTATTATCACAAAACTTGCAGCTTATTATTTGGGATATTACTTCGACGATGAAAATTCCCTCCTATCATTGTTGTTTGATCGATCCGTCACCCTTCGCAAAACTCCATACGTTTACGGGGACAGGGACGCATTTATCAAAAGACATTGCCTTATCCCGTGCGATTACTGAAGCGATTCAGTCAAAGCTGACACTCATCAGTGGCAATAGAGACGATGTATTTCCTGATTACTATACGCAGATAAAACCTTACATCAAAAACGCTAATCATGGAAATGGTGAGTTAGACTATAAAGATTGCTATCAGGCGCAATACGCGTCAAATTTTAATAACAATGTAAAACAAATTGTTAAAATGATACGTCATGCCGGCCATGAAGAAATCCTCGTTTTTGACCATACAAAGGAGGATTTAAAAATTCCTGTCACTCAAGCCATCATCCCTGGCATGCAGTTCAATGGCCGGAGGATATAAGATGCCTGGAAAAACGTTTGTAACATTAGGTCCTTCCTTGTCATACCAAGAAGCAAACACTATCTTACCAGACGCTATTTACCTCCCCCCGATTAAATGTGGTGATTTACTGCATCTTCTGCGTTTAAAACCAGCGCGGCTTTTAATCATTGATGGTTTTTTTGAAAACGCTGCTGCTGTTTGGCATAAAGAAATCTTGTATGCAATAGAGCAAGGTGTTGAGATCTATGGCGCTTCTAGCATGGGTGCATTACGAGCAGCAGAATTGCACACTTTTCAGATGCAAGGCATAGGTGAAATATATGAACAATATGCCACTGGCACGATTAATGATGATGATGAAGTCGCCATCTTGCACCAGCCTGAGGAATTTCATTTTAAACCCGTGACCGATGCGATGGTAAATATCCGTTTTACCATTCAGCAGGCATTAATAGAAGATAGCCTTTGTGAAGAGGATGCTGCCGTACTGCTAGCAAGTGCTAAATCACTGTGTTATAAGGAACGCACGCTGCAACGAGCTTGTGAAATGACAGGGCTGCAATACATGAGTAAGGCAGGTCTAGTAAAATTTAAGACTTGGCTCGACAAGGGTGGCTATGTTGATCAGAAAAAACGTGATGCAATTACTGCACTGAAGCTGCTAAATAACAACAAATCAATTAACGAACTCTCCTTAGCCAACCTTGCCTCAAAAACTGTTCTACTTCGAACCCTCAACAAGCAAACCGCTTGTGAACCATTTTATATTAATCGAGCATGGTTGCCTCTACCTGAAAAAGTTTGCATTGCCGCTAAAAAGATCCCTGAGTTGTTCCCGCTATTACAGCGCCTCAGTTATTTACTAGCGACTGTCTATGAGCAGACATTGCAAACTAAGTTGTCTACTCACCATACCAGCGCTTTTGCAATGGATAATCACATGAATAGCATGCAGTGGCGGCGCGATAATGACTGTAGTGATGAGGATTACGATGCTATGATGACTGTGCTCACTAGCATACAAGCATATATACAAACCACACCAGATAATGACAAAACATTATTTAACGACTTATTACTCATTAGCAGTAAACTCTCTGGTATTTACGCCAGCATAAACCCAAAGTCTATTGACGATCTGTTACTCGCCCAGCAAGAAACCGCAACGATTCAATATAAGCTACTCACTTACATTGCTCAGCTATGGCAAATGATCATTAAAACAAATAACAAGCATGATACTCTTAGTGCAGATTATTTAAAACGACACTCTGAAGAATTTCGCCACAAAAAGCAATTAACAACCAAAGAAAGCTTAGAACAATGGATGCTAGAAAATGATTTAGATCAAATGGCGTATGCAAAACTTATTGCAACATCTTTGCAATTTGAACATTTTATCTTTAGAAATAACATTGAATTAAAGTCTGAGCTCAATAAACTAGAAACCCATCATTTCCTATTATATGCCTTACGGATCACTGGCACCTATCCACTTGCCAAGCAGCTCATTGAGTAATCTCATTTTTCAACACAAAACGGCGAAACATTGGATACAAGAAAACAAAGATAATGCTAATCACAAAAATAATAATGGCAAATTCTTTAAACAGGGCTGCGTAACTAATTGTGTCCGTTGTTTTTACTTCTGCAAACAAACTACCAATATAGCCCGCAAAACCAATTGAAAGAAACCAAATTCCCATGAAAGTGCCGCGTAATTCATTCGGTGCTAAATAAGTCACCGCTGAAGTAATCGCAGGACCAATGCTAATTTCGCCAAGACCCAATAATAAATTACCGATAATAATCCAGATCACCGCCCGCTGCAAATCGTGCGAACTAACGTTGCTCGCCGCCCAGGAAAATACCCAAAAACTCACCCCAGCTAACACAATGCTCAATAATACTCGCATTAATACAATGGCTAAATAATTTCTGCCAGTCGTTCTCCCTAGCAACATCGTCACAAAAGGTGTTGCTAACACTACAAATAAAGGTTCTAGGGCTGCATAAACTTGTGTTGGGATCTTTATCACAGCAATGGAAAAATGAATATTCCTATCAATAAATAACATTAAGGAGCTACCAACTTGCACTAAACTCGCAAAATAAAAAATACCAAATACAATTAATAAGAATAAAACAATAATATTATGTCGTTCTTTTGAGCCATATTTCAACGACATCTTAAATATATAAAATACCGTAGTACCACTTATGCCCCAAATGATAATGTCAAAAATGATATGGTAACTAAACATGCTCACCACAAAAAATATTGACATAATAATAGCAAGCACCATTAACATGTTTTTAATAAGCAACTGTGACTTACTTGCTTGGCCATTTTTAACATCAATTGTTTTAATGATTGGAATAATGGATGTTTGCCTAAGCAAAAATAAAATTAAACTAATGGCACAACCAATTGCACTGGCGACAAATCCCGCATGCCAACCAAATGTTTGGGTCAAGAATCCATAACTAACCGCACCTAGGATTGCCCCAAGGTTCATACCCATATAGAAAATAGTAAACCCTTTCTCCCGGCGGCTGTCTTGTGACTCATAGAGTATTCCCAATAAGCTTGCATTATTAGCTTTAAATAAGCCAATCCCTACGGTTATGGTACCAAGTCCGAGTAATAATATTTGGGTTGAATGAAACACAAAACAAGCATTGCCTAATATTAATAATACCAAGCCAGAAATGATTGCTCGCTTAAACCCTAAAAGCTTATCAGCAACAAAACCACCAATCACTGGTGTGATAAAGGCTAGGCTCATGTAAATACCATAAACCCCATAGGCTTGTTTATCTGCTAAGCCATAATAATTTGTTAGGAATAAAACGAGTATGGATTGCAAGCCATAAAAACTGAAGCGATCCCAAACTTCACAAAAGAATAAAACAAAAAAGCCTTTAGGTTGTGACTGTGCGCTTAACGTTCCTTGTTGGTTCATTGCTAAATCACAAAGTGATCCATGAATTCATTCACCGGTGTTTGCAATAAACGTTGTTCATCTTGACAAAGTGTCATAATAACCTCGGCTTTTTGTTTCGGAAAGACGCTTGCTAAATTGCGATTAAATTTTTCTATAAGTACGGGGATCCCTTCATCGCGACGACGACGATGACCAATGGGATATTCAATTTGTACTTTATCCGAGCTGCTGCCATCGATGAAAAAGATTTGGATGGCATTAGCGATAGAACGCTTTTGCGGATCCAAATAATCTTTACTAAATTGAGTATCTTCTTCTACTTGCATTTTATTGCGTAGTGCATCGATGCGCGGATCGCTTGCGACATTATCTTCATAATGATCTGCCGTTAAATTACCATGGATTAAACCGATGGCAACCATGTACTGCAAGCAGTGATCCCTATCCGCATAATTATGTAAAGGACCCGTTTTACTAATAATGCGAATAGCAGATTCATGGGTAGTTAAGACAATTTTTTCAATATCCTCCAAGCGATCCTTAATATCAGGATGCAATATCACTGCGCACTCGACTGCTGTTTGTGAGTGAAACTCTGCTGGATAAGAAATTTTAAATAACACATTTTCCATGACGTACGAGCCATAAGGACGTTGGAACTTAAAGGGATTACCCTTGAATAAAACATCATAAAAACCCCATTGCTTCGCACTTAAAACACTGGGATACCCCATCTCACCTTGCAGCGCCATTAAAGATAAACGCACTGCTCGACTCGTCGCATCGCCTGCTGCCCATGATTTTCTAGAACCCGCATTGGGAGCATGTCGGTAGGTTCTTAGGCTTTGGCCATCCACCCATGCCAATGATAAGGCATTTAGAAGTTGTTCCTTGTTCGCGCCTAACATCGTTGCCACGACGGCGGTTGACGCAACTTTTACTAAAACAACATGATCAAGACCAACGCGATTAAAACTATTCTCTAAGGCAAGCACACCTTGCACTTCATGAGCTTTCACCATGGCATTGATAACGTCTTTCATGGTTAGCGGTGCTTTGCCTTCACTCAACGCTTTGCGACTCAAAAAGTCAGCCACCGCCAAAATACCACCAAGATTATCGGAAGGATGGCCCCACTCTGCAGCCAACCATGTGTCATTGAAGTCTAACCAACGAATCACCGTGCCTATATTAAACGCCGCTTGCACTGGATCTAACTCAAACTGAGTGCCTGGCACTCTGGCGCCATTTGGCACTACGGTACCCTGTGTAATTGGCCCCAACAATTTACGACATTCAGGGTAGTGCAATGCTAATAAGCCGCAGCCTAAGGTGTCCATTAAGCAATAACGTGCTGTGGTCACGACTTCTTGGTTACTGATTTGCGCATTTTGTACATAATCAGCAATATTAATTAATTCTTGGTCAAAATCAGGTTTGACATTATCGTCGGTCAAGTTAGACATGTTGCTACTCTCTTTTTAACTACGTTTTTCAATGGGCACATATTCTAAAGAATCTGGGCCAATATAATCAGCGCTTGGTCTAATTAATTTATTATCTGCACGCTGTTCCATAATATGTGCCGCCCAACCAGTCACGCGTGACATCACGAATAAAGGTGTAAACATTTCAGTGGGAATACCACAAAAATGATATGAAGAAGCGCTATAAAAGTCTAAATTAGGAAAGAGTTTTTTCTCTTCCCACATGACTTTTTCAATGGTTTCAGACACGGAATATAAAACGGTATTACCTACTTCATTCGCCAAACGTTTTGATAAGGCTTTAATGACATCAGAGCGCGGATCGGATTCTTTATAAACGCGATGTCCAAAACCCATCACCAATCCTTTATTGGCTAATTTTTCTTTTAAGCCTACCGCTGCTTCTTCGGGGCTGTTATAACTTGCAATTAATTCCATGGCCGCTTCATTAGCACCACCATGCAGTGGTCCTCTTAAGGTACCAATCGCAGATGTGATGGCTGAATAAAAGTCGGATAAGGTCGCCGCTGTTACTCTGGCAGCAAAGGTAGACGCATTGAACTCATGCTCTGCATATAGGATGAGCGAAACATCAAGTGCACGTCGTTGCATCTCATTAGGCGCTTTACCATGCAATAAATGCAAAATATAACCCGCTAATGAGTCTTCCTCAATCTCTGTATCGATGGAGTGACCATTTTTGTGGTGCTGATACCAATACATCAGCATGGAAGGAAAACATGCCAACAAGCGATCCGCCACTTGCAATTGATCATTCTCTTCGGTTTCAGGTTCGATAGTTCCTAGCGCCGAACAAGCGGTGCGTAACACATCCATGGGATGAGCATTAGCAGGGATTTGTTCCAAAATTATTTTCAGTGCCCCTGGCAACGAGCGTCGTTGTTTTAAATCAGCTTTGTACTCGGTTAACTGCTTCTCATCAGGCAAGTGACCCATGAGTAACAAGAAAGCAACTTCTTCAAAGCAGGCATGCTCCGCTAAATCATAAATCGAATAACCGCGGTAATTTAACCCTTTGCCTTCTTTACCAACGGTACATATTGCCGTGGTTCCAGCAACCATTCCTGCTAAACCTGTTCCAGACATAGGCCCTCCTTGTAACTTAGTAAGACACCGCGCTTAATGCTGATGCACAAATCTTGGTTGACAATGACTTTCACGTAACACTTTTGTTGATAATATCATGCCGGCGATAAAACACACTGGGATAATCGTCATGGCAAGTTGGTAGTGAGAATGTAAATAAACGGGGACACCATTAACCACGTTACCCTTCCACATCGCTTGTAAAATGATGCCGACAAGGGGTTGGAAAAATAAACCGCCAGATACCACCAACATATTGTTAAATCCAATCGCTGTACCAACTGTTTCTGGTCGATTATTATCACGTACTAAAGCAAAACTTAACGCTTGGCCAGACGCTGATAAACCCAAGAAAAACAAGGCAACATATGCCAAGCCAATCGGTAAGTCTTTGACGTATAGTACCGCGGAAATACTAATAAGACCAATTAATGCCGAAATAAATAAAGGGAAACAACGTTTCTTAACGATCTCAGACCACACGCCAATGAATGGGCTACCAAGACCAATACCCACCCATACCATCGAGCACATGCTCGCAGCTTGTGTGGTAGAAATGCCATAACTTTGCATTAAGAAGGGCACGCCCCACAATGCAGAAAAGACCAGCACAGGCGCCCAGGAGCAAAACGCGTATATG
The DNA here is from genome assembly GCA_021773295.1 of Gammaproteobacteria bacterium. Taxonomy (GTDB): domain Bacteria; phylum Pseudomonadota; class Gammaproteobacteria; order UBA1113; family UBA1113; genus JAJFKI01. Next base: position 21,811 of record JAJFKI010000065.1, on the reverse strand, counting down.
CCCACCCACCAGGTTTGCGAATCAGAAAAAATAATTTTCAAACGTTTGAATTCAGATAAACTTTTCCTACCTTCAAGCTTGCGTTGTTGCCTCACGGGACTATCACGCACCACTAACCAAATCGATAACGCAATGACAAAGCCTACAATCGCTAACACGAAAATCGTATGACGCCAGCCATAGTGTTGTACGGCAGCAGCCAATGGCGCTTCCCCAGCGATTGCACCAGCGGAACTCATTAATTGAATTAATCCTGCAAGCACCGCAAAGTATTGCGGTGGAAACCAGCGCGTCAACACCACGAGTGCACCAATAAAAGCAAACGCTGAACCAACCCCCATAAAAAATCGCCCGAAGGCAACCGGCAAAAAGGTGTCAGCCATGCTAAACATCAAAGCGCCAATAGCACAAACCGCAACGGCAATGGTCAGTAAGGTGCGGGTGCCATAACGATCAAATAGTAAACCTGCTGGCAATTGCATTGGCGTATAGCCATAGTAATAAAAAGCTGACATCAGCCCTAAGCCCGCCGCATCCATGTTTAAGCTTTTCATTAACTCACTGGTCATCACAGCCGGTGAGACTTGTAGAATGAATTCATAAAGGTAGAAAGTTGCGACTAAGCCAAGAATAATAACGGCTAAAAAAGTGACCTTTTTCTGAGTAAACAAGGCATCTTGTGTTTCTGACATACAGATGTATTCCGTTTTTCGACTGTTAATAATCTCATCGACTATTTTTTTAACTACAGCACCACCATTTCAGTTAGGAATCAAACACTTTCCTAGAATGTTGGCGCTATTGGATAGCAGTCAGGTACTGTACTAAAAGTTTGGGGAAATGTCTAATGCTAGCGGCCGTCAGCTGGTACGATTTCTACCGGTGTAGGCACCGTTTGGAAGCTTTTACCCTTGGGAGGCGGGACAAAGTTGTGGATTTTGGTTTGGCCTTTTGGTTGTGGTTTTTTCTGTGCTGCTTTTTTCTTTATAGTTGTGGGTAATGTTTTGTTTAATGGTGATGCGGCTGGGTGTAATGGTTTTTGTAGTGTTGCTGGTTTTGTTGGCCGAGGTTTGGCAGCGCTTGGCTTTGGTTTTTTGACGTCTGTTGCGCTTTTTGTTGCATCTTTGGGTTGCTTGTCTGTTTTAAGCGTCTTTGTGTCTGTAGTAGTTTTTGCAACCGGCGCTTTGTCATCGGCTAGCGTTGGCAACAGTGGGTTGGTATAAACGGGTTGCACGGGCTCAGGTGCTTGTTTTGTGGTGGGTAATGAGTGCGCTGCTTTTGGTGGTGGTGCCGGTTGTATTTTAGGTTTACCTGGCAAAACGGTGTGTTGACTCGGCATAGGTTCTGCTGTGCTTGGTAATGTTTGCGTCTTAGTTGGTAATGGCTCAGCGTTAGTGGGTAGGACTTGTTTTTTGCTTGGTAACGCCTCAGCACTCTTAGATAGTGGTGGTGGTTGCGAAGGTGTCACACTTGAAGTCGGTGTTGCTTGAGTTTGTGACTTTTCAGGCGTTTTTTTTGCGCCTGGTAATTCCATGGTTTTACCCTGCACCGGTTGCATTTGAAATACAGGCGCTTTTTGATTAGAGGTTTCGTTTGCGGCTATGTGTTTTGGCCAGTTTGGTTTTAATACGCCTTGGTTTGCTGACAATGTCTGAGTCGAAGGTGTCGTTGCATAAGCGGTATTAATAAATACCTGGCTCAATAAGGAAAAGTTGCTAAAAAAAAGAGTAAGTGCCAGTGCGGTTAATAGGAGCTTAGTGGCTTTTGTCATCGACCCATCCTTTTTATCGACTCTCAAAGCTCTACTATAGCCGAGATTCGCTTAAAAAAGAATAGGTCTGCTTAGTTAAGATTATGCTGCAGGACTGGGACTCGCAGGAGTTTCCGGCATGGAAGCAGCAATCTTGTATTGATTCCAAGCAGGACGTCTTGCAAAAAGACCTCGATGAATAACTGCTTTCGCAGCCTCAGTAGCACCTCTTAAACATTGAGGATCTGGACGATATGCTGAACGTAGCTGAGGAGCAGAGAATTTATCTGGGTTAGACGCAGAACCTTCACCTACTGTAGCAAAAAATTTACTTTGTAATTTAGACATAATGCCATCCTCACTTTCAAAAAAGTTTTTAGTTGTTATTCATCCAGAATTTCATCTGTAAATCCTTTACTAACCGTACTTAAGAGTCAGTATATGCAAAGTTTATTAAAACTTTATTAAGGATGTTGAGAAAAACACCTTTTATTATCATTATCTGACTCCAACGTCATGATAACGACACGCATATAACCTCTTGATTTATATACCTTTTAGCACAGCACTACTAAGAACCTAAATAAAATCCTCACTATCTTCAAAAGAAAGTACTTAGAAAAGTACTTTCATTTACATGACGAATTTAATAAGTTTGAAATGATAGACTATTCGTAAGACGCTTACTAGAGCTAAAGTAATTAAATCTTAATATTTTTTTAAAATCAATCCTTTTCTGCTCACTACGTACGAAAAGACCTAATAAGATCATAAGAGAACGGCCATTATTCTATACTGCCTAATCGCCCAGATCAATCCGATATGTTCTTTTCAGTTGAAATCTTATTCTCCTGGTCTCAGCCAACAATGAGAGACCATGCTAGACACTTGCATTTTGAAGTACAACAACCATATTATGGTATATTGCATAACGTGAAGAGCGCCCCTTATGTTTGCATAAGATAACAAGCACTGCAAGCATTAATTAACGGGCTATTCTCAGAAGCGAATAAATTGATTATACTGATGATTGTTTACAAGACTATGGAATGCAAACACTCACAGTATGTGATGAGTCGTAACTAAGGAAGAATGCTACATGTTCGAAGTCGATCGTATCGTTGCTATCATAAGGCCCACCAACTATATGTTGGAATGGCTAAAGCAGCTGCCTAAGGCGCTAGACAATATGGTCCTAAGGAACTTACAAAAAGATTGCACCGCGCTACTCATCCCCGCCTTTGACGGACCTAAGCAAGCCCAAGCGTATATCGACCATATTTATCAAGGCTTATTTGAAGCCGAATTAGAATCCTGGGGAGTCCCCAAAAAATCATGGCCTAAAGACAGAAGTTTAGAACTGTTTAATAAGTTTTATGACATTGAATTTCATTCAATGGTTTATGATATTGCCTATTTAGAACAACGGCAAAAAGAGCGTCAAGCATAGAGGATTTTTTACTCCCCCCACAAGGGGGGGAGGGAAAGATACTTAAGAGTTCTTTTGTTTTTCAGCATCCTCTTCACGCAATACCCGACGTAGAATTTTCCCGATAGGGCTTTTAGGTAATTCATCTCTGAATTCAATTTCCTTCGGTACTTTATAAGCGGTTAAACTTTTACGAGCGAAATCAATGATTGCATCTTTTTCTAGGTTTTCATCCGTGCGGACGACGAATGCTTTAACCTTTTCACCACGCTCACCGCCATCGACACCAACGACAGCTGCTTCTAAGATTCCAGGATGCCTTCCCAGAATATCTTCAACTTCGATAGGGTACACGTTGAAACCTGAGACATCGATCATGTCTTTCTTACGTTCTAGCATTTTGACAAAACCTTTTTCATCGATGCTAACAATGTCACCCGTACGCAACCACCCCTCCGGATAAAATGTTTGTTCTGTTTCATCAGGACGTTTCCAATAACCGCGCATGACTTGTGGCCCGCGCACACAGAGCTCACCTTCGGTACCAATTGGCACTTCAATACCTTCATCATTACGAATGGATATTTCTGTTGAAGGCGCAGGCAAGCCTATACAACCCGTATATCCAGCATCCAAAGGATTTATGGTAACTAGAGGACAACACTCGGTTAAGCCATAGCCTTCTGACAAGGCACATCCTGTTATTTTTTTCCATTTTTGGGCAACGGCTTGCTGTACCGAAGTACCGCCACCTAAGCTGATACCTAACTCACTAAAATCAACCTCTGGAAATTTAGGATCATTAGCTAGCGCATTAAAGAGCGTATTCACTCCCGTAATGGAGGTGAATTTTGAATCTTTAATCAAAGAAACAAATTGCGGAATATCTTTTGGATTAGTAATGAGAATATTCTTCGCTCCAAAAATTGTAAAGGTGAGTAGATTCGCTGTTAGAGAAAAAATATGGTACAGAGGCAACGCCGTCACAATAATCTCTTGCTCTTTTGTTGAAAATGCTTTTAGCCACGCCAGCGCTTGCAATACATTTGCAATCATATTGCTGTGAGTTAATTCAGCACCTTTTGCAACCCCTGTAGTACCGCCTGTGTATTGCAAATAAGCAATGTCATCGCGGTGTAATTGAACAGGCGTTAATGTGCCCTTAGCGCCTAACTTCATTGCATGATTTAATTTAATAGCACCTTCAATGTCCCAAGGTGGCACTAATTTTTTAATTTTCTTCACCACAAAATTCACGATGATGCGTTTCAAACCAGGGAAAAAGTCTGCTAACTGGGTGGTAATAACGTTTTTAATGGGGGTTTTTGCCTTACATTGTTGTAAGACATTCGCAAAGTTTTCCATGATAATAATGGTTTCACTCATGGAGTCGCACAATTGATGTTCTAATTCTCGCGGGGTGTAGAGTGGATTCACGTTAACAACCACACAACCTGCCAACATGGTGCCTAACATAACGACAGGATACTGCAGACAGTTCGGCAGCATAATAGCAACTCTATCACCTTTTTGCAGCCCAAGTTCATTTTCTAAATAACTCGCAAATACCTTTGCTTTATCATAAAACTGGGCATAAGTGAGCTCACAGCCAAGGTTATCAAATGCCACACGATCGGCAAATTGCTCACAGGATTTTTGGAATAACTCAACTAAGGAATTGTATTGAGTCGGATCGATTTCTTCAGGGACACCTTCAGGATAATTAGATAGCCAAATTTTTTCCACCTTGATTCATCTCCATGTTTCAATTTATCATGACAGCTCTTATCTACTATGAAGATTAGAGTGTTAACAATATTTCCATTAGAGTTTAAGTCTGCCACAAAACATATTAAGATACCAACTAACACGTGTAATTAAGGGTAATCTAAACATGACCGTACAAAAAACTGATGTAGCCACACCTTGCCGTTTCAAAGGCAGTTTGTTTACCCTCAGCGTCTTGCAATTATTTAGCACAAATTTGGACGATATTGAAAGAGAAGTCAGCGCTACGATTCAGCGAGCCCCGCAATTTTTTAACCATGCACCCATCGTCATCGACATCACAGCCATTAACAATGAAAGCTTAGATTACCTGGGATTAGTAGCGTGTCTTAAAAAAGCAGGTTTATTTCCTGTCGGTGTTCGCGGCATTGCTGACGCGCAAACGCCACAAGCCATTGCCGCTAATTTGGCAATTTTACCGAATACACAACAGTCAAGCCCGCAACCAAAGACCGCCGCACCCAAAGCCACCGTAAAGGCATCAAATGACACCCACAAAAGTAGCCTAGTCATCGACCAACCCATCCGCTCAGGCCAACAAGTTTATGCCAAAGAGTGTGATTTAATCGTCATAGCCCCCGTCAGTGCAGGTGCAGAATTATTAGCCGATGGCAGTATCCACGTTTACAATACCCTACGCGGGCGCGCCTTGGCCGGCATCAATGGCGATACTAACGCGAGAATTTTTTGCCATAAAATGTGCGCCGAATTACTCTCTATCGCTGGCCTGTATCAACTCAGCGATGATTTCATGTCTTTTAAAGATCAACAACACATCCACATCTTCATAGACGGCGACAAACTCAGCATGCAACCCTACCAATAAAACCACCGCACCCTAAGCGTGCGGCACCTTCGTCCTTTCTCCGCCGTAGAATATGATTGCTTCTCACTAAAAAAATCAGTAGTATTAATGGAATCTAACATAATGTTCTATGGACAGGAGAGAGCCTTGGCTAAAATAATCGTCGTTACATCTGGGAAAGGTGGTGTTGGCAAAACCACTTCAAGTGCTGCAATCAGTACAGGACTTGCAATGCGAGGACACAAAACAGTCGTGATTGACTTCGATGTAGGCCTTAGAAATTTAGACTTAATCATGGGATGCGAACGCCGTGTTGTTTATGATTTTATCAACCTTATCAATGGCGAATCAAACATCAAGCAAACCTTAATTCGTGATAAGCGTGTCGACAATCTTTTTATATTACCCGCTTCACAAACGCGGGACAAAGATGCCTTGACCAAAGAAGGCGTGCAAAAAGTCTTGGATGAATTAGCAAAAGACTTTGATTTCATCATTTGTGACTCCCCAGCAGGTATTGAAAAAGGTGCGTTAATGGCACTCTACTTTGCCGATGAAGCCATCATTGTCACCAATCCTGAAGTGTCTTCTGTACGTGATTCCGATAGAATTTTAGGCATACTCGCCAGTAAATCCAAGCGTGCTGAAGATAGCTTACCTGCCGTCAAAGAACACTTACTCTTAACGCGTTATGCGCCAGCTCGCGTTAGCCGAGGTGATATGTTAAGCCTGGCGGATGTCGAAGATATCTTATCAGTGCCCCTACTTGGTGTGATACCCGAGTCACCTGCGGTACTAAAAGCATCCAACGCGGGTGTACCTGTCGTCATGGATAAAGACAGTGACGCCGGCCAAGCGTATGCTGATGCTGTTAGCCGGTTGTTGGGTGAAAAACGCCCTTTCCGCTTTATTAATCAAGAAAGACAAGGATTGTTGAAACGAATCTTCACCGCGAAATCCAAGGAGGAAATGCCCGCATGAAAATCTTAGATTATTTTAAATTCAATAAGCCAACCTCAGCGAACATCGCAAAAGAACGTTTGCAAATTATTATTTCCCATGAACGTTCACGGCAAAACAGCACAGAACTCTTAGCACTGATGCAACAAGAATTGTTAGAAGTCATTGCGAAATATCTAAAAACTGACTGTGATGCCATGAGAGACCAAGTTAAAGTTGAGCTCGAACGACGCGGTGAAAGCTCTGTCTTAGAATTAAACATCACATTACCAGAGCAAGAGTTAGAGTTCGCAGAAATCTAGGCGCTTATACCGCTAAGGAATGGTGGTTTATATGGCATCATTTAAACGGATCTTACAAATTACCGACACACACTTATTTGCTAAGCCAACTGAGCGCTTACTCGGCATTAATACTTATCAATCTTTATCGATGGTCGTAAAAGATGCACTGATCACCCCTGATCCTGCGCCTGATATGATCTTATTAACTGGCGATTTAGCGCAGGATGAGAGCCAACAAGCTTACCAAAACTTAGTGAAGCTAATGGCGCCTTTCAATATGCCGGTTGCTTGGCTACCTGGTAACCATGACGCTCCAAACATAATGCCGACTGTGCTGAATCAGCAACATTTTATTAGCGATAAAGTCATCCCTATGGGTGAATGGCTGATGATTTTGCTAGACAGTCATTGGCATGGCAACGTCCCTGGTCTACTCTCGAACATAGAATTAGAATTCCTTGAAAACACTATCAATCAACAATCACATGCGCACATCTTAGTAACGCTGCATCATCAAGTCATCCCTGTGGGCAGTCATTGGTTAGATAAATTAAAATTAAGCAATGATAATGCCTTTTTAAAAATTTTAGATAAACATCAAAGCCGGGTGCGCGCGGTGTTGAGTGGCCATGTCCACCAGGAAAATGAGCAACTCCATAATAATATACTCTTCATGACCACACCTTCCTCCTGTTTTCAATTCAGTCCTAATAGCCCAACGTATACCATTGGGTTAGAAGAAAGCCCCGGCTATCGCATCATTGATTTACACCCCGATGGACGCCTCGATACACAAGTGGTTAGAGTCAAGATTGATGAACAACCTGATCCCAACTCACACGGATATTAAGCAACGTCGATTTACCGAATTGTTGCACTAGCGCTGCTGCTAGCAGACGATGATGAAGCTTGAATCACATGCGTATGCGTTTTGGCCATTGCAAAAAGTTCAGCAATTAAAGGATTTGAAAAGTCTCGTGCGAGCTCAGCTAATTCTGGTACACAATGAGGTATTTTGGATGCAAAAAAGCCCAACATACTAGCACTGGAAGTATTCGTTTTTAGTATTGCTTGAATATTCTCTTCTATGATGGTCGTTTGTTCTCTAAAGTCAGCAAGGTTAATAAAATATTTTTGCTTGCCATCATCTCCAACAAAGACACTTTTTAATTCTGTATAAGCTGTAGATAGTCGCACAATCGCTTGAAACGAATTGATTTTATCAGAATTACTGGCTTGTGTGATTGAGTCTGCTAGTTCTTGACGCTTTTGCTTTAACAAGCCAGGCATGTGATCAATATTATTAACAATCACTGCTATCTTATCGTAGCTGAATACAGAGCCATCACTCAGCGCAAGATATTGAAAATCAACTGCTTGTTCCAAAGTATCCTCTATGTCTTCAATGATCTGCTTAATATACTTTTCGTCAATATGACAGTGAGGAATTGATTGGCTAAGCACGATGCGCCATGATGCGCTTGGTTTTTTTTCTTTTATTTGTTTCACTAAGGCTAGATTCTGTCGCGTAAATGCGGCAATCCGTTGTTTTTCAATTTGTGTTTCTAACCATGAATAATCAATCTCATCTTCAATGATAGACTGACCACCATTTTCTTCTTGTATATTTGCAAGTATCATTGCCGTTTGAATAAAGCGACGTTCTTTACCACTAACATTGATGCCGGCTTTTTTTAACTCCGCAAGAATATTTGTTGGCATAATCTGTTTTGAGGAAGGATTGGAATCTTTTTCATAGCCGATATTCTCAATACCTGCTTTTTTAAAGACAGCAATAACAGCCCGCGCTTCATCCATATTAACCGCACGTTTAACTTGAGAAATATCGATGACGAAGGCAACAGAACCCCACGCCGTTTTTAAATACTCCCGTACCGAGCTTTCTACCCAAGTCCCAGGTAACCCGTGAATGCTTGGCTTCACCCGGATAAGCTGATCGCCTCTTGCTTTGTTTTCTACTACCATCTTTTAATCTCTCTGTATTATCTCATTGAAAATAAATCTGCCAAATAATACCTTGCCATCATGATGATTTCAAGCCATAGGAAATTAATGTTTAAATTCAATGGGTTAACAAATGATGATCATTCGCTCTTAGAAAAAAATCTTAAAACTATTCCTCAAAAACAATCTCGCTGGACAAACCATGTTCTTCCATGATTTCTCGTAAGGCTTTCAAGGCTTCCACTTGAATTTGCCGGACCCTCTCGCGGGTCAAGCCAATTTTCTTGCCCACTTCTTCCAGTGTCGCTTTTTCATGACCTCGCAAGCCAAAGCGATGGGCTAACACTTCGCGTTGTTTTTCGGGGAGTTCTGAGAGCCAGTGATCGATATTGGCTTTGAGATTATCATCCAACAAAATATCTGCCGGGTCGGAATTGTTTTCATCAGCAAGGGTTTCTAATAAACTTTTATCGGCATCTTTACCGATGGGTGTGTCCACTGAAGTAATGCGCTCATTCAAGCCCAACATGCGTTTGACTTCGTCGATGGGCTTATCCACCAATTCAGCAATTTCTTCAGGTGTGGGATCGTGATCGAGGATTTGTGTCAATTCTCTGGCAGCTCGCAAATAAACATTTAATTCTTTGACTACGTGAATGGGTAAGCGAATGGTGCGTGTTTGATTCATGATGGCACGCTCAATGGTTTGTCGAATCCACCAAGTGGCATAGGTTGAAAAACGAAAACCGCGCTCGGGATCAAATTTTTCAACGGCGCGAATTAACCCTAAGTTACCTTCTTCAATTAAATCTAATAAGGCTAATCCACGATTAATATAACGCCGCGCAATTTTAACTACTAAACGTAGATTGCTTTCAATCATACGCTTACGGCCTTCTTCGTCACCTTGCAGCGCGCGCCTAGCATAATAGACTTCTTCTTCAGGCGTTAATAGAGGAGAAAAGCCTATTTCGCTTAAATACATTTGAGTGGCATCGAAAACTTTCGCGGATGATTCACGGCCTTCAAATAAATGAGGCATGTCACTGATATTGACAGGCTCGGGGGCGTCATCATCAGTTTCTATCGCTTCTGGCTCAACAGCCATGTCTTTGGTATTGACGTCTTCATCAGTTGAAGACTTATCCCCTTTAGCCTTATCAGATCCCTCTGATTTGCGGGGTTTCGCTTTTGCCATGGTATACTCCTCACCTCTTACGGCAACTTAGGATTCAATCATACAGCGACTCGCCACTGAATTCTAGTCCTTTGAATAAAAACAGATAATATACCTGTCGTGTGAGAGATCTCTTATATCATCACTGGTAAATGACTTAATAATCCACGCTAATTGCCAAACATCGCTACAACGACGCTTTAAGTTTTTGATAATAATTTTTTCTATTCTAATAGGTTAGACAGCAATTTTGCCAAAAAATTTCCTATTCATTAGGAATTTTCATATCAGCGACGGGCTCTGCCAACCTGGCCATGGCCTTATAATGGGTAAAATCCACTGTCATCGGCGTAATAGAGACTTTATTATTATTGACGGCATAAAAGTCTGTTCCTGGTCCAGCATCTTGCTCCTCTCCCGCAGGACCAATCCAGAAGATTTCAAACCCCCGCGGATCTTTACCAACCACTGTAGGTTCAGATTTATGCCGCGAGCCAAACCGCGTCACTTCAAAACCTTGGAGTGCTTCCACCGGCACATCTGGTACATTAATATTCAAAATAGTTTGTTTAGGCACTTTGATTTGATTAACGTGTTTTAAGATTTCTTCTAATGCTATGGCCGCTGTGCCGTAGTGTTGATATTCATACCCGGTTAAGGAAATAGCAATCGCTGGCAAGCCTAAAAAGCGACCCTCGGTTGCAGCAGCCACGGTTCCTGAATATAAAACATCGTCCCCTAGATTAGCCCCCGCATTAATGCCAGAAATCACGATATCAGGCGGCTCATCTAATAGGCCCGTCAATGCCATATGCACACAATCCGTTGGCGTGCCTTCCACACTAATAAAGCCATTATCGAGTGTCTTAATGCGTAAGGGATGTTCAAGGGTTAGAGAATGGCTAGAACCACTGCGGTTTCTATCAGGAGCAACAACATCAACGTGAGCTATTTTTTTTAAGATCTCGACCAAAATTGACAAACCAGGCGCATAAACACCATCATCATTACTACAAAGCACTCTCATCGCTAACACTTACCTTCTTACTCTCACAAGGTGTTAATCATACAACCCGTCAGCAAGTTTTGCCAACAGGATCATTACTATCCCAAAATGTGAGATTAATGCGATGAACTACATCAACAATGTAGAGGTGCGTCTGAAACGCCCTCTAAACTGACAGATAATTCTTCTATGTTGCCATATATTTTTCTGGCACAGTGCTAAAAAAAAACATCATCATCGCATCAACAAACGTGCAGTTCCGACAGGGCGCCTCTAACGCGCCCTATGTTATTTTTCACATTCGTAGCGTAAACGGGATTTTATAGTAGAGAAGATCTATCGAGGCAAATAGTTTATTGGGTTCACAGGCTTGCCATTTTTACGAATTTCAAAATGCAACATCACACGAACAGCACCGCTTTGTCCCATTAATGCAATGGTTTGTCCAGGCTTAACCCATTGCCCCTCGCGCACCAAATTTTTCTGATTATGAGCATAGGCACTTAAATAATCTTGATTATGTTGCACGATCAGTAAATTACCATAACCAAATACGCCGTTACCGCTATACACAACTTGCCCCTTGGCCGTTGCGCGCACTGCTTGGCCTGGTTTGCCACTGATATTGATCCCAGCATTCACTGGTTTACTGAGGGTAAAGCGTTTTATCACACGACCACGCACCGGCCATTGCCAATGCACGGCACTTGGGTTAACACTAGCGTGGGTACGCTTCGCTTTTCCTTTCTTGTTAGACGCAGTTTTCAATCTCTGTTTGGGAGACTGTGTTTTTGAGGTAGCCTTGGCAGACAAGTGAATCCGCTGCCCGGCCTGAATGCGATAGGGTGATCGAATATGATTAACCGCAGCCAATTGCCTATAATCGCGTCCAGCACCAAATGCTATGGAATAAAGCGTATCGCCAGGTTGCACCACATAGATATTGCCTGCTAGCAAACTCTTATTAACAACGGGTGCTAAATTATCTGTTCGGTTGCAAGCGACTAAGACTAAACATAAAAGAAGCCATAACATTTTAATTGATAAATTGATAATAGGTTTCATCCTGCTTAACCATTCCTAAATCGTGTCGCGCTTTATCAACTGCTGCTGCTTTACCTTGCTTGAGCTCGTCTACCTCTCGTCCAATGGCTTTGTTGCGTTCTGATAATGTTTTATTTTCATCTTGTTTTAAATGAATAGCTTGTTTCATGCGGCTGACAGCCTGGGCACCGTCTTTGGAAAACCACAATTTATATTGCAAGACTACTAATAAAACGACTAATATCCCTATCATGATACGCATTGTTCTTTACCTATTAAAAATACTCTTACCCAAAAATTGCGCCTTGTTTCCTAGGGATTGTTCGATACGCAATAATTGATTATATTTCGCTACTCTATCAGTACGACACAAAGAACCCGTTTTGATTTGGCCCACACCAGAGGCTACTGCCAAATCGGCAATAAAGGTATCTTCTGTTTCACCCGAACGATGGGAAATCACTGCGGCATAATTTGAATTTTTAGCCAGCTCAATTGCGTTCAATGTTTCAGTTAATGTGCCAATTTGATTGAGCTTAATTAAAATTGCATTTGCAATGCCTTGCTCTATGCCCTCTCTTAATATGGCTTCATTGGTTACGAACAAATCGTCACCCACTAACTGCACTTTTTTCCCAATCGCATAGGTCAATAAACTCCAACCATCCCAATCATTTTCTGCCATACCATCTTCAATGCTGACAATAGGGTATTGATCGACTAAACCAGATTGATAGTCGACGAATTCCTCAGGCGATAAAGCCCTTTTTTCTGAGCTTAAATGGTACTTGCCGTCATGATAAAATTCAGAGCTCGCAATATCTAAAGCTAAGAAAATATCGGTACCAGGGCGAAAGCCTGCCACTTCTATCGCATGCATTAAAATATCCAAGGCTTCTTGATTCGAACGCAAGTTAGGCGCAAAGCCACCTTCGTCTCCTACAGCAGTATTTAAGCCTTTTTCATGCAACACTCGTTTTAAGACATGAAACACTTCAGTACCGAAACGTAAACTCTCAGAAAAGCTCGCCGCACCTGCTGGTATAATCATAAATTCTTGTAAATCGACACTATTATCCGCATGAGCACCGCCATTAATAATATTCATCATCGGCACTGGCAACACATAAGGACCCTTAGGGTTTAAATAGTTAAATAAAGATGTTTTTTGTTGATTGGCCTGTGCTCGAGCAAACGCTAATGAAACTGCTAATATTGCATTCGCACCCAGTGAGCCTTTGTTTTCACTGCCATCAAGAGACATTAAAGCATGATCTAAGTCTGCATTATCCGCAAACATTTTATCTTTTACAGCATCGTTTATCTTACTATTTATATTTTCCACCGCTTTTTGAACGCCTTTACCACCATAACGCTGCTTATCGCCATCACGTAACTCGATGGCTTCACGCGCACCCGTAGACGCGCCCGATGGCACCGATGCTCTGCCCATACTACCGTAGGATAAAAACACATCTGCTTCAACTGTTGGATTACCTCTTGAGTCTAAAATTTCACGAGCAATGATATTGGTAATGCAATACATACTATTTTCCTATAAATGATTTTCTAACATATGATTTTGTTTAATAAGGCTATCGATTTGTTGTAACTGCAATAGCAAGGCTTCCATTTGATCGAGTGGCCATGAGTTAGGGCCATCACTCAATGCCTGGTCGGGATTAGGGTGCGTCTCCATAAAAACACCTGCAATTCCCACCGCCATGGCAGCTCGCGCCAACACAGGTACGAATTCTCGTTGCCCACCAGATGTATTCCCTTGCCCGCCTGGTAATTGCACCGAGTGAGTCGCATCAAATACGACGGGGCACCCTGTCTCGCGCATAATTGCTACAGAACGCATATCAGAGATCAAACTATTATAGCCAAAGCTAGCACCACGCTCACACACCATGATATTGTCATTGCCAGTAGCTTTGGCTTTCGCCACAACCGCTTGCATATCCCATGGTGCTAAGAATTGCCCTTTTTTAATATTCACTGGTTTTTGGGTTGCGCCAACACGTTGGATATAGTTGGTTTGCCGACACAAAAACGCTGGCGTTTGTAACACATCTACCACGCTCGCTACTTCTTCTATCGGTGTGTCTTCATGCACATCCGTTAACACTGGCACACCAATATCGGCTTTCACTTTTTCTAATATCGCTAACCCCTTTTCGACACCCATACCACGAAAGCTTTGATGCGACGTCCGATTGGCTTTATCGAAAGATGATTTAAAAATAAAAGGAATACCTAAACGCGAGGTTAATTCTTTTAAAATCCCCGCTGTTTCTAAAATCAATTGTTCTGATTCAATCACGCAAGGACCCGCGATTAAAAAGAAGGGTTTATCTAAACCAATATCAAATCCACAGAGTTTCATTATTATTACCTCAGGTTTTCGTTGCTTTATGTTCGATAGCTGCGCGAATATAGTCGTTAAATAAAGGATGACCATCTCTAGGCGTTGACGTGAATTCCGGATGGAATTGACAGCCTAAGAACCAAGGATGATTCGGTAATTCAATAATTTCTACCAAGTTACCATCGATAGAACGTCCAGACACCTCTAAGCCTGCCTCTACTAATTGCCCTATCAAATCGCTATTGACTTCATAACGATGGCGATGCCGTTCAATAATATTTTCTGTATCATACAAACGCGCTGCCAGTGTATTCATTTGCAATTGGCACTGATAACCACCTAAACGCATCGTCCCACCCTTATCACCGCTTTCTTCTCGGATTTCGACTTCCCCTGCCTGGGTTTGCCATTCAGTGACCAATGCCACAATAGGATGTGGTGTTTCTAAATCAAATTCTGTGCTATTGGCTTGATCCATACCCGCCATATGACGCGCATATTCAACCACCGCCAATTGCATACCTAAGCAAATCCCTAAATAAGGCACCTGGTTTTCCCTGGCATAGCGTGCCGCTGTAATTTTACCTTCAGTTCCACGCTCACCGAAACCTCCGGGTACTAAAATAGCATCTAGCTGCCCTAGTATGGCAGTGCCATTCGCTTCAATTTGCTCAGCGTCGATATATTCAATATTAATTTTGGTTTTATGTTTAATACCCGCATGAGTTAAGGCTTCAACCAATGATTTATAAGCATCAATATAATCAACATATTTACCCACCATGCCAAGCTTTATGGTTTGCCCGGCGTGAATTTGATTATCCACCACCGTTTGCCATTCCTGTAAATCAGCTTGTGGTGACTCTAAGCGAAACTTCTCAATCACAATATCATCTAAACCTTGCTCATTGAGCATGATAGGAATGCGGTAAATCGTATCTGCATCGGGTAATGAAATAACGGCTCTTGGCTCCACGTTGGTAAACAACGCAATTTTCGATTGTTGATGTTCTGATAGTAATTTTTCCGAACGACAAATTAGGACATCCGGCTGAATACCAATAGAACGTAATTCCTTAACGGAGTGTTGTGTTGGTTTAGTTTTTACTTCACCCGCACTGGGTAAGTATGGCACTAAAGTTAAATGAATATTGAGCACATTGCCGATGCCCAGCTCAACGCGCATTTGCCGTAGCGCTTCTAAGAATGGCAAGGATTCAATATCACCTACCGTGCCACCGACTTCTACCAAAGCCACATCCACATCGCCAGCGCCTGCGCGCACTAAGCGTTTAATTTCATCGGTAATGTGGGGAATGACTTGTACCGTTTTGCCAAGATAATCGCCGCGCCGCTCTTTACGGATAACGTTGGCATAGACACGCCCCGTGGTAAAATTATTGCGTTTTGACATGGTGGTACGAACGAAACGCTCATAATGGCCTAAGTCTAAATCGGTTTCAGCACCATCCTCAGTGACATATACTTCACCGTGTTGAAAGGGGCTCATCGTGCCTGGATCAACGTTAATGTAAGGATCCAGTTTCAGCATGGTCACCTTCAAGCCTCGCGCCTCTAGCACGGCCGCCAGAGAAGCCGATGCAATGCCTTTTCCTAAGGATGAAACCACACCACCGGTGATGAATATATATCGTGTCATTTTTTATACCACTGTGATTTATTGTTGAACGATCAATGTTTCAATACTGACCTAAAGATGGGACTCAATTCTAGCACAATGGCTCGCTAATACAATGTGTAACTTAAGGTCTCTACACTCTTAGCATCACCGGTTTTAAACTGAGTAGCGGCAAAATGGCTTGTGATGGTACACTCGCATCAGCATGGAGCTTTTCTAAGACATTCAAGATATAATCAGTCCCTGGCCTTATAGCGCGCTTTTTAGCCATCATGTCGTCGATTAAGCTATCAATCACGCGACACCGTGGCGATTGTGGCACCACACTTAAGACTTCTTGAAACACTCGACCGATTGAATAAATATCTGAACGCCTATCGATTCGACCGCGTACCACCTCAGGTGCAAAAAAGCCATAGGAACCCACCTCGCGCCCGTCGGGTTTTCCTTTTCTCCTTGCCAAGTTCCAATCAATAATGGTGACATCGACTCGAGATCCTCGAATACGCACGATAATATTGTTTGGTTTCATATCGCGATGAATGATTTTCCCCTGTCTAGTGGACTTATCATAGGCTGCAATGATACGGCGTAAGATGTTTAAAGCCACATCTTCTGATAATTCGTCAATACCTGCACGACATTCATTAATCAACACTCGTAAATTCTTGCCTTTCATACGACGCATGAGACTATAGGCAAGAATACTATCTTCATTGATACTCTCTTCATCAACAAGAGGTTCGTAAATGGGTTGTTTCATGCGTAAACCCGAATATCGCGAATAATGATATTCTCTATCGATATCTGTTAAGGCCGTTTCTAAAAGGCGTCGCCCTTTGACGGTCACTTTCACTAAATTATCACGATGCGTACTCACACCGACAAATCCATCGTTAATCGTCAGCCGCGCTGCGACTCTGTAAATATCACTAAAACCACCATCATCAAACAGATCATCATCAATTACGTGATAGCCACAGCGACTTTTTAAAATACAACGTGTCAAATCAAAGATAATCTTGTGATAGTCATTGCCCTCACCTTTCCTGACTGTTAGCAGTAAACCACGCTTAGCTTTTTTGAGCACTTGATTTTTTTTCATTTTATCTAAGACATAAAATACAATATAACGTTTTAACGTTAATGTATCTATGTCTAACTCACCCACATCACGAATGTTGATTAACTGATCGAGCACATAGTCAGGATCGCCTCCTCTGGCCTTTGTTAATTTTGACAATAAGCGATGTTTATTGATTAACGTCATCGCTTGGCTCATCGACAGCTTATCTTCAAAATAATGTAAAAATATCCGCTTCACTGGCCGCAATTCAGATATAACCTTAAAACCTACAAAGTTTTGCATCAAGGTTGCGATAATAGATAATTCAAATGCATCATAATCCGCAGCTTCGTTTGCGAACTTTTCTGCTAAGATCTTAAATCTCACATCACCGAGATCTCGATAGATGAACCCCGCGTTGCGTAGCGGCGATTTAATTTCCTGTAAGGCATAGCCTAACTCTTCGCGGCAAGTATTAATTAAGATCTTCAATTGTAAATAACGTTCTAACGCAGCATAGACTGCTGCGACTTCAGTGCTCGCAGCCGAGCGTTTGTGCTGGCGTACAACGAAACGAATAGAATAATTGTCATAATCTTTTACGTTTAAATGGCATGATGCTTTAATATAGCGAGAACTAGGATCATTGCGTGCATGGCGTTTTTTATAGCTGGCATCACAGGATGTCACGATAGCAGGCGCTGCGGTTGCAGACATCGTAAACCTTGGCTGTTTGACAGAAAAATGCATATTGACTACCTTCTAAACAATTAATGTTTGCTTAAGAGTAGCACAGATCCCTTGGGTGTCTAATAAAAAAACAATTTTTTTAACACTTTGATTTTATTAGGTTTTATACCCCAGGCACATCGCCCCAAATCAGTTTATGCATTTGCATCTGCAGCCTCACCGGTAATTGGTGACTAAGAATCCATTCAGCCAGTGACTTAGGATGTAGCTCCTCGTAACTCGGCGAAAACAATACACTACAGCGCTCAGTTAATTGATACGTTGAAACCACTGTTTTAGCCCAGTGAAAATCTTCCTCATGACATATAACGAACTTTACTTGATCGTTAGGTTTTAGGAAAGCAATATTTTCCCATAAATTTTTATTAACTTCTCCTGAGCCAGGCGTTTTAATATCTAAGACAATGCTGACACAGCTGTCAACTTCTTGGATGTCTAACGCGCCACTCGTTTCTAAGGACACATGGTAGCCTTGCTCACACAAATCTTTTAACAAACAAATACAATTTTTTTGCGCCAAGGGTTCACCCCCTGAGACGGTCACATAGCGAGTATCATAAGCCTTAACTTCATCGATAATTGCTGCTAACGTCATTTGCTCACCGCCCTTAAAGGCATAGGCCGTATCACAATACTGACAACGCAAAGGACATCCGGTTAAACGAACAAACACCGTCGGGAAGCCGACGGTATTGGCTTCTCCCTGGATGGAATAAAAGATTTCTGTAATGCGTAGTGTCTCAGTCATAATGGTCACGCATTATGCACGTCAATCATGTTTTCGTCAAATTTACATGAGCCCACCATGTTACTTTGGCCCTTGTAAAAGCTTTTTAACGCCCTTCACGCTTAATCATTTGCAAACGTTGCTTCGCTAATTGAGAAGCAGAGGTATGAGGATACTGCTTAATAACTTGTTGTAAGTATTGCTTGGCATCAGCCCATTGGCGCTTATCATAGGCAATAAAGCCTAATTTTAATTTAGCATCCGCAACCTTTTGTGATTTTGGAAAATCATTAATGACCGTGTTAAATTCCGTCGTCGCAGCTGGCATATCACCACTCATTAGACTCAATTCACCCAACCAGTAATGAGCATTCACCGCATAAGCACCATTAGGATATTGCTTCAAGTAACCGCGCAAGGCCGCCTTAGCATCCGAGTAATGTCTATCGCGGATAAAACGATACGCTTTTTGATAAGATTGTTGTTGACCTAAGATATCGCTATCAGACACTGGCTTCGCTGTCGTATTCTTACTTTGCTTAGGTGCATCAGCTTTTTTATTATCCGTTGGTTTGCCCGATAGATGTCTTATGCGATTATCCATATCGGCAAACATTTCTCGCTGCAATAATTGTATTTGATCAATTTGGTGCTGTTGCTTTTCAACTTGACCCCGCAAACTACGCATTTGGTTTTGAATATCATCTAAACGTCCAATCATGCTCAAGCGCTGTTTATCATTTTGATAATCAGAATTAACAGATTGCTGCGCCGGCACTAATGGCCGACTCGGATTGTTCTTGTATTGATAGGATTGACTGGCTTCTTCCACCGGCGCATAAGCATACACCAGTGGAACACAAGCCACGCCTAGTATCAAAAGACAGTGTTTGACAAGACCTGACTTCATACCTTACCCCGTTATATAGACAATATTAACGCGTCTATCCTTGCTATAAGCTTCTTCAGAATCACCCGGCAAGGCAGGCCGCTCTCGGCCATAGCTAACGGTCACTAATTGTTTTGGATTAACACCTAAGGCAATCAAACGCTGATCAACTCCGTCAGAGCGACGCTGACCTAAGCCAATATTATATTCACGACTGCCTCTGGGATCGGTGTTTCCTTCTAAACGAACTTTTGCTTGTGAATGTGATTTTAAATAATTAGCATTCACTTGCACGATGTAATCGTATTTGGATGACACATTACTACGATCGAATCCAAAATAAACGGTATTATCATTCAATCCTAGTTGCTGCACGATACTGCGAGTAGTACCATCCATCCACTGACTGTCTGCACTATCACCACGGAATTGCTCTTCTTCGCCCAGGCCCGCTGTTTGCACGCCATAATCCGCATCTTGCATACTCATGGCAGAATCCGTCGGTGCAGGATTACTGCTGGTCATGCTAGAACAAGCGGCTAAACCAACCGTTATAGCAGCAACGCCCAACGCGGTTGTCATATTTTTAAATTTCATCATTTTTCCCTCTCAAATATTAATAACTTATGATCCTAGAAACGGTGACCAGGCTGGCGCTTGCACTTGGCCTTGCATATCTGGCAAACGTAGCCTCACTTTGCTATCAAGTGATACCATTCCCAATACCCCTTTCCCATGATATTCAGTAGCGTACGCTACCATTTTTCCATTCGGTGCAACCGTAGGAGAGTCATCCCTACCCGCTTTCGTTAACGCCCTTAAAGCACCCTTTTTCAAATCCATGACGGCGATATTAAACCGCTTACCTTCGCGGTGCAACAGTACAATGCTTTTACCACCCGGTAAAAAAGAGGCGCTTGCATTGTAATGACCATTAAAGGTGAGCCGTTTCGTGCGACGAGTCGACAAATTCACTTGATAAATTTGTGGTGCGCCGCCTCTATCAGAGGTAAAAATGATCGACTTACCATCCGGAGCCCAAGCAGGTTCTGTATTGATGGCGCTATTATTGGTTAATTGCGTCAAGCGCCCACTGCCCAACTCCACAACATAAATATTTGGGTTACTCCGACGCAGTGATAAGGCAACGGCTAACTTAGCGCCGTTTGGTGACCATGCAGGCGCACCATTAATACCAGGGAAACTGGTTATTTTGGTACGATTACCCGTGATGATGTTGGACACATAAATTTGTGGTAATTTCGTTTCGAACGTCACATAAGCCAAACGCTTACCATTGGGCGCCCAGGCAGGTGACATAATGGGTTGAGGTGACACCAGCAGCGGTTTAGGATTAAAACCGTCCATATCAGCGATTTCCAATGCATAACTGTTTTTACCATCACTTCTTTTTGTCACGAGGACATAAGCTATTTTCGTTGAAAACACACCCTTCTCGCCTGTTAATTTTTGGAACACCAAATCACTAATATGATGCCCTAAACCTCGCAATTGATGTTTCGACACAGTAAATTGCTGATTGATTAAGGTTTTAGTGGGTGACATGACACCACGGTATAAATCGACTAAAGCCACTGTCACTTGGTATTGATTAAACCCTAACTGTTTAATACTCCCTACTAAAACATCATCTACTTGTTTTTTGCGCCAATATTTATAATCGACTTGTGGTGCAGCCGTTGGATGCTCGCCCAGCTGACTATTGGCTAGTGCTTGAAATTGTCCACTATTGGTTAAATCATGCTTAATGATTTTGGTGAGTTGCCGCTGCGGATTGCTAATATTGGACTCACCAGCGAAAGGTACAATGGCGATGGGAATTGCTTGGGACACGCCTTTCGTTAATTTTATATCAAGGGCTGCATAGGCATTTACTGCTACTAAGCTCATTATGATTGCTATAACCCCGAACACACTTAATCTCTTCATGCTTAATTCCTCTGCAGCAAATGGGGTACATTATGCTAGAAACTCATTTAATATTCCACCCAATCACCCGATATACCCGTCACACTTCAAAATGCGAGATTTAGGCGAGTTGATTTTTGTTCCCTTGGAACCTTTGAAATGCAGGTAATAGTCGATCTATTGCCAAATTTCAAAGGTTCCAAGGGGACAAAAAGCAATAGCATTAATCTCG
>JAJFKI010000064.1 GCA_021773295.1 Gammaproteobacteria bacterium | reverse complement strand
CGCCACACTCCAAAATGCGAGATTAATGCTATTGCTTTTTGCCCCCTTTGAACGTTCGAAATTTGCCAATAGACTGGCTATTACCTGCATTTCGAACGCTCAAAGGGAACAAAAATCAAATTGCCTAAATCTCGCATTTTGGAGTGTGGCGGGTATATAAGCTTAACCATTGTAAATTCTAGTGCCGTCTGGCCTAGTTTTAAAGCGCTTCATGGTCCAGAGGTATTGTTCAGGGTGGGGCTTTACAATGTCCTCGACTTGTTGATTAATGCGGGTTGCATCCTGGACGTCATCTCCAGAGGGGAAGTTTTCTAGCGGTGCTAATATTTTAATGTCGTAACCTTTACCATCAGCGCGACGGATAAAACTAGATAAGCAAACCTTAGCCCCCGTTGTTTGAGCCAAGCGCATCGGGGTTGTTAACGTAGCGGCAGGTATATTGAAAAAGGGTGCGAAGACACTCATTTTCCCACCACTATCAATATCCGCGGAATACCAAATCACTTTTTTTTCACTAAGTGCATGAACTATTTTTTTAATATCCCTTCGGGTGTAAACCTTATCCGCATATTTTTCCATGCGAGAGCGCATGAAGTAATCTAGCGCTGCGTTGCGCGGGCTATGGTACATTAATGATAAGTCGAGTTTAGTGGTACGCTGTATTAAATACGCCATGATATACAGCGCGCTTAAGTGTGGGAATAATACGAGCACGCCTTGGCCTTGTTGTTGTGCATTGCTTAAGTGTTCAATGCCTTCCAGAGAATGCACTAATCTTAAAAGTGATTTTTCCCTGGGCCATGCTGCGATGCCGCACTCTATAAAACCCTGGCCAGCGGCTTCAAAACTTTTTTGCATTAAGGTTTTTCTTTCTTCATCACTTAAGTTAGGAAAGCAAAGGCTTAAATTAACGTCACAATTGCGCCGCATTGAGTGGCTGTATTTCTGCATTAACCGGCCAAGCCAACGCCCGAGCATCATATTGAAAGAATAAGGTAGCCAACCAATAGGACGAAATAGTGCTAGCGCAATATGAGTAGGCCAGTATTTTAATTTAAATCGCTGTTGATGTTTACTCATGATGTTACACCTTCATTGATTTTATAATAATGGTTAACAGTTTTGCGTATACCTTGAGTTAGAGGAGTTTGTGCTTGCCATGCTGTTGCTTGGCAAAAAGCTTGGCTGTTGCCTTGAAAATTTCTCAAATCAATGGCTGAGATGGTTTCTGGCAAGGGTATGTTGTTAATGGTGATATCTTTTTGAGTTTTTAATGTTACTTCTTTAGCAACAGTGTGTATAGCATGCATAAACGTATTCGCTTCACCACTGCTAATAATAAAATGCTTGCCATTCACAACGTTTATCGCTAAACCTGCTGCCAGAAAAGCATTGGCCACATCATCAATGTAGACATAGTCTCTGATGTAGTTACCATCACCATACACCGTTAACGGCTTAGCGCGTAATGCAGTTAAAATCATTTTGTTTAAGATATTGCGATCCGAACTACTCGCGGTGGCACCCGGGCCATAAACATTTGCAAGACGCAAGGCACAACCAGTGACAACACCTTGCCGTATGTAATATTTTAAATAATGTTCAGCCAATTGCTTATGTAAGCAATAGGTTGTTAACGGGTTATCCGGCTGAGACTCATCAACGGGCAACTGTTTGGTTAAGCCATAAATAGAAACAGAACTGGCTAAAATAATGTGTGGTGAATAGTGGTGTTGCTGACAGGTTTCAAGCAGGGTTATAAGAGGAACGATATTGTGTTGCATGTCTTGTGGCGGATTTTCATTCGCAAGTTTGATACTAGTCTGTGCGGCTAAATGAAAAATAATATCAACGTCTTTTAAAATTGCCCGCCAAAAATTTGAATCCCATAGATCGTTATTCTTACGGCTCACTGAAATAATACGACAATTGACGCGTGATAATGTTTCAATGAGGCTAGAAGCAATATAGCCGCTAGCACCGGTTATTAATAGTGTTTTATTATCATAGTCATTGAGATTAAACATAAGCACGTCACTCATTAAGTAATAGCTGGTCCGGACAACCAATCAAAACCAATCTCTGGATCATCGTGGGCGATACGACCTTCGTCATTAGGATCATAAATTTCTGAGGTGACATAAATAATATGCGCCGGGCCCTGAATAGCCTTGCAACCGTGTGCAACCCCAGGTGGGATTTTTAAACAGTATGCATCTTGATTATCACCGAGACAAAAGGTCATGGTATTTTTATAGGTTGGGGAGTCTGGACGTCTATCGTGTAAGCCGACTTTTAAAACGCCTGATGCCACATACCACCAGTCGATTTGCCGTTGATGGATATGCCAAGCTTTGGTTAAATGAGTATATAAAATTGAATGGCTGAGTTGGCCAAAGCCTTCTTTAAAAAAAGGATTGTCAGTCGTGCGGATGACTTCGCGGAAAAAGCCGCGCTCATCGCAGAAGGTCGCCAGAGATTTTAACTCTACACTGTCGATGGTTACTTCTGTCATCTTCTATCCTCTTTATTTACATCCCCCCATCCTAGCCTTCCCCCGCAAAGGGGGAAGGAATAAGGGGTTCGCAGTTTAATTCACGAGGAGTATAGCATTTTCACGTTATATCGTCATCTTACTCGCTTTTTAGCGAGCCAGTGTGGTGAATTAGCGCTTTTTAAAAGAAGACATTTCCCTGTAAGACAATACCTTTACCTTCATGAGTAATAATTCCAGGACCCCAGCGCCACATGTGAGAGCCAGTCATGGCAAAGCGAACGTGTGTATTGACATACCAAACGATGCCGATGGTAGCAGTGCGGGCATTGATACCTGTTTTACGTTCATCATCGTAGATTCTTGATTGTAAGCGAATGGCTTCTAGGCGCACGACAGCTTCAAATGCACCATAGCGATGACTGGGGGTAACCCCGACTAGATAACCTGCGGACTCATCAAAACCACGGTGTTCGCCAGTGATAACCCATCCCCCTTGAATGTAGCCATCTTCATAGCGTGGATGGTTTGACACGACACCACCAATCATTGTTCTAACATGAGCGTATTCGGTTTCGATACTTAACGGGCCGTATTCAGTGGCAACACCAATATCTATGATGTGGGTTTCTTTTTGAATCGCGCCTATGGCAATAGGACCAGAGGTCACGGGCGGAAATTTTAGGGGGTGCACAGTCCCTAATACATTACCATCCGCAGAGACATCAACAGCTTGAATGTTACTGCCTTGTAAATATAAGGCGCTGACTTGCCAAAAGAGGACGCGACCTTGCTGCCTATCATTAAATAACGTCCAACCAAAACGCCCGACATAAGCAGACGTTTCTTGTAAGTAACCCTGCTCACCTTGTAATTCAGAGGATGAGTTACGAATCACATTGCCAAAACTATAAACCCCTACATTCCAAGTAATCCCATAGGCGTGATAATAGTTACCGAGGGTGATCCCAAGCGCGGGTGGTGGGGTGAAGACACCCGTTAACATGGTAAAGCCAGTCCCATAATTATTGTAAGTGTCATGCATATTATCGAGGCCGTAATTCATGGCGACCTTACCCACGGTAATATTGAAGGGTGGTAAGCCGGTATACGTCAGATTACCTTGTCGTAAAAATAAGCTATCATCTTCAACACTGCTGCTGGCAATTTGGAATTTGTACGTCCAATCAGGAACAAACTGTCCTGATAAGGCTAATCGTGCCGTTTGAATTTCACTCTCGCTACCAAAGCGGCCTTTACCAAACTTATTGGTGTTATAGCCACCGTTAAAGCGGCTCGTGTTTGCAGTGACTTGTCCGTGTAACACAGCGTATTGGCTGCCATCGGGATTGCTAAAGCGAATGCCGTCATGAAAGCTGACGAAAGGGTGAGGATCATCCGGTGGGGGCGGTGGTGCTGCTATCACGGGTGCCATGCTAAACAAATTGAAGACAACAGCACAGGCGATGGCCAAGCGCTTTTTAAAGCTGTTTTTTCCTATGATGCTTTTGATGTGAAGCAATGCCGCTGTCCTTAATTCTTTAAGCGGCGATTTTAGCGGATATACAGTGAGCTTGTCGAGGCTTAGCGGTGATTGGCGAGATAAAACATGGCGGCGTCCACGATGAAGCCCGAACGATTACTGCCATGTGCCGACGTATATTTATCGATATGGTTTAAAATCCGCTCAGGTAGCGTAATATTGACGCGCCTAGCTTTGCCAGATAATTTTGACAAGTCGACATCGATGACCACAAAAACACCGCCCTTGGCCGCATCACTACTCACATGTTTCTCAATGGCTTTTGGTAATGGCACGCTTTCTTTATCTTCGAGGCAGCCTTCAATATGGCACTCGATGGCCTCGGCGGCGTTATCGATGGCGTCTTCAAAGCTGCTGCCGGCGGAGAAGCAGCCAGGCAAGTCAGGGATGGTGACCCCGTAGTCAGAGTGTTCATCTTTATGGATAATGGCTATATATTTCATGGTTTCTAGCTCCATTGTTAATTAAATATAATCTGAGCCTGTTTGAAGATATTTTTAACGGTGCCAACCGGCAAATCCTTTTTAGGATGAGGAATCGTCACCTTACCTTTTTTAGTCGGGTGCTTAAATTGATAATGACTTCCACGCGTGAAGTGCATGACCCACCCATTTGCTTTAATAATCTTCATAACTTTTCATAACTATACACACCATACACATTAATTTCAAGTTAATTTAAGCATTAATTTAATGTTATTAAATTAATAGGGCCCGTTTGTAAAGCCACTAAGCTCAATCAAATGGCTTAAAATCTAGCATCTTGAAGGGTGATTGGTATATAATCGCCAAAACCATAAGGAAGTATGAATGAATACTCAGACCCTCGACTTTAATGAAGCTCAAGTGTTGATTATTGGCGATGTGATGCTAGACAGATACTGGCACGGGGCAACTTCGCGTATTTCACCAGAAGCCCCTATCCCGGTGGTGCATATTAAAGAAATGGAAGAGCGTCCAGGCGGTGCTGGCAATGTGGCATTAAATGTAGCAGCTTTAGGTGCGAGAGCGATTCTATTTGGTTTATGTGGCGAAGACGATGCCGGCCAGTTATTACAACAAGGCTTACAACAATCCCACATTCAAGCAAAATTACTGACGTTGAAAAATGTGCCCACGGTCACAAAATTGCGTGTACTGAGTTTACACCAACAATTAATCCGCTTGGATTTTGAAGATAATGAACGTCATGCACAAGCGGCAAAGGAGTTACAGCTGCAAGCATTAAACGATTTAAATCATTGTAATGCGGTTATCATTTCGGATTATGGAAAAGGCGCTTTGTATGATATCCCAGCCTTGATTGCAGCTGCCAGGCAGCGTCATTTGCCGGTCTTGGTTGATCCAAAAAGTATTGATTTTAGTTTGTATCGTGGCGCGAGTGTTATCACACCCAACTTCAAAGAATTCCAAAGTGTTGTTGGTCCTTGCAAAAATGATCACGAGATTCAAGAAAAAGGTGCCACTCTTTTAAAACAACATGACATCCAAGCCATTTTAGTCACCCGCGGTGAGCGTGGCATGACCTTATTACAACAAGATCAAGCACCCCATCACTTACCCACCCAAGCGCGGGAAGTGTTTGACGTGACCGGTGCTGGTGATACCGTTATTGCAGCCATGGCAACAGCGTTAGCGGCAGATTATCCCATTAAGGACGCAATGAATTTAGCCAATGTGGCAGCGGGGATTGTTGTTGGTAAATTAGGTGCGGCGACAGCCTCCGTCACCGAAATGCGTCACGTGTTAAAAGCGGCCTTGTCGAGTGAAGGGATTATGGATGAATCACAATTAATGTTAGCGTTAAAAGAAGCGCGCTCCCGCGGCGAAAAAATCGTAATGACCAATGGTTGT
Source organism: Gammaproteobacteria bacterium (assembly GCA_021773295.1). Classification (GTDB taxonomy): domain Bacteria; phylum Pseudomonadota; class Gammaproteobacteria; order UBA1113; family UBA1113; genus JAJFKI01. The sequence goes on along the minus strand of JAJFKI010000064.1, from coordinate 46,394 downwards.
TTTGACATTTTGCATCCAGGCCATATCGCGTATTTAGAAGAAGCGAAAGCCTTAGGCGATAGGTTAGTTGTGGCGGTGAATGATGACAGTTCAGTGCAACGTTTAAATAAAGGCCCAGAGCGCCCCATCAATCCTTTAGAAAGTCGCATGGCGGTGTTGGCTAGTTTAAAAGCTGTGGATTGGGTGGTGCCCTTCGCTGAAGATACACCAGAGCGTTTAGTCTCGCAATGCTTACCGGATGTGTTAGTCAAAGGTGGTGATTGGAGACAAGAACAAATTGCGGGGAGTAGGGCCGTGTTAGACAATGGTGGTGCCGTAAAATCTCTAGCCTTTCACCCAGGGTTTTCCACTACGGCAATTATTAATAAAATCGCGGCGGATGTCGCACTCGCAGATTAAAAGAGGGTAGACTAATGATCATAGTAACAGGTGGTGCAGGTTTCATTGGGAGTAACCTAGTACAAGGGCTCAATGCACGTGGTGTTGATGACATCATCGTCGTTGATGATTTAAGCGATGGTATTAAATTTAATAACTTGGTCGATGCGCGCATCGCTGATTACTTAGATAAAGATGACTTTTTAGACATGCTGATGGAAGGCGTGGAATTTGCCGATAAGGTCGACGCTGTCTTTCACTTAGGTGCATGTTCCGATACCACACAGTGGGATGGCAAATTCATGCTACAAAATAATTTCGAATACTCAAAGCATCTTTTTCATTATTGCCAACAGCGAAAAATTCCTTTTATTTATGCCTCCAGCGCAGCAACCTATGGCGCTAATACCACATTCAAAGAAGAACCCGCCAATGAAGCGCCTCTTAATGTGTACGGGTATTCAAAGTTACTCTTCGATCAATATGTCCGCCGTTATCAAGATGATTTGCAAGCACAAGTCGTTGGTTTGCGCTACTTCAACGTTTATGGCCCAAGGGAGCAACACAAGGGCAAAATGGCCAGCGTGGCTTACCATTTAAACCAACAATTACAAGACAATGGCGTGATAAAACTCTTCGAAGGCTGCGATGGCTACGCCGATGGCGAACAACAACGAGATTTCGTGTATGTGGGTGATGTGGTGGCCGTTAATTTGTTTTTCTTAGATAACCCCAACAAAAGCGGCATTTATAACGTTGGCACCGGCCGCAGCCAAAGCTTCAACGCCGTCGCCAACGCCGTATTAAACTGGCACAAAACGGGGAAATTAACGTATATCCCCTTTCCAGAACACTTAAAAGGCCATTATCAAAGCTTCACCCAAGCCGATATCAGCCAACTTAAAGCAAGGGGTTACAAGCAAGAATTTTTAACGGTAGAGCAAGGGGTTAATCACTATTTAGATTGGCTCAATAGTCGTATTAAATAAGGTATAGAGTGGCTAAGGTTTTGTTAAGCTTTAACTGCTATTCTTTAGGGTAATTTATTGGGAGAGAGTTTTTATGAATGAAAGTAATAAAGAAGAGATCCAAGGCTACATAAATAGTGGAGAGTTTACTAAAGCGCAGCAAGAGTTAAACAAATTACACCGTGAGGCAGCTGGCCTTATGGGGAGTGAAGATACCAAGTCTCACGGTGCAGATCTCCTGCGAGACGTTCAAAACATGAACAACCAGTTGAAAATTAAGAAAGAAGCCGCTGAGCGAGCTGCAGCAGCTGCAGGTACCGGGCCAGGGTCAAGGACATCACCTCTCACCTCAAACGAAGAATCAGATCCAGAAGAAGAAGCGGCTGCGGGTGCTTTAGAGAACGCGGCGAAAGATAAATCACCTTGGGACTTTCTGGAGTTAGGCATCAATCATGCGGAAGTGCCAACGTTCCTAGGTGGCATCGCCGCTTTCATCTGGATTGCTCTAACAATGAAACCAAATCAACGTTTCAACTTGATTTCCACGATCAAAAGCTGGATAAAAGACCGTAACACTGCAAGCGATGAAGCAGGTAGCACAGACGATCTTGGCGCACGTTTAACATCTGGCTCTGATGGCACAGGCATAACCTTTGATCCTGCTACAGCCGAAGGCAGAGTACGTGCTTATGCTTCAAATTTAACAGAAGAACAAACAAGCGCATTACTCAACTTGGTAGAAAAGCTTATACCAGCTGATCCTAACTCATCTGACATAGTCACCTATGATGACTTTGTCGGAGCGGCTTTAGCATTAGATGTGACAGAGGGTAATTCAACAACGAAGTTGTTTGAACAAAGTGACATCGTAGAAATAAACAAATTTATTCATACGCTACAAGTTAATTATCCCGGTCAATTTGGCGACACACCTCTTCTAGGCGCAGGCGGTCCAACACAACCCGGATCCGAGGCAGGATCTGTCACACTCACTGCAAGTGAGATTGCTCCTAAACCAGTCGCTGGTAGTTCCACAGCCACAGACGCCATGGACATAGACAGAGAGTCTTCTACGACACCCACACCAGTAACAGAACCGTCTCAGCTGAACTCTCCCAAACCAGCATCTTCAAACACCGTGGACATAAATGTTCCTACTCACCCCAAACCAGTACCTGATACAGACATACCGCTGAACCAAGTTAATGACCCCAAAAAAGCTGACCCATTGCTAGAAGCTTCAGCAAAAGGAACGATTAAGTTTGCCCCAATTTCTACAAGAGAGTCTATGGATGAAGAAGATACAAGCCCAGGTCCAGGCCAAGGCCGAACTTCCACTTCCTGAGGCGTCAGATAGAGCCTAATCCTTCAGACACGCAGTAACTCGGTAATACTTATTTCCCACTACTATACCGATCGCACTCCAAAATGCGAGATTTAGGCGGTTGCTTTTTGCCCCTTCCCACGGTAAATTCTGCCATCGCACAAAGCTAAAACAAACACACAGCTACCCCAACCCTAATAATTAATTAACCTATGCACCACGATTCTTTTCAGGTTAAAATACAACATGGCAAAAAAACCACTACACATCACCCAATCCGACGACCAAGTCACCCTGGCAGGTTATCTAACGCGCCCGCAAGGCGACACTATTTCAAGGGAATTACGCGCTTTAAGCCTCCCCCACGAAGGTCATTTAATCTTAAACTTCACTGCTGTTGACGATTTAGACACCGTCGGTGCCTGGCAAGTCCAACAATTTATTGTACACTGCCAAGCGCAAGGCTTACACGTGGTGTTTGCCGGCATCAAAGACAAATTTCAAAATTTATTACAATTAGTTCAAAAGAACGAAGCCAATATTAGTAAAATCATTCCACAACATGATTCATCCTTAGTCATCGTCGGTAAACAAGCGATGACAAACTTTAGACAAATCAAAGATTATATTAAGTTCGTAGGTGAGCTTTGGCTGGCGTTTACCTATTGGTTAAAGCAGCCTAAACTGATTCGCTGGCCTGCCATTTTTTACTCGATTCAACAGGACGGTCATGCCGCGATACCCATTGTTGCCCTCTTATCCTTTTTAATTGGTATCGTTTTGGCCTATCAAATTGGCACTCAGTTACAAGCCTATGGCGCTAACATTTATATTGTTGATTTACTCGGTATGTCTGTTTTAAGAGAATTTTCTCCCTTATTAACGGCCATTATCGTCGCTGGCCGCACCGGCTCTGCTTATACCGCACAAATTGGCACCATGAAACTCAATGAAGAATTAGACGCCTTGAAAACCTTTGGCTTATCGCCGAATCAATTAATTGTGCTGCCAAAACTGATTGGCTTAGCGATTGCCCTGCCATTGATTACAGTCATGTCAGAAGTGTTTTCATTATTAGGCGGTATGATCATGTCAAAAGCCATGTTAGACATTACCTTTGCAGACTTTTTAAAGCGCTTTAGTACAGAGATAGGCGTGAGTACCTATGTGATTGGTTTGATTAAAACGCCAATATTTGCCGTTTTGATTGCCAGTATAGGGTGTTTTCAAGGGTATCGTGTCACCAATAGCGCCGAAAGTGTTGGCCGTCAAACCACCATCAGCGTGGTGCAAGGTATTTTCATGATTATCGTGGCGGATGCAGGTTTTTCCATTTTATACACATGGTTGGGCTTATAAATGACCCAGGCCGCTATCGAAATAAAACAATTAGTGACGGGTTATGATGACGAGTTAATTCACGATGGTTTGGATATGACCATCTATAAAGGCGAAGTCATAGCCATCGTTGGTGGTAGTGGCTGTGGTAAAACCACCTTATTGCGCGCTATATTGCGCCTATTACCAGTACAATCGGGATCGATAAACGTATTGGGAGAAGATATTACCCACGCCACTTTAGAAAATGATGTCACTGTATTGAAACGTTGGGGCGTGTTATTTCAGACCGGCGCAATGTTCAGCGCTTATACGGTTTTGCAAAATGTTTGCTTTCCATTGTTGGAATTGACACATTTACCGCCTAAATTGATTGAAGAAATTGCCATGGTGAAAATAAGTATGGCACAATTTCCTCTGGAGGCGATTCATAAGTTCCCTTCTGAGCTCAGTGGCGGTATGCTAAAACGAGCCGCTTTAGCGCGTGCGATTGTGATGGATCCAGATATCTTATTTCTGGATGAACCCACGGCTGGCTTGGATCCCAGTTCTGCCAGTCGCTTGGATGATTTAGTGAAAAGTTTACAAGAGTCACTCAACTTAACCATCGTAATAGTGACACACGATTTAGATACATTATGGCGAGTCACGGATAGAGTCGCCTTCTTAGGAGAAAAGAAAGCTTTGGCAGTGGAGAGTATGCAAGCGTTAGTCAATAACACCCATCCTGAAATCGTTAATTATTTTAACAATCCAAGGGCTAAGGCCAACCAAGCGGTATTTATGCCAAAAGGGGGCGCTGATGGAGTCTAAGGTGAACTATGCTGTTGTCGGATTGTTTGTCATTGTCACCACCATGATTTTAATCGTTGCTGGTTTATGGTTATCTGTTGGGGTGCGTACTAACAGTTATAATACCTACGTCGTTTACATGCATGAGTCTGTTTCGGGTTTAAGCGTGCGTGCGCCAGTGAAGTATAACGGTGTTGATGTGGGTTTTGTCAAATCCATTGATTTGCGCGATGAGCATCCTGATCAAGTAAAATTATTATTAGATGTAAAAGATAATACCCCAGTGTCAGTGGAAACACGCGCCGTCTTAGACTCCCAAGGTTTAACAGGCATTGCTTATGTGGAATTAACCGGTGGTACACCAACTTCAAAACCCTTAAAAGCAAAATCCGGGCAGAAGTATCCAGTGATCCCATCTTCACCGTCTTTGTTATTCCGTTTAGATGCAGCCTTAGATGATTTAACTACGAATTTAAATAACATCAGCGATGGCTTAACCAGTATTTTAAATCCGGAAAATGCAGAGAGTATTCGTAAAACTTTAGTGAATATCCAAGCGGTGTCAAAAACTTTAGATGATAATACTAAGAAATTTGATAACATTATGACAAATACTAAAACCACCATGAAAAATGCGGCACAGGCCAGTAAGAATTTACCTGATTTCATGAGTAGCATTCAAGACAGTGCACGCTCGGTGAAGCAGTTAACGGTAAAATTGGCCAGTGCTGGAAAACAAGCAGACTTGATGCTGCATGATGCGCGTATCAGTGTGCAAACGCTTAATAATCAATTATTACCACAAGCGGTGTTATCGCTCGGTGATTTTTCAACGACAATGTCAAACTTGAAAGCCGTATCCCAAGACTTAAAGCAAAACCCATCAATCTTAATTCGAGGCACCACACCACCACCACCAGGTCCGGGGGAGAAGTGATATGAAAAGTTTTAGTATGACTAGGACCTTGCTGCTATTGATAATGATGTTGATGTTGGCAGCGTGCTCAGGCTTTGGGCCCGTGCCGGTGAAACCACAAAAAACCTATTTACTGAATGATGTTAATCCAGACTCCGTACACGCGCGTAAATTACCTTTAACAATTTTAGTAACAACGCCCGCGGCCGACGCCGGCTTTAATACCACGGCAATGGCTTACATGAAAACGACGTATCAATTACAGTATTACTCACAACACCGTTGGGTCGATACACCGGCACACATGTTAGTGCCATTGATGGTGCAATCCTTAACGCAGACACAACACTTTGCTCATGTAGTGGCCCCGCCTTACACGGCAGCAATGAGTTTTCGTTTGGATACACGTTTAGTAGAACTGTTCCAAGACTTCACACAAAAGCCGAGTGTGGTACATCTTAAATTACGCGCGCAATTAATTAATGCTTACAACCAACACTTAATCGCCAGCTATGCCTTTGTCGCCAGTGCTGTGGCACCAGCGGATGATGCCTATGGCCAAGTGCAAGCCGCTAATATGGCAGTGTCGGATGTATTAGGGCAATTGTCGCGCTTTGTGGTTGCACATACGGGCCCCAAGCGTAATAAGCATTAAACCTAGAAACGGCAGTTAAGACACGAATTTTGGCGCAACATCTTGATACGCCTAGCGTAATAAAAAATTGTCTCATCACCAATAAGGTGACGTCGAAATTTTTTATTACGCCAGGCAAATCAATCTGTTACACCAAACGTTCGCGTTTAACTGCCGTTTCTAGGTTAAAACTTAGGGCGCAGCTTAATCATCAAAAGTGATTTCTATGTTAGCCGTATTGTAGACAACCTTTGGTACGAGTGGTGCGCGGCCTCGCTTGCCTGATTCTCCGGGCTCTAGTGTGACAAAGCCATATTGCTCTAATGTACGCAGTGTTCTTAGAAGGTTATTGGCATGCCTGCCAGTGAGTGGTACCAAGTCCGAGACGGATTGTGGTTTTTTATCAAGGATCAAATTTAATAGTTTCTGATTTTCTTCAGACAATACATTCGCAAGAGACTTCATGGAGTTAAACCAGATTTTAGGTTCATCTGCCGCAGGTTTATAGTCACCTTTGGCAATGGCGATGGTTCTTTGCTTAAATTTTTCAAGTGGCATGACGCCGACTTTTATGTGTTTTTTCATTATATAGCTCCTTTAGTAGATTAACTCGCTTATCAACTTCTTTCCAAAAATCCTCTAGCAACTTACCGGCCGACTCATAAAAGTAGGGCGTACCCTTATCATTATGATCATAATGCCAGTGATCAAACGTTCGCTTTTTGGCGACTTTATTTTTGGTGCCGTATTCGATAGCATGGGCATTATCAAAGCCTACTAGTCGGTAGTTCTTACCATCGTGCATTGTCAGTGAATATTTAATCCCCTGCTTACGTGTTTTTGGGTGAACTTCCTTAACATCAAACTTGACCCAAAGCCCTAAGGTTTCATCGATAACAAACCGAATGCCGTCGAGCTCAAGCAGTTGATTGAGTGTCCAATCTTGTACATCCATATAATTATATCACCTCATGATTGGTTTGCAATAGTTAACCTAATTAATTCTTTAATAAGCAATATATTAATTTAATTATTATTATACTATTCTTTTAAGAATTAACAAGTTGGGTATCGTGTAAGAAGATAGGTATTAATTTTACGCCAAAGGAAATTATGAATTTTCTAATTTCAATAAAGACTGCTTTAATGGGTTCAGGCTTGTGTGGCTGATAATTGAAAAGCGGGCGGCTTTGCCTTTGGCAGTGAGGGTAAAGTTAACCGTGGTTGCTTGAGAGGATTTTTCTAACTTACCATCATCTAATAATTTAAAGAGTGCCCAGGGGCCGGTTTCAGAAATCGTGGTTTGCTTTCCTTGTTTGTCGACAAAGGTGATTGTGATAGCTCCGTTGCCATTATTATTGGGCCAGTAAAAGATGCTCGGTGCTTCTTTACTTGACGTAAATTGTACACCTTGATGATTGATGGCGATATCTATTTCTTTTACTTTGCGTCCAAAGGCGGTGGGCGTGATGGCGAGTTCCATGCCAAATTTTGCGGTTACGGGGTTAAACATGGTGTTGGCAATAATCGTAGCTTGTTGGTAGCGTTTTAATAATTGATCATCCAAGGGCATCGCTTGTTGATTAAGCTGACGCCAGTGTAGGGTATTATGTTGTTTTACGGTAAATGGTGAAACATAGTGAGTAAAATAATTCAAAAGTTTCCCTTTAGGTCCATAGAAGGTATTAAACTGTGCCAAGGGCAAAGGATTTGTTTTGTCATTACTGACGGGGTAATACGGCGCAATAAATGGTTGATAGTCAGACATCACGACGGATTCCCAACTAGCTTTAATATGTTTTGCCGTTTGTTGCAACAATAGACGAGTCGTTGTCGATAGGGTTTGTTGTAACCATTGCTGCAAGGGTTGTGGTACATTTTCCGCTTCTTTGTTCAATGCACTGAAGAGATCGGTTTCTTCATTCGTTACCAATTGCTTGGTGTAACGATAAGCGGCGGCATTCACCTTTGCGGCTTGGTTGATAGTAAAAATATTGGCGTTTAATTCTGATAATTGTTTTTGTAATTTTCCAGCTTTGCCAAAATTGTTTTGGCTTATGAAATTGTCTAAATGTGCAAATTGAATGCTGATAGGTGTTGGCAAATTTTCATAATTGATGTGAGTGTTTTGATAAATCTTCGTCAGTAGTTGTTCTATTGGAGAATTAGGTGTTATAAAACCTAACAATAATTTATGTGCATCATTAAGATTTTGCACCGGCTTTAATTGCAAGCCATTGATGAGCGTCGTCCAGTAGTGTACATACTGTGCAATATATAAAGCGCGCGTTTTATTGACTAAGCTGGCAGAGTTTTCATTACGACTATCCATGCCGGTAATCCAATTTCCTTGGTATAAGGTATCAACGGCAGCGGGAATCAAATTATCATACACTTGGCGGAAATATTTCTCCGTGTACAGTGCAGGAACTGTGAGTGTCTGGTTATTTTTAAGAATATTAAAGCCATTAGCAGGTGTTTTGTATAAGATGTAAGTGCTATTTTTCAAAAGTTCATTGTCTAGTACCGCCAGGGTTAATTTTTCAGGCGAGGTTTGTTGTAAATACTGTTGCGCTTTAGTAATCAACGTTTTATCTAACGCGATATCCTCAAAATTAGTGCCTGCAAAACGCTGAATATGCTTTAATAATAAATTCCGTTCCTTTGGTTCTAAACGCTGATTATGATTAATATAATGTGACAGCCATTGAATGACTGCGTCGCGATTAAAATAGCTGGGGTAGTCAAACATCAAATAAGCTTTTAAAGCTGAATAAACCGAGGCTTCGTGTTGAGGGCTCGCTATTAAGTGCTGTAATATTTCAGCTAACTCAGTTGTGACTAATTGCGCTAACTTATGTTGATAAGCATTGCTGGCCGTTATTTCCAAGTCATTGCGCTTTTGCTTATCGAAGCGGATAAACCAGTAGAAATTATCTTGTTGTAAAAAATCTTTAGCTTGACTCAGTAAGTTTAAAGCTGTGATTTGTTGAGAGACGGTTGATAAGCTCTGAGTTGTTTCAAGGATTTTATACTGTGCTAATACGGCTTCCGCTTGATTTAATCGTTGCATTTTACTGGTGAAGTGTGTGGACCAGCTGGCAATGGCAGCAACAACAATCACCGCAGCTGTACCAATGGCGATGCGCTGCGTCAAACGTTTTTTCTGAAAAACTTTTTCAGTTTGCAAAGCAGCAAATAATTTTTCATCCTGCAATAACACTTCTTTGAAAATTCCAGCTATAAAATAATTTCTTGAGCGACTTTTTTGATTTGCTCTTGGGACGGCTAACTCAAATGATTGTTTTAAGGGCTTTAACAAGCGATCGACATGCTGATCATAGGTGCCTAAACTAGTAAAGTAAATGCCCCGCAATTTTAAGTGTTTTCTGCCTGTTATAAGAGGAGATATCTTTTGTATGAAAATCGCTAAGGGTCGTTTTAAACTTTCAACTTGTAAAGGGAAGTCTTTTGTTTTGGCGCGTTTCTCTAAGCTACGTTGTTGATGTAATTTAGCGATTAAAACTTGGTTGAGATCCGATAATAAATGATCATAAGCAATGTCGAAGTTATCCGCAGCTCGTTGCGTACTAATGATTTGCTTTTGATTAAAACTAACTCCCCATGAGTTTTGCAATTCATGCAGGGATAAATCATCGTGGTATTCCACGAAGCCAGTGAGACAATCGCTGTGATTAAACAAAAAATAAATCGGCGTGGCTTGTTGTAAAATACTTTCAATTTCTTGTAAACGTAACTTTAAGGTTTTAAACAGCAATTGTTGCTTTTCTTTGCCTTCCATCGCAATGTCAGCAAGATTTATTGCAACAATCACCCCTTGCAATGCTGGCTGGTGATGTTTTCCTAACAAGGATAGAAATTTTTCCCAGCATAATTGTTGTGATTTTTCCTTAGTGTAAAAATATTGTGGATTAACATCTAGGAAAGTAGCATCGCGTGTTGCCCACCAATCACAGTGTCTTTGCTCAGATTGGTACATTTTAGAATTGCGTTTGGTGAGCAGAAATTTTAAGTTAGCATTTGTTAATAATTTGTTTTTTTGAACAGAAGCATCTCCAATTACTAAATACCAAGGTAAATCAAAGAGACGCTTTTTATTACTATCGGCAGGTATTTTCGTTTTTTTAAGAAAAGTTATTGCACCTTGAAAGTGCTTGTGACGCTTTTCAACTTCATTTTGTGGAGAATTATTTTCAGATTTTTTAATGATTAAAGACATTGTGCTGCTTCGTTATAGTGGTTAAATCTTTATAAATAGGAGTCGCATTTAATTTTAAAACAGTGTTAAAACCGAGGTAAGTTGTGCCGAGCAAAGCAATGGTTAATGCAGTAATCAACCATAAGGGCACGGGTTTCCCCATTATTTTAGGTAAGTTTCTAAATTTTTTATTCGGATTATTGTGCTTAGTGTACTGCGTTTCTCTTTGATCACGAATGTCATGAAATAGCTCATCCATGACTTGATCTAAATCTTCTTTACCTTGATTCAAATGACGATAGCGTCCTTGAAATCCAAGGCTTAAACACACATAAGCAAATTCTAATAAGTCTACGTGTAAATCCGTGTTTTCGCGTAACTTTTCTAAGATCAAAAAGAAGCGCTCTCCGCCCCAAGATTCACCTTGAAAGGTGTGCAATAAACTGTACTGCCCGTGCCAGTCATGCGCTTTTCCCCACCCGGTGCTATGAATGATTTCATCCAGTGTAGCGCAAATAATATAACGGGCAATTAAAATCTCATTAGAGCGGTAACTTCTCGTTTGCGCGGCACATTCGAAGGCTTTGATTTCGTGAACTAAGGCGGCTTTTGTTTTAACAATATCGGGGCAAGTGTTTAACTTGCGCAATTTATAAACTAATGAAAACAGTGCCGAGGCAGCGGCCACCAAGGGGTTAATGCCAGAGTTGGCAATAAAGGTTTTGGATTTGATATAGGTTTGAATTGTTGGCAAAGGTTCTTTGGCGCGAGTTGGAGAGATTGGATCATTGATGGAAGCCTTAGTCAGCTCACCTTTGACGGAAGACTTAATTAAGCTTTCCTTTTGCATGGATTATCCCCTTACCGTTTCCCTTTCAATCGCCCGATGTCCTATATCTGTCCGATAATAAATACCATTGAAATGGACTTTGTTCAATGCTTGGTAAACATTTTTTTGTGCTTTTGCTGCGTTTTCGGCCAAAACGCAGGTACAAAGCACTCTACCACCACTTGTTACGTATTGATCTTGTTGTTTTTCAATACCGGCGAAAAATACTTTGCCTTGAGGGATAGCTTCTTCTAAACCATTAATGACATCACCTTTGGGATAGCTAAAAGGGTAGCCATCGGCACTGGCCACCACGCCTAGTGCTGTTCTTGCGTCCCACTCAATGTTTGTTTGCTTGAGTTTTCTCGCTAAGGCTTGCTGACATAATGTGACCAAATCACTTTGTAAGCGCATCATTAAGGGTTGAGTTTCAGGATCCCCCAAACGACAATTAAATTCTAACACGTTGATTTCCTGACTGGGGCTAATCATTAAACCCGCATAGAGAAATCCCGTGTAAGGATGACCTTCGGCTTTCATGCCCTTAATCACAGGTGTTATGACTGTTTCTAGAATCTTTTGTTCTAATTCTGGTGTTACCACGGGGGCTGGGGAATAAGCACCCATGCCGCCGGTGTTAGGACCTTTGTCGCCATTGTCTCTGGCTTTATGATCTTGGCTGGAAGCAAATGGGAGAATATTTTCGCCATCGACCATGACGATATAACTAGCTTCTTCACCTTTTAAAAATTCTTCAATGACGACGCTATCGCCAGCTTTGCCGAACAGGCGGTTTGACATCATATCATCGATAGTTTTATTGGCTTGTTCTAAGCTTTTTGCAATGATGACACCTTTACCTGCAGCCAACCCATCTGCTTTTAACACAACAGGAAAGTTATGTTGCTGTAAATAAGCTTTGGCTTTAGCAGCATCATTAAAGGTTTGGTATGTTGCAGTAGGAATATCGTATTTTTGCATGAAGTCTTTGCAAAAGGCTTTCGAGCTTTCAAGGCTAGCAGCTTGTTGCGTTGGGCCAAAGATGGCTAAGCCTTGCTGTTGGAATTGATCAACAATACCAGCAGCTAAAGGTGCTTCCGGGCCAATAATCGTTAAATCAATCGCACTGTCTTTTACAAACTGAATCAACATGGGAATGTCACCAACATCAATGGCAACGTTTTGTGTTTTAGCTTCTAGCGCCGTGCCCGCATTACCGGGCGCTACATAAATCGCATCTACTTGTGGAGATTGGGACACTTTCCAAGTGATGGCATGTTCTCTGCCGCCGTTACCAATGATTAAAACCTTCATTTGATCATTCCTATTCGTCAATTAATGGAGAAAGTGCCTGGTACCAGTAAACAACATGGCAATGGCTGCTTCATCAGCTGCTTGAATCACTTCTTCATCACGAATGGAGCCACCCGGTTGAATAATGGCCGTTATACCTGCAGCCGCTGCAGTGTCAATGCCATCACGAAATGGGAAAAAGGCATCGGATGCCATGACAGAGCCTTTCACTTCAAGTTTTTCATCTTGTGCTTTAATTGCTGCGATTTTAGCGCTATAAACACGGCTCATTTGGCCAGCACCAATGCCAATGGTTTGTAATTGCTTGCCATAAACAATGGCATTGGACTTTACAAATTGCGCGACTTTCCAAGTGAATAAGCAATCTTGTAATTCTTGTTCGCTAGGTTGGCGTTTTGAAACAATATTTAACTGTGAGGCTTCGATGGGTGCATCATCGAAATCTTGTACTAATAAGCCGCCCTTTACTCGACGTAAGTCGAAACCAGCTTGTTTGATGCCATCCCAGTAACCGCAGCTAAGCAAGCGCACATTCGGTTTTTTCTGAAAATAAGCTTTTGCTTCTTCACTGATTTTTGGTGCGATGACGACTTCTACGAATTGTCTATCAATGATGGCTTGTGCTAATTCAGACTCTAATGTTTGGTTAATTGCAATAATCCCACCGAAAGATGACGTTGGATCAGTTTGAAACGCTCTGTCATAAGCTTCAAGACAATTAGCGCCATGGGCAACTCCACAAGGATTTGCATGTTTGACGATGACGCAAGCGGGCGTTTTGCCCAATGCTTTCACACATTCCAATGCTGCATTGGTATCAGAGATATTGTTAAAGGAAAGTGGCTTACCTTGGAGTTGTTGTGCGGTGCTAATGCAGGGCTCTTTGATATTAGCTTCTGTGTAATAAGCAGCGCGTTGATGTGGGTTTTCGCCATAACGTAAATCTTCACGCTTAGTAAACGGCAAACATAAGGTTTCTGGAAAAGCTGCAGGCTCTTTAGTCACCGGCAATTCATTGAGGTATTGGCTAATCATGCCATCGTATTGCGCTGTATGGGCAAACGCTTTTTTCGCCATGGCAAAGCAATAATCGCGAGATACTTGGCCCTGTTGAGAGCTAAGCATTTTTGCCAAAGACGCATAATCTTGCGAGTCGGTAATCACGCAAACGTCTTGGTGGTTTTTAGCAGCGGCTCTAATCATGGTAGGACCACCGATGTCAATATTTTCAATGGCATCATCTAGCGTGCATTTAGGGTTAGCGATGGTGCTGGCAAATGGATATAGATTCACGACCACTAAATCGATCGTGCCAATGTCTTGTTGCTTTAATGCCTCTAAATCTTGATGACGCCTGGCTAATATGCCAGCATGAATTTTAGGGTGTAAGGTTTTCACACGACCATTCATCATTTCTGGGAAGCCTGTGTATTCTGAGACTTCAGTAATTGGGATACCTTGGCTTGCTAACTGTTTGGCGGTGCCCCCTGTTGAAAGGATTTCAATGTTTAAATCTGCCAGGGCCTTGGCTAATGTTTCAATGTTGGTTTTATCTGATACGCTGATTAATGCGCGTTTGATAGAAATGCTGGTCATATCATACCTCTAAGTCCTCACAGGGAAACGGTGAAGTATAAAGAGATCGGTAGTTTTTGCAAGGCTAGCGGAGGGTGTATGGCTTTGCACGGATCACCTCATCTGTAATGGGTATATGTTCTTAAGATTATTTTAATAAATGAATTTTAGATAAGGGAGGCTGAACTCGTGTCTGATCTGGCTATGAGATCATAGCCAGATCGTCGAGTCGTAAGATTCGTGTTTACAGTAAGTCGTAAATTTTTAGTTTCTTACGTAAAGTACCACGGCTCAATCCAAGGATTTTAGCAGCGCGTGATTGGTTACCACCAGTGTACTCCATAATTTTTTGAAGTAATGGTAATTCAATTTGCTCTAAAACCATATCATAGAGCTCAGTAGGTTTTTCACCACCTAATTGAGCAAAATAATTATCTAAAGCATGCCTTACTGCATCACGCAGTGGCTGCTCTGTTTGGCCATGTACTACAGTTGTTTCAATTGGTCTTTCAATCATTTCTGCAACGTTACTCATGCTGTTTCCGCCCTCTCGCTATTTTAAAAAATCGTTATTATGGTTTGCTATACTCATAATAACGGACCAGGTTAATACACAAAAATCAATTAACTAATTAATGGAACCTTCCATTCATTAGCCGATGGATTCATGCTCGTTCACACATTTGGAACGCTAACTAAAGTGTTAGATTGGGGTTACTGTAAACTCCCTGTCACTCCGCATGATATCCCTAATTGTTTACTCTCAAGTAATTAGCTATCGAGTATCACTGCTAACAGTTCCCCAGCATACCGCGTTATCTACGATAACCTCGGGGCTAGAAGCCTGTTTCGGATTAGTCTCTCAGTAGAGCCCTAATCTCGAGCAGCTGCCATTATAACATCGGTCACGATGTATACAAGTGCGTATTGTAAAAATTTTAATATTTTTTGCAAGTAAAATCGGGGAAAAAATGGAATTTCCCTCAATTTTTTCAATTTTGAAGGATTTTGAGAGTGTTTTTAGGTGGATTGTGAGTATCTGGGTGTATTTGCATGAGTAATCTTGCTAAATTGTACTGAGGAAAAACTAGAGTAGTGAAATTTATATGCCAAGGAAAGTTATTCAATCAATTGCGATTATCATCGCAATCATCGTCGGCATCGGGCCTATCAGCCTGTCAATTTGGTACAGTTATAAAGAAACCTTGCGCCAAGCCGAAGAAAATTTACAAATAATAGTTTCAGGGATCGTTAACTCTACGTTATTTTCTATGTCTCAAATCAAACAAGGCTTTAACGAAGTTGATAGCATTACAAAAACTTGCTCCAAAGACAATATCGCCCAGCTAAGAGACTTTGTCTTTGATTTGCCATATATGACGGCAGCAAACATTATTACACCGCAAGGCAAGTTAGTTTGCTCCAGCTGGGGCAAAGTAGAGCCGCCTCGTCATGTTTCTAAGCCTCGAGGTATTCCTGGCCGCTTTTATTTAACCGGCCCTGTGAATGGGTCTCTATTACAGCGTAAATCAGTCATATTATCACGGGTCAGAAAAGATGGTTATCTGGTAGAAGCGATGGTGAGCCCCAAAATTCTCAGTAGTGGCTTAATCGGTGATTTTGGGCAAAATGGTTTTGCGGCCATCGTGCGTTATCAAGACGGCCATGCCTATGCGCAAAAAGGTAAATTTTCTAAAGTGAAAAAAATTATTGATTGGGATGACTCGAATAAAGAATATATCCGCTTAAAAGCGAACTTTGAGGATGACATCGTGCGTTATGCACTCGCGGTGCCCATTAAAGGTTTGCCAGATACGTTAGTTGTTGTAGCCGTAGCGGATAGTTGGTTATTGGCAAATTGGAAGCGTAATGCTTGGGTTTTGGGAAGTGCTGGCATTATTATTTCATTATTGCTGATATACATCGTTATTTTGCTGACCCGCAGGCGTTTGTCGCTCATTAATGAAATGCAGCGTGCGGTGAAGAATAATGAATTTATATTATATTATCAGCCAGTGATCGATTTAACGCGGGAAAATACGATTATTGGCGTTGAAGTGCTGTTGCGCTGGCAGCATCCAGATTATGGCTTATTGCTGCCAAACTCATTCATTCAGATTGCAGAACAGTCTGAAGTTATCGAAATAATTACTGAGTGGGTTATTAAAACGGCCATCAAAGAATTGCGGCTGATTATAGAGCGCGATTCAAATTTCCACATCGCTATTAACGTAGCGCCAGGCCATATTCAAAGTAATCACTTTATTAAGTTGATTGACCACATTATCGCTGAGAGCGAGATTAAGGCACAACAATTAGTGATTGAAGTCGTCGAGCGTGGCTTAGTCAATGATGAAACTAACCATATTCACGGTAATTTAGAAGCGTTGCAACAACGTGGCATTGCCGTGGCGATTGATGATTTTGGCACAGGGTATTCAAGCCTAAGTTATATTCGTAATTTCCCCTTAACTTATTTGAAAATTGATAAAACTTTCGTAGATTTGATTGGGATTAAAGTAGTATCGGCGGAGTTAGTGGATACGATTATTGATATGGCTGTGCAATTAGGATTGAAAGTTATTGCTGAAGGCGTGGAAACCTCAGAGCAAGCAGACTATTTACGAGAACGTGGCGTACAATTCGCTCAAGGTTTTTATTTTGGGCGTCCTGTGCCTGTGAGTCAATTACATCTATAATTTTTTGGTGGCATGCAGTAAGCACCACTCGTCAAGCCGCTGTGTCACCTTGAATGAGAACCATGACTCATAGGCGGCGATAATGTCAGGGACTTGTTCTTCTAAAATCCCTGATAAGACTAAATCACCTCCCTTGACGACGCATTCAGCAAAACTAGAGGCTAATTCTAGCAAAGGCCCTGCTAAGATATTCGCGAGTAATACATCACAGCTTATGGGAGGTAAATCACGTGGATGCATGATGTTGATAGTGTCAGCCACATTGTTTTTCGTGGCATTATCAAAACTGGCTTCTAAGGCTTGCGGATGAATATCCACAGCCCATAGTGCTTTAGCGCCAAGCTTAGCAGCAGCTATGGCTAGGATGCCAGAGCCACAACCATAATCAATCACCCTTTTATTTTTTAAAACAGATTTTGCCAGCCACGTTAAGCATAGTGAGGTCGTTTGGTGACTGCCCGTCCCAAACGCTAAACCAGGATCTAAAATGATATTAACTGCTGCAGGATCGGGTATTTTGGTCCATGAAGGGCATATCCATAAACGCTGTCCATATTGCATCGGCTTGAATTCATCCATGCAAACGCGCTCCCAGTCCTTCTGAGGCACGGTTTCAATCCGATACTCCGGCAATGCGTCTGTACCAAGAAGTAATTGCAGCGCGATGAGTATCGTTGCGAGCTCAACCTCAGGCATGAATAGAGCAGTGATATAGGTTTGTTCCCATAAGGGCATGGTATTGAGTTCCGGCTCAAATATTGGGTTATCACCGGCGTCTGCAAAGGTTACAGCTACGGCGCCCAAATCAGACAAGTGATCACTTATTTGTTCCGCTTGTGTGTCTGATGCCAATAAAATTAATTGTTGCATTGTCATACTAGTCTGACAACAAGTGCGATTCTAAATAATGAATATTAGTGCCGCCGACATTAAAATTTTTATCTCTGATAATGATTTTGTGTAAGTCGATATTGGTTTTAATGCCTTCAACTAATATCTCATCCAACGCATTCGTCATGCGTTTTAAGGCGCTTTCTCTCGAGCTGCCATAAGCAATCAATTTTCCGATCATTGAATCATAGAATGGTGGCACTTTATAACTGCTATAAATATGCGTATCCACGCGAATTCCAGGGCCACCAGGTGCATGAAACACGCTAATAGTTCCTGGTGATGGAATAAAAGAGCGTGGATCTTCAGCGTTAATACGGCACTCAATAGCATGGCCATTGATGGTGATGTCTTGCTGTTGATAGGACATGGGTAAGCCAGAGGCAATTCTGATTTGTTCACGAATCAAATCCACACCGGTAATAAGCTCAGTCACGGGATGTTCAACCTGAATACGTGTATTCATTTCAATAAAATAAAAATGACGATCTTGATATAAAAATTCAAAAGTACCCGCGCCGCGATATTGGATTTCACGACAGGCATTCACACAAGCTTCACCAATTTTTTGGCGCTCTTCTTCAGTGATACCGGGAGCAGGTGCTTCCTCAATCACTTTTTGATGACGACGTTGCATGGAGCAATCTCGTTCACATAAATGAATCGCTTCCCCTTTGCCATCACCTAAGACTTGAACTTCTATGTGGCGAGGGTTTTCTAAGAATTTTTCCATGTAAATGGTGTCATTACCAAAGTTAGTGGCTGCTTCAGTGCGCGCCAAGCTAATGTTATTTAGTAAATTTGCTTCACCGTGAACAACGCGCATACCTTTACCGCCACCGCCACCGGAGGCTTTAATAATAATGGGATAACCGATGCGTTTGGCGGTTGCCAAGTTTTCTTCATCATTATCTGACAGGGGTCCATCAGAACCCGGTACACAAGGTACACCGGAGGCCTTCATTGCGCTGATGGCAGAGACTTTATCTCCCATGATACGAATTGTTTGTGCCGTGGGGCCAATAAAGGTAAAACCACTGTTTTCAACACGTTCGGCAAAATCGGCATTCTCGGCTAGAAAGCCATAACCGGGATGGATAGCAACGGCATCCGTTATTTCTGCAGCACTGATAATAGCGGGAACATTGAGATAACTCTCGGTGGCAGGTGCTGGCCCGATACATACAGACTCATCAGCCAATAACACATGCAATGAATCTTTATCTGCTTCGGAATAAACAGCAACGGTTTTGATGTCAAGTTCCTTACAGGCTCTTAATATACGAAGTGCAATTTCACCTCGATTCGCGATGACAATTTTTTCCAACATTGAGGGTACCTATTTGTTATTATTCTATGACAAATAAAGGTTGGCCGTATTCTACCGGCTGACCGTTATCTACTAATTTAGCTGAAACCGTGCCGGCTTTATCCGCTTCAATATGATTAAACATTTTCATGGCTTCAACGATGCAGAGAATATCACCCACTTCAACTTTTTGACCGACAAGGACAAAAGGATCGGTGCCTGGCTGAGGCGAGGTGTACATAGTACCTACCATGGGTGCTTTAATGACATGTCCTTTTAAGCCTTCCTCTTCTTGGGCAACTTGGTTTTCGGCCACTGAGGGTGTCGCTTGACCACTGGCGGCAGCAGGCGCTGCAGTTGGCATAGGCATTTGTTGGTAAATAGGTTGCATGGGGATAGCGTTAGTGGCTTGGCCACCGAAACGGTTGATGCGCACTGACTCTTCGCCTTCTTTGATTTCGATTTCAGCGACGCCAGTTTCATCGATGAGTTCTATTAGCTTACGGATTTTTCTAATATCCATGGTGGTTTCGTTGCTCCTATGAAGAAAGGTTCGTTAAATGGTTGTTGGCCCCAAGCAATGCTAATTGGTAACCATAGGTTCCGCACCCACAAATCACGCTTTGGGCAATATCAGACAGAAAAGAGTGGTGGCGAAACGATTCACGTTGAAACACATTGGAAATATGTATTTCAATGAATGGGATATTGACGGCAGAAAATGCGTCACGAATGGCGATGCTCGTATGCGTCAGAGCCGCAGGGTTGATAATGATAAAGTCTACCCCCGCCTGCGGGGCCGCTTGGATTTTATCCACTAACTCATGCTCAGCATTGCTTTGCAGTGTTGTTAATTGATGACCAAGATTTTCGGCTTGCTTTTTTAAAGATTCATTTATATCCTTTAGCGTCTCTACGCCATAGACATCTGGTTCACGAGAACCCAGCAAGTTTAAATTCGGGCCATGTAGCACAAGCAAATGAGACATTGTTTCATTTTGTTCCAGTTGTTAAGTCGGTATCCAAAAATTGGTAGTTAGCTACAAATAGCAACAAGTTTACGTCAGTTTGCAACAGATTCTACACCTTATCTTTTAGAAATCAAGAAGTATCCCACTTCAGATGAAAATGCAGAATTAAGACGATTTGATTCACGAGGACACGATGGGTAAATACCCGCATTTTTTCTAGAGTGATGTAATTATAGCTGTTTGTTGTTTAGAAAAATTAGCAATAGATAAATCTATATCGATCAACTATAATCTTACCAGTAAGACAGATAGGTGGAATTATGAATAAATTAGGTACGACAAAATTATCTTCCAAGGGACAAATCGTTATACCCGAGGACATAAGAAATGATATGGGATTACACGCCGGAGATCAGTTTCTTGTTTTGGCTGAGAAGGATGTTGTTATTTTGAAAACGATAGCTCCTCCCGATATGGATGCATACCGGGATCTAGTAAAACAAGCTAGAAAATCAGCTAAGGCATCAGGTTTAACGAAAGATGGTTTGGAAAATGCTATCAAGGATGCACGTAAAAAGTGATCAAGCTCATTTTAGATACTAATGTGCTCATGTCAGGGATTTTCTGGTCTGGGCCGCCAGCAAAGCTTCTAGATGCGTGGCAAAGGGGTAACATTAAACTCATTATTTCACCTGAAATTTTGGATGAGTATGTTCGAGTAGCAGATCTCTTATCAATGAAATACCCCGGTGTTGATGTTACGCCGATTATTGATTTAATCACAGTGCACAGTATTTTGTTTATGCCAGAAAAATTGCCAGAGCCGGTATCTCAAGATCCAGATGATGATAAATTTATTGCTACAGCCATTGCTGCAAATTGCAAACTTATTGTAAGTGGTGATAAAGATCTATTAAATGTTAATGGATTTAACGGTATTAACATTATTAAGCCAGGCTCTTTTATCAGTAATTATCTCGCAATTTAGCTCTAATTTTCCAAATTTCCATTGTTTTATCTCTGCGTCAGCACATAAAACTGTCGGGCACGGTGGATTTGGTTTTTGTAGCTAAAGACACAGCGTTTGCCGATCACTTGGCCTGGGTAACTGTTCTTGCCGTATTTGGTACGACAGGCGAAGACTGGCTTACCATTTTGGTATGATGTGGCCACTGCTGAGCGCGGAATTCGGCCGTCTTTACTGTATTTCCAATGGTAGCCCGAGCCTCTTATAACTGAGTACTTACCTATAAGATAAGCTCTTCCTTGGTAAACGATACGACATTTTTTGCTGATGAGTGCGCCTGGGTGATAGCTTCCCTTGTAGTAAGCGTTACACAGGCCAAAGTAATGGCCGCTAGGATAGGTACTGACAGGTACCGTGCGATATCTGGTTTTTATCGGGGGGTGAGTATACCTTGGGGGTGGAAGCTGATAATACTCTGGTGGATAGTACCTGTAAGCAGGGTAATAGGTAACCGTTGGCCAAAAAGTGTATTGCCCCCGATAAACGCGTGAATGTGGGCCATAATGGTGCCTGGTAGGGCGGTAATGGCGATAATGTTGGTAGCGATTAGTGGGGTAATACCGGGTTTCATAGTAATAAGGGCGGCGATAATGTCTTGGGATCCTGCCATAAGGGTTGCGATAGCCGCTGTATCGATAGGGCTCATATCTTGCCCCGTGGTGCCTACCGTAGGCTCTTTGGCGATAACGGTAATTGTCATTGGAGACGAATAAGTTACTTCGATCAAACACCACATCGGCCGTTTTGGTTAATATGTTACTCTGGCTAGAATTAGCATTCGTTGCGACAGGTGCCACAGCAAGGCTGACAATGACACACGCTGTTGCGAGAGGATGTTTTATTATAATTGACATAATCTTCCCTTAATACAATAGGTTAGCTGTGTTATGTATTAAGTTTAGACAATAATTAGGGGTTCGAAAGTGGTTGATTAGAAGTATGACAGATCTTATTGAACTAAAAGGGTTTTTAATGCCCTCAGGGCTTACGCAAAACTTTGCACTTAGCCCTCAAAGAGGACCAAGGCTGCATTTTTTCCATTTCTGTCCGACTGATGGGAGGCCAATCCCAGGTTATACCCACAAAGGCTTTTGCCTAGGTGAGCCGAATACTCAAAAAATGTAAGAGTGTGCAAAAATACTCATTTTGCGTAAGTCCAGAGAACACTGGGTATATACCCATCGTACCTCAAAATGCGATTTTCTGCCGGGCGCTTTTTGCCCCCAGGAGCCGTTTGAAACTTGTCAATAGAATGGCTATTACCTGCGTTTCAAACGGCTCCTGGGAACAAAAATCACCGCGGCATAAATCTCGCATTTTGAAGTACGATGGGTATAGCTTTCCTTATCTGTTGTTCATCTCCTGAAAAAAAGAGCCCATCCTGGGCTTCGCGATTAATCCATCAATAACTAGGTATATGAGGTTGTGTGTTATGCTCGATACTTACCCGGTATCTCCATAACTGCTCATCCGTGAGTTATTGTCCTATTGGGTAACCATAAAACTGTTTCTTACCTCTTAAAAAAGAGCCCATCCTGGGCTTCGCGATTAATCCATCAATAACTAGATATATGAGGTTGTGTGTTATGCTCGATACTTACCCGGCATCTCCATAACTGCTCATCCGTGAGTTATTGTCCTATTGGGTAACCCTAAAATCGTTCCTTACCTCTTAAAAAGCGCCCCTCCGTGGGCCTAGATTAATCCATCAAAATAGAATGTATATGAGGTTGTGAGTGTTACGCCCGATATTCACCCAAATACCGCCATAACCGCCCAATCCTTGGGTTTAAGTCCTTTAAGAAAAACACTCTGAATCCTTGAGTGAATTAAGCCATTGCTCGTATAATTCCTTGGCTTGGGCAAACTTGTCATGAATAAGTAGGTTCTTAATTTCTTGCTGTAACTTCTCAGGTAAAGTGCCAAAATTCCGTTCGCTAGTGTTCTGTTCCATGAGACCCTCCGTAATGTTCATTCTCAATGCACCTGTTAACGAGTCCAATTATTATACAAAACGAAAAAAAATGCAATAGTAAAAGCATGATTATTTTGTAGGTTTTTATTGGAACCAAACCTATTTTGAGATAATGCATTGATTAATAGGCGATTTCTTTGACAAAAATAAATGAAAAAAAATTTAAAAATTCATCGACTTTCAGCATTTTCTTCAAGAAAAATCGCATTTTGAGGTACGATGGGTATATCCACAGACTAAGCGTTATTCAGCACTCAGTTAAGATCTCGGAGATGGCAAGGCTGCCTTGTCCTCTTGCGATCTAAAGCAGGTAAAGAGTGCATAGCTTACGCTGGCAATCAACAGTAAGGATAAACAAAAAATAACGATAGTTGATGCTGTGGCGACGTTTGCGCAAAATTGTCCCGTTGATTCTGCTGCTTGATCATGTAGTTGTTGTGATAATGATTGTGTCGGGTCATTTAATAGCGGATGCTCAGTAGCACCTGGGCAGTTGTCTACTAAAGAATCAATGAGTGTGTTTCTAAAAAACGAGAAAAAATGATTGCAACGCCAATAAATATCGTCCCCTATAGGCGTTAAAAATGTGTTTTTAGTACCTGCAGCCGTTAAAGTCATTTTGAGTCCCTTACTACAAATAATTTTTAATAATGCTGTAAATTCGAATCATACGCTATACCCTGCGCATTTTGAAGTGTAAGTGGTATTTTTATTATCAGTTATCGCGACTTTCTAGTATGCTAAATTCGAAGGTTATAAAGAGTCTTAGGCGTGCTTTCATGCCTCGATGTGCGATATTTCGCAATTACTCACTAGCATATTCTAATATTCAAGCTATAATAATGGGTGTTATTATAACCGCTGTTATTATAACGGCCATTATTATCTGAGCGTGATATGAAATTTTATTACAGAGATGAGCAATTACAAGAATTAACAGAGTTACAAGTACAGTCTAACGAAACGAGTAAAATGGCTGTACTACTGGGTCGACGCCGCATTGGCAAAACCTCGCTGGCAATGGAGTTTGTAAAAGAGACCAAGAGTGTTTATTTATTCATTGCTAAAAAGTCCGAAACCTTGCTTTGTGAATCCTTTGTTGCCGAGATTAAAAATAAATTAAATATTAGTATCCATGGTAAAATTGAATCCTTTAAAGAAATTTTTAAATTATTACTAGAGTACACAAAAACTAATAGCCTCACGTTGATTGTTGATGAGTTCCAAGAATTTTTTAATATCAATCCTGCTGTGTACTCCGATATTCAAGAACTTTGGGATCTTCATAAAAATCAATCTCGGTTATTGGTGATTTTTATCGGTTCAGTTTATTCCCTCATGCACAAAATCTTTGAAAATGAAAAAGAGCCTTTATTCGGAAGGGCTGACCGAATGATTCACTTGCGCCCATTCAGTATCGAGCAAACATACTTTATACTAAATGATTATGGTATAAAGGATATTGAAACATTATTTGAGTTTTATGTTGTAACCGGCTGCGTACCAAAATATTTAGATATGCTTCTCACTAATAAATGTTCCGATATTAATAGCATGCTTGATTTTATGCTGAAAGAGAATTCCCCCTTTCTCAATGAAGGTCGTAATCAATTAATAGAAGAGTTTGGTAAAGATTACCTGATTTATTTTTCTATTTTGGAACTAATCGCGAGAGGGAAAACAAGCAGTAGTGAAATCCAGTCTATTATCCATAAGAATGTAACGTCTTATTTAGATAAGCTAGAATCCGTTTATAGGGTGATTAGAAAATTCCGCCCCATTGATGCTAAACCAAATGCAAAGCTCGTTAGGTATCAAATTATCGATAATTTTCTACAGTTTTGGTTTCGTTTCTTTCACCGTAATCGTAATGCACTAGAAATCCATAATTATGAGTATGTGAAAGAGATTATTAAGCAAGGTTTTAGGAGCTATTCTGGCAAGGTTATGGAGAAAATGTTCGTTGAGCTGCTTGCGGCAAGTAAACAGTTTAACCGTATTGGGACTTACTGGGAGAAAGGTCATCGAGATGAAATTGATATAGTAGCGATTAATGACATGAAGAAGGTTATCGTTGCCGCTGAAGTGAAGCGTAACGCCAAAAAAAATAGTCAGGCACGACTGGAACACCGGGCTTCTAATTTACTGAAGCATTATGCTGACTATAATATCCAATATTTAAGATTGAGTTTAGAAGACGCCAAAAAATTTCTGGAAGCTGAATAGTTTAACTGGCAGCTTCAATGGCATGCGTTGCTGATTTTTGTTTTTCATCTCGTTCC
Source organism: Gammaproteobacteria bacterium (assembly GCA_021773295.1). Lineage (GTDB taxonomy): Bacteria > Pseudomonadota > Gammaproteobacteria > UBA1113 > UBA1113 > JAJFKI01. Next base: position 20,953 of record JAJFKI010000064.1, on the reverse strand, counting down.
TGTATCCACTCAGCCGAGCCACATTGTCCAGGACCGGAATAGACTTTAATCAGCATGCGATGCACGGTGTGTTTACTGATGTTGGCTAACTCTTGATTTAATTGTTGAATAAACCATGTTGATAATTCTTCAACAGTGATATTAGCGACAGGAAGAATCTTCACATCCTTTAATAAGAAAGGGATTTTTTCATCGTTGAAGTGAACATATAAATAATCACCATCTTCTTCTAAACGTTGGTGAGGTGAGTTTCCAGGAATTAAAAACCACTCACTTAAGTCTTTGCAAAGTTTTCTTAAGATAGACTTATAAATATCATAATCTAAGGTCATGCCATTTTCATTAACTTCAGCCGTGATGGCGGCAAAGACTCTGAAGTTATGGCCGTGTAACTTTTCCCGGTGCGTCGAGGAAAAGATCGTGTAATGCCCGGCGGCAAATTTCATGTCTTCTTTGTCTAACTCAATAGTAGCTAATCGTTTCGTCATTACTTCCTCAGTTACAATTTTCTGCGCCAGTCTTGCAGTGCACAGCCCATTAATGGGGTTTCATATTGCTTTGTCAGCACCATTACTTTAAATAATTCACCCATTTCGTGTGGATGGGTGAGTTTTTTGATGTGCTGATTATACACTGTTTGTGACAAAAAATCATCAGCTTTGTCGAGCTCCACCAAGCCGCAACCCAAGAGAAAATGCGCTTGATTACAAAAGCCAGCTACTTGCCATTGATGCTGGCTGGCTGCGATGGCTATATGAGTGAAATCTACATGGGCGGTAATGTCTTGTACGCCGGGATAATAAAAGGGATTATCATGGGCATGGTGGCGATAATGACACATCAACGTCCCTTGACTACGCTGGGGGTGATAATATTCGGCGCCAGTAAAACCATAATCGATGATGAGCACAACGCCGCGGCGGATACAGTGTTGTAAGGAATGCATCCATGGATCTATCCATTGGTTCAGTTCTGATTGATAGCGCTTGGGCCATTGTTGGAATAAGGGTTTTACTGTTTCTTCTAGTATTGGGTTTGTGATATTTTTCCAACACAATTGCCCCTCTTGCAAACCTACGCCTTTTTCAAAAAGCACATCATCTTCAATGCTAAAGACCGTAGCCGGCATGGCGTCAAAGACTTCATTGGCAATGACGATGGCATTGATGGGTTCTTGGGGTAGTTGATTTAACCAGCTGACACTGGCTAATAAGTGTGGACACGCTTGTTTTAGTGTTTCTTGTTGACGCCGTTGTAATTCGCTGCTGACTTCTAAAATATAATACTGCGTGGGTAAACACTGTTGTTTTTCTAAGGTTAATAAAATTTCACTGGCAAGCTTGCCGGAGCCTGCGCCGAATTCGATGATACTCGATTTGGGTAACTCGCTTAAGACTTGCTGACACTGATTCGCAAGACAGCGACCAAAGAGGGGGGATAATTCTGGCGCTGTGATAAAGTCACCTCTGTCGCCGAATTTTTGATGGCCACTCGCGTAATAACCAAGACCTGGCTGATAGAGGACGTAATTCATGTAGTCAGAAAAAGGGATGATGTTCTGTTGTGAAAAGTACTCTCGTCTAAGACCTTCGATCACGGCTTGGCTGTGGTCAATGGCTTCGGCTGGGGGTGTTGGTAATGTTATCGTCATGGTGTTGTATTGCTCGAGAAAAACCGAGACACTATACCAGTTGAATAGAGGAGGAGCAATGACACACAATGTCGCAAAAGTTATTTTAATCACTGGGGCAGCACAGCGAGTAGGGCGTGGGCTAACTCAGTATTTGCATCAGCTGGGATACAATATTGCAGTCCATTATTGGCACTCTGATGAGGCAGCCATGGCATTAGCGGCAAAATTAAACCAAGCCAGGGGGGATTCTGCAATACTCGTGCAAGCTGATTTGTGTGATGTCGCGAGCTTACCCGCGTTAGTATCCCAGATTGTAGATAAGTGGGGGCGCTTAGATGTGTTAGTTAATAATGCCTCTGGCTACTATCCCACGCCAGTTGGCACGGTGAGTGAAGCGCAGTGGGATGAGTTGTTGGGGAGCAACGCCAAAGGTGCTTTCTTTTTGTCCCAGGCAGCAGCTGATGCATTGCGTCAGTCTAATGGATGCATCATTAATATAGTGGACACTAATGTGCACCGGCCAGCGAAAGGCTATCCCATCTATTCTGTGGCGAAGGCAGCCTTAGCGATGATGACCCAAACTTTGGCAAAAGAATTAGCACCAAAAGTGCGAGTGAATACCGTGTCACCTGGGGTTATCCTTTGGCCGGATGATGCGAGTGACGCGCACAAGGCCAGCCTGATTGAACGCACGATGCTAAAGCGCATTGGATCGCCTGAGGATATTGCACAAGCGATTGACTATTTAGTGCGCGCTGAATTTGTGACGGGACAAGAGATCATCGTGGATGGAGGAAGATTTTAAGATAAATTAAATATTCTTTATTGCATTTGATGGCAAAGCCGATATAATACTTCAAAACATTGGAGAAAAATGTATGGATAAGCCGTCCTCACGTGTGCAAATAACCGTAGAAGTCGATAACAACGGTGCTAAGGAAAGCAAAGAATTACCGTTGAAATTATTAGTGCTCGCCAACGCCAGTCGCCAGGCGACGTCCTTAAGCATTGCCAAGCGCAAGAAACATCGATTGACTAAATCAAATTTCAATCAAACATTGCAAGCCGTCGATCCGCATTTAAATGTTTTAATCAAAGCACCGGATAAGCAAAGCGATATCCCCATTCATTTACGTTTTAACCATATTAATGATTTCCGACCGGAAGCCATCGTACAACAAGTACCACACTTAAAAAAATTAATGGCGATGCGCAATATCCTCAAAGATTTGAAAGCCAATATGGTGGACAACCAAGGCTTAACACAATCATTAAAAAAGTTAGGTCAAAAGCCTGCCGCGTTAAAACAATTAAAAACTGAATTATGTCATATGAAGGAGAGGGATGATGACTCAAGCTAGCCTTTATCAAGAAGTCTGCCAACAAGCAGAATTAACACCGGTCACATCACGTGTGGATGTGCAGCAATTTATTTCTTTGCAACAATTGAGTGAAACGCACATCTCTGAGCGTGTGACAGTCGGTTTGCATACCTTATTACAACTGTTAGATGAAGACAATGAAGCAACCATTGATCGCAGCTTGGTAGATTTTTATATTGCTAAAATCGATCGCTTATTGAGCCAACAGTTAGATAAAATTATTCATCATGATGCGTTTAATCAGCTTAATGCCTGTTGGCAAAGTTTAAAATATCTAGTGGACCATAGTGACACAGGTAATCATTGCAAAATTGAATTATTAGATATCGATAAAGAAGAATTACTAGAAGATTTTGAAGAGAGTGCCTGCCTTGGCACGTCGGGCTTATATAAGCATGTCTATATTGACGAGTACGATACACCAGGTGGTGAGCCAATCACGACGATGTTGTCGAATTATGAATTTAATAGCGATCATCGCGATATTACTTTGCTCGATCACTTGGCACAATTAGGCAGCCAAGCCCACTGCCCTTTCTTTGCAAGTGTTGGTCCTGAATTTTTTCATAAAAAGACGATGGATGAAGTGCTAGCGATTGAAGATGATGAAACCTATTTCGAGCGGGCAGAGTTTATCAAGTGGAATCAATTCCGGCAAAAAGACTATGCACGTTATATTGGATTGACTATGCCGAGATTTTTATTGCGTATGCCCTATGGGCACGATAATCCGGTGACGGGTTTTTCGTATCAGGAATATATTGATGATATTAGCCGTGATTTATCCTGGGGCAGTGCGGTATTCCCATTTGCGGTAAACATGATGCGATCATTTAATGATACCGGTTGGTTGATTAATATTAGAGGGCCCTCTTCAGGAGGAAAGGTGGATAATTTCCCAATTCATCATTATCAAACGGATTATGAGTTTAATACCATCATTCCAACGGAAAGTTTAATCCCTGAATCAAAAGAATTAGCTCTGAGTAACTTAGGTTTTATACCTTTGTGTTATTACAAGCACAGTGATTTCGCCTGTTTCTTTTCGGCGAATTCTATTCAAAAAGCGAAACACTATCATGATCAATACGCAACCGCGAATGCAAGAGTTAATGCGCGCTTGCCATATGTGATGTTGATTTCAAGATTAGGGCATTACTTAAAAGTATTACAACGGGAAAATATTGGTTCTAGCAAAAGCCCAACGGAATTAGAAAGTGAATTAAACCAATGGCTGCAAACTTTAGTCACGAAGATGAGCCATCCAACACCAGATATTATTGCACGCCATCCCCTAAGAGAAGCTTCAATTTCTGTGACACCAATCATTGATAATCCGGGCTACTTTCATGTGTCCTTACATGTGATGCCGCATTTTCAAGTAGAAGGTGTCGATATTCAATTATCTCTATTGTCGCAAATGCCGGCGATAGCAGATGCAACGTAGTTAACTGTCATAAGGAGAAATCAATGGCAATACCAGGTTATATGTGGATTACGGATGATCAAGGCAATGCTGTGCATGGCCCAGTAGATGTACAAGGGCGCGAGGGAAGTATTGAAGTGGTGGGTTTTAAGCACCAAATTTATATTCCTAATGATCATGACACGGGAGTATTAACGGGTACGCGTAAGCATGATCCATTAATCATTACTAAAAACTTTTGTGGCGCATCGCCTATTTTAAATAAAGCCTGTTGTAGCGGTAAAACTCTGCGACAAGTAAAAATTAGTTGGTATCAAATTACTAACGAAGGGCGGGAAAAAGAATATTTCCGTCACGTATTAAGCAATGCCAAAGTTGTGGCTGTTAAGCCACATATGGATAATATCAAAGATAAATCTAAACAAGCTTATGGTCATATGGAAGATATTGCACTGCGCTATGAAAAAATAGAATGGACGTATTTAGATGGAAATATTACCGCTGATGATCAATGGAACGTGAAAGCTTAAGCACTGCAACAGCAATGGCAAGTTTGTTTGAGCAATTGTTTTGTGTCGATGGGGGAAACATAAAACAGAGCATACAACGTCACTTGTCATTGCTTTTTAATACCCATAAAGGCAGTGTGCCCTATGATTTGAATTATGGTATGCCAGATCTTTTAGAACATTATAAACATTTACCCCAAGCAGGTTATTTAATCAAAGAAGCCATGTTGTTTTTAATTAAGCATTATGAGCCTCGTGTTTTAGCGAATGAGATTCATATAACAATCATAACGCGAGAGGATGGTTTGCCTAGTTTCAAATTAAATTTAACAGTTAAATCCCAAGAAGAACAATTTCAGTATATGGCAAACTTCAAGCCGCAAGGGCAATGTGAGCTGATTGAGTATGGCTGATTCTCATCTAGCGTATTATCGGCAACTGTTGCACGATGTGAGACAATATTTGCAGCATGACGCTAAGCTTCCCAGCTCACATGTTTTTGATCCTAGCGCCCTGCAATTACTACAAGGCTGTGCATACTTATTATCGCAACAACAAGCACATCTTAAACATTACCAGTTGCAAGCTTGTAGTCGTATGATCCAAAGCATACTACCAGTTGCTGCGAAAGGCTATGCCTCACGTGTCATTGCACAAGCTAATTCTTGTAAAAACGAAGCAGTGTTATTGCCTGGAAATACAAATTTTATGGCAAATAAAAAATACCGCTTCAAAAGCTTATGTGATGTTGTGATTCAGCCCTTGGTGGTTTCACGATGCCATTTTCAACCAGGTTCTCAAAACACAGGGTGCTTGCTACTTAGCCTTAAAAACTATCGGGAAAATTTATTCTCTTTAGAAGAAATAAAAGAATTGATTTTTTATATTGATGATCCCTTCCAAAACTTTGAATTATTGTATTGCTTGCTGCAGTGCGTAAAAAGAGTGGCTTTTAACATTGATGGGCAAGAAACCTTATTAAGCAATAATTGCTTGCAAATGCACTATTATAATGCTGAAGCAACAGGCAATGAAATTGAACAGTGCATTCAAATGATGAGAGATTTTGTTTTCTTTGACAAACAATATTGTTTCTTTAAGTTATCATTAGATAAATGTCTAATGACAAACAAAACTTTTGAAACAGCGGATATAAACATCTATTTTCACCAGCTCAACATCGATCTCTCTTTTATTCGCAATGAAACCATCCAATTAAACTGCATGCCACTGGTTAATCATCAGGTAGTAATGTCTGAGCCTATCACTGCTGATGAAAGTCGCTTGTTTTATCCCGTTATCATTAATCATTCTACTGATAACCAGCAGTTGATTACTCTAAACAGAGCGACAGTTCATACTAATTATGAAGATTTGCCATTAACACTAGTGTCTCACTATTACAATGAAAAACAATGGCCCCATTTGTTTGTCGATCCAAACCTTATCCCTAAGGGTTCAGTCATAAGCGCAGAAATTACAGTATGTGATGGTGAGCTCTCAACGCAGTTATTCATGGGTGATAAGTTGTTCCCGCTGGACGCACAGTTACAACAAATGCCCTTGACTCTATTGTTTAATCCAAGTGTATTCTCGCCTACTGGTGATGCGGAACAACTTTTCGAAATTGTGCAAGCGCTAAACAATACGGTAAGAGAATGTCCCTTAAATGAGTTGTTCCTTCACAAGTTGGCAGCATTAGTGCAGCCAGGATTGTTTGATGACATAAACCTTGAGAGTGCTACTATAAAATCCGTTATAAAGTCTGGTGTTATGCACGAAGTGTTGTTTTATGACTTTAATAGTAGTAAATCTTCCATAGATGTTTATTTTAAAATTCAACTTCTTCATCGAATATTAAGTCTGCTTGCGCCCATCAATATGCTGATTACCATCAAGCTTATCACTAAGGATATGAAAAATGGCAAAGTCTTTAATTGTTGATTATTTACAAAAAAAAAATCCTGAAGCTATCCGTTTCAATTATTCGTCATCTTTGTCTTGTACTGTTGATTTTCATAGTAATGCATTAAAAGGTCAGGGCAGTGTCTTGCCGTCATGTTATCAATTATTAGCATTACAGCAGACGCCACAAGCGAAGTGGTTTAATCATTTATGTAATGTGATTAATCAGCAATGCGACGAGTTACTGTTAAAGGAAATTGCTAATAGCCTTTTACCAGCTAGTACTATCACTCAGTATTTATCACCACTCACTTTGCGTACACAATTACTGAACCGAATAAAACACTTAGGCATTCATTGTGACATTCAATTTATAGAACAAAAACCACGATGGTTAATGCTGCAAACGACACGATTGGGGCGAGATTGTATTTTAGCGGATTCAGCATTATTGGGCCGGCGAGTTTTGACCGCCAATAAGTATTTAGAGATTCAATTCACTTGCAGTGATATTACTGTTTGGCAACAACTCTTCCGGCTACGCTTAACATTATTAACCGAAATTTTAAGTATAGTGCCATCTAGGCTCAATGTTGGCCTGTTTTTTAAAGCGAAGCTGAGTCTCAAAGTCCCGTCGTTAGGGAGTAAAAACCAGTTAGGAGCGACCACATTTCTCAAAAATTCCAATATCGATCTAAAAAAACACTATATCAACACTTGATATATCTCAAAAAAGGATATAAACTATGAAGCAATGGAACGTTGAATTTAGCCGCAAGGCGGCGAAACAAGTCAAAAAACTGCAGCCAGACGTCATTTTTGCGCTGAGATTGCTGGTTCAAGACTTAGAGGTGTTGGGCCCAGCCCCCGGTAAAGGCTGGCCTAACTACGGAAAACTTAATGGTAAGCAAAATGTAGATAAGCGGCATTGCCACTTAATTAAGGGTAAGCCCACCTATGTTTGCTGTTGGGAACTGATAGACAAAAAAATTAAATTGATGGAGGTGTACTATGTCGGCACACACGAAAAAGCCCCGTACTAAGGCCAAAGCAGACTATAAGCTTGATGAAATCATGTATTTTCGTATTGGCGATAAGGTCTATGGCATCCCTAAGGCGGTGATCGGCCAGTATCTTATTAGCCAGTTGCCTGCAAACAAGAAGATCGCCATTGCTGATACGATTTCTGCGGAGGACTTGTTCCAGGAAATCGACCAGCAGTATACCAAGGCTGGTGCTTTGCTGAAGGGACTGCGCATCCGTGAAAGTTTGACCCAGGTACAATTTGCCGAGAGAATTAATGTCACTCAGACGAATCTTTCTAGCATGGAAAATGGCAAGCGCGCCATCGGCAAGGATGTTGCCAAGCGTATCGCCGAGCAGTTTAGTGTGGATTACCGGTATTTTTTGTAGTCATTGGGCTACGGTGGGTATAATGCCTCATATCTTTTACACGATGAGGCATTCCTATGTTAATTTTTTCAGCGACTCAAACAGCAGAACGTGGTCATCCTAATGCTGAGGGCGGGCTCGGTCAAATTATTAGAACGATTTTTACATCTGGCACAGTCACAACCCTTAAAGCATTAGACAGCAAAGTCTATGAGTATCTCAGGCAAAAAAATCCAAACCTTAAAGAACAACGGTATTTTTTTCGGCACCAGTGTGCTTGGCAACAAAATGGTGTCATCACCAGGGTTGAGGTAAGTGTTAGCGATAATCTGTTGATTTGGTTGCTAGCAAATGATCGTTTATTGTTGCGCAGTATTATTCAAACCTATAAATTAAACATACCAGCACTCATTGATGCTGATGGTAACACGCTGTTACACATGATTTGCTTTTATGGTGATCATGAAACATTAGCAATTTATTTTCTACGTTACGAATCTCATGAAAACTTCTCAGTATGGATTAATCAAAGAAACAATGATGGTACGAATCCTTTAGGGATGGCGTACTACAATGCACTGCATGATAACCGAGATCACACTAATCAAAGCCCAAAAAACAGAATCGTGAAAAGCTTTATTAATCAAAGAAACTTTAATGTAAATGCTTATTTGAATAATCGCAGAGCGATGGATTATGTAGCCGTATCTTGGTGGCGTGATATTGGCGGGTATACTTGCTTGCATCGAGCATTAAAGGAAAAAGCATTTGATGTGTTGCAAATACTTGAATCACGAAATATCACTATCAAGCAGCAAGGTCTTCATGCCTACTTTAGGGTAAACTTTAATCGTCCAACGTTAAACCCTCACGAGCATATGATGAATCCTAAACGGCTCGCGGTGGCGTTTCAAACACAGCAGGCAGTTGCATTACTGGATCGCTGCCAAGCAGAGCAAGCTGAATTTGAAGGTGGTTATGATAGTGGCGATAGTGATGATGAGGAATCATCGGCTCATTACTATAAGAACATTTTGAAGCAACAAGCTGCAGTTATTGATAACAATGCAACAACACCACTGACTGAAGAAGAAAAGAACCATTTAACAGCACTTAATGTACTTAGCAGGGGTAATGAAGCAAGTGAAACCTCAGAGAGGAAAGCCTTTAGACGAAATATTGTAATCCCACATTTTCACGGCGTACCCTTCATGTCAGGGCAATATTCTCATGAAGAACGCAGAGAGGTGGCTCGGAAAATACTAGACTTAAACGGGAAACAAGATTTAAAAGGCTTGAGTTCGCGTACTGTAACAACGACTGTTGGTATAGATAGTTTACATATACTTGTTAACGCAGAGGAAGGGATTTTTTTACGATTAAGAGAGGTTAATCTTAATCTAAAATCATACTTAAGGCGTTGTAATCGTACTAATCCTGATAAATTTCTTCAGGCAGTTAAAACCTATATTTATAGTTTTGCGGATAACCCTGTTGCTGAGTTTTGGGCGCTGCTTGGAGAAATTGAACAAGTTCCAGAAGAATTTGTAAGACATCGTTTTCCTTTTATTTCTACCAGCAAAGCCCCCGATCATCCTATTAAATTTGGTTTTGGTGTTAATGTGGAAACACAACAAAGGGGAGAGCTTCCCGTACATCCATTATACGATGGTGCAGGAAGACCTCAACGAAGATTGGCTGGTTTTTTGTATATTACGCTGCATAGTTTTGATGAATATGAAACATTATTCCGAGAAAAAAAACTAGTTGATATGCCATTGTTGCTAAAGCATGGGAGCCCAACACAGGCGTATAGAACAGATTATCAAAATGAAACAGTATTTTTTTCAGGAATTGACCCGAAGCATATTGTTGCGGTGATCCCACTGATCTATCCTAATTTCAGTAAGGCATATGAGCCAGGATACCATGATAAAATTTGGAAGCTCGAAGATAGTGATACCAGAAAAGTAACGTCTTATTATTATCAATGTAAGAAATTTTTTAATAAAGCTGCGCCAGAGATATACAAAAGTGATAACAAGGCGATTTCATCAGAAGGCATTCCATTAATGATGGCTTATACGTCTTTTGCATTGGAATTAGTAGGAGCGATTGCTGCAAAACAAGGGTTGCAATTATGTTATATGTCCACAAGAGGACTCATAAAGCATTATCCTTTAGGTGTTATTGGCAGTGAAGGCAGGATTATCAGAGAGGGTGGGCCTAATTATAAATATACAAGCTTAGTGCAAGCAATATTTAAAACATCTATTCGGTCGCCAACATCACAAATATTGCCAGCGTCTCGCTTAAAAATAACGCGTTCATATTCAGTGTCCTTCTTAGATGATAGATATCAGAGAAGGCTATTAAAAGCAGCTAAAAATGGAGATAATGAAAGCATAGACCAGTTTATGAGATATGGGCGGATTAATGTTAATGCCAGAAATAAAAAAGGAAATACGCCATTATTGTTGGCCGCACGTTGGGGCCGTACTTCAACAGTACAGTTATTAATTGAGACCTACCATGCCGATCCTAAGGTTAGAAACAATGCCGGTTATTCAGCGGTGTTATTGGCTGCGATGGGTGCTCATGAAAAAGTAATTGATTTATTAATCACACAGTACTCTGCAAATGTTTATGATAAGGACGATAGCTACAACACTCTCTTTATCATTGCAGCTCGGAAGAAATATTTTTCACTAATGGATCATTTGGTAAAAACATATAAGCTTGATTTACAAGCGCCTGATTCAAGATCTGGTGCCAAATTATTATTTTGGGCTGCACAAGTAAATAGGTTGGATGTTTTGCAGTGGTTGCTAGAGAAACAGGGCTATCTATTTTCAAAGAATGCTAATAGAGGTAAGCAAGCGTTATTGAAGGCCACCAAAAGAAATCACTTTCTTGTGTCCCGTTATTTAATTCAACATGGGGCACGCTTGCCTATCGTAAGGTCCATAAATGCAACGGCGCGTTATGTGGCAAGTGTCGGCAGAGAATTACAAGAAGAGTTGCTAAATGTCCTTTCTTTAAATGGACAAATACCTGACGAGATGTTATTTACTGTACTGGCAAGGGCTCCTATTAATTGGTGCATTACTGTAAGGCAAGTACAATGCTATGCGGGTTCTGTGCAAGGTGACACACCCGCACATTATGCACTGCGTCTCGGTCATCACCGTGCGATACACTGGTGGGTGGATAATGGAATTCGGTTTAACGTTAAAAATGCTGCATCACAAACATTACTAGAATTAGCCACACAATTAGAGGATGAAGACAGCGTTGAATGCTTGCGTAGTGTTAGTACAACGACGTCTACCACGATCTCAGCGCCCAATGCTTTAACTTTTTTTGCGCACTCTCAAAATGCATCAAGAGTTTCAGGGACGTCTGATCTGAGTACCACAAAAAAAGAAGAATGTTTAGGCCCACATTTAAAAATTGTCAAAAAAACTAGCGGCCACGAAGCTAGCACTTATATTATCGAAATATTAAAGAAAGAGCAACTTATGGCAGATAAGTTACAATCAGTACAAGTTATTTTTAAAAAATACGTTGCTAGAGCAGATTGTACGTGTTTAAGTGACAATATGCTTCAATCAAACGATAAAGAAGCAGCCAGGAAATTAGTTGAAGAGCTACGCTCAGCACTGACGCTATCTAGGGATTCAGAAATATTACCGATGGCAAGTTCTTCGAGTGCTGTTACCAGCGCTACAGGCGTAAGCCGGGAGCTTGTGTTTAAATGATTATTTTCCCAAAATTGGAATTGGTGTTAGAATCCCGAGCATTAGGACGACGCGAGGGAGCTCCATGAAGCATACAATAAAAACACTTGGATTGAGTATTCTATTAACATTTATTACCGATGTAGCCTTATCTGCTACATACCCTTCCGATGATTTTGGCGTGCCAGCAGTGACTACCAGCGGTTTTTATTTGAACTTGCAAATCGGTGGTGGTCGCGTTGAATTGGATGATGGCATGATTAGTGATATGACGACACGCGATTTTGTCAGCAGTACAGGTTCCACTGAAAATGGCGTCGCTGGGCGTTTAGCGCTTGGTTATGACATTAATAGTTTTTTCGGTGTTGAACTCGGTGGTGACTTTTGGCAAAGTGCCAATATTAAATGGACTGAAACACCCAATAATACGACAGGTACCGGTACCGTCAAAAATTATGCTGTTGATATTTTAGGGAAAATTGATATCCACGTTTATCAAGGTTTTCATGTTTTTGCAAAAGGCGGCGGTGCCTTTATTTCTAGTAGTACCAACTTAAGAAAAAGTAATACGATTCCAAATACTTCATTACAAAATTTAATTAAAAAAGATGTTAATCAATCTCACAATACGTTTAAACCCATGGTAGCGGGTGGTGTTGCCTATATGTTTAATCCGAATTGGGAAATGAATGTAAACTATAATCACATCTTTGGTTCAGGCAGTAATCTGTATAAAGATAATTACGTGCCAAATCTAAGCATGCTAACGGTTGGCGTGCAATACAACGTTTAGGCTTATTCATGACTCAAGGAAAACATAGCGTTATTTTCAAATTTTTCTTGTTATGCCTGTTACCTCTAACAGCATTAGCTGCGCACCAAGAAATTAATTTTCATGTTGCTAAGACATGGGTTAATTTTTCGGGCAAGACGAAACCAGCGATTGCAATCAATGGTCAAATTCCTGGACCGACGCTTCGTTTCACAGAAGGCGATGTTGTCACTATCAATGTATACAATGATTTAAAGGAAGGGACTTCAATACACTGGCATGGCTTACTCGTTCCCTGGCAAATGGATGGTGTTGCCTGGGTCACGCAAAAACCTATTCCACCCGGTGGTGTGTTTCATTACCATTATAGACTTAAGCAAGCAGGTACCTATTGGTACCATTCGCATTTTGAATTACAAGAGCAAGATGGCCAGTATGGCGCGATTGTTATTGAACCGAAACATCCTACCATACACGCTGACGAAGATTATGTTGTACTATTATCAGACTGGGTTGATGTGGGAGGGGATAAAGCCCTGGCAAATTTAAAAAAATCCGGTGATTTTTATTCTTTAGCATTTCCCCTAAGGACCTCTTTATTCGATTTTTTAAAAGACTTAAACCATGCCAAAACCAAGCAGGAAGAAAAATATATTTGGAAAGCGTATTTAAAGTCACAAAAGACACGCATGGGTTTATATGACATCAGTGATATTGCTTATGATGCATTCTTAATGAATGGTCATCCACCATCACGTCCTTGGGTTGGGCAAGTAAAAATAGGTGATAGGGTGCGTCTGCGAGTGATTGGCGCTGGAGCGAGTAGTTTTTTTAATGTGAAAGTACCGGGGACAACATTACAAGTCGTACAAAAGGATGGTTCTAACGTTGTACCGTACTACACAGACAGTATTAACCTTGGCCCTGGTGAAACCTATGATGTTATCGTTAAGATTACGCATCCTGGTCCCTATTATATTTACGCGCAATCCGCTGATTTAAGCGGTGCAGCACTAGGCGCTTTAATCACGAGTTCAAAACAGACACTTGATTTTAATCATATTGCCTCATTTCCAAAGCCACCAATGCGCTTTATGATGCCGCCAAAACCACCTGAAAAAACAGTTACAAAATATTCACCACTAAAAGCGCCGTTTGTGACGAATGATGTTAATAAACCGGTTTATAAAACTATCCGCATGGCGTTAACGGGCAATATGGATCGCTACATTTGGTCTTTAAACGGAATTCCAGAAGATAAAGCCAAGCCGGAAATAATTATCCCCGGTAAACGTTATCGCCTCATTTTCATTAATAAGACATTAATGCATCATCCAATGCATATTCATGGTCATTGGTTTATTTTGCGAAAAGGTTATGGTGCTTACGATCCATTATTACACACTGTTGATGTGCCACCACTGTCTACGGTAATAGTTGATTTTGATGCTAATGAAAAAGAGGGCCAATGGTATTTTCACTGCCATAACCTTTACCATTTAATGACAGGCATGGCGACTATTTTTCGCTATGATGATCATTTGATTACAAAGCAACATGTATACTCTGATGCAGTAACAACGACTCCTAACAAAAACAATAAACATAAACCTGCAACCTCATCACAAAAATACTTATTACCACCGCCACCACCATGGTATTACTCAACTAATATCGATTTATTAGGAAATAGTAATAACAATTTTCAAGGTTCATTTTTATTTTATGGTGGTGCCAACAATAATAAATTACAGTTAAACATGAAAGATGCCGAAATTGAGAAGGGCATTTTAGACACAGCTGATCTTGATATCTTTTATTGGCATGCTATTGCACGTTTTTGGGCGATAAAAGGCGGCGCCAATTATGTTTATCGCCCCTCCAAGCATCCTTATTGGCAACCCGGCCTTGGTATTGAGGGCACAGCGCCTTTTTATATTGAAACCGATTTACGAACCTATATGCGCAAGGGTAGTGCTAAATTTGATTTAGAGTTAACACGAGATACTTGGATCGTTGACCGCCTTTTTTTCAGAATATCAATACGCCCCATTTGGGCAACGCGTACTATAGAAGAAGATGAATTGGGAGCGGGTTTAAATTCAGTAGAGTTAGTCCTAAGGCCGTTTATTCAATTAAACCCTAACCTCAATGTCTTTGTAGAGTTCGATCAAACCAGAACCTACGGTAACTTATCAAAAATCGTAAGAAGCGAAGGCGGTAGCACTCGTACGACCAACTACTTTGTTGGCTTCAATTTATTGATTTAACTCACTCCATCGTTGGCATTTTTAAAGAAGCACCACTGGTGAGTTGTTCCGGCCAACGAGCGGTAACGTTTTTTAGTTTAGTATAAAAGCGAATACCTTCCGAGCCATGAGTGTGTGTGTCGCCAAACAAAGATTGCTTCCAACCGCCAAAGCTAAAAAATGACATGGGTACGGGGATAGGAACGTTAACGCCAACCATGCCCACTTGTATGTTAGACACAAACTCGTGTGCGGTTGCACCATGTTGCGTGTAAATTGCGGTACCATTGCCATAAGGATTTTCATCGATGATTTGTATGGCGGTCTTCAAATCAGGTGCTCGCATTAAACATAATACAGGCCCAAAAATTTCATCTTGGTAAATTTTCATGTCACGGGTGACGTTGTCAAATAGCGAAGCGCCAATGAAAAAGCCATCTTCATGGTCAGGCACTTGACAGTCACGACCGTCAATCATTAAAGCCGCGTCTTCATTGATGCCGGTGTCAATATAAGATTGAATGCGTTCCAAATGCTGTTTAGTAATAACAGGCCCCATATCAGAATCAGCCTCAGTGCCCGGTGCAATTTTTAATTTCTCGACACGCTCTTTTATTTTTTCAACCAATTGATCGGCAACGATATCACCCACTGCAACAGCCACAGAAATCGCCATACAACGCTGCCCACTTGATCCATAAGCCGCTCCTACTAAACCATCAGCAACCACATTCAAATCCGCATCGGGCATTACGACACAATGATTCTTTGCTCCTCCCAATGCTTGCACCCGTTTACCATGATTCGCAGCTTCAGTATAAATATATTTAGCGATAGGCGTGGATCCGACAAAACTCACTGCCTTAATATCAGGATGTTGTAAAATGGCATCAACCGCTTCTTTATCACCATGCACCACATTGAACACCCCATCAGGCAAGCCCGCTTCTTTGAATAACTCTGCTAAACGTAAACTCACAGAAGGGCAACGCTCAGAAGGTTTCAATACGAAGGTATTACCACAAGCAATGGCCATCACAAACATCCACATAGGCACCATTGCAGGAAAATTAAAAGGTGTAATCCCAGCACAAACACCTAAGGCTTGCGGAATGGAATAACTATCCACATGTGTTCCAACATTTTCAGCGAATTGCCCTCGCAATAAACTCGGAATGCCACATGCATACTCCACAACTTCAATACCACGGATCATTTCTCCTTTGGCATCGCTTAACACCTTACCATGTTCTTCGGTTAATAGCGCAGCGAGTTCATCAATATGTTGACGCAATAATTCATTAAATTTAAACAGTATTCGTGCTCGTTTCAGAGGAGTAGTTTTAGACCATTTAAGAAAGGCATCTTTGGCAACACAAACGGCAGTATGAACATCATCAACACTTGCAAAACAAACATCTTTCGTTTTTTGCCCCAGAGCCGGATTAAATACATCCCCCGTACGTTGCCCATTACCCTTGCTATACTGCCCATTGATAAAATGTTGAACCTGCTTCACGATAACGCTCCTTGTGATACTTAAAGTAGAAGTATCATCTCGCTTAAATGTAGTTAGGTCAATACTGATCTTGATCCACTAAATCGGAGGCATATAAAAGCCGTTTTGTTAAAATTTAATCAAAATAGAGAGGCAAATTATGTCAGAAAATTATCAGAAGCATCGAAATTTTACGTGCAGCTTCAAGCGCGAAGCCATAAAATTAGTCACAGAACAAGGATATACAATCAAGGGAGCAGCAGAAAGCTTAAGGATCGGAGTAAGTACCTTGAGCAAATGGATACGCGCCTTTAAATCCGAACAAGATCCATTATCAGCTTTTCCAGTCATTGAAATGTTCTATAATCCACAGCGACTGCATTCTACACTAGGTTATTGTTCACCTGATGAGATTGAAATACAGTACGGGGAAAAAATCGCGGCTTAACTAGGTCTCTAATAGACTGGATCAAGATCAAACTCTATTTGTGGGATTGGAGTGAAGTTGAAGCTGAAGGAGCGCGCTTTGAAAATATGGTAGCGTCCCATTTATTGAAGTATGTGCATTATTTAACGGATGCTGGTTATGGTAAATACGAGTTAAAATATATCCGTAATACAGAAAAAAAGGAAATCGATTTTTTATTAACAAAAAATAATAAGCCGTGGTTCCCAATAGAAGTGAAATTAAGTGACGATAAGCCATCACCAAATTGGCAAGCATTTATGGAATACTTAAAGTGCAATAGAGCAGTCCAGCTTACATTGAAAGAAAACGTATTTAAGCTCTGTGAACAAGACGGTTGGCAATTATTAGTTGTTAGCGCAAATCAGTTTTTACCTTACTTGGTATAGCAAGTGTGGCTGATGATTCTTTAAACCATTGACGATACCCTCCATGATTCAGTAGAATCCACCAGAATGCATAGTACTTTGGTAGACTTTATTTAGTCGATGGTGTTTTCTTTTGCGCATACCCTGGTACTGAATTAGCCTAGGAGTTACGTCCCAACCCAGAACCTACGTCAAAGAGAAGGGAAAACCACGTGTTTTTATATTCAATATTTGAAAATATTATAAATGATTTAAAAAATGTAACAGAAATGATAACTTGGCTTTTTGGTTATATTACCAGAGACAGAAATAGTTCTTTTTCATTAGCCAAGTCGATATCTGCCTCGGCAGTAAAATCAATTCTTGATAATTATTGCTATTATTATCTTGTGGAAAGTTTTGCAGATATATTAGCGGAAGATGATTACGGCGATGCTCTAATTTTACAGATGGTTGGTTCTATGGGTGCGTTGTATATTGTTTCAAGTATTATCAGTAATTATTCTAATTATCATAGTGCAAATTTGGTGGAAAACGTTCAAAACGCTATAGAGTCTGATGTTCAGCTCACATTGTTTAGTCGTGAAGAAGCATCTTATGATGAGTTACAAGAAATCATAAGAACTCGTGTGAATATAGAACAAGGAGTATTTTCACTGTTAAAAAAACACCTAGATATTACAATCCCTAATCTAATTAATATTATCACCAGTTATCAGATATTAGCGGAGAGCATGACTGGGAATGTTTATGGTGTACTAGCTTTAACTTTCACAGCTACACTTCTTTATACTGTATACACTAATCAGAAAATCTGCCATCGGCAACAAGAGTACAGAAACTCAACGCAAAAAGTGAGAGAACAATTTGAAGAAAATTTAAGAAATTATTTCACTATTCAATCTTACCAAGGTGTTGGAAAAGAATGCAGAATAACAGAAGGATTGTTACAAGAGAGAAGGTCTCATCTTTTAAGTTTAGTGCATGCCCATAATTCGCAATCTAATGGCAATAGCATCATATTTAATCTGAGCTTCGTATTGCTAGGATATTTTAAGTTCTCTAGCGAACACATTGATGCTAGGTTGTTATATAGAACCATTGGTATGATATCTCGAATTAACATGGCTGTTTATCAACTTGTGCGTGCATTATCATCACAAACGACAGGGGCTTATAGTATAAGACAAGTTAAGAGTGTGTTAGATACAAAGAACAAACAGGCTCTATTTTATTCGCCAAGAGAAGTTAACTCTCCTGAAGAATCAGTAGATATAATTTTTAGTAATGTTTCATTCATGAAAAATGGCAAACAATTAATAAAAAACCTTAGTTGCGAAATTAATTCTGGTGAATCTGTGGCAATTGTTGGCCCTAGTGGTTCAGGAAAATCAACATTCATAAAATTGATAGCAGGACTCGTTACACCGACACGAGGAACTATAGCTTTACGTAGCACAGCAAGCCATATCCATGATACAGATATTAAGACGAGAAGAAATAGTGTAATAATTTCGCCCCAATCGGTAGAGATTTTTAAAAGGAGCTTAAAAGATAATATTGAGTATGGCATTGATAGTCAAAACGCATCTTCTACCAGTAGCTTTTTTACACCAAGCCTAAAAATAAATGCTAATTTAAATGATGATATACGATTAAATATGCTTTCAGGGGGAGAGCAAAAGTTTTTGGCTTTGTTAAGAGTCTTAAAAAAACTGGAAGTTACACCACACCCGATTATCATATTGGATGAGCCTTTCGCCAATATTGATGCTGACAATAAAAAAGAAATTGTTGAGTTTTTGACTAACCTTAAAAAGTCATTGCCTACGTCAATTTTTATAATTGTTTCTCACGACGACTCTTGTGTAAGTTGGTGTAATAAAAAAATGCTAATTGAAGATGGTATGGTAAAAGATATTGAGAAAAGACTAGACATGTTCATATGAAGTAGAAAAGGTCTATAGCATTCATTTCGCATTTTCATTAGTGAGTGCTATATACCCATCGTACTTCAAAATGTGCTTCGATAAGCAACCCATGGAAGAGACTTAGAAACCTGGCTTTTGTACTCACACTTATTACAGCTAAAAGAAACGGCAATTAAACTAATCACCTAGAAGCTTTAATACTATTGTCATACTTTTTTGGGTCAAATGGTTTTTCAGGATGAAAATTTGCCTTCTTAGCCGCAGCAATAGATGTATTCATGGCTGCTAATGAATCATGATTTTTAGAGGAAAAATTGAAGTTTTCATGGTAGCCAATAGAAACAATATGTATAACCTGCTGTCCTTCAAAGGCTTGCCACATGACTACATAACTGTGTTTTTTATCGGATACATGACAATGATTGAATCCTTTTGAGATACAGTTGTCTTGTGGTCTATTACAGCGACCGTGTTTACGATCAGGTTTAACCTGATATTGACTAGGGTTAGGCCCTTCTTGTTCTAATGCACGAAATAAGGCATTGACCTTAGTAGAAATTTCCTGTTCTAAATTCATGTTTATAAGATCTCTTTTACTTTGTCTTTTACTTTCATCATCACTTATTTTTGGACCATTATCCCATAACCTTTTTAATTCTTTACGGACATGACTTGGCCTATGCACATACCAATTAACTGTATGTTGACCTGGCTGAAACAAATGAAAGATACTTGTTGCTGAAATGTGTAATGAGGTCGTTGAAGAGGTCGCTTGAGGTGCTGACGATGTTGCAGACGACGTGTTTGCAACTGCTTGAGTGGATGGGATATTCGAGTTTCTATTTTGAATGCGATTGTGATTTCTTCTATTTCTTTTCGGCATTTTACATTCCTTATTGAATATTAGATTCTAATTTATTATGAGTTTCGTGCTTGCTTTTTTTAGCTGGCGTTATTCCTTCTGCACTATATTGACCACGCATTACATTAATAAATTTAATCTCTGATTCAAGTGGCTAGTATTCGTGAAAAATATTTACTCTTTCAATTCTCGCCAAACTAAACCAATCTATCGCTCAACGAATTGAAGAAATTCTGGATTATTGGGTGAACCGACAATTATAGAGTATTGACCTTATTTTTCAATATGGGGTATTAGGTAAAAGCTATCGCGTTTACAGGTTTATTAATATCAATGCCAAAAAACTCACTTATTTGCATGACAATTCGCCTTCCACACGCTCAAGGTTCCTATGATCCTTAGTACAATAGGAAGATGGTTTATCAGTGTCCTTACTGCGTTTTTCGCAATAAAGTATCTGGGTTATGGTATAAATGGTTTAGCAATTGCTCAAGTATTTGGCTCAGGATTTTCTGCTCTAATGCTATTAAATCGATGGTATACATTAAGTAGTAGTAGAGGGCTTAAGTCTAATAAGACAATTACTGATACAAAGCTGGGAGCTGTAGCAAAAGCGCCATAATATGGCTTGGCGTTGTTTCTCAACCCAACATCATAAGGTTAGGAAACAAAGTCCTGTGAATATACCCGTCACACTTCAAAATGCGAGATTTAGGCGAGTTGATTTTTGTTCCCTTGGAACCTTTGAAATGCAGGTAATAGCTATTCTATTGCCAAATTTCAAAGGTTCCAAGGGGGCAAAAAGCAATAGCATTAATCT
>JAJFKI010000063.1 GCA_021773295.1 Gammaproteobacteria bacterium | reverse complement strand
GGGATTTTAAAGCCTTGCGTGCAGCAGCAGAGAGCGGCCATAAACATACCCTGGAGTTCCTTACATTACTCGTACCTGACAAGGTCATAAAACCCATGGTCGTGGCGAAGGATTTCAAAGCGTTTAGCAGGGCTGCATACCGTGGGCACACAGATATCCTAAAATACCTGGTTTCTCTAGCCCCTGATAAGGTGAGCGACATGGTGGCGGCGATGGATTTCGCACCGTTTCGTATGGCAGCAGGTAGCGGTTACATAGAGACCCTGAGATACTTGGTTTCGCTGGCCCCTGATAAGATGGATGCCATGGTGGAGGCTAGGGATTTTGATGGATTTCATACAGGAGTAGGTTGTGCTCGAGCAAAGATTATTGTGTATATGTTAAGGCTGGACACCCCTTCATTGATAGCTCATGTCGAATCCCATGTTTATGGCAATTATTTTATTAATTATCTCAATCAGAAGATTGCATTATGGCGAGCGCAACAAGCCTCTTATGAATCAGCTCATCCAACAGGTATCTTTGATGTGGATGAGCGAGCCAGCAAAGTGGGGTTTTATTTCTTACGTCGCCTCATCCGCATTCCCAATGAGTCTCGTATTGAGGAGATTCAGTTTTTACTGAGTATCCCGGGCATTGCGCAGTTAGCTGCTGCTGAAGTCACTGCTGGGCGCCCCAATGAACTGTTGCGTTTAGCAATGAGCGTGCCTCATGAAGCGGCGGCCAATTTGTTACTCAGCATCCCTGCCGTGCGTGAGTTGGCTGCTCAGCATGACTTCTATCGTGAAGAGCAGCAATATGGGCTAGACATAGCGCAATTGGCACGGGATCATGAGTCCTCCATGCGCGCCTTAACGTCTGACGAACAACAACGTCTTGATAAACTCCAGCAGCATTACCAGCCAACCATCGCCTTTCTTGGTTTGGATAATGCATTTACCGCGCTCAAGGAAACACTAAGGGAGCGCTTTGAAGCAAATCCTGCGACGATTGTGTATGCCGAGGGTAAAGTCATTGAGCTACCCTTTGAGTACGATGCTTTTGAGGCACTAAGCCTTAATAATCAAGAGAATCAGCAAGCCCTCAATGCTTATTATGAACACCAAGACCATACGGTTTACCGTTATCTCTCACGCCCCAACCCTTGGATGGCGCCTGATGCGCCCTATGTGTTGGGCAAACCTGCCGAGAGACAAGGTTACTCTACCTTTGAGCAATACAAGGTTTTAATTACCCTATTATGGTTGGCAGCGTTTGATGATGACACTCCAGCTATGGGTGGCCATACTTTGGAAGGACGAAAAAACCATTTCATAAAAGAGCTGGCTCTCATCGGTCGTGCTCATAACTATGATAATGACGAGATTGAAAAAACCTTGTGTAATGGTGAAACGGTGAAAGGGGAATACGATGATGGCGAAGGCGATAAACCAACATGTTACTCTGGGGTTAAGCGCAGATTGTTCCAATCGGTTATTGGACATCCGCTCATCGATATTTTCCATAAGGATATCTTGGCGTTAGAAATAAAAAACTTTGTGAGGGCGTATTATCAAGTTAACCTGAAGAAAGAGGATGCTTGCGAGCTTTTAGACATTGTGAATGTGTTAGAAGAGGATCCGGAGGCGTTAACCAATGCGCAGAACCAGCGATTAATATCCCTTAATATTCCACAAGACAATGTCACTGCCTTTATCGAGGCGATGAAGGCAAAATATCCTGCCTTGTCATCCAGTACAACTTATTTCTATTATCTGACGGATAAATTCACACTGCGCTCACCTGATGAGAGTCATATCATGAAGCTTTTTTATGTCGCGGATATGCTCTCTTTGTTGAAAAAAATCGCCGACAATAGCTCAGCGAGAAAGAGCAAAGGCAAGGGCAAGAAAAATAAAAATGCCTTTTTTAAAAAATCCGTTCAACCCGCTGCTCCAGCGACAACAAAGTCAATGGTTGTTAGTAAAGTGCAAGCGCACATTAATTCACAGTATCAGCCTAACAGGGACTCACCCATTTCCACAAATACGGTAAACTCTCAAGTGGCCATACTGGATCAGTATATAGAACTCGTACAATGCAATAGACTAGAGGAACTTGAACAAGCTTGCTCTAGAATGTTAAGCCTGAAAAAATATGATACAGACTTTTGTGAGGTGCTTGGTTTGCTTAAGCGTTATGCTGCTGAACACAAACACGAGTATTCAGAAGAAAACAGCCAGCCTATTATCTTGGCAGCAGCTTCTTCGCTTTAAATCTTTTTTATTTTTGTTCTTTTTGAGGTATAGTGCATGATCCTAGAAACGGCAGTTAAGACACGATTGAGGATAACATTACGATGAATAACAAAAATGAGGTAGTAACATTGCACCAAGCTGTCGAAGCTGGAGATTATAAGAGCGTAGCGCATGGGCTGAAGGATAAATCCTGTAATGTTAACGCTAGAGATGAACAGGGTAATACGCCGCTGCATTGTTACTTGAAGAGTGATGCTCGAAAGGAAGACTCGCTATCCAACTGCAACGATAGACCTCGATTATTTGAGTTATTAATTACAAGTGGTGCTGATGTCAATGTTGAAAATAACCAAGGTGAATCACCCTTACTGATTTTTTTAAAAAAGAAGAGCAGGCTATCTGTAAATGATGGTATCGCACAACGTTTATTGGGCGCTGGTGCAGTACTGACCCAAAAGATAGTAAGACACGCTGTCAGTAATTGGTCTAGAACTACCGAGTTTAACACTAAATATCAAAAATATAGACAAGGATTAAAGGCGTTAAAGGGAGGAGACATTGAAAAAGCTGCCGATAAGTTCAAAGCTGCTTTATGCCCTCAGCAACGGGTAAGCTATGGTACTGCATATTGCTTGCTAGAAAATACCCAAGTTATACTAGCAATGCTAGCATACCGACAGCTTATTCTATTATTAGAGAAGCATCCTGATAATCTTATTGTTAGAATCCGCTTGGAACAGTGTCACGTGAGTGGGGATTATTACAACAAGCTTGGCTATAAACATGATGCCCTGGCGTATTTGAAGGCGGCTAGTGAGCGTGGTTCAATTGAAGCAATGTGGGCATTGGCAGAATACCATGATGTTTATATCACCTCTTTGACTCATTTCTTAATGGCAGGTCGTTTAGGACTACCAGATCCCAAAACGGCTAGTGACATATATCTCTCGCTTTTTGATAAAGTTAATGACGATGCCGAGCGTAGTAAAATCATGGGGCGTTTATGTTATTTTTCCTATTTTGATAATGGATATATTTTTACAAAAGCTTATGAATTAAAAATGGCTAATGTTATGCGTAATCTCATTGTGTATTCCGATATTGCGCGATCAAATTTTTTAATTAATGAATTCAGTGCTAAAAAGCTTATTACCGCTCTATATTTAGTGTTAGTGATTACTAATAAAGATTTTGATACATTGCCTGAGGCATTATCTTTAGAAAAGAAACAGCAAGGTTCGCTCACGCTGCAACAGCGAAGAGGCCGACACCTTTGGCTTGCTGATTTTAATTATAGAGACACGGTTAAGCTAGAGAACTTAGAGGACACCTTGGTGTTTTTATTGGATAGTGACCAATGGGAGCGTATTGAGCTCTTAATTGAATTATTTGATTTTAGCGTTGTTGCACCTGCTATCATGAAACTTTGTGAAAAGAATATTGCTAAAATTCTTGATGGCTTATTTAGTTTACCGCAGAGGGTGAGCAATCCTGTGGAAGAGACAGCTAAAGCTGAGCTCGCTTTATTATTCGCGAAGACCTATAGTAAAAGAATTACAAAAAGTGATGAGCACGATAACTTTTTAGTGAAATTAGGTCGTCTGATTTATTCCTTGTCTTCTGACGCTAAAGGTACGAAAAACGAGGTGAGACAGGCATGTCTAACTAAGCAAGTTAATATATTAATAAAAATTTTATCTGGTGCTATTGCGGCTCACTCAACCGATAATACGCGTATTGCAGCCTATTTTATCGGGTGGAAAGATACTTCAGATAATAAGGCCGACGTAGAGGCATTAGGAGATCTGGATACATCACTACTCAATAGATTTACGGCTTTTTATCAATCAAAAAAGACACCACTCCAACAGTTGAATGATTGGGCACTTGAAGGTAATAACCCGGCGAATAGCCTTAGTTTTCCGGCACAATGAGAATACCCCCATCGTACTTCAAAATGCGCAGGTGCACACGGCAAAAAATACTTGACCTAGTCTAATAAATACACTAATTTCCGTACACCTTGAATAGAGATGGTAAAGAGAAGGCAGAATGGGTCGAAACATTATTCAAATCAACAATGTAAGCAAAAGTTTTGCAGAACAAAGCGTATTAAACACTATTAATTTATCCATTGAGCAGGGTGAATTTTTGACGCTGCTTGGTCCATCTGGTTGTGGTAAAACTACGTTGTTGCGTATGATTTCTGGATTTGAAGTACCGAGCGAAGGTGAAATCTATATTAATGGGATTAATATGGAAAACGTGCCACCACAACAGCGACAGGTGAACACCGTTTTTCAAAGTTACGCATTATTTCCTCATATGACGGTTTTTGAGAATGTTGCCTTTGGCTTGAAATGTGCGCAGATTCATAAAGAAGAAATTACTGAGCGGGTCATGTCTGCCTTGAGCATGGTTAAGCTCGATAACTTTGCTAGGCGTAAACCTGCACAATTAAGTGGCGGGCAGCAACAAAGGGTTGCCATAGCTCGTGCTGTCGTGAATAAACCCTTAGTCTTATTGTTAGATGAACCTTTAAGCTCGCTGGATTATCGTTTACGTAAAAACATGCAGCTTGAGTTAAAGCAATTGCAACGGGAATTAAATATTGCTTTTGTATTTGTGACTCACGATCAAGAAGAAGCCTTGATGTTATCAGATAGGGTGGTGGTGCTAGATGAAGGGTGCATTGAACAAATTGGCACACCGCGAGAAGTGTATGAATCACCCGTTAATTTAACCGTAGCAAAGTTCATTGGTGAAGTTAATATTTTTGATACAGAAATTATTGCAATCAAAGATGATCGGCTCATCGTGAATATCGAAAACAGTGAGCACCATTATTTAAATTCAGATAATTATAAGGTAGGGCAGAGAATACATATTGTATTAAGACCAGAAGATATTAATGTGTGGGGTTTAAAAGAAATTGATGAAACGACAGGCATGTTCTCAGGCATGGTGACGGAAGTTATCTACAAGGGAACTACGGTTGATTTAATGGTGCAGTTAGAAAGTGGCAAAGTCAT
This sequence comes from Gammaproteobacteria bacterium, assembly GCA_021773295.1. GTDB lineage: Bacteria > Pseudomonadota > Gammaproteobacteria > UBA1113 > UBA1113 > JAJFKI01. Next base: position 31,942 of record JAJFKI010000063.1, on the reverse strand, counting down.
TTCCGCCACAGAATTTTTTGATGAAGATGATGAGAACTTAGAATATACAATGGGTGAAAACGTTTGGGTTGAATGGCAAGCAGGCTGGGAGGTGATTTTACCCTATGAAGTATGATCGCTACTTTAGACATGTCTCCATCAGCCTCATTTGGGTATGGCTTGGGGTGTTTTCTTTGTTGTCATTTTTGCTGGTTTTTGTGGTGAGCTTACTGCAGCATGATCAGCAGCATATTGTCGCAGCACATTTCACGCTTGAAAATTATTATTATTTGTTACAACCAGCCATCCTAAGGGTTTTTGAAAAATCTTTTTTGATGGCCTGCTTTAGTACGATGTTATGTTTGTTAATCGCTTACCCATTTTCTTATTGCTTGAGTCAAGTGAAAACGCGCTTTAAACCACTTTTGCTGATGATATTGATCATTCCTTTTTGGACAAGCTCTCTTGTTAGAAGTTATGCCATTATGGCACTGCTAAAAACAAAAGGATTATTAAATGGTTTACTAGTTGCTCTGGGTATTATTCATCAACCAATGCAGATATTATTTACCAATACCGCTGTGCTCATCGGTTTAGTTTATAATTTATTACCCTTCATGATTTTACCGATTTACTCTAGCTTTGAGCGCATGGATGATCGGCTAATTGAAGCAGCTAAAGATTTGGGTGCTAGCTCACCCATGATTTTTTATCAACTATTACTACCCTTAACAAAGCCAGGTATTTATGCAGGTATTGTCATGGTTTTTTTACCGGCGATGACCTTGTTTTTCATTCCCGATTTATTAGGTGGCGCCAAATCAATGCTATTAGGTAATTTGATTGAACAGCAATTCATGTTTGCAAACAATTGGCCTGTTGGTGCGGCAATTAGCATCATGCTGACAGCCGTAATGGCGGTAATGTTGGTCATATACTGGCGTAATAGCCAACGTAATCAGCGGCAGGTATTATTATGAAGTCACCAATGAATAAATTTGCACACAAGATGAGCCTCAGCATAGTCTACTTATTTTTGTATACCCCCATTTTTACGTTAGTCTTTTATTCTTTTAACAATGCTAAGTTTTCACTCATATGGCATGGCTTTACTTTTGACTGGTACAATGTATTGTGGCACGACTTGGATTTATGGACCTCACTTGGGCACTCGCTCGTCCTTGGATTTTGCGCAGCATTAATTGCGGTGATTATTGGGAGCTTTGCAGCCATTAATTTATATTGGTATCGCTTTAGAAGCAGGCGAATATTATACGGCTTAGTGTTTATTTTAATTGTGATGCCAGATATTGTGTTAGGTATTGCGCTAGTTTTACTCTTTTCATTCGCTAAATTGCAGTTAGGCTTTTTTAGCTTGTTGTTAGCGCACATAACCTTTTGTATACCCTTTGTTGTGATTACCGTTTATAGTCGTTTAGCCGGATTTAATCAACATCTGTTTGAAGCTGCGAGAGACTTAGGTGCGAGCGAAGTAACAATTATGCGCCGCATTATGTTGCCATTGGCAATACCTGCGATTATTGTCGCCTTTCTATTAAGCTTTACTTTGTCGATAGACGATGTTGTTATTAGCTATTTTGTGTCTGGGCCAGGTTATGAAATCCTACCATTGAAAATATTTGCTATGGCCCGCTTGGGCATGAAACCAGAATTAAATGCCATGTGTTCACTCATTTTTATAGCGACGGTTTTAATCGTTTTATCGACACAACTAAAGTTAGGCAAAAAAATATGATAAGAGAGGTAATATTAGTACTACTGCTGCTCATTGCCAACGCGAGTTTAGCGCATAGTCATGTGGTAAATGTCTATAGCTGGGCTAATGATATACCCAATGAGGTGATCCAAGGCTTTGAAAAAGAAACGGGAATCAAAGTAAATTATTCAAGTTATGAAAGTAATGAAGAGCTCTATGCAAAAATAAGAGCCATTGGTACGGGGAGTTATGATGTCATTGAGCCATCAAACTATTATGTGGCCAGGATGGTGCGACAAGGAATGTTGCAAGCTATCAACATAGAAAAATTACAGCATTATAAAAACCTTGACTCAAGGTTTGTTGATGCGGCTTACGATCCAAACAACCATTATTCCATCCCATATTTTTGGGGGCTAACGGGTATTTTTATTAATCGTCGTTACTTTCCTGATGCAAACGTTACTCAGTGGAGTGATTTATGGCAGCCGACTTTTAAAAATACATTATTATTATTGGATGATGCTAGGGAAGTGTTTTCTATGGCCCTGATTTCCTTGGGTTACCCAGCCAATGATGCGAATCCACAGCATATTAAACAAGCCTATGAAAAACTCACCAAACTCTGGCCTAATATAAAATTATTTAATACCCCTGCTGTTATTTCTATGATGACAGACGATGATGCTACGGCTGGTATGGCATGGAATGCGAATTTTAATAATGCTCACGCTGACAATAAGCACTTACAGTTTATCTTTCCCAAGGATGGCTTTGTGATTTGGGTGGATACCTTTGCCATTCCTAAGGGTGCGCCACATGTTAATAATGCGTATCGGTTTCTTGATTACTTAATGCGGGCCGAAGTGGCGAAAGTGATGAGCATGAATAATAATGAAGCGATTGCTAATATAGCGGCACGACAATTGCTGCCACCACGCTTGAAAAACAATCCCATCTTGTATCCTAACGATGCTGTGTTAAAGCGGGGAACTTTCCAAACAGACTTGAATGACGAGGGGTTAGCGGTGTATGAAAAATATTGGGAATTGCTAAAACTTCGATAAGTCTCTATTATTTATTATTAGTTAATAGAAATGAACGCACTAAAAAAAGGCAAAGAAATTATCTATGATCAAAAAACTCAGCTTACTCACGCTCACCTTATTCATTATCGGTTCCATTGATAGTCTCAGAAATTTACCAGCTACCGCTATTTTTGGTACTGATTTAATCTTTTTCTTGAGCATTTCTGCGGTGTTATTCTTAATCCCATGTGCATTGATTTGTGCTGAGTTAGCCACCTTAGATACGAAAGAAGCGGGGGTGTATGCTTGGGTAAAACATGCCTTTGGTGCCAAGGTCGGTATGGTTGCAATATGGTTGCAATGGATCAATACCATGATTTGGTTTCCAACGATTCTTTCCTTCATTGCAGCCGTGGCCCTACACTTGATAAACCCTCAATTATCGAAGAACCCCTATGTATTAATCAGTATCATTATTGTCGTCTACTGGTGTCTGACACTGCTGAACTTGAAGGGTGTGCGTATCTCGGGGCGTTTTGCCGCTGTTTGTGGTGTCATCGGCATGGCACTACCCATGACGGCAATTATTATCTTAGGGTTAATTTGGATCATCAAAGCTGAACCTATGGCGATTCACTTTAGTGGTGCGCACCTCATTCCAAATTTCGAGCACACGAATAGTTGGATTTCTCTTACTGCCATCATGGCGTCTTTTTTGGGAATAGAATTAACCGCTGTTCATATTCGTGATATTGAAAACCCCAAAAAAACCTTTGCTAAAGCCATGTTAGTCGCCACTATTTTTATTATCGTCACTATGTTAGCCGGTGCCTTTGCTATTGCTATGGTTATTCCTGTGAATAAGTTGAGCTTGATCGATGGCATTATGGAAACCTTCAGTTATTATTTACAACACTACCACTTAGGCTACCTAGTACCCGTGATGGGTGTCATGATTTTAGTGGGTGCCATCGGTGGCATGGTTAACTGGATGATATCTCCCGCAAAAGGCTTACTACAAGCCGCAGAAGATGGCTTTATTCCTAAAGCACTACAAAAAACCAATGAGTCCGGCGTTGCAACTCGTTTATTAATCTTGCAGGCAATTATTGTGAGTTTCATGTGTTCCGCTTTTTTATTCATGCCGTCGGTGAATGGCTCTTATTGGTTGTTAACAGATTTAAGTACGCAACTCTATATGCTGATGTATTTTATTTTATTCGTGACCGCTTTATCCTTAGGGCTTAAGGCTGTCAAAACTGAGCGACTCGTATTTGTACCTGCGGGTAAGGCGGGCTTGTGGTTCTTTTGTTTATTGGGGATGCTTGGTACCTTCATTACCATCACCGTTGGCTTTATCCCTCCCAAAGTACTCGATGTTGGTAGTTTTACTCATTATGAAATGATTTTTGCCATTGGTATGTTCACCATGATTTTACCAGGCATTTTAATCGCATTTCGCAAGAAAAAGCCAAAGCACAGAACTCAGGATGCTATGTAGTTTTGTAATTTGTAAAGAATTTGGGTATATTCTCTCATATTGACTATGATTAAAAGGTGAGAAGAACATTGAGAGGCTACATGCTTAAGAAACTATTAACAGCAGCCATTGTGAGTGGTTTGATAGTCTCCAGCGCTTATGGTGCTGGTCGTTGCCAAATCGACTTCTACAATAAGAGTGTATATCCAGCTGTAATTACGGTGGAATCGAAAGATGGTACTATTCACACAGTCACTATTCCAAAGCTAGAATCCCACTCATTCCAGAACTTAGATTGCAAAAACATTTACTCTATTGACTTAACAGGCCAAATTTCAGAATTGGAAAAGCCCGCTAACTATCATTACATGCGCAATCCCCATGCATTTGATGAGAGCAAGCTCATCATTGTCTATCCTATTGACTTTCAACAAGAGGGTGCACCCAATATTGCGCCAGATTAACCCCCAAAATAGTCATTGTTTTAAAAATAATCACTAATTTTCATAAAAAAGACTCAAAATTATGCTCAATATAGGGTAAAATGATCCAATTATTTTAATGAACGCGTTTAATAGGGAATTTAACTGTAAGGATGATTAATTTCTAATGAGTACTGATGACAGATTACGTTTAAAAAGCATTAAATTAGCCGGTTTTAAGTCTTTTGTAGATCCAACCAATGTTCCATTTCCCAGCCAATTAACGGCGATTGTTGGCCCCAATGGCTGTGGTAAATCCAATATTATCGACGCCGTGCGTTGGGTCATGGGCGAAAGCTCCGCAAAATACTTGCGTGGTGATAGTATTACCGATGTTATTTTTAATGGTTCGTCCGCACGCAAGCCCGTGGGACAAGCTTCGGTCGAATTGATTTTTGATAATCCCAATGGCGCGTTGGGCGGTGAGTATGCCCAATTTTCAGAAATTTCTATTAAACGTGTCGTTAACCGAGAGGCTCAATCCACTTACTTTTTGAATAATACTCGCTGTCGTCGTCGAGATATCGTCCAAGTCTTTTTGGGTACTGGCTTGGGACCTCGTAGCTATGCCATCATCGAACAAGGCATGATTTCGCGCTTGATCGAAGCTAAGCCAGAAGAGTTACGTAATAAGCTAGAAGAAGCCGCTGAAATTTCAAAATATAAAGAGCGTCGCCGTGAAACCGAAAACCGCATGCGTCATACCCGCGAAAATTTAGAACGTTTGACCGATATTCGAGAAGAGTTAGGCAAACAATTAGCACGCCTACAACGACAAGCCAATGCGGCTGCTCGCTATAAAGTGTTAAAACAAGAAGAACGCACAGCCAAAGCACAATTACTCGCAATGCGCTGGAAAAATCTTGATGGCAAAATCAAACAATTTGATTCACTCATTCGAGAATTAGAAATTGAATTAGAAAGCGTTATTGCCAAGCAAACCGATGCAGATAAAGGCATTGAGCAAATAAGACAATTACACATTGCTGCAACGGATGAGTCAAATCAAGTACAAGAAGTGTATTATAGCGTTGGCGCAGAAGTATCACGCATTGAGCAATCCTTACAACACCACAAGGAACGTAGGCAACAATTACAAGAAGATTTAGCTGACTTGGCTGTGCACTTACAGCAAAACCAATTGCATATGAGTGACGATCAAACCTGGTTATCTACCACGGCCAAAACGATTAATGAATTGACGCCACAAGCCGATACGGCACAAGCAAAAGCTGACAACGCCCGCGAGCAATTACTGGCTGCAGAAGCCTCCATGCAAGACTGGCAACAGCAATGGGATGAGTTTAATCAACAATCATCCACAGCACAGCAACAAGCACAAGTACAGCAGACCCGCATCCAACACCTCGAACAAACGATGCAAAAGGCAAGTAAGCAAATTGCAAAAATGCAACAAGAAAAACAACAATTAGACAGCCAGCCTTTTGAAAATGAATTAGCCGAATTAAAGGAAAAGCAATCGAATATGCTCGGCAAGGCTGAGACTTTTCAAGCATCATTAAAGCAAACACGAGAACACATTACTGAACACAAACAACAAATCGATGGTTTATCACAAGGACTTAATGAAAAGCGCAGCCAACACCAGCAGCATCAAGGCCGCAATGCTTCCTTAGAAGCACTGCAACAAGCAGCGCTCGGAAAAAATAACCACAAAGTGACACAGTGGTTAGCGCAAAATCATTTAGCGTCCAAGCCACGGTTAGCACAAGGCTTGCAAGCGAATCAAGGTTGGGAAAAAGCCTTAGAAACCGTATTAGGCGCTAATTTACAAGCAATTTGTGTTGAAGGCTTTGATCCCGTTGCATCGCTTTTAGAAAGTGTTGATGGCGATTTAACCTTGCTTGATATTAGCCAGCGTACTGATGAAAATACTGGACGTTTATCCTTGCCGCTGTTGTTGGATAAAGTTGAGAGTCAATGGTCAGTCAAGCATTTGTTATCAGGCGTCTATGCAGCAAACAATTTAACACAAGCGTTACAATATCGTTCGCAGTTAGCCGCTAATGAATCTATTGTCACCGCACAAGGTTTATGGCTCTCTAGCAGTTGGCTAAAAGTATTCAAAGGCCAGGATGAACAAGCCGGTGTCTTAGAGCGTGAGCAAGAATTAAAAACGTTAGCGGATAAGATGGCTGCTTTAAAACAAGCGATTAGTATTGATGATACCTCATTAGCACAATACAAAGAGCGTTTGCAGCAATATGAAGTTGAACAGCAAAGTCAACAAGAATTAATGACGATGACGCAAGATGAAAAGTCACAAGTCTTGGCTCAAATCCGTATTAAAGAAAGCCGCATTGAAAATATTCAAAATCGTTTACAGCAATTATTAAATGAAGAAGAAGAGTGTGCTCAGCAATCTGCACAAGCAAAAACAGAATTAACCAAAGCGCGTGAATTATGGCAGCAAGCGATGGAGTTAATGGGGTATCACGCTGAACAACGTGAAGTTTTAATGAGTCAGAAAGATGACTTGCAGCAGCAATTACAACACGTTAGGCAAATGGCGCGGGATTATAGAGATGAATCCCATCAGCATAATTTGCAATTACAAACGCTGAAAACAGAACAGCAAGCCAAACAGAATAATTTGTCTCGTCTTAGTGAGCAAGTGGCTAGTAGCCAGCAAAGACAGCAACAGCTACAACAAAACTATGAAGCTAGCACGGTGCCCATCGGACAATTACAACAAGAATTAGAAGAAACATTACATCGACGTTTATCAGCAGAAGAAAGCTTGCGAGTAGCCCGTACTAAAGTAGAAGAACTGGATCATCAATTAAGAGAAAAAGAAACTCAGCGTCATCAAGCAGAACAAACAGCTAATCAAGTGCGTGAATCATTGCAGCAAAAACGCATGGACTGGCAAGCAGCTGAAGTTCGTCGTAATACCATCCAAGAACAAATGCAAGCAGATGATTATGACTTAGAAATGACGCTCAACGATATCCCAGAAGAACAAACAGAAGATACCTTGAGTGAAACCCTAGACAGTCTGGCCACTAAAATTCAGCGTTTAGGTGCGATTAACTTAGCGGCAATTGATGAATATGAATCCCAGAGCGAGCGTAAAAATTATTTAGATAAACAACATGATGATTTAATGGAAGCGTTAGAAACCTTAGAAAATGCCATTAAGAAAATCGATAAAGAAACTAGGCAACGCTTTAAAGAAACCTATGATATTGTTAATAACCATTTCAAAGCACTATTTCCAAAAATCTTTAATGGTGGTGCAGCGTATCTTGAACTAACGGGCGATGATTTGCTAGAAGCGGGTGTAGTTGTTAATGCCAGACCTCCTGGTAAGAAAAACAGTACCATTCATTTATTATCCGGTGGTGAAAAAGCGCTGACGGCAATTGCGCTGGTATTTTCAATCTTTCAACTCAACCCAGCCCCATTTTGTATGCTGGATGAGGTTGACGCGCCCTTAGATGATACGAATGTATTGCGCTATGCGAACTTAGTCAAAGAAATGTCGGAAAAAGTACAGTTTATTTATATCAGCCATAATAAATTAGCCATTGAAATGGCACAAAATTTAACGGGCGTCACAATGAAAGAACCAGGTGTCTCCAGAATGGTATCCGTAGATATTGATGAAGCGATGGCAATGGCGGAGGCTTAGAGGCGCTTTAAGTACTTTCATTTCCATAGAGATACGGATATTATATGTAAAACCTATAAAAACGGAGAGGCTAATAGGATGGAAATCAGTTTACATAGCATGTTCTGGATCACTGGAGGCTTATTTGCCTTTGCAATCGTGGTAGGCATTATCCGGCGCAAGCAAATGCAACGTGCTGCAGACTTATTTGCAGACACGGAGCAACAATTCCAACCAAACACAGCTGAAGAGACATTAACAGATGACTTCGTTGGTCAGTATGGCGATCAAGTAATCAGTGCTGCCAGAGATGTTGGGCAAACGAATACTGCACAAACTACAACCTTCGATGTCGTCACGAGTGATGCACCTGTCGTAGTCATGTATGTGATGGCAGAGCCAGGCAAAGAATTCTGCGGCTATGACTTACAACAATCATTAGCTAACGTCGGTATGATTTATGGCGAGTCAAGAATTTTTCATCGACATCAAGAAGCAGGCGGCATGGGCCCATTACTCTTTAGCTTAGCTTCAGCCGTTGAGCCAGGAATTATCGATATCGATAATATTGGCGTTTATTCAACACCAGGTTTATGCCTATTCTTAGATTGCAATGACCATCCTTTTGCGATGCAATCTTTTAAATTAATGGCACAAACCGCAAGACAATTGGCCAAGGAGTTAGGCGGTGTTGCTTTAGATGGGCATCATCAACCTTGGAACCAGCACACTGAAACAGCGATTTGTGAAACAATTGAGGTGGCATTAGAGCCGGCTTAGATAAATTGTTGGCATTAGCTTGGCTGGTGTGGTTCAAGCTTGGCTCTGTGATTGCCGTACTTTTCTAGCGGCGGGGGTTTACCCCCAATGGCTCGTCGCCCTGGGGGCTCCTGCGCTTTATTTGGCGTGGCTGGTGTGGTTCAAGCTTGGCTCTGTGATTGCCGTACTTTTCTAGCGGCGGGGGCTACCCCCAATGGCTCGTCGCCCTCCGGGCTCCTGCGCTTTATTTGGGGGTAACCCCCGCCACTAGAAAAGTACTGTATTGTGCGCGCTTGAACCACGGGTTTTATGTGTTTTTGGGAGGGTTAGATTTGGCTTCGTTAGAGAGAGGTGTGTGACTTTTCCCGATGGGGGGGCTTAAGGGGGAGAATCGGGATTCTTCCCCTTGAGGGTCTTTTAAATGATGGTTTTTTTTGTGATTTTTATGATCTTTTATGATTTCCTTTTGGCTTTACGGGTAAGCGGCTTGCGAAACCGTTGCTTGTTTTTCTGAATACGCCGTAGGCTGATGGGGCAACCGGGTAGTCGTGGTTACCTTGGATGAAAGCTGTTGCAGCTAGATTCAAGGATTGTCTGACCAAATCGTCGCGGCTGTCATGAGGTTTATTTGGATCATCGTTATTATTTGGCATTTTGGGTAGTGGGTATGAATTATCAGCGTGTGCGGATTGACGTACCGTTCCAGACCAGGCAATTTGTTTGTCGTTTAAGTCGTAAATTTTATACTCTACACGCATAGTGCGGTTGGTGCTGAAGTCAATTCTGTCGCTATAAGTATTACGATGATTGCCGACGCTATCTTGGACGATGCGACCAAAGATCACATAGCGCATGCCGCGGATGTGTTGTTTCATTTCTGATAAATATTTTTCATCAATGACGCCGTTGCTGGTGTAGGCTTGCATCATTTGATTGTAGTGTGTTCGGCCTAGAGCACTGGCCATCTGACCGGCGGGCATGATGTCCAAGCCTGGGTATTTATGAATCACGCTATTGCGGATGCTAGCGGCATAAGTGTTTGCTGTGGCGGGTGATGTGTTGGTTACTGAGGAGGTAACGCCACCGACGCCGATGTGTTCATGGTGGATTGATGGATAGGTGAAATTATTAGATTGGTACAGACCTTCCACCGGGACTTTAGTGGAACAGGCGGCTAGAAATATACCTGAAATCACTGTTAAAACAAATGTTTGCATAGAAATCTTCATGTTATTTATACCCTCTCTCATGTTATGGTGGGTGTGATTATAGGTGAAGTTTTTGCTAAAGGCTATTTTTTGTTTAGTGCGATTGCATCATTGTTCATCGGAAAGGGTGTCTCCTTCCTGTGATCTCCCCCCTTTAATTTGTGCGGGTCTAAATTAGAGGGTGAAGGCCACGATTGAAATAGGTCATTGAATCACGAGGAGTATGACTGGGGTTTTGGCGAGCTACAGACAAAATAGAGCAATTTTGTTGCAATCTATCAAACGTAATGCTAGCATGCCTGCACATGCTATATCTATCAAATCATAAACGTGTGGTAGGTATACTAGATAGATTACTATGAGTGAGGTTTTCTTATGGCAGCTGATTCAAAAGAGCATAGCATTATTTCTCGAGCCGATGAGCTATTTCGATATATTGATAACGATCAACTTGAAGAATTCGAAACGGATGTAGCAGCACTAAAGGCATTAGCCGATTCCCGCAAGGTTCCTTTTCTTGATGAGCGGTTTAACGCTCCTGAGGGGTTTGTTTACCCTAAAATCAGTCTGTTATCTTATGCAAGTGCACGGGGTAAAAAGCGTTTTGTTGAGTGCTTGATAACAATGGGGGCAGATAAGGACGCTAATACACCGGTAACCGCTTTATTTATCGCTGTAGAAAAAAAGCAATATGATATAGTAACATGTCTAATAAACAACAACGTAAAAGTTAACAAAAAAACCAAAAGTGGAACTCCTCCGTTGGTTATGGCTGCGCAACATGGCGATGTGCAGCTGGTAGAATTACTATTAGAGGCTGGTGCTGATGTGAATGCTATTGCAAAGGATGGAGCAACACCACTATATGTAGCAGCTTCCTATGGTCATGTTGCGACTGTCATTAAATTACTTGAACAGAATCCTGAACTTGATGTAACTATGATTGATAATGGTCTTTGTGCCTTACATAAAGCTGCAGCAAAGGGTAATGAAGAGATTGTTCGTTTATTGTTGGAAAAAGGAATGCCTGTTGATATAAAAACAGTAGCTTCTGATAGCTCTAGTTCAACACTAGTACCAAACATAACGCCATTACACTTGGCAGCGAACGAAAACAATGCAAGTGTAGTGAAGCTTTTACTCTCTGCTGACGCCGATATTGAAGCTTTAACGACGTTTTCCAGAACTCCTTTATGGATAGCAGTTTTAACTGGCAGTTTAGAGGCGGCAAGCGTTTTATTAAAAGCAGGTGCTTGGGTGGATGCTCCCACAAAGCATGGGACCACGCCATTAGCGTTAGCTGTGGCACTGGACAATAATGACATGGCTAATCTTTTATTAGCGCATGGTGCAACGGTCACTGACAATATGCTTAAAAAAGCAAAATATTTCTCCCCTATAAGAAAAACACTGAAAGCGGCATTAGAAGGCGCGCAAGTCAAGTTAAGTAAACAAACAAAAAACACGATTACCCAAAAAGACGCAGATATCTTCTTTGCTTACATCGATAACACTGAAGAGAAGCCGTTAACTTCCTTTGAGAAACTGTTGTCTGGATTAAAAGCGCTCGAAAGATATGATGATAAAGTCTTTAATTTAGATTTAGCGTTCAATGCTCCCACAGGGTTTCGATTAAGCAGCACAAGCTTACTAGCGTATGCTGCAGCGAAAGCCAACAAACCCATTATTGGACTATTATTTAATTTTGGTGCCAGTGTGAATCAGAAAACCATCGGTTTGGCTGCCAATGAAGAAATTCGTGAGTTATTGAGTGATGAGCTCATAAGACAAGTGAAAAAACGTCAAGCGATTGAATATGCACAGCAGATAAAACACGAACTCATTAGTGAACTGAAGGATTATTTAGGCTTTTTAAATCGTTGGTGGTGTCACCATCGTACCCGGGCTGAAAATTTATTAGCTCCCTTAACTCATATCCAGATCATGAGTTTAGAAGACTTATACAATACCTTGACCTGTGCCGTTGATGACTTTAACACTCAAATTAAACTCGAAAACTTTAGTGATAATGATGTTTATTATGGCAAAATTGTTCAATACCATTCACAAATCATCAAACAAATGGATTCCCTAGGGCTTGGGCTTGCATTGTTAGCTCGCCACCGTCCAGTTAAAACGAACACAGTTATCGATGAGAAACCGCAACGTGAACCAACCTCAGCGGAAATTGCATCTGCTTCTTCAAGTACCTCTAATGCCCCCATCTTTGCAGCCAACTCGGATAATCCTGTTCACTATTGCACATACCCACAAGGTTATTACCCTGTTCCTGCGATAGATGTCAATGAGAATCAAGCAATCTTCAATGAAGCACAAGAAACAAAACCATTACATGGAGCAGGCAGTGTAGAAAATACGAATCATGTTGACAGTGCTTCTTCAGAGCCTTCTGCACAGGCGAGTGCCTCAAATGTTGTGATACTGAATCCAGCAAGAGTGCCAGTCGCGATGTTTCCTTGCGTGTCTAAAACACCCTTACCCACGGTTCAGCTCAAGAATGCAACAACTTTCAGCCAAGTGGAACAAACACGGTCTGAGGGACAAGCCGCTAATGCTATTTAGTCCACCCCTGAGGGTTCCTCATTTTCTTAATCCTTAGCCTTAGGGGGGACAAAAATGCTGTTCAAACATTCGTGTCGATTCCCAAGGCTATACCCATTACATAATCATTCGAATTTTGCTACATTATACCGATGAAAAATACTAGAGATTTCTATGGACTACAAAAATAAAATTGAAGCGTTACGGCAAAGGATTAATGAGCATAATTATCGCTATTACGTGTTAGATGCGCCTTTAGTTCCTGATGTTGAGTATGATCGCTTGTTTCGGGAGTTGCAGCAGTTAGAGCTGGAGCATCCCGAGTTAATTGTGGCTGATTCACCGACGCAGCGAGTGGGGGCCAAGCCGCTGGCTGAATTTTCGCAGGTGACTCATTCGGTGCCGATGTTGTCTTTGGATAATGCCTTTGATGAAGAGGAGTTTGCGGCCTTTGATAAGCGGATTAAAGATCGCTTGAAACAGTATGATGATATTGTGTTTGCTTGTGAGCCAAAGCTCGATGGTTTAGCCGTGAGTATTCGTTATGAGATGGGAGATCTCGTACAAGCTGCGACGCGCGGTGATGGTTATGTAGGAGAAGATATTACTCATAATATTCGTACCATTCATGCTGTCCCACTACAGTTACGTGGCAATGATTACCCCAAGGTGTTAGAAGTTAGGGGTGAAGTGTTTATGCCGAAGATGAGCTTTGAGGCTTTAAACGCTAAGGCACGAGAGAAAGGTGAAAAGCAATTTGCTAATCCACGTAATGCAGCAGCGGGGAGTTTACGACAATTAGATCCCAGGGTTGCGGCGCAGCGGCAATTATCTTTTTACTGTTACGGGATGGGTGATTGTGATATCGAAATTGCTACGGATCACGTAGCTACACTGCAGCAACTGCAGCTTTGGGGTATGCGAGTGAATGAATTAACCGAGGGTGTTGCTGGCCTCGATGCTTGTCAGCAGTACTATCAGCACATTCTCGATGTGCGAGATTCCCTTGATTACGAAATTGATGGTGTCGTGTATAAAGTCAATGATTATGCTTTGCAAGAAACGTTAGGCTTTGTGTCGCGGGCACCGCGCTGGGCGATAGCTTATAAATTTCCTGCACAAGAAGAAATAACGGAATTATTAGGTGTCGATTTTCAAGTAGGGCGTACCGGCGCCTTGACACCAGTAGCGCGTTTAAAGCCTGTGTTTGTCGGCGGGGTTACTGTCAGTAATGCCACGTTGCACAATATGGATGAAGTGGAACGCAAAGACATTCACCTGGGTGACACAGTGATTGTCCGCCGTGCGGGTGATGTTATTCCGGAAGTGCTTGCTGTGGTAAAAGCTAAGCGACCGGATAAGGTACAAGCTATTGTCATGCCAAGTCAATGCCCTGTCTGTGGTTCAGATGTCGAGCGTGAAGAAGGCGAAGCTGCTGCTCGTTGTAGTGGTGGACTCTATTGTGCTGCTCAACGAAAAGAAGCTATCAAACATTATGCGTCTCGCAAAGCCATGGACATCGAAGGCTTGGGTGATAAGTTGGTAGAGCAAATGGTAAATCTTGACATGATCAATACGGTTGCTGATATTTACCAGTTAGATGTGGTAAAAGTCGCCGGCATGGAGCGCATGGCAATGAAGTCAGCACAGAATTTAATGGATGCCATTGAAGATAGCAAGAAAACAACCTTAGCTAAGTTTATCTATGCGCTTGGTATTCGTGAAGTGGGAGAGGCAACGGCAAAGAGTTTAGCGCGAGAGCTAGGAACCCTCACCAAAATTAAATCTGCCACAGAAGAATCGTTACAAGACATTTCTGACATCGGCCCCATCGTGGCGGCTCACTTATATCGTTTCTTTCGCCAAGCACATAATCTTGAAGTGATTGATGCCTTATTAGCTGCAGGCATTCACTGGCCCAAGCTTAAAACCAGTGACGCTGATTTAAGCCTAAAAGGTAAGACCTATGTTATCACCGGCACCCTACCTTCCATGACACGCGATGAAGCGAAAGCGTTATTAGAGGCAAAAGGTGCAAAAGTCGCTGGTAGTGTTTCCAAAAAAACAAGTGGCTTAATCGCCGGGGAAGCGGCGGGTTCGAAATTAACAAAGGCTCAACAATTAGGGGTAGAAATACTAGATGAAGCTGATCTAAAGGCACTGATCAATTAGTACTTTTATCATAGAAGCAATTACTTTTGTCGTTTCAAGATAACATATAATGCACCGGTGCCACCATCAGCCGGCTGGGCGCTACTATAAGCGATCACCTCAGGGTGTTGCCCTAAGCGTTGCACCACTAAATTTTTAATTAAAGGTTTATCGTCGGCAGAGCGTGCGCCTTTGCCATGGACAATCATTAAATAGCGTTGCGATGCTTGCTGGCATTGTTCGATGAACGTTTTCAAGCATTCATCAGCCTGGGCGATAGTGTAACCATGTAGATCCAAACGTGCTTGCCATTGATATTGCCCTTTTTTGAGCAAAGCTAGTTGCTTGTGATTAACGCCATCTTGGGCATAAAACACCTTGTCTTCTGCTAGCAGCGTTGGATTTATAACATCAAAGGATTGCATTGATTTTTGCTGAGTGCTTGCTTGCTGACGACGGTATCCATAAGATTCTTCGGCAGTATCAAGTTTTAGCACTTTTTTTGTGTCGTGATTAGGGAGTGGTGCTGTCCCTTTCGTTGCTTCGCGGAACAAGCGCTTATCTTTGTCACTAATGGGTGTTTTTTTTCTCATGTATGAAATTATAGTCTTTTTTGCAAATTTCTGCCGTGGGAATTTTCATGATGATTGAATACTGTGCTAAAATCAGCCCTTAATGTTGGGAATAAGCGATGCAAACTGAATATACTGAAGCAATTAACGAATTAATGACCGTGCGTGACGTACTGCGTTGGGGGATTAGCCAATTTAATCAATCAGAAATTTTCTATGGTCACGGCACTGATAATGCCTGGGATGAAGCCTTACAGCTGGTTTTGTACAGCTTACATTTGCCCTTGGATGTGGATAAAGAATTATTGGATTGTCGGTTAACACACATCGAGCGGCGCCAAATCATTAGCATGTTTGAACAGCGCATTGTTAGCCGGGTACCTGCTGCGTATTTGACGCACCATGCCTGGTTCGCTGGTTTGGAATTCTATGTGGATGAACGCGTACTGATCCCACGTTCGCCCTTGGCTGAAGTGATTGAGAGTCATTTTGAGCCCTGGCTAGCTGCGGGTGATATTGAAACTGTTTTAGATCTTTGTTGTGGCAGTGCCTGCATTGCCATTGCTGTGGCAAAGCATTTACCCCATGCACAAGTCGATGCAATTGATCTATCAGGGCAGGCCATAGAAGTGGCCGCGATTAATGTTAAACATCATGAGGTGCAGTCACAGGTTTCATTGATACAATCAGATTTATTATTAGACGTGCCCCCTAAAAAATATGATGTCATCATCAGTAATCCACCTTATGTTGATGCTGAAGATATGGCAAGCCTGCCAGCAGAATATTTACATGAACCTGGCATAGGGCTAACAGCAGGACAGGATGGTTTGCAAATTGTGGATCGCTTGTTACGTCAAGCCAGTGATTATTTGAGTGAGGATGGTATTTTACTGGTTGAAGTGGGTAATACCCAATTGGCATTAACTGAAAAATATCCGCAAGTGCCTTTTATGTGGCTTGAATTTACCCGAGGCGGTGATGGCGTATTTTTATTGACGGCGCAACAGGTGAAACAATATTTCGGAGAAAATGATGGCAGGGAATAGTTTTGGGCAATCCTTTGTAGTGACAAGTTTTGGCGAAAGTCATGGGCCAGCATTGGGTTGCATTGTCGATGGCTGCCCTCCAGGAATGCCACTGACAGCACAAGAAATACAAGTTTATTTAGACAAACGCAAACCTGGCACCTCACGTTATACCACGCAACGCAAAGAACCGGATCAGGTGAAAATACTTTCAGGTATTTTTGAAGGCATAACCACAGGGGCACCGATTGGTTTGCTGATTGAAAACGTAGATCAAAAATCAAAAGATTACTCTGAGATAAAAGATAAATTTCGCCCAGGGCATGCGGACTATACCTATCATCACAAATATGGTGATGTGCGCGATTATCGAGGTGGTGGTCGTTCCTCGGCAAGAGAAACGGCGATGCGCGTTGCTGCTGGTGCTATTGCACGTAAGTATTTACAGTCTCATTATGGCATAACCATTACTGGATATTTATCACAGCTAGGCCCAGTCATAGCACAAACAATTGATTTAAACGAAATAGATAACAATGTATTTTTTACGCCTGATGCCAGCAAAGTAACGGCGATGGAAGATTACTTAAATGCTATTCGCAAACAAGGTGATTCCATTGGCGCTAAAGTCACTGTGATGGCCCAAGGTGTGCCGGCAGGTTTGGGTGAACCCGTTTTTAATAAGCTAGATGCGGATGTTGCTGCAGCGATGATGAGTATCAATGCGGCTAAGGGCGTTGAAATTGGTGCTGGCTTTGAGTCAGTGGTGCAAAAGGGCTCTTTGCATCGTGATGAAATAACGCCAGAGGGATTTTTGTCGAATAATGCCGGCGGTATGTTGGGCGGTATCTCTTCTGGACAGGATATCGTAGCTCATATTGCCATGAAACCAACCTCAAGTATTATCATCCCTGGCAAAACCATTAACAAGGCAGGTGATGCGACTGAGATTGTAACAAAAGGGCGTCATGATCCTTGTGTGGGTATTCGTGCCGTGCCGATTGCCGAAGCCATGCTTGCATTAGTTTTAATGGATCACGCACTACGCTGGCGTGGTCAATGTAACCAACCTTAAGGAACATAAACAATGAAAAAAATACGTCTTGCCATTGTAGGAGCTACAGGGGCTGTTGGAAAAACAGTGTTGTCCATTCTAGAAGAACGTAACTTTCCTATTGAACAATTACACTTGCTTGCCAGTGAACGCTCTGCTGGTAAAACCATGCTCTTTAATAAAAAAGCTCATGCAGTAAAAAATATTGCGTCGTTTGACTTTGCCCAAGCGGATATTGCGATTTTTTCTGCGGGCTCTTCAGTGTCTGCTGACTTTGCTCCGATTGCGGCTGACAAGGGTTGTGTCGTCATTGATAATACCTCACAGTTTCGTTATGAAGATGATATTCCATTAGTGATTCCAGAGGTTAACCCACAAGATATTGCTTGGCATAATAAGCGTAATATTATCGCTAACCCTAATTGTTCTACCATCCAAATGTTAGTGGCTTTAAAGCCCATCTATGATGCGGTGGGTATTAGCCGTATTAATGTTGCGACGTATCAGTCAGTGTCAGGTGCAGGTCAGGCTGGCATTAGTGAATTAGCAAAACAAACCGGTGAATTACTCAATGGTCGCCCAGCAAAAGTCGAAGAATTTCAGCAACAAATCGCCTTTAATGTGATTCCACAAATTGACGTGTTTTTAGAAAATGGCTACACCAAAGAAGAAATGAAAATGGTGTGGGAAACGCAAAAGATTTTTCACGACGATAGCATTCAAGTAAATCCTACCGCAGTGCGAGTGCCAGTATTTTATGGCCATTCTGAAGCTCTGCATATCGAGACCAAAGAAAAGCTATCCGTCGATGATGCCCGTAAATTATTGCGAAAAGCACCCGGTGTGAAATTGATAGATACGAAAAGATCACCCTACCCAACGGCCATCAAACAGGCATCAGGCAAGAGTGAAGTGTTTGTTGGCAGAATTCGTGAAGACATCTCTCATCCACTGGGTTTAAACCTCTGGGTGGTTGCCGATAATCTCAGAAAAGGCGCCGCACTGAATGCCGTGCAAATTGCTGAGCAATTGTTGCTTGCTTAACGAATAGCCCAGTACATTAACGAGGGGCCAATTTCGGATCTCAAGAAGAAGAATAAAGTTTTACTCAGCCAGTGATTACTGTATAATTGCTGCCTTTATGTAGGCAGCTCCCTTGAAAATACGTCTTTAAGGGGAGTAATGAGCCATAATTTGCGAAAGTGGCGGAATTGGTAGACGCGCTGGATTTAGGTTCCTGTGGGGTAACCCGTGAGAGTTCGAGTCTCTCCTTTCGCACCACATATTAATGACGTACCAGGCGAGGTAAATTGAATGCAAGTCACTGTTGAAAGTTTAGAAGGGTTAGAGCGTAAAATTTCTGTGCAATTACCCTGGGAAGAATTTAATGAAAAATTCCAACAAAAGCTTAACGAGTTAAAACCCACCATCAAAATGGATGGTTTTCGTAAGGGTAAGGCCCCTGAAAAAGTGATCAAACAGCGTTATGGCTCTGCGATCCAAGGCGATGTCTTGAACGAACTAATCCGTCAGCACTTACCCAAAGCCTTAGAACAAGAAGAGTTAAATCCGGCAGGCATGCCTATATTAGAAGAGTTGACAGACATTGAAGAAGGTAAACCGATTCAATTTGTGGCGAAATTCGAAGTGATGCCAGAAGTTGCCGTTAAAGATTTAAGCGGCGTTACTATCACTAAGCAAAAAGTTGTTGTCAGTGATACTGATGTGGATGAAGCCTTAGAAGGTTTGCGCAAGCAAAAAACAACATGGAGTGAAGTTGACCGTGCCTCTAAAGAAGGTGACCAATTAGTGATTGATTTTGACGGCAGCGTTGACGGTGAAGCCTTCGAAGGTAATAGTGCCACAGACTTTAGCATCGTTATTGGCGATAAGCGCATGATTCCCGGCTTTGAAGAGGGCTTAGTAGGCTTGAAAACTGAGGCTGAACATGATTTAGAGGTCACTTTCCCTGAAGAATATCAAGTGAAAGAATTAGCGGCTAAACTTGCTGTCTTTAAAATCACTGTGAAAAAAGTATCAGAACCTAAATTACCAGAACTTGATGAAGCTTTTGTTAAAGAATGGGGCATTGAAGATGGTGATGCTGGAAAATTGAAGGAAGAAATTAAATCAGGCTTAGAGCGTGAAGCACGTCAAGTAGTCGTTAATAATTTACGTGAACAAGTGTTTGATAAGCTCTTAGAATTAAATAATTTTGATGTGCCAAATGTTATGATTGATCATGAAATAAAGCGTATGCACGATAACAATATGCGAGAAATGGAATCACGTTATGGTCTTAAAGAAAGCGTTGACGCGCCAAGAGATCTCTACGAAAATGGTGCAAAGCGCGGTGTCGCACTAAGCTTGTTGATGTCACAAGTGATCAAAGATCATGACATCAAAGCTGATGCGGATAAGGTCAGAGTAATCATGGAAAGCCAAGCGACAGCCTATGAAAATCCAGAACAAATCATCAACTACTTCTACCAAAATGATCAAATGTTAAAGTCTTTTGAAGCGCAAGCACTAGAAGAGCAAGTTATTGATAAAATGTTAGAAACGGCTATTGTCGAAGAGAAAGAAAGCAGCTATGCTGAGGTAACGAAACCACAAGAGCCTAAAGAAGAGAAGGAAAAATAAGCATGGAAGACGTCCTCTGGGGAAAACAAGATTTAACCAAATCACAACTTGTGCCAATCGTCATTGAGCAAACTGCTCGTGGTGAGCGCTCCTTCGATATTTACTCTCGCTTATTAAAAGAACGCATTGTTTTTATTTGCGGTGGTATCGAAGAGCATATGGCGAATCTAGTGGTAGCACAGTTACTCTTCTTAGAATCAGAAAACCCTGATAAAGACATTTCCTTGTATATTAATTCACCAGGTGGTGTTGTATCCGCTGGTTTAGCGATTTACGACACGATGCAATTTATCAAGCCTAATGTCAGCACACTCTGTATTGGTCAAGCAGCCAGTATGGGTGCCTTATTATTAACGGCAGGTGAAGAGGGTAAACGCTATGCCTTGCCTAATTCTAGGATTATGATTCATCAACCCCTAGGCGGGTATCAAGGTCAGGCAACGGATATCGAGATCCATGCAAAAGAAACCTTATTTATCCGTAGTCGACTAGAAACCATTATCGCAAGACACACTGGCCGTAAAATCACGGATATTAACAGGGACACAGAGCGTGATAATTTTATGGGCCCAGAACAAGCCATCGAATATGGTTTAATCGACTCAATGCACGAATATCGCGCTAATTCGGCCCCTACAGAAGAAAAAGAATAGTTTCGCGCTTGGTAGATAAAGTGGCTAAAAACCAGCCAAATCAGTCTATTACACTAAAAATAGCGTTTAACTGCGGCTTCTAGGATGATAACTTCCTCATAATATTAATGTTTTTCTATTTTTTCCTGTTCCCTATGGGTTATCTATAATAATATATATAGTTATCGTGTTTCTAAGGATTATCTTTCGACAGGGGCATTTAGAAATACGACAGCTGTAAAGGTTGAAATTTTCTCTAGTAAGCCCAATATTACAGAAACGATTGATAAAAGGTATCCAGATGACTGACGATTTTGATGATAGAGAAGACAATGGCAAAATGCTCTATTGCTCATTTTGTGGCAAAAGCCAACATGAGGTCCGCAAGTTAATAGCCGGCCCTTCGGTGTTTGTGTGTGATGAATGCGTAGAATTATGTAATGATATTATCCGCGAAGAGTTACAGCATGAAGAGCTAGAAGAAACGGAATCCGACTTACCTACACCTCGAGAAATCCATGATGTATTGGATCAATATGTCATAGGCCAAGAGTTAGCGAAAAAAGTATTGTCAGTGGCCGTATATAATCACTACAAACGCTTAACAGAATCTAGCAATGAAGATGAAGTTGAGTTATCTAAAAGTAATATTCTTTTAATCGGGCCCACCGGTAGTGGGAAAACACTATTAGCGCAAACACTGGCAAAAATTCTTAATGTTCCTTTTACTATCGCTGATGCTACCACGTTAACTGAGGCGGGCTACGTCGGTGAAGACGTTGAAAATATTATTCAAAAATTGTTACAGAAATGCGACTACGATGTTGAAAAGGCACAAACAGGTATTGTTTACATCGATGAAATTGACAAGATTTCCCGTAAAACAGAAAACCCTTCAATCACACGTGATGTTTCGGGAGAAGGAGTGCAACAAGCCCTACTAAAACTCATCGAAGGCACAGTGGCATCTGTACCTCCTCAAGGTGGGCGCAAACATCCACAGCAAGAGTTTCTTCAGGTAGACACCTCTAATATTTTATTCATATGCGGCGGTGCGTTTGCTGGTTTAGAAAAAGTCATTCAAGATCGCTCTGATAAAACCGGCATCGGTTTTGCCGCAGAAGTAAAAAGCAAAAAAAATAAAAAGAACGTGGGCGAAGTTTTAATTAAAGTTGAACCGGAAGATTTAATCAAGTATGGCTTGATTCCAGAGTTTGTCGGTCGACTAGCGATAGTTGCGACATTACATGAGTTGGATAAAGATGCTTTAGTGCAAATCCTGACGCAGCCACGCAATGCCTTAGTGAAACAATATCAACGCTTATTTGATATGGAAGGTGTCGAATTAACATTTCGTGATGATGCTGTAAAAGCAATCGCTGAAAAAGCGATGAAGCGTAATACTGGCGCCAGAGGATTACGAACGATCCTTGAGCAAATACTATTGGAAACGATGTATCAATTGCCATCACTGGAGGGGGTCGAAAAAGTTGTGGTGGATGAAGGGGCTATTGTTGGTGATGCTGAACCATTATTAATCTATAGCTCTGAAAACGAAAAAGAGCCCACAAAGAAAGCAGAAAAATAGTCAGCACGGCTGACAAACACGAGGAAGTATACCAATGCCGACAACGAAGCTCATTAAACCAGGCCAAAAATTACAATTACCTGTATTACCTTTAAGAGATGTTGTAGTTTTTCCTCACATGGTTATTCCCTTATTTGTAGGAAGGCCACGTTCAATCCATGGCTTAGATATGGCGAGCAACGCTGGAAAACAAATTTTTCTTGTAGCGCAAAAGCAAGCGAAGCTTGATGACCCAACACAAGAAGATTTATTTACTTATGGCTGTGTTGCAAATATTTTACAAATGCTTAAATTACCTGATGGTACGGTTAAAGTTTTAGTTGAAGGTGAAGCTAGGGCGAAACTAACGAGTTATGAAGCGCGTGATCCCGCCTTTATAGCAAATGTGAAAATTATCGCTGATAGTGATGTGCCTGAGCGTGAAGCCGAAGTATTGATGCGAACCTTGATATCAGAATTCGAACAATATGTTAAATACAATAAAAAAATTCCACCTGAGGTATTAACGTCTCTTAGTGCGATTGATTCAGTCAGTCGTTTGACTGATAGCATCGCAGCACATATGACTTTGAAAGTACCTGATAAGCAAAAAGTGCTGGAAATGACAGATTTGCCAAAAAGGGTTGAAGCGTTAATTAGTATCATCGAAGCAGAGATTGATTTGCTCAAAGTAGAAGATAGAATTCGTGGCAGAGTCAAACAGCAAATGGAAAAGAGTCAGCGCGAATATTATTTAAGCGAACAATTAAAAGCTATTCAAAAAGAAATGGGCCAAATCGGGGCTGTTGACGATCTAGAAGATTTAGCTAAAAAAATTGCAAAAGCAGGGATGTCGAAAGAGGCTAAAGAAAAGGCGGAGACAGAATTAAGTAAACTACGTTCAATGCCACCGATGTCGGCCGAAGCGAGTGTGAGTCGTAATTATTTAGATGCACTCGTATCTGTGCCATGGAAAAAGAAAAGTAAAATCAATAATGACTTAGCACATGCTGAAGATGTGTTGGATGCCGATCATTATGGCTTGCAAGAAGTAAAAGAACGAATCGTAGAGCATTTGGCTGTACAATTACGCGTGGCAAAGTTAAAAGGGCCTGTTTTGTGTCTAGTAGGACCACCTGGTGTTGGTAAAACGTCGCTGGGTGAGTCTATTGCCAGAGCTACAGGCAGAAAATTTGCGCGTGTATCATTAGGTGGTGTGCGCGATGAAGCTGAGATACGTGGTCATAGGCGAACTTATATCGGTGCTTTGCCGGGGAAAGTCATTCAGAAGTTAATTAAAGCTAAAGTGCGCAATCCCTTATTTATGCTCGATGAAATTGATAAAATGGCAATGGATTTTCGTGGAGATCCTGCATCAGCGTTACTCGAAGTTTTAGATCCTGAACAAAATGACTCATTCAATGATCATTATTTAGAAGTGGACTATGATCTTTCTGATGTTATGTTCATATGTACAGCAAACTCATTAAACATTCCACCAGCATTACTTGATCGTATGGAAGTGATCCGCATACCCGGTTATACTGAGGATGAAAAAGTAAATATTGCCATACGACATTTGATTCCAAAGCAATTAGAACGTAACGGTGTTAAGAAAAATGAATTGTCATTTTCTGAAGGTGCTTTAAAAGATGTTGTGCGTCATTACACAAAAGAAGCTGGTGTGCGTAATTTTGAGCGTGAAATCGCAAAAATTTGTCGTAAAGTGGTTAAAGAAATTTTAACCAAGAAAGTAAAATCTAAAATTAATATTAGCCAACGTAATCTCGAAAAATATTTAGGCGTTAAGAAATTCCGCTATGGCACTGCAGAAGACTATGATCAAGTCGGGCAAGTCACAGGCTTAGCCTGGACTGAAGTTGGTGGTGAATTACTCACAATCGAAGCGACGGCTGTGCCTGGTAAAGGCAAAACGGTTTCTACTGGCCATCTTGGTGATGTGATGCAAGAGTCTATTCAGGCGGCTTTGACCGTTGTGCGATCTCGTTCGCGTATATTGGGGATTTCACAAGACTTTTATCAAAATAAAGATATTCATGTGCACGTGCCTGAAGGTGCCACTCCAAAAGATGGCCCTAGCGCGGGTTCAGCCATGGTCACGGCCCTTGTGTCTGTCTTGACTGAAATACCGGTTAAATCAAATGTGGCAATGACGGGTGAAATTACCTTACGTGGTGAAGTCCTACCCATCGGTGGTTTAAAAGAAAAATTACTGGCTGCTCACCGAGGACGTGTTAAAACAGTTATTATCCCCCAAGAAAATTATCGTGAACTAAAAGAAATCCCAGAAAATATTACTAAAGCGTTAGATATAAAACCAGTGCGCTGGGTGGATGAAGTATTAAATCTAGCGCTACAACACATGCCTGAGCCTTTAACCGATACACCAGAGGGCTCGGCAAAGCAATCGGTCAAAAAATCAAAACCAGATAAAAAAGGCGAAGGCAGACGCACACACTAGCCAGGTCACTAAGACTCGATTCCTCAGCCCGCACGGGGGAGGAAATACGCTAGGAGCAATTTGTGGGGAATAATTTCGCCCTAGATCCACTGTGAAATCCATGCTTCATCACCAGATTCGATGCTGTCGTGTAAAATTAAAGCACACAGTCATCTCATGTTCACACTTTTAAAGCCCTCCTTCGAAAAATGCCTTGACGCTTATACTAAAGGTTGGTATAAATCACTGCTCTATGGCTAGTGCATTATTGAGCGCGCTAGCTGTTTTTTGATAACTAAAACTATGTATCTGTGGGGATATTTAATGAATAAATCTGATTTAGTTGAAGCTGTAGCGGAAATGGCTGGCTCCACAAAAAATAACGTTGAAACTGTGATTAATGCATTGCAAGACACGATTGCCGATACCCTTAAAAAGGGTGACAAAATTGTGTTAACTGGCTTTATGTCTCTCTCAGTCGGTGAGCGTGCGGCTCGTGAAGGCCGTAATCCTGCGACTGGCGAGCCTATGCATATACCCGCAGCGAAGACAGTTAAAATTAAAGCTGGAAATAAATTAAAAGAAGCTGTAAACTAGCCCGCCATTCAAGGTGGCTGGTTTTTCAGTGGCAAGAAATTAACTTGCCTTAATGGGGTGCTTCTTTAGGTGAGAATCTATATTTTCACACTAGTATATTGATAGGAACTCGTTTCAATCGGTATCTATAAAGCAGACAGCAGTTCTAATGGAGCTGCTACTCTGTGGGTGCTTAGCTCAGTTGGGAGAGCGTCGCCCTTACAAGGCGAGGGTCGGGGGTTCAAGTCCCTCAGCACCCACCACTTATTCTTTTAGGAGTGGTAGTTCAGTTGGTTAGAATACCGGCCTGTCACGCCGGGGGTCGCGGGTTCGAATCCCGTCCACTCCGCCAACTACTAATCGTATACGGTTTCATTGCGCCAAAGAGCGGTTTCAAGCATAATACCCATCGTATCTCAAGATGCGATGTTTTGCGTATGATAATCTAGGAAAAACTATGCTACAAAATATTCATGACAAGGTGAAAGGTTGGTTCGCAGGTATCTTATTGGGATTTATCAGTTTAATATTTGCGCTTTGGGGCGTGAGTAACTATTTCGAGCATGGAAAAAAAGACGAAGCCGCAGCTAAAGTCAATGGCACCAAAATCATGCAATCACAGTTGAACGAAGCTTTTAAACAATATCAGCGACAGCAACAACTCATGGGTGTAAAGTTGATAAATACGCCAGAAGCGGACAAAGTCATGAAGCGCAACGTTCTAGCTGCATTAATTCGTAATGAAGCTTTGGTGCAGGGCGCCAATGAAGATAAGCTCTTCATCAGTCAGCCACAAGTTCAGCAAGCCCTCTACATGAACCCAACCTTTCAAGTCAATGGGCAATTTTCACCACAGCGTTATTCAATCGTACTCAGCAATTTAATGTTTACTAATGACAGTTATCTCAAACTTTTAAAACAACAATTATTATTGGATCAATTACAATCTTCATTTGTCACAACGGCTTTTGCATTTCCTAATGATGTGGAAAATGTGATTAAATTAGCAGATCAAAAACGCAATGTTGACTATGTCGTGCTTAATCAAAAAATGACAAAGGCAGTGAGTAAGCTTAGTGATCAAGAGATAACAGCGTATTATCAACAACACCAAAAGCAATTTAAAATCCCAGCTAAAGTAAAACTAGCATATGTTGTTTTATCCTTAAATACATTGGCACAGCATATACAACCAACAAACGCTCAAGTTGAACAATACTATCGAGAGAATAAAGAGAACTTTGCGAAAACAAAACAAAGCATACAGCAAGCAACACCAGCTATTAAAAAATTATTGGCAAGGCGTAATGCAGAAAAGCAATTTGCGGCTGAAACTGACAGGCTAGCTAACCTTAGCTACGAAGAACCAAACTCATTAAAACCTACAGCTAAAGCCTTAGGCTTAAACATTGAAACCACGGACTATATAACCCGTGCAGGTAAACATGGCGGCATTCTTGCTAATAAAACCCTTGTTGACCAAGCCTTTAGTAATGATGTTTATAATAATGGCTACAATAGCCAAGTAATAAATCTAGATGATGGCCGACAAGTTGTCCTTAGAGTTGCTGCGAAAATACCCGAAAGTGTTAAACCTTTAGCAGATGTACAAGTAAGCATTGTGACGGCACTACAGCAGAAAAAAGCATCACAACAGTTGGAAGGTTTAGCAAATACCATCATGGGAAACATTAAATCTGGCAAGTCACTGTCGACAATTGCCAGTGAATATGGATTAGCCTGGAAGCAAAATAGAGCTTTAGGTCGCGATAGTCAGCTGCCCCAGGCGATTATCTCTCAAGCATTTAATGTAATGCCTAGGGCTAATAAACCAGCCGTGACCATTGCAGCTATGAAAAATGGTGATTTTGCTGTTATTGTGGTTAATAGTCTAGTGTCAGGTAAGCCAGAAAATGTTACTGAGCAACAAAAACAAAAACTGCAACAACAAATTGCAACAACCAACGGCGCGTTTGCTTATGAAATTTATGCGGATGGATTAGTAAAGAGTGCTAAGATAGAGAACACTTTAACAGACTGAAAAATTGCTAGTTTTGACGCAGTTACTTAAAAAAAGTGTCAAGGCCCAAGGAGATAGTTATGGCAGGGAGCAAGAACATACTCGTTTATCTGATGATGTTAGTGTGCTTGCTTAGTGCATGTAAAGATAAAGCGATTAATGATCCACATGGTCGGTATAATTTACAAGAAAAGGTTTTTTTTAGTTTTTTTGTTGAACAGCCTAAGACGTTAGATCCAGCCAAGTCATATGGCGCAGATGAAAACTTATTTACGGCGCAAATTTACGAACCACCGCTGCAGTATCATTATTTAAAGCGTCCTTATAAACTGGTTCCATTAACAGCCGCTAAACTACCGGAACCAAAGTATTATGATGCATCAGATCAATTAATCAGTGCTGATGACTTAAGGGCTAAGGTTGCATATAGTGTTTATACGATATCGATCAAACCTGGTATATTTTATCAACCGCATCCAGCCTTAGCGAAGGATGAGCAGGGTAACTATCTTTATCACAACTTAACAAAGCAAAATTTACTGCATATTGACACCCTGGCGGATTTTAAAAAAACAGGGACTAGGGAGCTCATAGCAGATGACTATATTTATGAAATAAAACGTTTAGGCTCCCCGAGTGTGCAATCGCCGATTGCTGGATTTTTAAGTCACTATATTCTTGGCTTGAAAGCGTATTCAAAGGCATTATCAGCGAGTCGACCTAAGCCAGTAAAAGGATTTTTTGATTTACGACAGCATAAGCTTGAAGGTGTCAAGAAACTCGATAAGTATACGCTGCAAATTTCCATTAAAGGCAAATATCCGCAATTTAAATTTTGGTTAGCAATGCCATTTTTTGCCCCTATTCCGTGGGAAGCTGATAAGTTTTACTCACAAAGAGGCTTGCAGAAAAAAAACATTAGCTTTGATTGGTATCCTATTGGCACAGGACCTTACATGATCGTCGAAAATAATCCTAATCGACAAATTGTGATGGCACGTAATCCTAATTTTCACCAAGAATTTTATCCTAGTACAGGTATGCCAGGTGATACAGCTGCTGGTTTGCTAGCTGATGCAAACAAACCGCTGCCATTTGTTGATCGTTATGTTTTTAGTTTAGACAAGGAGAGCATTCCAAGGTGGAGTAAATTCTTACAAGGATATTATGATAAATCTGGGATTAGCTCAGATAGTTACGATCAAGCGGTGCAAGTGGATGCTGATGGTAATCTTGATGTCACGCCAGAATTCAAAGCTAAAGGGATCCGCTTAACGACGAGTATTGAGCCATCGATTTTTTATCTTGGGATCAATATGTTGGATCCTACAATCGGTGGCTCTAGTGACAGCGCTAGAAAATTAAGGCGAGCCATTTCTATTGCGCTTGATATCGAAGAATATATTTCAATCTTTTTAAATGGCCGTGGCTTGTCAGCACAGGGGCCTATTCCTCCAGGTATTTTTGGTTTTGAAGCAGGTGCTAAAGGTATTAACCCTTATGTTTATCAGTGGCAAAAAGATCATATTAAGCGCCGCTCTTTGCAAGAGGCAAAACAATTATTAGCCCAAGCAGGTTATCCTAATGGTAGAAATGCTAAAACAGGTAAACCACTTATTATTAGTTATGAAGCCACTTCGACTGGAAGCCCTGACGAACGTGCTATGTACGATTGGATGCGCAAACAACTCGCTAAGCTTGGTATTCAATTAAATGTGCGAGTGACTAATTATAATCGATTTCAAGAAAAATTGCGTAGTGGTAATGCACAATTATTTTTTTGGGGATGGTCTGCTGATTATCCTGATCCTGAAAATTTTTTATTCTTGCTCTATGGACCTAATGGCAAAGTGAAGCACGGTGGTGAAAATGCGAGTAATTATTCGAATCCAGTTTATGATCAATTGTTTTTAAAAATGAAGAATATGCCTGATGGCGAGGCGCGACAAAAAATCATCGATGAAATGTTGGCAATCGTAAGAAAAGATGCTCCGTGGGTATGGGGCTTTCATCCAAAAACATTTGTATTATCCCATCAATGGAATCGCGTGACCAAAGCGCATTCTCTCGCGAATAATACGCTTAAATATAACAAGATTGATCCTAATAGGCGTCGTCAGCTACAAGCGCAGTGGAATAAACCTACATTTTGGCCACTGTGGTTATTGCTAATCATCATTGTTGCCGTATTAATACCTGTTATTATGCGCTACCGTAAAAAACATCACTCACCACCGGAAAAATATTAAGATGTTAAATTATTTAGTTCGAAGATTTTTTTATGCTATACCTGTACTCTTGGGCGTTAACATTATTACCTTCTTATTATTTTTCGCGGTTAATACACCTGATGATATGGCCAGAGCTCACTTAGGTCAAAAGCATGTCACACAAGCCGCTGTTGATAACTGGAAATCAATACACGGTTATGACTTGCCGATGTTTTACAATGCTGATAAAACCGGCATGGAAAGTCTTACTCAATCACTGTTTGTCCAGAAGTCATTGTCATTGCTTACGTTTGACTTTGGTATTTCTGACTCTGGTAGGAATATTGGTTATGATATTCGCCATCGAATGATGCCCAGTTTAGCCATCGCGGTCCCGGTTTTGCTGGTTGGTTTGTTAATTAATATTAGCTTTGCACTTTTGATTGTTTTTTTTCGCAATACTTATATCGAGTTTGGTGGCGTGGTGTTTTGTATTGTTCTCATGTCAATCTCGAGTTTGTTTTATATTATTAGTGGGCAGTATGTGATTGCGAAAGTATTAAAATGGGTGCCAATCTCAGGTTATCATTCGGGATTTGAGGCGATCAAGTTTTTGATATTACCTGTTATTATTGGCGTTATATCTGGTATTGGCATGGGGACGCGTTGGTATCGTACTTTATTTTTAGAAGAATATCATAAAGATTATGTCAGGACTGCAAGAGCAAAAGGTCTTTCAGAGCAAGTTGTTCTGTTTCGACATATTTTAAAAAACGCTATGATTCCAATTTTAACCGGTGTTGTTGTTATCATTCCCAGCTTGTTTTTGGGTAGCTTGTTATTAGAATCATTTTTTGGCATACCAGGGCTTGGAAGTTATACCATCGATGCTATCAGTCGGCAGGATTTTGCGATTGTGCGATCGATGGTATTTTTAGGGACTGTGCTTTATATCATTGGTTTAATATTTACAGATATTTCGTACACATTGGTTGATCCGCGAGTTCGATTAGAATAGGGAGTTTGCATTGCGATTTATTTTTTTAGGTTCTGATTATTTATTATTTTTATTAGTACTAGCACTGCTTATTTTTGTGTTTTGGTGTGCGCGAAGTGAACATCTGCGCCGCCCGTGGAAAAAAGTTTTTTATAAACCCTTAGGGCTTGTTTCCGTTATCATTTTAGCGGCATAT
This sequence comes from Gammaproteobacteria bacterium, assembly GCA_021773295.1. GTDB lineage: Bacteria > Pseudomonadota > Gammaproteobacteria > UBA1113 > UBA1113 > JAJFKI01. The sequence goes on along the minus strand of JAJFKI010000063.1, from coordinate 986 downwards.
TTTCTTATTGCTGTACTTGATTCAGTACATTTTACGACGGTGTTGCCTGATAATGGCAATGGCCATGTTACCTATTCGACGCAAGTATCTAGTGTGTTAGATAAAGTGATTAAACCTATTGGTGCCAAAACTGAAAAAACCTATTCAGCTCCCTTTGCTTCAAAACTTTATACGAAACAAAGTGAACGTTTAAATGATGGTACAATAGTTAGAGACTATTTGCCCTTAGTGCATGCGGGTACTAATGAGCGACCAATCTGGATTAATACTGTGATTGCCTTATCTTTTTCGTTGCTTATTGCGGCGGTGATTTGTTTTGCCCTGCTTTTTCTCATGTCACTAATGCAGCGTTTAAGTTTGGGCGAAACTATGCAGGCAATGCTTCGTGAAAAATGGGCTTTTCCTTGGAGAACATTTTATTTAACTATTTTTCTCATTATTGTTTTTTGTGCCATGGCATTGTTGTTATCACATCATTATTATTTGTTAGGCACTGACAAAGTTGGGCAAGATGTATTTTATGAGGCATTGAAAAGTATTCGCACGGGTATTTTAATTGGTACTTTAACGACCTTGGTCATGTTACCCTTTGCGGTGATATTAGGGATGATGGCTGGTTATTTTGGTGGTTTGATTGATGATGTGGTGCAATATCTTTATACTACATTAAGCTCTATTCCAGGGGTGTTATTGATTGCGGCAGCGGTTTTGTCGATACAAATTTATATTTCTAATCATCCTGAGTTTTTTACTACGATTACTGCACGCGCAGATGCTAGGTTGTTAGCGTTGTGTTTTATTTTAGGGATTACCAGTTGGACTAGTTTGTGCCGGGTCTTAAGAGCTGAAACCTTAAAACAACGAGAACTGGACTACATCCAAGCAGCCAATTTATTGGGAAGTAATTGGTGGCGTATTTTAATGAATCATATATTGCCGAATATTACCCATATTATTTTGATCACGATTGTGCTTGATTTTAGTGG
>JAJFKI010000062.1 GCA_021773295.1 Gammaproteobacteria bacterium | reverse complement strand
TCGATTTTATTTTTGGTGGTGCTGGTGATGAAATTACTTTAGAAAGAAATGCATTGTCATACAATTGCATCGAACTAATTCCAAGAGTGCTTACAGGAATTAGCAGCGTAAACTCACAATTTAGCTTTTTGGGCGATAACTTTTCAGCGCCAATTATTATTGCACCAACCGCATTTCACAAATTATTGAATGTCAACGGTGAATTAGCAACGGCAGCAGCAGCTGCCAATAAAAAATGTGCTATGATTGTAAGTACCATGTCTTCAATGTCACTGGAAGATATAGCCCAAAGCAACAATGCTTTACTATTCCAACTTTATCTTTTTAAAGATAAACAATATAACCTTGAGCTTATTCAGCGCATTGAAGCTGCAGGTTACAAGGCTATTGTACTTACAGTAGACATGCCAATTATGGCAAAAAGATATCGTGACATTAAAAACCAATTGCAATTCCCCCATACCACTAAAGGTAGTCAATCATCAGTCAGAGACTTTACCAATCAGCAATTTAAAGACGATTTATCCTGGCAAGATGTTAAATGGCTAAGAAATCATACTAATCTACCAATCTTTTTAAAAGGGATTCTATCACCAGTTGACGCAACGATAGCGGTTTCACATAATGTACAAGGAATTATTGTTTCAAATCATGGTGGAAGACAGTTAGATACAGCGGTATCACCACTAGCTGTATTGCCTGAGATTACAAAAGCTATTAACAAGCAGGTAACCGTTTTAGTCGACGGCAGTATATGTAAAGGTGTAGACATTGTTAAAGCTTTGTTGCTTGGGGCCGATGGTGTTTGTATTGGTAGACCGCCTTTATGGGGTTTAGCAGTTGATGGGCAAAAAGGTGTTGAAAAAGTACTAGATATCCTCTCTTCCGAATTTCATGAAGTTATGCGCTTGATGGGCTTTAGCAACTTAAATGAAATAAGACAAGCAGCCCATTCTAATTGCTTAATGAGGCCTAATTTTTTCAAGCAATCAAAGGACCGAGCATGTCACAACTAAAAATAGCTAAATGGGCCGAACATATTAAACCTAATGCATTACAAAAAGGACTAGAATTCATTGATACTCACCACGTTTCTTTTGGAAATGGCATCCCGGATCTAAACTTATTACCGATTCATGAACTTGATGAAATACTCCACTCTTTTGAATTAAATAGCGGTGAACTTTTACAATATAAGGTCCCAGATGATGAGCTCAAGTTCTACATATGTAAGTTATTAAAACTCAGAAACGTTAATTGCAAGCCAGAGAATATTTTTTTAACTGCTGGCGCGCAGCAAGCCCTAAGTCTACTTGCATGTCTATTTTTAAATAAAGACGACTATGTCATGCTTGAAAAACACTGCTATCCAGGATTTTTAAATGCTTTCAAGCCATTTTGCGACAATGTTATTCATATTGATTCCACTCAAGCAGGACCAGATCTTCGGCAAATACAAAGCTCTCTGGAAAGAAATGTTATTCCAGCTTGTGTATATCTAATGGCTAACGGGCACAACCCATTAGGCTATCAAATGTCGAATAAAGTTAAGCAAAGCATTGTCAATTTAGCAGAAAAATATGATTTTCCAATTATTGAAGATGATGCTTATGGGTTAATCAATTATGAAGCACCATCAACCCCCTTACGCTCTCTCTCAACGAGCCATGTAATTTATGTTGGAAGCCTATCAAAAATATTATCGCCGTCTCTTCGGATAGGTTGGTTGGTTGCACCAAGGTACTTAATAGAAAAATTAGCATCAATTAAGGAAGGTTTTGATCTAAACATCTCGCGCTTTAGCTACAATATTGCAACGGCATTTCTTAAAAAACATGATTTGCCAAAATTTCTAGTGTTTCTAAATGCAGCATACAAAAAAAAGCGCGACCTGACTCTTTCCTGTTTAGAAAAATACTGCAGTAATATGCCCTTATCCTACTCATCACCATCAGGTGGCTTTTATATTTGGATAAACTTTGAAAATGAAGTCAGTGTAGAAAAATTAAAACACCACGCTCGCATAAAAAAGCTATCTTTTATTACTGGAGATGCTTTTTCACTGCGGAAAACTGGCTTTTGCCGCGGGATCCGATTGGCTTTCTCATCACCTGCTACAGATACTATTGATGAGGGCATAAAACGACTTTCTATGGTGTTAAATGATGTAATGGAGCTAGAATGCAGTACTACTTAAAATCTTCTATTAAAGCTGAACCACTAATATGGCAATGGTACGCATGGCCATATCTGATTCCTCCACTAACCGCCGGCTGTAACATACTAAAGCGACACATTAAAATCATGAAGTCCTATATTGAGTCTCCTGAAATACACAGAAAAGCTACTGAGAACCCCAACCTTGCGGGTGGCTCGTTTATGAACTATCGTCAATGCCAAACTGATGCCATAAAACATCTACTCCATAAAACAACGGATGAATGCAAAGAGTTAATCAGCTTAGCTAAAGCCTACCATGAAACAAATGACTATCTGCAAACTGTTGCCCAAGGTGATTCTCTTTACCAACACTACAAATCGCTACCAGATAAACTAAAGGGATGCGTTGAACTAGTTTATGATCTTAATAATAATCCTTCAATCCGACTAATTGAACCCTTAATTTATGATGTTTATTACAAGAATGATTGTCAATCAATATCACTCTCTGACACATCAACAGATCAAAGACCATTTGTGCTAAGCACCCCGCGAATTGAGTTTGATAGTAATATTAAGTTAGATGTACCATTTTCAGATAAAAGGATCGACCGATTGTTTGCTTCAAATAGAGTCCCGCTAACGAAAGCAAATATTAACGAACTGCTTGACAGTTATGGTCATAAGATTGAGAATACCGACAAATGGTTTACCAATCACAATGTTCTTGCACAAAATAGACACGTGAATTCTGAAAATGATATTAGAATGCGCTATTTTGGACATGCTTGTCTGCTACTTCAAACAAAAAATGTAAACATCCTCATTGATCCAATGATAAGTTACAGGTTTGCAACAAGCTTTGAACGATTCACGCTTGATGATTTGCCAGATCGGATTGATTACGTTTTATTAACTCATAACCATCAAGATCATGTTCTATTTGAAATGCTCTTAAGATTGAGACATAAAATCGATAAAATTATTTTTCCGCGCAATAACCCAGGTTCTCTAGCAGATCCATCATTACGCTTAATTTTACAAAAGTTAGGTTTCAATAATTTGATAGAGCTGGAAGAGATGCAAACATTATCTATCCCTGATGGTGAAATTACAGGCTTACCCTTTCTTGGCGAACATTCCGATCTCAATATCCAAACAAAGATTGCGCATTATGTTAGATTATTTGATAAAAAATTCCTCTTTGCGGCAGATTCAAAAAATATTAGTGCATCTCTTTATGAAAGAATAAAACAGAGCATTGCTACATCAATAGACGTTTTGTGTCTGGGAATGGAATGCAAGGGCGCTCCTCTAACCTGGCTATATGGTCCATTGCTTTCAAAACCAATAGAGCATCGTCATAACTATAACCGAACATTATCAGGCTCTGATTTCACCGAGGCAGTAAAAATTATTGAATCTTTAGGCTGCACAGAAGTATACATATATGCCATGGGTCAAGAGCCTTGGTTAAATTTTCTGATGTCACTCGAATATAATGAGAATTCTCCACAGATGATTGAATCAGCCAAACTTCTTAAATATTGCCAAGACAGAAAAATTCAAGCAAAAAAACTGTATTTAAAAGACGAGTGGGTATACTAATCCGATAAGTAAGGAATAACCATGATAGACAGTATGGATTATATTAAGATATGTGTAAACAATATTGAAAAAGCTCGTGCTTACTTCTGCGACAAGTATGGCTTCATTTTAAAAGCTAAAAAGTCATCAGGGTTCTCAAGAGGTTACATTCTAACAAATGCTGACATTACACTCGTGCTAGAATCCAGTGATCATCCAAAATCTCCTATATATCATTTTTTAAGAGCACATGGCGAGGGAGTTTGTGAAGTAGCTTTTTTAACAAAAAACATTAGTGAATTCACAACAAAAAAACTATTGAATGACAACATCACTATCAATAAAACTCAGTGTGGTAATGGTCTAATTGAAACGATTACAATACCAATCAATTGCGAATTTAGACAGATATTAATTGAACGCACTAATACGCCACAGTATTTATTACCAGACTATGAAATACTAGCAACGCAATACATGGATTCAAAAATCAATAAAAATAAATTAGTATCGATTGATCATCTTGCCATCGCCCTCCATAGTAAGAACTTAAAAAAAATCAGTCAATGCTACATATCACTGCTTGGTATGCATAAAGTGTCTAACGAAATGATCCAAACTGCTCACAGCGGAATGGACTCCTTGGTAATTGCAAACAAAAATAGCTCTGTAAAACTAGTGTTAGTAGCGCCTATTAACAATCCTAATAAGTCTCAAATACAAAACTTTATCGACAAAAATAGTGGGCAAGGCGTGCAGCACATTGCTTTCTCCACAAATACTATTTCTGATTATGTACAAACTCTTAAACAGAATGGCGTTGATTTTCTGAATATTCCTTCGAGCTATTATCAAGATCAACTGCTCAATCACCCTACTCTGAAAAATACGATTGAAAAGATTAAAGATCAAAATATACTTATCGATACATCAGAAGGTGGTCATTTACTACAAATATTTACAAAACCCATTACTCAGCAGCACACATTATTTCTTGAAATCATCCAACGATGCGGCTCTGACAATTTTGGCTCGAATAATATTAAAGCTTTATTTAAGGGTGTTGAGGCCTATGAAAGAAATAAAAAGTCTCTTATCGAATGCTAATGTGCTATATGCTTTTATAGCACAGTTATTTTGTGATTGCGCGGCATGGCTTGACAATATAGTTATACTCATGCTCATTGTTTACAAATGGGACTCCCCAGCCTACTTTCTTATTCTGATTTCATTCGCTTCCGCGAGTGGTGTGTTATTAGGCAGCATCTATATTACCAAGTATATTGACAATGTTTGTGAAAAACATATTATGATCTTTTCAAGCGCAGGCAGGATTGTAGTCTCTTTACTTTTCATATTTGCAAATAATATAACGACTTTACTCCTTTTGGTCTTCATTAAGTTCTTTTTTACTAGCTTTTACGATCCAACGGTTCAAAAGTTGATAGCTTTAGAAGTAAATGAAAACGCTTATGCTACCGCTAATAGTATCAGCAAAGCCATTTCAGCTACTTTAAAAATTATTTCTCCATTTTTGGGAATAACATTATTATTATTTTCTAGCTATAGCACAGTATTTATCACTTGTGCACTATGTTATTTACTTGGATTAATTATATTGTTCTTTCTAAAAGCTACTCCACCTATACTAGAAATACAAAAAATTAATCGTAGCTTTAAAAGTAACTTGTCATCGGTTTTAAAGTATCTACTTAGCAAAAAGATACTATTGTACTTAACGATTACTATGTCCTTATTCAATTTTTCAGTTTTTATAAGTGAATTTTTTTATATAAAATCATTTCAATTAATTCATTTATCAAGAAGCACTGACTCTTATATGTTCATGTCTGTTGGTATCGGCAGCTTAGTTGGAGCGCTGCTCGCGCCAAAACTATTGAATAAACTGACATACTTGAAATCATTTTGTTTAGGTATCCTAGGTGATGGGCTTTGTCTACTTGGCATTTTTTTAGTATTTAAAAATGCAAATCAAACCATTAACACGTATATACCTTTAATTTTACTGTTACTTATGTCAGGCTTTTTCTACATGTTAACTAATATTAGCTTCATCACGATCATTCAAAAAGTAACAGATAGAATAATGATTGGAAGAATAGCAACTCTCAATAGTGCAGCATCAATGGCTGCTCTCTTTTTAGGATTGCTGACTGGCTTATTAATCATAAACAATACGGAACTCCTCTTCACTTATTTAGCTAGCGCTATTCTAATATTTCTAACAAGTATCTTTTCTCATTTTTTATTTTTTCAACAACAGATTGATCCAATATCATGAATGTAAAAAACAATTGCATGAATAACAACACTAAAGAAGGGGTAGGTAGGTGCTTCGCTTCATTTGGCGAACTATTGCAAGGTGTTTTACCAAATGGACGTAAATTCTTAGTAACTTGCCCTATTCAACTTTATTCCTATGCCTATTTCTCACCCACTACATGTCCGCTAAAAATCAATCCAAAAGAAAAAGTAAAGTCACTAAGTGTCATAAAGAAATTTCTTAATTACAATAAACTACCGAATACTGGTTTAATAAAAATTAATAGCCATGTACCAGAAGGAAAAGGGCTAGCAAGTTCAACCGCCGATTTAATAGCATGTATCAGGGCGGTCTCTGACTATTACCAACTAGACTGTTCTGAGAAAAATATTGAATATTTTTTAGCTGAAACGGAGCCATCTGACGGCATTATCTATAATTGTTGCGTGTCATATTACCATCAAGATGTACAATTACGAAGACAGCTAGCCCCATGTTCTAAACTTGCTATTATTGCTATCGATGAAGGGGGATCAGTTAACACCATTGATCAACATAACTCGCTTTGCAACATCGCATTTAACTCGACAGAACGCACAGAATATTCTTTTCTACTGAATCAGCTAGAACAAGCCATACTCAACCATGATTACAATCTGATTGGCAAAATATCAACTCGCAGTGCCATCTTAAATCAAAAGGTGCTGAAGAATAAATACCTTGATGCAATGATTCAAGTGAATAAAAAACATAATGGGCTGGGAATAATTATAGCTCACAGTGGTACTTATATAGGTATACTCACAAATAATAATAATGTTCGAGATAACATTATGCTTGATATCGAAAAATATATTAACATTAAACCCGTCTGTTATGATACGCTTTAGGGAATTCTACGTAAGCATCGCAAAGGGTTTCGTCAACACTGAGCCCCAACAAAAGTATAATGTTTTCGTGTCGGTTACTTTAAGCCGTAATGGTTAATAACTGATGGAATTTTTGAATGTAAGGCGCAAGGATGCATCGACGTTGAGCGCGCGTTTTATGTTTGGCCCTAAAAAACTGCCTTATTTCTTCAAATGCCGTACAAAAAATTAAAGCACAAAAAGGATTTTTTAAAGCCTTTCATTACTTTGTAACGTGACTTAATGCCTCTGTGATCTTGCTCAAGGCGATTGTTCATGTACTTGCTCTGTCACGATGAATGGTTTGCTCACCAAAGACAGCATCCATTGCAGGATAAAGCGCAGTCTCTTTGTCCGTTGTAACTTGCTCTGGCACGATGCCTGTCGTGTCAATGGCTTGCTTAAAAAAAGCTTCTGCTGCTTTTTGATCGCGAACGTCACTGAGGAAAACATCCACTAAGTTTCCTGCTTTGTCGATGGCCCTATAAAGGTAGCACCAACGACCTTCAACTTTGACGTACGTGGCGTCAACATGCCATTTCTTACCGGATGTGTCTCGCCGTCTAGCACGTAATTTCAGCCCCAACTCAACACCAAAACGTTGAGTCCAGTTGTGGACGGTCTGATGGCTTAGATAAAATCCACGCATCATCATTAATTCCACCACGTCATCTAAACTCACTTTAAATCGATAATAATAATGCACCGCCATCATCACCACTTCCGTAGGACACTCAATAAAATTTAGTAACGTGCCTGTTCGCTCATTAAATTGCTTGGAGAAACGTGCGCATCGATATTGCATATAACCTAGTCCTGTTTTTTGGTTCATTGACTTTGTTTGCTCGCTTCCGCACCCAGGGCAATCCATCGCTTAACCTTATTTTATTAACAGGTCTCAGTATAAATACTTATCAAACCTTTGGCCAATCCTCGTTGGGGCTCAGTGTTGACAAAACGATGCCGCCATAGTACGTAAGGTCTTTGGTTATGCTCATATTCCACAGCGATTTGCTAATGAATTAAATGACTTTAATCAAGCCGCTCTTAATCCTTATGTAAACTACCACAGACCTTGCTTATTTCCAACAATAATCACTGACAAAAAAGGTAAACAAAAAAAGAAGTATGAGTATAAAAATATGATGACACCTTATGAAAAATTTAAATCATTACGCCAGGCTGAGCATTATTTAAAAGATAAATTAGATTTTAAAAAACTTGATGACATTGCTACGGCTATGTCTGATAATGAAGCAGCAGATTATTTACAGCAACAACGAAAAATCTTGTTTAAACATATTCATGAGGACTGTTTAAAAAGTGCATAGATGCTTAACCCTTCAGACTCATTTTGCTATTAGAATAGACGGTGGGAGCCAAACCATATTTGAAAGCCACTTTTGGTAAATAAACAACCAAAATTGTTTGACACATAGTTTCAAACATCATATGATTCATCATCCAAATTAAAGGTGTGGTGCCATAATCATTATTCATTGAAAAATGTTTGTTGAGTACAAGCAGAGTCAGAATATCAGGACAAAGTGGATGCTTTTACTGTAATTTCTAAGATTATGCTTGGGTATTAGGTTTGACTTAAATTTAAAGCCTTGGGAGATTCCGACTATGGCAGCAGAACAAACAGAGATAGAAACTTTGTTGATTAACGAGCGATTGCCTACGCGTGTTTATAGCGAAAAATATTCGGAATCACTCAAAAAAATATTGGGGAAAGCAGTGCCTCTTAGCTTTTATAACTTGATGACCGCTGCATCGGATGTAGTTAAAGTCACCTTGTTATCAAAAGCAAGTGAAAACGACTTTGCAGCTAGTGCTGTCATTTCTACTGCCACCCCAATGTGTATTGATCCCGTTATTGCGCTTGTTTCTCAAGTACCTGTTCTTATCGCTGAACGATTTGCTTATGTTAAATTTGAGAATATTAATTACATTGAGACGGCTGATGACGATGAGACGGCTGATGACGGTGAGACGGCTGATGACGATGAGACGGCTGATGATGATGAGACTGTTGATGATGTTGAAATGGTTAATGAGGTAGCTAGTGGTATTGAAGTTATTAATAATTTTCAGGAGGTGAGAACGGAAGCAATTTTGGAAATCAAAACTATTGTAAAGAGCGCATGGTGTATGGGCTTAGTGTTATCTGTGCCAGCTATTGCTGCTTTGGCTAGTATGCAGTACATTGTGAAGCCCTTTATTGATGATGCTGAAATTAGAGACAAGATTGGAAGCTACTTTTTACCCTACGTATTTTCAGTTCCGTTCCAAATTTTCAATACAACTAATATGGCCTTTCTGTCTGCTGTTGATCAGGAAAAGCATATTCTTTGGTTGTCAGCATTACAACTAGCCACAAATATAGGTTTGTCTTTTTGGTTAATCCCCAAGTATGGCATCACTGGTGCCGGTTATGTAGGATTGGTCGCTAGTTTGGTCCCAGCCATTGGCTTTGTTTTACTTTCTGTCAGCAATAAAACTTTGAGAGAGTATTCTCTTTTTAAAATTGAACGATGTCATAATGTCAATCAGATGTTCAGCTATTCAAAAAATTTACTATACCAAGGTGCACCAATTAGCGTCTATATGCTTTCACTATTCGGCTCTGGTTTTATTTCATCTATATTTATTGGTCGACTAGGTAAGACAGCTCTAGGTATATTTCAAAGTATTTTTCAATACTTAAATCCCTTCTATGCTGCCTGTAGAGGAATTAGCGAGTCGGGTAATCGATATGTTTCCCAACTGGTTGGCGCTAGACGTTATAACCTCCTCCGCCAATATGGGCGCTTAACGATGCTAGCAACACCTTTAGCTTTTACTCTAATTGGTACGGTTGGGATCATAGTCGCGCCCCAGATTGTCAGCTTGTTTATGGATGATGATGTTAATAATCATGAGCTTCTTATACGAGGGGCATTTGCTTCTCTTGCTGCATCGAAAGCGCTTAATTTATTAGAAGACACAAGCAGTCTTATGTTGTCTGCTATGGAGGATACTTTTTATTTGGCTGTTGTTAATATAGTGGTGACACTTGGCTTGGTTTTGCTGTTACAAGCTATTAGCTCTTATTTTTTAGATGGGGGTATTTTGGGGATTGCTGGCAGCTTAAGTATAGGGTATTTAATAAGTGGAATTTTGCTTGAAAGGTACTTTAGCCAGAAAGTTAATGATGCTATTGAAACGCAGAGTTACGACCCAGACACTGATACTAGCAATGTAAAATTTTCGAGATGTATGCAGCAAACTTTTTTTAGGGCTAGAAGGGTTGTTGATGAGGAACAGTTTGCGGCTAGCACTGCGACTCTTATAGAACCACAAGACAGTTTGATTCAAGTGATACCTCATTAAAGGTAGTAGGGATCATTCCATTAAAATCCATTTTTATAAACTAATTAAGTAGTCGCTGGCGACAATGATTTTCGTATAATTTTTCCAAAACTTCACATTGCGAAGAAAGAGGAACAGCCCCAATCGCATGAAGCAATGAAATTGGTGTCGATACTGCATCCGCAGCAGCACTACTACTAGATGCTCCCTTGCACAGCTCTCGATATCGCCTCAGAATTAGTACTAAGTGACTCTGTTTTGACGGGTGCTCCTGTCGATTCATCATCAGAACTATGTGTTACTGAATCATCTGATGCTTGCTCATCAACGTCGGTTGATTCCTCATCGGAGGTATCTTCAGGTATACCAACCGCAATGCTTTCTCTCCGAGCCGAGGAATTAACCTTAGCTTCGTTAGCCATATCCATCTCCTTAATTCTAAGCATTCACGCTTTTTAATTCGTTTTCATTCAACACTCGAGGAAATTCATTCCATTGAGTGAATGAACAATATCATATTGTCAAACCTTCATCTTTTCCCTCAATTATCTGTCCTTTAAAATCCACACATAATTTTTTTCAAACCCCTACTGAAAAATGAGGCGGGCGACTATCATCATATAAAAGCTGAATATATCCACCTACTATCAGCATCAATTATTCTTCGGGCATGCAAAATTTGTTTATTTGTCGAGTCATGACCGGCACCTCCGCCATAGTTGTTATTCTCATAGTACTTTGGTAGATCAATAGACTCATCATGTAAAAGATGTGATAGTTTTACATCGGCATTAAGATTGTCTCTAATTTTTTTCCCTACCTGATGATGTGCTTGGCGAAAACTCAATTTTTTTTCTTGGCAAATCTTTTCAGCCGCATAGCTTGCAAGTGTAAAATTATTTTCAAGAATCTGAATGGCTCTTTCCTGATTAATTGAAATATCTGCCACAATCAATGGAATTATATTTAGCCCCTTTAATGCTTCAGTATAAAGCATATTAAAAGGTTTCAAACTTTCTGTTCCAATTTCAACGGAGTTTGAATAAGGTGTTTTGCTTATAGTGGCTAGTATCGCTTGGTAATATCCTGATATGGCTGCTGAGCTAGCTTTTATTCTTTCAATAATATAAGGATTTCGCTTTTGTGGCATAGCCGAAGAACCACCAACTAAGTTATCTGGAAAATCAATAAGACCGAATTCTCTCGTGCTCCATAATTGTAGATCTTGCATAAACCGACACACAGTAATGCTGATGAGATTTATAATTGATGACATTTGAAGTAAACTGTCACGATTTGCTATAGCATCTAGGGCATTACGATGAGTTAGTTTAAAGCCAAGTAATTTTGCTGTATAAGCTGGGTCAATTGGTACACTTGTGCCACCACATGCTGCTGCGCCTAGCGGCGACACATTAACAACCTTAAATAAGGTTTTCAGTGTGGCTTGATATCGTGTAAATGCATTCTCAATTGCTAAATAATAAAAAGCTAGAGTTCCAGGCAACGCTGTCTGATATTGGCTATAAACAGGCAAATATTCATTTTGCTTGAGTGCTGCCTGTGTGAGTAGAGAGGACCTCACTCTCCACAAAGATTTATATAAATCAAAAAATTTCTTTCTCAATCGTAACTGAGCGATTGTTGCATTAATATCATTTCTCGAACGGCCTATATGAACAGACCCACCTAAAGTGATTCCTAGCTTGTCAATCAAATAATTTTCGTACACATAGTATAAGCCACGAGGGGCAGGATTATCTTTAATTGAAATAAAGTTTTCTGCTTCTAATCCATCGATCGCATCGAGGAACACTTTAGCTTTTCTCTTATCAACAATATTTTGTTTTACCAACATTGCAATGTGTGCTCGATCTATTGTTGCGTAATAATTAAACTCTTCGATTTTATCTTCTATGCAATAATCATTTTCAAGTAAGGATAGAATTTCAGGCTTTAATGTTTGCTGAATTAATCCTGTTTCTCGGGGAGGGGCTGCCCTTTGTATCTTGAGCTTGACCCGTGAAACAAGCTCATCTGCCACTGCTGAATTCTCTGATGCTGTCTTACCAGCAGTGATTACACAACCAAATCTATCAGTGAAGTCATGGCGGATATTAATATAATCTCCAGGTTTTTTGGTAAAAACAAGCTCTTTAACTAAAGAATTATCTGTTTTTTTAGGAACATCAATACATTTAATCACGCCAGCTTTCTTAGCCACAAAAAAGCGAATACAAGCTGACAATTTATGCAATACGCTAACAGCAAGCTTATGGCCACAATAAATATCAATAACACGCCCAATTAAGTCCACACCAGTAGCATATTCAATAGCTTTGGGAATCATCCCACCAGCCAGTCTTGGGTTAACTTCAATAACGTAAGGTATGCCTCTTTGGACCCTTACTTCAATATGGGCTGGGCCAAATGAATACCCTAATGCATTAAGGGTTTGACCAGCAACATCAACTAATTTCTTTTTAAGCTGACTCGACACTTTTGCGGGGATATCATGGCCCATTTCCAAAAAATAAGGCGGCTCGCTGAGGTGCTTTTGAGTAACAGCTATAGTGATGTGTTTTCCCAAGGCATTAGTAATTGTTTCTATTGAGTATTCTTTACCTTCTATAAACTCTTGAATTAATATTTTATCTCGAGAATTATTTTTTTTCATATTAGAGAGATGTTGTTTTAATGAAAGAAAGGTCTTGCATAGCTTAACACTCATGCTCCCTGAACCACTCAATGGTTTCGCGACTACAGGTAAAAAACTCTCTCCTAACCCTTTTGAAACAAAGTCATCAATATCATTGACGAGAAATGATTTAGGCACTTTAACACCCTTGTCAACACACTTTTGATAAAAGCGATATTTATTTCGACAATTACCAATCGCTTGAACATTATTGTGTTTGTAACGAAAATATTTTGCAGCTTCAGCAGCAATGCTAATGTAATATTCTGAGCTAGATAAAATACCCACAATATTCTTGTATTGTTTTAAGAATAAAACTATTTTCTCAATGTCATCAGTATTCAGTACAACTGGATGAATTAAACATTCTAACAGAAACGGATATTTGCTTGGATTTTGTGTTAAAAATAAAACTTGCAAACCCTTTTCCCTTGCAGTTGTTAGAAAGTTTTTACCCGTTCCTGTAGTATTACTTTCAATAAATACAATTTTTGGTGCATGATGTTTCATTCACATTTCCTAATACGTCACTAATTGTCCGTCTATCCCAATGTATCGCAGACCATGGAGGTGTTGCAAATTGAGGATTATTAACATAACTTGGTTGCGTCGCCAAAGAAGTTAGATCATGAGTTTGCTGTTCGTACCACTCTGGATTATAAATCGTGTCTTGATAACGGTATCCTTCATCAGGCCCGGTAAAAATCCAATTAGTTTTAGGATGTTTATTAGCTAACCATCTCGCTACAACAAATGCAGCACCTGTAGTTGGCCCCATAAATAGAGCATAATGCTTATAGAGCTCTATTGTATGATGATAAGCTGTATTTGCATTTATCCAGTGCACTTCATCATAATACTCATGTATTAGATTTTTCGGCATAATACAATTACCAAGTCCTCTTAATTGTCGCGAGGCATTTTCTAAACCAAATAAGGTACTGCCGAATACATCAACCCCAATTAATTGCACAGCTTTGTTATAATGACGTAATTTTTTTATAATTCCACAAGTTGAACCTCCGGATCCAACCGAGCCAACTAGACCAATTTTTTGATTAGGAAAGCAGAGCATTAGCTGTTCTGCCACAATCGCATAAGCTTCTTGATTAGCTACATTATCATACTGCTTCATCCAAAGAACATTTGATGTTTCTTCTATATATTTTTTCAAGGCAACAAGTCTTTGTATCTGTAATGAATCACTATCACTTTTACCCTTAATGATGATAACTTCGCCACCCAATAATTTCAGTTGATTTTTTAAATTGTGATCAATTGCTGTATCACTGAATATTTTAAATCGTAAATTTTCTTCTGCGCAAATTAGTCCAATACCAAGCGCAAGTGAACCACTGGAACTCTCCACAATAATTGTCTTTTTATTAATAGAACCAGTTTTAATTCCCAAGTCGATTATGTGCTTGGCTGGCAATGACTTCATTAAGCGAAATGCGCAAATAAATAAATTAGTACTAATTTGTATAATTTTAGGCAGCAAATAAGCATCTGTTGCCTTTATACTCACAGTGTCCAATCTGAGTCCTCCATACCGGTTTCACTGAACTAACAATGTGCTACCAATGCTCCAAAATGTGATGGATACATTTAAGAACAGGGTAAATTAAAGGGATCTTGCCCTGACACCTTCGCGGTTTGCCATGTCTAATTGGTCTCAGCATATAACACCAGCGATGATATTTTTTTGGATCTCGGTGGTACCGGAAAGTATCTGTGAAGCCAAAGCAATATGCACCATGCCTGATATACGTTTATCATTTAAACCCGCAGCCCCCATAATTTGTACCGAATCTAAAGAAGATTCTAAAAATAAATCACTAAGCATTAACTTAGTTTGCGAACTTTGCTTTGGCATTTTTTTAGCAGCATCCTTCATCTGTATACAATTTTCAAGAAACAGCCGACAAGTCTCCAAACGTGTCGACATATCAGCAAGTTTATGTCGGATGACTTGCACATTAAATAAAACAGAATCATTGATTCTACGTTTCTGGGCATAGGAAAGTACATGTTCAAATTGCCACCTCATAATGCCATAAATACCAGAAAAAAGAAATACACGCTCTAGCTCGAGCGCATATTGAAGAATAGTTCCACCCATCCCTTCAGAGCCGAGAAGTCTATCAGACGGGATACGACAATTATCAAGTATGATATCCCCCATTGCTGCATGTTGAAATGCATCCACATGAGGACCATTCTGAAAAACAACACCTATATCATCCTTTGCCACTAAGTATGCTGATAATTTATTTCCTGTGTCTTGTTTTGCATATATCACTAACCAATCTGCAATCGGTGTATTAGTTATCCACCGTTTATGACCATTAAGAATGGTTTCATTACCATTAACAGCATAATGAGTTTTAATATTTTTTAAATCAGATCCTATCTCTGGTTCAGTGATTGCATGACCAGCTACAATGCTGCCTTGCAAGATATCTGGAAAAAATTCAGATTTTTGCTGCTCTGATCCAAACTTTAATAATGGAAACACCAATCCCCATAGATGAGCATTTAATGATAAAATAATGCCAGGATCTATAGAGCAATAACCAAGTTCACAGAATGCACTAGACAATTCTCCAAATCCGTTATCAAGTCCACCAAACTCTTTGGGAATAGCATTTCGTAAAAAATCATGATTAGCACAAACTTGAAATCGCTCACGCATGTGACTTAAATCAGAAGCATCATTTAAGTTAGAGAGTACTCTAACTAACTCGGTTAAATTGTTTTTCATATGAATTCCTTAAATAAATTTGTACAGTTCTATAGTCAACTTTACCATTAGGCAGCAACGGTATTTTATTAGTATTTACAATGAATTGTGGGAGACACACCCTTACCAGTTTCTTTTTTAAATATGAAAAAAATGCTGCTTTATCAAACGCATCCTCCACATGAACAAGCAGAGCAAGTTTATTCTCATTTGCCCCATTAATTAATAAGTCAGCTACAGACAGAACAACGTCATCATAATTCGTAGCTATCGACTCAATCTCAAGCAGATCAATTCTATGACCGTACAACTTTATAATTCTGTCAAGCCTTCCATTATAGTGATAAAAACCACAAGATGACTGGGTTAATTTATCATGCGTATGAAACCACCCATCATTATCTGTCGGCAGATTTATCCTGCCACTGGCAAGATAACCTGTAAAAAGACAATCACCTTTCACTAGCAGCTCATTAGTCTTATCAGCAAGTTTAATTTTTGCATGGGGAACAGGAACGCCTATAGGGATTTCTTCATTAACATTTAATTGCTGTCGATTAACTTTGTGATAAAAACATACATTCGTTTCTGTTGGCCCAAATAAATTATAAAACTCAACTGTCGGCAATAAATCAACCAAATTTTTCAAATGCTTTACTGGAAAAACTTCACCCGCAAACAAAACGCGTTTTAAATTAAGTTGAGATGGATTAATATTTCCGCGCTTCAGCCAATAGATTAGGAATGAAGGTACAGTGTAAATAATAGACACTGCCTCATTAATAATAAAATCTGTCAACATATACGGGCTTGATTTTACTTTGTCGGGCACAAACTTAATCGTAGCATGGAATTGAAAACTGCTAAAATAATCAAAAGTTGACAAATCAAAATACGCTGGCGTAATACTGGCAATAGTATGTTTTGCATCCTTCAAAAATAAGTTTCCCGCCCAATCGGCGAAACTTTTGATTGCCAAATGAGTTAACACAATCCCCTTTGGCTTCCCTGTTGAACCAGACGTATAAAGAACAGCAGAATAATGCTGAGGATGGTGTGCTAACATTAACTGTCCCTGCGAAAAATTTATATCATCACATGCAATTGTATCAAAATCAATAACTTGGTATTGTGCCAAGTCAAAGCTAGCGAAAAAATTCTGTTTTTTTATGATTAATGTGGGCTTAGAATCCTCAAGAATATACTCTAAGCGATCCATTGGAAGGGTTGAATCAAGCGGAATATACAACCCGCCACAATATAATGTCGCGTAAACTGTCAATAAAGACTGCCATCCTCGTCCTAATAATATAACAATTCTTGCACCTGGTTTTACACAATATTTTCCAATAAATATCCCAGCCATTTTTATCATAAAAGTTGCAAATTGTTTATAGGTAAACTGCTCTAACCCGTCTTTAACAAAAATTTCATTAGGCGTCTCTTCTACGCTCCGTAAAAAATTTACTAAGAGATGACAGTTATTGCCAAGATTGCTATGCAGCTTACTCAATTCCAGATTCTCTTAACAACTCGCGCACAGTTATTATGGAGCTGAAATTCTCTGGTAAAATTTTCGTATTTTCAATATTAACATCAAAGTTTTTTTCAAGGTAACTAACAAATTGCATAACTTGCAAACTATCAAGATCAAAACGCTTATGCAAAAAAGAGTCTTCATCTGCTGGAATTTCCTGATCATAAAACACTAACTCAAAACCTTTTTTAATTTTACTCAAATTAATTTTTTTCATGTTTACTCCTTAGTATTAGTTATTACTTTTCAATCTATCATCACATACATCTATATCCTGAAGTGCTTTAGCCATGCTTCTAACATCGCCATTACAAGCTAATTGATAATAGCGTATTATCATTGCTGTCGTTTCAGCAAGGTTTTCATTACTAAACATCGTCTGGTGCGTTGCATTGACGCTTACTAGATGCATATTACCTGCAACCACCTCTCCTAACCAACCATTATCTTGCTGTTGATATACTAATTCTGGCGTTTTAGGATCTTTGCATAATGCTTTTATCAAAAATACTTTGCCATTGTAAGCCGTTAGCTCGGCATTTCGTAATAACTGATTGTTATTATCCATACAGGTTTTGATTGTCTGAATCAGCTGCTGGTTACTGATGTGAAGCCCTTGGGCCACTAGTAGTTTCCTGATGTCGTCAATATCATCTTGTTCTTTTCCTAAAAGTTGTTCGACTTTCCTAACAAAAGTTGGATTCATACTATCTATTAAAATGACAGCAGGAATATTAATACCTTGTTTTGTTAACGTTGCTGCTATTTCGTAAGCTAAAACACCACCAAATGACCATCCTCCTAGTATAAATTGTGTTTTCTGAGGCCAATGTTTCCTTATAACTTCAGCGTAATAGCTAGCCATATCTTGAATTGTATCGAAATCATAAGCTTCATTGTTAAAAACTGGATGATTAAATCCATAAATAGACCCCAATGAAGAATCAACAAACTCCTTCATTTTAATGTATGCTACAGATAAGCCTCCAGCAGGTGGGAATAAACACAATGGAATGCTTTCAAAGTTTTCTACTATTTCTAACACTGAATTCATCGACGATGAAGCCAAGTCAATCTCACGGGCTAATTCTACAACCGTCGGATATTCAAACACATCTTGCAAGCTAAAGTTCAGACCAGCTTGTAATGCATGCACATGAAATTCAACAACGTGAAGAGAGTTGGCCCCAATATTAAAAATATTATCGTGTATACCGATTGAGTTTAAGCTCAATATTCTCCTCCACATCTTTGCTAACAAAACCTCCGTATCAGTAGTAGGTACTTTATAGGTCACAGTTAGAAAGTTAGCTGTTATCGGTTCAGGCAATGCTTTATAGTTAATTTTACCACTTGGCAGCAATGGAAATTGTTTAAGCTTTACATATGCCCGTGGCATCATCGGTTCAGTTAAGTAATTTCTTAGGAAGTGTTGCAGCTCATTGCAATTAATTTCTTTCTCAGCTTGATAATAGGTTACCAAATAGTGTTTATTATTACCATCAATTCGATCCACAACAAGGCATTGCTCTATGTCAGAATGCAAGCTAACAGCATTACAAACTTCCTCTAAGTTGATCCGACAACCTCTTATTTTAATTTGTTTATCCATTCTTCCGAAATATTGAATTGTCCCATCAGACAATAATCTGCCCTTATCTTTGGTTTTATAAACTCTGACGTAAGAACCATCTTCAAGGTTTTCAATTTCAGTAAAACCAGTTTCATCAGCACGTTCATTTCGATAAGCTCTCGCCAAACAAGTACCAGCAATCACAATATCACCCACCACACCCACTGGTTGGTTCTGTTCATACTGATTCAAGATAAATACTTTGCTGTTCGCGATGGGATTTCCTATTGGAACACTCATTAAGTTTTTATGACAATACTGTGCATCATAAGTGATGCAATCAGCACTTACTTCTGTTGCACCGTAGAGATTAAGTAAAGTTGTCTCCGGAAAGTGTTCCCTGAATTTTCTATATAGTGACATAGGCAACACTTCACCACTTAAGCTCCAAAATGAAATTCTAGATAATTTCTCAAGTAATTTTCCCAAAATAAGCATTTTCAATAACGAGGGCACTAACACCAAACGGGTAACGTTATGAAAGACTAACTCATCTACAAAGCGAGTCAAATTCTGTAAAATATTATCATCCATAACAACCAAAGGAATACCTTGAGATAAACCACCAAACATTTCCCAAACAGAGTCAGTAAACCCTAGATTTGTTTTTTGGCAAGTTACTTCATTTACATTGAATGGATACTCCTTCCACATCCAATTAAATCGATTAAACAAAGCATCATGCTCAACCATCACTCCTTTTGGCCGTCCGGTCGAGCCAGAAGTATACATCACATATGCTAATTGCTGCGCTTGCCCTTGTACTTCCAACAAATTCTCCGATGCCTGGGCTCGCAACTCAGTTT
>JAJFKI010000061.1 GCA_021773295.1 Gammaproteobacteria bacterium | reverse complement strand
ATGCTGAGTCTAGGCATATTTGTGCAATCTTTATCCTGTTAGATTATGGTGATGATAACGTAGGTATTGCTGAATGTCGACCAATTTGGGTCGCTTGGGGGTAGCGAATGAAAGATTCCGGCGCTTATGTCAAATCACCCTTCTTTCAAAGTACTATATGATCATCGCACTGATAGAACAACAACGTACCGACTTAACAAAGTTGGCAAACTAGAGCCAGTGATTTGTCATGTAACTGAGAAGGGTGACGATGAACTGATTTATGAGTTATATGAAAAAGGTGAAGAAATAAATAATGGAAAAGCATTGTGTACCGCGGTTTTTAAGGAGAATAAGGCAGCTGTGAAAGCACTGTTAGACTGTGGTGCAGATGCAAATGGAACAGTCAAATACAGACCAATACTTAGAGCTCTATCAAAAATTTCCATTTTCTTTCGTCATGATATATTAGATCTTTTGTTAATGAAACCAATAGATCTAAATGTACGATTTGACAATGGAGACACGCCTCTCCATTACTCAATAAAGAAGTACGAGTTTGAACTTGCTGAAAAATTATTAAAAAAAGGAGCAAACACCAACCTAAGAAATAATGAAGGTGACAGTCCTTTACATTTAGCATGTCATTGCTCTAGTGTAAAGTATATTGCACCTCAACTGATTGAATATGGCGCGGATGTAATGGTAACAAATAAACTAGGTGAAACGGCGCTAGATGCACTTTTAAACAACAAGTGGGAGGATAAAAAAAATCTTCGCACAATCTGTTCTATCCTTGATGCAGATACTGCCGCCCTTTTTAAGCGAAGTGGCATATTTGCTATTACGCCATTACACCTAGTGGCTAAATATAAATATAGCGAGCTGCTCGACACCTTTATAACATATGGCGCAGATGTTAACTCCGTTGATTCAAGAGGTACGACACCTCTGCATCATGCTGCTGGTCATGGAAGCCATCAATGTGTAACTAGTCTTATTAAGGCTGGAGCAGACATTCATGCTCAAGATTTTAAAGGCATGACTCCGCTTCATTACGCCGCCAGTTTCCCTAGCCCAAAATGTTTAGCACTGCTCATGAGGCATGGAGCAATAGTTGATAGAATAGATAACTATGGGCGAAACCCATTAATTATGTCAATAGAAAATATTGCGGGTAGAGAATATTTTACATTGCTTGCTATAGTCGAGCGTATGCCAAAATATACTTTTAAGAGTATATTTATTCTTTTACTGTCGGGGGCTAAAATTCAAGAATACGAATATTCTAAAGTAAAATCTGTCTTAGATGAAACAAAGCCATATACTTATTGGGAGAAGATACTTAATGACTTCTTTAGTTTCCAAGAAAAATTTTACAACTACCTTAAATATTGCGAAGAGCATTGTGGTAATAATTTAAGTTTTTTATCAGGTAACGCGTTAAGCAGCTCTAGTTTCTTCTACTCAGCACCAACAAGATTACAAAGTGAGACTGATGCAGAACCTAGACCTAGCTATCATGAATCCATTGAGTACTCGGTATTAATGCATACACAATTTTCTTGTAATAGTGTTGGTACTATTCATAGTATAGACGAAGTTTATGATCACTTTAAAAAATGGGAGTGCTCAGAGTTGGAATCTAAACCTAAATCTGATGAGTATAGTAAATCAAGAGTTGTTCTGAGACTGCCCATCTGCAGATAACATTTTCACTTATCTGTTGGTAGAGTGGCCTGCGAGAAGAAGTAATGTATATCGCTTTAGTTTATTAGCATGCTGTTAATTATAATAACAATACTATATAGTTTAATGATTATATTTCATGGACTAACGAATCTTTCTATGATGAAAAAAGGATATAATATTGATGATTAGGTTTAGAGAAACATTACCCTTATACGCAGTAATCTTCTTGGGCTTCTTTGGGTATGCCTTAACAATTACCTTATTCATACCGATGATAATGGACAAAAGCTTTCTTATTTTATCTCCAGAGACTCCTGTAGCTGTCAGGGCGACGCTCTCAGGGTTTTTACTGGCTATGTATCCATTAGGGCAGTTTTTTGGCTCTCCCATCATGGGTAATTTTTCAGATTATTTTGGGCGAAAAAAAGTGTTATTACTGAGCTTGGTGGCGTGCACCTTTGGCTTCATTGGCATGGGATTGAGCATTAAGTTTCATCAGCTAGAGTGGCTATTTATAAGCTCGTTTGTCACTGGGCTTTGTGAATCTAATATGGCGATATCACAATCCATTATTGCTGATAGAGCAGAAGATATTGCTGAAAAAACAAAGTTGATAGGCTATGCTTATTCAGCTTGCAGTCTTGGTTATATTGTTGGGCCACTATTAGGTGGAGCAGGAGCGAGTTATTTAAGCTACAGTTCACCATTTTGGATAACGGCAATTGGTGTACTAGCCTTAGTGATTTGGATGTTTTATGGTTTTCATGAACAATCTTTTGTAAAAAAACAAAAAACTATTAATATATTACAATCATTTATGGCAATTAAGTCCATTTTTAGCAACCGGAACTTATTCAAAATTTATATCATTAACTTCTTCATATTTTTCAGTGTTCAGGGTTTATATCGGGTTGTGCCATTATATGTAGTTGATGAGTGGAATCCATCACTACGTACTTACTCTTTACTGATAGCATTTGTTTCTTTAATGTGTTTTATTGCAAACCTAGCTTTTTTGGGAAAACTTGCTAAACACTTTGCAAGTAAATTATTATTAGCAGGTCTGCTATTGAGTGGTGGCTTCTTTGTTATTCTGATTATTTTTCCATGCCAATTCAATTGGATTTGGGTTACTTATGGTATTGCCGTTATACCTACGGTCATGGCGCTGCCAACTTGCACTACTTGGTTATCTGAGCGGGCGTCTCAGGACGAGCAAGGGCAAGTACTAGGAAATAATCAAGCGTTGTTAGTATTAGGCGAGGCAAGCTCTGCGGCTATTGGTGGTTTGATTGCCGCCATATGGATTCCATTGCCTATAGTTATCCTAGGTATGATTTTACTAGTAACGGGCATGTTCGTGCTAAAAACTGAAGATTAACAGGGGCGGTACTTATCGATGACATAAGATGGCTGTTCAGCTTGAAGAAAAAAAATTGAAAGCGCTTAGTCTATGGGCAAGGTAACGAAGTGACATGATTATGCTATGACATGAAATTTTCTTTTTTGTTAATTATGTTTTCCATAAATTTTTATAGCCTTTTGTCTTTGGAGTTATAGGTGTTATCAATAAGCAACTCTAGTTATAGGGAAGATGTGCAGGCATATCAGTTAACTCAGAATCATCAATAACTCGGGAGCCTATAGCCCTCTGTTTCGTAGTAAATAGTAGGCTGCTAGCGCATAATGCTAACAAAGCAGCACACCCATAAACATTCGGAAGTTTTTTTACAGGTCTTGCATGTCTAGAGATAGCAAAAAAGCCCAATGAGCCTGTGTGTCGCTGTGGCTGCATATATCTTAAGCCAGCAGGTATGTCTACTAGTTTTTCTTGCGGTTCAATAATGCCTTCATGGACGACTTTAACAATAACATGTTTGGTTGTATCGCCTTGTTGAATTGGCAGCTTTGATGGAATAGTAGCGCAACCTGTGTCGTTTGCTTGTAAGAGGGCTTCTGAGGAAATAACACCAACTTGTAAGCTATAATTATCGGTTTTATCGCCATGCTGGTCCCTTTCTGCAATAACGCCAACAGATACTACATTGGGATCGTGAAAGATAGTTCTTTCAAGCGCAGCCTGAGCTTCTACCGCTTCATCAAATGTAATAGGCATTTGTTATCTCCTGTCTTCACCCTGATATTTGCGAATTTACCATGAGTAACTATCCTTTGCTAGTACTTTCAATTTGCGTAGCTGCATTTCTTGGTAGTAGTTAGCAAGTTATTAATATTGGAAAGTACGTTTGAATCCACCCGATAGAAAGCGTAGAAAGACTAAGTATCAGATTGTTGAAACGAATGTTGTTATTGCAAGCGAACTAGATGCACCCGGCGACCAAAAACCACTTGAATAGGTATTGTTAACTAATGTTCCATTATACTTTATGTTCGAAAAAACACACTGATCAACTAATCAAGTATGTACATTACTGCATCACAATCTGTCTTTATTAACAATACTTTCAGGAATAATGTTAAAGTATCCCTTTTCTACTGCAGCTTCGATCAACTGACTTCGACTATCACAAATTAACTTATCTTTAATGCGTTCAACATGATCTTCGACGGTTCTTTTTGAAATGGCTAACAGCAAACCTATTTCACTAAATGATTTTCCCCTTAACAAGTAGTATAAACATTCTGACTGCCTCACTGTGAAACTATGACTATCATAGGTGGGCTTAATATAGCGGCATACTTGACCATTTTTGCTGATCCGATCAGGCCCCTTATCCATGAGTAGTGCTGCACTAATTAGGTTAGCACTCACTAAAGCGGAAACGTCGACGCTATGTCCTATCACACCAATGCCATTATCCGCCAGCGTAATTAAATTTTTTGTACATAAGCCAAATACTGTTTTTTGGTGGTACTCAGCTTTATACAATAATTTACTTGGCTCCTTTGTTTTAACAACCTGTGTATCTTCACTAATATAAATGTCTGCAATTTCACAAGCAGGTGCCCTAACGTCGAAATCAGTGCCACCATAGGTTAAGAAGTCTTCGGGATTTTGATACCCCATCAATGTTGAAACGCCTTGACTTAAAGCTACGTACCGCGATCGCTTATCTTTAACAAAAACAAAACCCGGTATCGCATCAAGTAGTTGTTGTCTTGCTTCAGAATTTTGTACGCATGATTTCATAATTATTAATCTCAATATTAATTGGTAACCACTTTACTTTAGAAACAACCATGTGTCAAATAATTAAACAGATTATTTGCCAAATAATAGCGGTTCTTAATGTTCAGTTAAGATTTTTAGTATAAAATATACTCACAAATAATTGTATAGCGGCGGCTATGATGCAACATATTTCAAATACCGAGTGGCTTGAGCTCCTCCCTGGCAGCATTGCAATAAAAAGTAAGAAATCTCATTATAACTTTGCTAACAAAAAAACCTGCCAATTAGCAGGATATAAAAATTATGAAGCTTTTCATAATGCTGGAGCTACCGATCATGTTTTTAATTGCCCTGCAGTAGAGTTTGCTGAAGGTTTCATTTCAGAAGATCGAATGGTAATTGAGACTGAAGAACCATTAAAAATTTTAGGTCGATACGACTGTGCAGACGATGATTGGAAGCTTTTCTTAGGTGAAAAGAATCCATACTATGGTGATGGTAACACTGTGAATGGTGTCATCTGTCAATATCTGAATATTACAGATTTTAATATTATTAATACCTATATGCTTATTCACAAGGATAATAAAAAATTTATTTCAAATGAAAATGTTAGCTACTATCTTACAAAAAGCCACGGAAAATTAAATCTGACTGCTCGTCAAGTTGAGTGCTTATACTACTTGTTAAGGGGGAAATCATTTAGTGAAATAGGTTTGCTGTTAGCCATTTCAAAAAGAACCGTCGAAGATCATGTTGAACGCATTAAAGATAAATTATCCTGCCGAAACAAACAAGAGTTAATTGAAAAAGCAATTCATCGTGGCTTTATAAACATTATTCCTGAAAGTATTGTTAATAAAGACAGATTGTGATGCAGTAATGTACCCATTAGATTAATTGATCAGTGTGGTTTTTTTCCAACGATAATGCACAAGGGGACATTTGGCTCATACTTGCAATTTTCCTGAGTAACACTGAAGAACTGTACGATTACGGCAGGCATGCGTGACGAAACAATTCCTCTAGCTTATCGTGTAACCTCGAGAAAAATTTATTGCTGAGGATACATTACGCGATCAACACCTAATCATTCAGCTCCTTAGGCATATCAAGTGCTCAATATCGCCAAATGAAGACAAGGCTGACGGGTCTTACTAATAAGGAGCCAAGCACAGACTTTGTTGATGTCATGCCCATGATGAATCATGCTAAGCCTGTAAGCTAGAGCCAGCTCCTGGCAACGCAAGCTCACGCTCTAACGATTGATCACCGAGGTTCTGATGGAGCTGTACTTAGTGTGAAAGGACTAGACTTTCTCGTTTAGTTAGTTTAGGATTCATTAGATTATCGTGTTAGCTATTTGTAATAAATTTTTATACCGTCGAAAGGAGATTTGCTAATGTATGCAAGATTACGTTTTTTCTCTACTAGTTTAAAACGAGCTAGCTATAGGCGGCCAGAAAAATCAGATCCATCGCAGAAAATAGATCCATTGAGGCGCTATCAAGAGGTGCCGGAAGAAGAAATTGAAGCAATGAGAAAAGCAAATGAGCTTCTTAGAAAGGGAGATAAGAACTTTAAAACAGTAGAGTTATCGCCAGAAAGCAAGCGGAAAATTAGCGAGCTTCTTGAGCACCAAGAGACTGAAGGAAAAAAATTCTCGGCATATTGAGGCCACAAGCCTTTATCGCTGTCAGAATATCCAGGTTTGCAATTTCCAATACTAGTTTATCCTTTGAAGCTAATTTGATTAGATTGTAGTATTTTATTCATAACATATTAGTGCGCATTGCTGATTTAAATAGGGAGTCAGTTGTAATAGCGAAGTACGTAATATTTTATGCCATAGTTTTAATTTCCGTCTTGTTTCCAAAACTCATACAAAGCCTCAATATCAGATGAACAGAGATGCTTCATTGCTGCCTTTAACTTTGATTCAGACCAATTCCACCACTTCATTTCCTGGAGCATTTCAATTTCTTTATCATTGAAGCGCTTTCTAATCTGTCTAGCTGGGTTGCCGCCTACAATGGTATATGGCTCAACGGTTTTTGTGACAACTGCGCGTGATCCGATAATTGCTCCATCGCCAATATTGACACCTGGCATTATCATGGCTTCCGCTCCAATCCAAACATCATTTCCAACAACGGTATCGCCTGCTTTCTTGAAACCATCAATGGCACCGTCGGTGTAGTCATCATCAAAATAAAAAAATGGGAACGAACTCACCCAATCCAACCGATGCCCTTGGTTGCCTGCCATGATAAAAGAAACACCAGTAGCAATAGAGCAAAAACTTCCAATAATAAGCTGGTCTACATCTTCTTTATCAGGAAAAAGATACCTCGCACAGTCATCAAATGAGTGACCATGGTAGTATCCTGAATAATAGCTATATTTTCCAACTGTAATATTTGGGTTTTTTACTTGTTTATCTAAAGGGATTCCATTATATGGACTTTCAAAGTAATTCTCTTTAAGCATGATGACTCCTTATATTGTTAATTCTTGATGATGATTCTATGAATCCTTTGTTTATACTCCGTGTTTAATAATGCTAGCTTTGGCAAGAATCTCTTTTATAAAACTATTTTTTTCACTGGTATAGGATTCACGATCATATTTATATTTTTTTGATAACTTAAGCTTTAATTTGTTGTAATTGTTGAGCTCCTTCGGACTTGCACGCAAATAATCACGGAAGGAAATTGCGTCATGCCAATGTTTGCTATTGCTATTTACAATATGAATATGATGGGTGCGTTTATCACCATGAGGTGGCATGCCTTTAACGAAAAAAAGCTTATCTAGGCTTGGATTTTCAGCCCAGTAAACATATCCCATAGCTGTTATTGGATTAACAAAAGTGTTTTTAGCTTGTTCTAATGAGTTTACAGCAATATAAATATCAATAATTGGTTTCGCCATTGCATTTGGGATGCTGGTGCTACCAAGATGCTGGATATCAACTATATTATCACTATTAAGCGTTTTTTGTAATTTAGTAATTTCAAGCACGCCCATAATAGGCCAATTATCACTATAGTCTTCAATGGTGATGCTATCATTTTTTGAATGTCTAGCTGTGTGTGTCGTTTGTGATTTTGTCATTTTAACTACCATGAAAGTAACTGTAATCAGATATTAGCATAGATCAAAATTAAGCTTTTGGCCATCAATTAGTGTGTATATTTAATACTATTAGGCTTCCACCTTACTTTACTTTCAATGGCTAAGCGTAGGCAGCGAAATTTCCCTTTGGTTGAATTGATAAGTGATATTGGTCCGTTGTTTTAAACAAATTATCAGTTAGTTAAACCATAAAACACCGCTACGTGGCAAACAAATTGTTTTTTAGTATACTTTTTTTCAATGCTTTAATAAGCGAAAGAGATAATGGTGCTAAAAATAAGGCGTTGTGTGTACCTTCAATTGGCTGAATGGTTAGCTCGGGAAATGAAGTAAGATCCCACTTTAAGTTATTATCAAAACTGCTAGAGTGATGTTTTATGGCGAGCAGTGTCAACGCTTTATCGTAAGGTGCTGGTTTATAAGTCGTAATTAACTGAAAATGGTACTTTTCAATAGGCGTTAAAGGTTTTGATTCAAATAAGCTTAAATCAATATTATCTGGGTGGTATGAATCAACTAAAATAGGAAGCGCTTTATATGTCTGGTTACTATTAATAATACGCGCGATTTCTAATGCAACTAACCCTCCAAATGACCATCCAACAAGATGGTAGTGATCAGCTTTAATATTCGATACTATTTCATAGGCATAGTATTTAGCTAACATTTCAAGTGAATTAAATTGACGGTTGTCGTCATACAGAGATGGGCTTTGAATGCTATAGATAGTAGATTGAGGGAAATATTTTTCTATACCATAATAATGCGTAGCAAGTCCTGTGAGTGGGTGGATCATTATTATCACATCAGCACTGGTAGTTTTTTGAATAAGTGTTATACAAGATTTTAAGGGCGATAATCTGATTTGTGAGTCTTTAATTATTGTATAAAGTTGTAGTAGCGTTGGTGTTTGCATATATTGCTTTATGGGAATAGCAATATGGTATTGCTGCTGGAGCTGGGTGAGGAGAATTGTTAATTTTAACGAGTCGCCACCTAGTTCAAAAAAATTATCTTCTGGTTGTGAGCTTGGTAAATTTAATATAGTTTTCCATATTGATTGAATTTTATTAAACAAAGCGCTGTTTATATTTGGTGTTAATTTTAGATTATTAGTAGGTATAGTATATTTCTCTAGACTGCATACATCTATCTTGCCATGACTTGTTATAGGTAGATAGCTAAGAAGTTTATATTTGTGCGGTTGCATATAATTCGGTAATAATTTCTCAGAAAATCTTCGGACTTCTTCTAACAACTCACTTGTATCTTTATGATTATTTTTGCTTGTTTTAGGATATATATACGCAATTAATTGTGAATAGTTATTTAAATCGATAATAACTTTTTTAATGCTTGAATGTGTCTCCATGATACACTCAATCTCAGTTAATGACAGCCTAAAACCACGTACTTTTGCTTGTCTATCCAGTCTACCACCAAACTCCAAGCCCCCATTTTCTAACCAACGTACACGATCGCCAGTTCGTAGGATGGATTGGTTAGAAAATGGAGTAGAGCAGCCTACTGTAATATTTGAGACAGTGTTATTTGGAGACAGCTGAGGTGAAACTCCTTCACCGCTGATGGCTAACTCACCCCAAGCGCCAGGTGGGGCGAGTTTTAATTGACTGTTAACGACTATCAGCGCTTTACCGCATACGGGATAACCTATTGGAATTGGGTTGCGTACTGGTAATGTAATAGGGTATAGGCTCGCAATACAAGTAGCTTCTGTTGGCCCATAGGCGTGGTAAAGCTTTGTTTTATTATTTTTTAGTGTCAGTAGTTTTTCAGCTGCTTTACTATTTATTTGCTCACCACCAACCAATAAATGCTTAACTGATGAGAACATTGTCGGTTCTAAGTCAATACAATGATGATAATAGGACGATGGCAGTAATAGTATAGTGACTTTATGCTTCTGCAAGAAATTTTT
>JAJFKI010000007.1 GCA_021773295.1 Gammaproteobacteria bacterium | reverse complement strand
ATAGGTGATGCTCAATCGCATCTTCATAAACGTCATGGGAATGGCGGCCATGCCCAGGTTTTTTCTCAGGCTCATCGGTGGTGTCATCAAGTTCAGTTTGGTGGTTGCAGGGCTGCGTTGGCGCTTCACTTGCGGGTAAACCATCGGGCTCAGGCGGAAGATCATCTAGTTTTTCATCATCTGCCGAGTAACTATCACCTTGATCTTTCTTTTTAGAGCCTTTGCCCCGCTTTTTTTTAGAAGTCCCCCGGCCAAAGATGAGTTTACGTAAATTGAACAGACTGATTTTCTTTTCCAGCAATGCCGTCGGTAGCCAAACCGCTAAATTGATACAGGCAATGACAAATTTCTTCGTGGGCTCTGGGAGATTAGTCCCCTCAATGGCATCAATCGCTTCGACTATGTCTTCTGGGGATTTATCGATGACTTCAGGTAGATCCTTACCACTCATCCGCTGTCCTAACTCACAACAATCTTGGGCGGGCAGCATAATGAAAAAGTGACTACAAATCAATAGGATATCTGCGTTAATTTTAACTGTTGTATTTTTGTACCAAGCTGTGTATTATGCATAACGAGTTTATGGGTGTCTAGGCAGCTTTGCTGTAAAGGCACCGTTAACTTTAAGCGCCTGATCGCATATTTTCGGTTATATCCACATACGGTACAAAACTCATCCAAAATCTTGCCCTTTTCACGCCGTGATGCATGATGGTAACGTTTGCAAATGGCTAATAAATAACCCTTTTTTTCCTGCTTACCCATATCTGAACCCTCATTCCTTTGGTTACCTTTAATATGAGTCAACGTTTAAGATTTTTCTGGCGTTCGGTTACCTTTAATTTGAGTCAATTCGTAGCCCTTTTGCTGTTTGACTTTTGTCCTCACTTATGTATAATGCATATCGAAAATATGAGTGTTCGGCAGCTTGGCTGAAAAGGCATCAATATTTTTGTGCGACTCGAGTGATGAGACATCATTACTTCTAAAGGAAATAAGAATTAAAAGTAAGGATATAACATACTTTAAATATTAATTAATTTTTTTAGGAGTTATCAATGAATAAAAAGGTCGTTTTAGCAATTGCATTATTATCTGCTAGTACAATTGCATCAGCTGCAATTAGAACTGCACCTGCTGTTGACTTGGGTGGTGTCAATGTACACCATGTTAGCACGCCAGGAGCATTCAATAGCGGTACTATTAGTACTTCAAACTTGAATACTATGGACAATATCTCTATATGGAATATCCAATGTAATTACGAGATTACAGGTCCAAGCCCCGACACTGCCGTATCTATTATAGGTAAAGGTGCATTTGTCCGAGGCCAGTACGGACAAATTAAAGTAAATGGTGCACAATACAGTGGCACTAGTCTAACTGAAAAGTCTGGCACAATAGCATGGGAAGGTGCTGCTCCTTATCCTGGTTATGATACAGGAATACTCATTAAAAATATGGATGGCACAAATGACATTAATGTCTATGGCTGTAAAGCAAATTTGGCATAAGTCAGTATAGATATTTTATAGCATCTAAATAAACTTGGCGGGTAGTATGATAGTTAGTGCTTCCCGTCAGGTTTTTTGTAACGGTATAGCGCATACCGATTTCAAGGCTAAATCTTAGTCTGGTCTTGGAGGAGAAAATGTACGCTTATTGCCGCTTTTCTTGCGGTAGGCTGTGGTAAATTCTGTCACACAACCGACTAAAGGGTAAGGACTGAATCCACACTGAGCCTTGGCCTTGTAGTGTCGCCATGAATAAACCGGCGCCACCAAAGATCATCGATTTTAAATTACCGGCACGCTGGATGGAATAATCAACGCCTTGCTCAAAGGCCACTAAGCAGCCAGCATCAACAATTAGACGTTCACCCTTTAATTCTTTTCGAATCACTGTTCCACCTGCATGCATAAAGGCTAAACCGTCTCCGATTAGTTTTTGCAAAATAAATCCAGTGCCGCCGAAAAAGCCCGCGCCAAAGCGCTTTGTCAAAGCCACACTAAGGTGAGTGCCATAAGCAGCACACAGAAAACTATCCCGTTGACACAGCAATTGCCCATCGTGCTTACTTAAATTTACCGCAATGATTTTGCCGGGAAAGGGCGCAGAGAAAGCAACTTTGCGCTTACTTGATGTTTTATTTTCAAAGTGAGTCAAGAAGAAACTATCACCACCCACTAACCGTTTACCAGCACTCATCAATGAACCTAACATGCCGCTACCCATGGGAGAGCCATCCCCCAGTTTAGCCTCGAAGTTCATACCATCATCCATATACATCATAGAGCCGGCTTCCGCGATAACGGTTTTATTCGGATCTAATTGAATCACAACAAATTGTTGCTCATCCCCACAGATTTTATATTCTATTTTGTCTGAAGTCATAATAACTGTAGTATAGACCACAGAGGAGACAGGATGGATATAGGTTAATTAATAGTTAAGTTTTGCTAGCAAAAGGAAAAAATTAATGCATAAATGCTCACGTCACTATTTTTATACGTTTATCTTTCTTACAGCAGCCGCTTTAATATTTTTTCCAATGCACTCAATGGCTCAACGCTATAATCCTCGTCTAACGCTTGGAGGATATCTTTATTCAAATTTACCCAACGCTGGCGAACTGGATGGTTTATTTCCCTTATTTCAGAGTGATGATAGCGTATTTTTTGCTGATGCTCGTGGCTTGGATTTTGAGAACACCCCTTATGAATACAATTTAGGGTTAGGTATTCGGCATATGAATGCCGAGCAAACGTATTTATTCGGACTCTATGGTTTTTATGATCGCCGAAAAACGGCTAATGGTCATTTTTTTAGTCAAGTTACACCCGGTGTTGAACTACGCACGGAACGTTGGCAGTTTTGGACAAATGGCTATATTCCTATCGGCCAAACCACCAAAAAGCTCCGCAATATGACGAGTGTATCTATTGTCAATGGTAGTGCTGGTCTTAAAATATACGATATGGGATTGGTCGTGAAACGGTTTTACCAGGGATTGATGCGCTTGCAGGATATGATTTGTCTCAACACTGGACCCTGCTATTAGGTGGTTACTATTATTTTGGCCGTGACAATTTTAGCCACGTTGCAGGACCTCGTGCAGAAATTGATATGAACTGGAAAAATACGAGTGGACATCTTGACGTAATACGGTCGCTCACGTTATTGGGAGGTGCTCAATATGATAATGTACGGCATGCCAACATTTACACCGG
The DNA here is from genome assembly GCA_021773295.1 of Gammaproteobacteria bacterium. GTDB lineage: Bacteria > Pseudomonadota > Gammaproteobacteria > UBA1113 > UBA1113 > JAJFKI01. The sequence goes on along the minus strand of JAJFKI010000007.1, from coordinate 81,318 downwards.
TTTACGTGTGAGTTTTGGACAACAAAATGTTTCAAATTCGCCAGTCGCTGATGCAATGACCGGCTATATCCGTCGTGATATTAATGTCATCACAAGTGCTGGCATTGGTCCCTTAAAATTCTTGAGAGACAGTAATGGCAAACTCATCAATGTGCAAGATGTGCGTAACAGCCAAGAATTACTGACTGCAACAGGCAATACAACGGTTGATGTTGTTGCCGTTCAAAATAACATTAATAGCGTGAATAATGTTGCGCTGGGGGATGGACAAACGATTACGGGTAAAAACTATCCTTTTACTAGAGAAGGCGTTACCTTCAATGCACAACTTGCCCCCGGGAGTGTGGCGTTAGCGGCTGATTCAGGACAAGATGCTCTACGTGTCCGGAATAATACGGTACGTGATCTTACAATCACTGTGGATTCCAATAGAGAATCAATATCAGCACAAGATCAAAACCCAGGTACTGTTATCATTGATGGTATTACTACAAATGGGCAAATGGATCTTCGGGTTGCTGGCGATGCAACAAGCACTCATACCGCCAGTGTAAGCATAACGAATAGTCAAATTAACTATAATGGTCCTGCTGATAGCACGGCAATTGACTTGCGTGCTAATAGAGGCGGCACCATGATGATACAAACGATGAGTCAAAATAATGTGACTGCTCAAGCGAGTCAGAGCCGAGGCATACAAGTCGGGGCAGATAATACGGGTGGTGTTGCTGGTCAAACAGCAGGACAGATAATAGTCAATGGCAATGTTAGTAATAATACCATTGTAACAACTGATAATGCCGGACTAGATTCTAGAGGCATGCGATTTCTAACCAGGGATGGTGCAAGTGTCGTTATTAATGGCAACATAAGCAATAATGTTATTCAAACCAATAATCAGGGTAGCCATGGGCTCGGTCTAAAAAGCGAAGATAGTAACAGTATCATTACACTCAATGGGAATATCGCTAATAATACCATCACGGTCAATGGGCAAGGTGCGAAAGCGATAAGAGCCCGTACTGAAAATGGTGGGACAATAGTCATCAACGGTAATATTTCCAATAATGCTTTGCAAGCGGATGGCCAAGATGCCAAAGGCATTAATATTAGATCCGAGCAAAACGCTAGCAGCATTACTGTCAATGGCGAGATAGCTAATAACGCTATTATGGCTCGCGGGCAGGATGGGCGTGGCATCAATCTTGAAGCAGAAGGAGGCAATCTTCAACTTAATAATACGATTAAGAAAAATGTTATCTCAATTAGTGATAGTGCCGATGCCATAAGACTAAGAGCAAGAGACAGTGGTGCGATTACTAGCGGCGCTAATGGCGGAGATATCAGGAACAACCAAGTGATTGCGTCTGCCAGCACAGGCGATGCTATTCATATAATAGCGGGAAGAAGTGGTAGCTCGACAGGAACAGTTTCCCTAGGCAGCATTAGTAATAATACCGTGACAGGCAACTTAAGCACAGGCGTTGAAGTTGATGCAGAGCAGACAGGCTCAACGGTGAGTATTAATGGCTTAAACGGTAATCAACTGAATCAAGAGGATATTGACTTAACAGCTGAAGCCGGAACGACGATCACGGTTAATGTTAATCAGGGTAATACCGGATTATCTGCTGCTAATAACAACGCTACGGTTAATACAAGCGGTGCAGGAACAATCAACATTAATCCAGGACCATAGTATTCATTAATGAAAAGGTAAGTTCCTCACTTTTTATTTCTGACTCGAGTGCTTTATCTTGAATTAACGCTAGGCTTTGATACGTATTATTGTCGATCTTAGCAGTATTAATAATTGAGCCGCATACTCTGTCTTGCGCCGTTAAATTGCTTCCTTCTAAAATACCCATCTCGCTCTCAATTATTCCGTGGCACAAATGTGATTTTACTTTACCGCGAAACTCCATACGGGCAATGATTTCTTGGCCAGTGTAACAGCCTTTATTAAAATCTACGGCGCCTAATTGTGGTAATGCTAATTCGTGAGGGGTGTAAGCTTCCACCGTCTGTTCAGTTAAACAGGCTAGACTTGAGTTGATGTAAAAGAGTTTGCTACCATTGTTACTGATAGGTGTGAAGCATTCTACAAGCATGGGCCAGAATGATTGACACGTGTCGAGTGATGTAATTAAATGATACGCTTGTTTGTTTCTGGGTAATCGCATTAAGCATGCCTTGTCATTGGCTATAAAGTTTTTATCATCGCTAAGTACCAGCGCTAATTGTTTTTCAAGTAAGGCTTTAGCATTAGGGCCCCATAGCGTTAAGGTCATTAACTCTGGCACTTCATTAATGCTAACTCGAGAAAATTTTGCGTATTTCTCTAAATTTGCAATTGCTTTGTCGGCAATAGGTTCTTCGATTTGTAAATATAAGCCATTGGCCTGTTGCCACACATGGTATAAACCAATGATGCGACCTTTGATATTGCAGTGGGCGGCATAGAGTGCGTGGGTGTTAGACAGTGTTTCCATGTCGTTGGTCAATTGACCCTGTAAAAAATGCGCGGCTTTCTCGCCTTCAATATGATAGTGTTTATAACTAGGCTCGTCACTGATGCAATCTGCCGCATTGACTAATGCTGCCTCTTGTTTTACATTGACCGCCTTTGTGTCAGCCTTGAGGTTTTGTTTAAATTCAAGCCACTGTTGTTGCATGATGGTGAATGATCCGTGCTGATGTTTGTTGGTTAGTATATGCCCGTCACACTTCAAGATGCGAGATTTAGGCGACTTGATTTTTGTTCCCTTTGAGCGTTCGAAATGCAGGTAATAGCCGGTCTATTGGCAAATTTCGAACGTTCAAAGGGGGCAAAAAGCAATAGCATTAATTTCGCATTTTGATTCACGAAGAGTATACACTAATTACGCTTTAGGATGCGAGAATTTGAGGAAACATCCATGAAAAATCGAAATCACAGACTCTATTGGAGTTGCCGTCGCGGCATGTTGGAACTCGATCTCATCTTAATCCCATTCCTAGAAAGCCAATATGCCTCTCTCAACCAGCAACAACAAGCTGATTTCACAGAATTACTAGCAGCAACCGATCCCGAATTATTTTCCTGGCTAACCGGCAAAGATACGCCACAAGAAACTCATCTAGCAAACATGGTAAGGATGATACGTGAGTATGCCCATGATCCCAATCGTCCTCGGTGAATCTCGCCAAATTGCGCGATGGATGAAATCACTGATCCTACTGACGCTCCTCGCGTTAACCTTTGTTTGCTTTTTGCAATTTAAAAATATTTTTTGGGTGCTTCCAATCACCAGCATGGTTTTATGGTACGGTCGCCATCAATTAAGCCTACAAGCAAATCGAAAACACACAAACGCCATCCAAACAATATCCCTATCACCCGATCAACAACACTGGCAGTTAAGCTCAAGTTCAGAAAGCTTTAATAAAGCTACTTTATTTCACTGCTCCATCCTAACAAATCACTTTCTCTTGCTACACTTTAAGGTAACAAAAACAATAATAATTCCCGTGCTAATTTGGCAGGATGCCGTGCATGAAAAGGAGTTCAGACGCATAAAGTATTATATCAATTTGCACGAGAGTATTTAATTAAGAGATTATCAGACAGTTATGGCAATTAATGACGACAACATTAATCGTCTCGTGAGCCTGGCGCAAAAGGGCGATAACGGGGCTTTTGACCAACTAGTTAACATGTTTTATCCACAGGTTTATAAAGTCATTTTACGCAGCATTAAGGATAAAGCAGAAGCTAATGATTTGACGCAAGAAACATTTATCAAGGTTTATAAAAGCTTAACTGATTTCAGAGGTGATAGCCGCTTTTACACCTGGTTGTATCGTATTGCTGTAAATACTGCAAAAAATTATAATATTTACCAAATGCGTCATACACCAATCACAGACATCGATTATGAAACAGCGCAAATCACTAATCGCAAAATATTACGTGATACTGACACGCCAGAAAGAAATTTAATTTGCGACCAAGCCTTAGAGAATTTAAACAAAGTCCTAGCATCTATGTCCGAAGATTTACGCACGGCTCTAATCTTAAGAGACATCGAACGTTATAGCTATGAACATATTGCTAAAGTGATGCACTGCCCAATAGGCACAGTCAGATCAAGAATTTTTCGCGCAAGAGAATACATGAGTCAACATTTAGAATGATTAGCTACCTTTGATAGCACAGTGCTAAAGAGAAAACACCACATCAAACCAACAAGGGTGAAGTTCCGACAGGGCAGTTCGGACACGCCCATACATTCTTTGTCAGGCTTCATTGTATCAATGGGATTTTAAAGTGGAAGAGGTATCTATAATCAATCCAGCCACCACATTGCGATTTTCAGAACACAGGACATTGAAAGTCCGACAAGCAGCCGCAGTTGTCATAATTTCATAGCCAATATTGAGATTAATAATGTTGGCTAATTGCCCACTCTCTGGAAAACAAAGGTTATCGCCACCGCCTAAAATAATGATCTCTGGCTCCAAGGCAATCAGTGGCGCAAGCGTAGTATCATCAAGTGTCTCCAGAGAGTTAATTGCCCAATCAGTAAACAATTTCTGCCGGCTAACAATAAGGCTACTGCGATACGATTGATCATTAATATTGATAACACCTGCTTGATAGCTGCGGATCAGATAGGTAGTATTAGCATCATCGTGTGAGATAAAGATCATAATAGTGGTTCCTCGTCTAAGAGGGGCCTATTATTGGAGAATTAACCGATAAAATCAACTTGAAAAGGTAGTTAAAATTAATGATGAATGAATTATCCAGAGAAGATAGCCTAATAGAACAAATTGCCACGGGCTTTGCATTAGGAACGCCTGGCGTGGTTATGGGTATTGGTGATGATTGCTCTGTGGTTGAAATGCATGGCGTTGCGCAATTGACCACAACTGACATGCTAATAGAAGGTATTCATTTTAATTTAAAGGAGATCAGCCCTGCAACACTTGCTTACCGCACGCTTCAAGTTAATTTAAGTGACATTGCTGCTATGGGCGGTGTCCCAGAATATTTTTGGCTCAATGTTGCCTTGCCAAAGCACATTGAACAAGATTGGCTGGATGAATTTATAACGACGATTACTAATATTGCGATAGAAGAAGGGATAGAGCTATTAGGTGGCGACACCACGGCAAGCTCTAATGGATTAATGATTTCTGTTACACTACAAGGCGCTATGTCAGTTAGTAAAGTAAAATATCGTCACGACGCCAAACCTATCGATACCATTTGCGTTACTGGCACCCTAGGTGATTCAAGAGCAGGGTTTGATTGTTTAAGCAACCCCCCTGAAATCTCAGAAGAAGATAAACAAGCCTTGATACAAGCGCATCAAAAACCAGTTGCTCAATTACACCAAGGTGAATTCTTTGCGAGTCAATCTTCAGTCCATGCGATGATGGATGTTTCTGATGGTTTAATGCTTGATTTAGAAAGGCTCTGTCGTCAATCAGACTGTGGCGCGCATATCTTATTAGATAGATTACCCATCTCAACCCCTTTAAAGAATTTTTGTAAAGCAACGAAATCAAATCCACAAGAATACGCAGCGCTTGGTGGCGAAGATTATTGTTTGTTAGTTACCGTCGCAGCAAAAGATTTTGATGATCTTAGCAAGGCTTATGAAACAAACTTTAAAACACCCTTGCTAGCGATTGGAACAATAACATCACAAAACAGTATTGACTTTACACTAGACGGTAGTCCTTATACCTTTAAATTAAAACCCTTCCAGCATTTTGGATAAACAAAGATGAAACAGTATAACCGTGTACTCAGCATCGCCGGCTCAGACAGCGGCGGCGGTGCCGGCATCCAAGCAGATTTAAAAACCTTTACTGCCCTAGCATGTTTTGGTACCTCGGTAATCACCGCACTCACTGCGCAAAATACCCAAGGCGTACAAGCTATCCACCCAGTGCCAACGGCGTTTATCCAACGACAAATCAATAGCGTTTTGGATGACATCGGTTCGGATGCGATTAAAATTGGCATGCTGCACGATACGGCAGTCATTAACACCGTTGCGAAAGCCATCAGCTCATGGCAACATGTTCCTATCGTGCTCGATCCTGTCATGGTCGCTACCTCAGGTGCAACGCTACTCCAACAAGACAGCATCGACGCCTTAGTCACACAATTATTCCCCTTGGCAACTTTAATCACTCCAAACATCATCGAAGCAGAATTACTCACAAATATCAGCATAGAGTCTGAACAAGACATGTTAATTGCGGCAAAAGCTTTAAGAGAGCAGGGCGCCAATAATATCTTAATCAAAGGTGGTCATTTAGAATCAATAGACAGCGCTAAAGATTGCCTCTACACCAAAAATAATGAAACCCATTGGTATGATACAAAAAAAATAAACACCGAAAATACTCACGGTACTGGCTGCACACTCTCCTCTGCCATAGCCGCTTACTTGGCAAAAGGTGATTCTTTAGAACTAGCTTGCGAACATGCAAAACGCTATCTAACAAGCGCTATAAAAAATGGCAGTATGTACAAAATAGGAGATGGCCCAGGGCCTGTCTGTCACTTCTATAAAAACTCGTACAATAATGTAGTATGAGCGATACAGAATACTCACGGGGTTTCATGTATTATTAGCAAGTGATTTGTGATCAGCTAAGTGGCAAATGTCTTGGTAAATATTTCTGAATTAAAGTTGGTGACGCTTTTACTAAATTATTATTTACTTCATGAATAATCAAGCTTTTTAACGAGGATGAAAATTTCTCTCTTAAAAGTCCAAGAAAATTAGGTGCTGCCATGATGACAAGGTATTTATAAGAGTTGTTATTACGGTGTTTTTCTAAGAAGTCGGCCAAGTCTTTTGAGAATATATTGGCTTCGTGTTCCTTTACGCTAAAATCGGTGCCAACAGCATGGATACCGGGTAAGGATTTTCCATCAAAGCTACTGCCCGCATAATCCGATATTAAACTACGTGCAGGTACGCGAGATTCTGGATGTACAAAGGCTTTTAATTCTATCAACGGTGCATTGATACCATCCGCGGCATAAATAATTGCGCGACTACTTTCAGCAGCTACGATCCAGGTTTTTGTCATTATCTTCTCCTGTAATATTAATGATGAAAACTACCTTCGCCATCATCAGCGCCTGTGGCTTTGTAATCACTTTGATGTTTAAAGTGACTCAATGCACGGTGTATGTCGGCGATTAATAGATCTGCTAACTCACGACTAAATCCTTCTCGAATCACAGCGCGGACCACGATGGTATCTTGTAAATTATCAGGAAGAGTATAAGCCGGCAAGAGCCAACCGCTATAACGTAACCGCTCTGTCAAATCGAATAAACTGAAGTTTAATGACTGTTTCATTTTCCATGTAAAAACGGGTAAATCAGTCCCGTTGCTTAATAGCTCAAACGGTCCCATCGTTTGAATTCTTTCGGCGAGATACATGCAAATGTCTTGGCAATTTTGTTGAATGCGCTGATACCCATCTCGCCCTAAGCGTAAGAAGTTGTAATACTGGGCGATAATCTGACTGCCAGGACGAGAAAAGTTGAGTGCAAACGTAGGCATTTGTCCACCCAAGTAATTAACATTAAAAATCAAATCTTCGGGTAAATCTGAGCGGTCACGCCAAATAACCCAACCCACACCAGGATATACCAAGCCATACTTATGACCGGATGCATTAATTGATTTAACCCAAGGCAATTGAAAATCCCACACTAAGTCAGGCTGAATAAAGGGCGCAATAAAACCACCACTGGCTGCATCCACGTGAATAGGTATTTCCCAGTTCGTTTTTTTATTGAGTCTTTCTAAAGCATCATTTAACTGTTTTATAGGCTCATATTCACCCGTAAAGGTGCTGCCTAAAATCCCGATAACACCGATGGTATTTTCATCACATAATTTAATCGCTTCATCAGGGCTAATCGTATATCGGCCTTGCTCCATTGGTACTTGGCGCATTTCAATATCCCAATAGCGACAGAATTTTTCCCAACAGACTTGCACATTGATGCCCATCACAAGATTAGGCTTATCCGTCGCCTTACCTTGTTGACTCATACGCTTACGCCACTGCCATTTCATCGCCATGCCAGCTAACATGCATGCTTCACTAGAGCCGGTGGTTGAGCAACCAATCGTGTCTTGGGCAGCGGGGCAGTGCCATAAGTCTGCCAAAATATGGATACAACGCTCCTCTATATCAGCGGTTTGCGGATACTCATCTTTGTCTACCATATTTTTATCAAAGGTTTCTGCCATTAATTGTTTAGCTTCAGGCTCCATCCAAGTAGTGACGAAGGTTGCCAAATTTAATTTTGAATTACCATCGAGAATGAGTTGATCGTGAATTAAGTCATAAGCAGCTCTTGGTGGCATTTCGCTTTCAGGTAATTTGTATTTTGGGACTGGTTCGTCAAACAAGCGTGAACCATAGGTTGGTGTTAAAAGAGTATCATACTGATTTTTATCGATTTTTCTCAGTGGCATAATCTGTACCCTCTCCTTTGATATTAATAATAACAAGCATCATTCTTGCCAAAAATGTCTTTATTTTTATTAAGTTACCCATGACTGTAATCGCTTATTCTTGTAAGTTTTTATCTGTGAAAAAACAACACTTCCTTAATTGATAATAGTTGACCCACGGCTGCTTGCAACCAAAAAAGGATTTGTTTTTCAGATCATTATGTTAAATTTTCACTATTAACAAGCTAAATCAAGAACCTCGATAAACTTGTTGTTTCTAATGGTGTTTTTCTATTTTAACACCGTATTAACAAAAAATATTGTAATACTGCTCGAATTTTAAAAAACCTCTTCTATACTCACTCATTACGACGCAGAAACTTTTTAATCAAGGATAGAGCCATGCCGATAAAGGATTATGGTATCATCACGCCATGGGGCATAGCATGACAGCCCCCTTAATAACTACCCTAGATGGAGTTAGTGCAGCAGACGTTGAAGCTAAGATTAGCTTCGATAGTAACGAGCATCAATCATTAAATCGAGCTTGGCGCAAACTCATGCGCGAATTAATGCGGTACACACATCTACCAGAATATGATGTGGCTGAATTAAGGCATAGACTCCAAATTTATATCGCTGAAATCACAGAAGTAGCCACGAAAGCTGAGTTGCCTATTGATGTTGTTATTAAGACTCATATCAATCGTATATTTTCTGGCATTGCCTATAGGATGGCGGCTCTTGATGATGAAGCGATTAATATATTATTAGCACGATTGAAAACTTACGCCAGTCGTGTCGATGCTGAATCCATAGCTCTGCACATTGATGCGATATTTGACGGTAATGCTGTTAATATCGCATTGTCTGATGATGACGCATTAAAAGAGTTATTATCTATTGTACAAACATATGTTGTACGGCTAAAAAAGATTTCTGACTCTGAAGTTAAAGAATTGAAAGATTTTATGAAAACTCTCTTAGCGCAAGTTCGAGATGATAGATCTCATAAAATCACGTTTTCTTTAAGTTCAGCTGAAAAATTTCGACATCTTTTGTTAGAGACGAGCATACTCAGCAAAAGGGAAGAAACCTTATTAGTAATCGATACAGAGGATGATGAAAGCAGTGATGATGAAAACAGTGATTATGAATTAACAGATATAGATAACAACCAACAGCAACAGTACATTTCTCAGGTGTTAAAATTAATTGCTTTTCACTGTGATTATGATTATGTTGAAAGTCAATCCGTTTCAACTGCATGGCAAAACCTTTTAAATTCATTTAGTACACTACAAATAGGTACAGCCATATTTATAAGAAGGTTTATGGAGCTTAGACAAGCCTTAGATGCGCTAAATATTGTGTTAAACCAATTTGGTGATAATACAGACCGGGTTCATCCAATTCATCGCTTAATTCAACAATATCCTTTAAACTTACCTGAAAAAAGTCAGCAGTTTGTCATTTCTAAATTACATGAGTTAATGCAGGTTTTGCTCAAGGTTAGTTGTCAGTCTTCTGATGAGAACTTAAGAATAAAATGTGCAGATATTTATTCAACATTAGACTACTTAATTATAAATTTATTTACCGTTTCCACTGATGACATGCCTGCGGTGATGATTGATAAAGAAAAAGCAGAACATTTAATTGCGCCAATTCCACCTTTAGCTAGACATCATCAATTAACGTTTTGTCGTGAAGAAGATTTTATTCAATGGATGAACGGCTTTATTGGAGGATTATTACTGTACTTGGCGGCAAATCCACTGGCAGATCAAGCCAATGATCGTCATGATCAAATTGCAAGATTATTAGAATATGCAAGACACCTATTAATAGAGCGAAGAGAAACTCCAGGGATTACCCGTGCCTTAATGTTTATTGGTTATGCCAAACGATTTCAGAAAAAAACCGGGATGATAGCAGACCTAATTCAAAGACAACACAAACTCTTGCCGACTTATGAGCATCATCCAAAAGTAAAACTCCATAGCCCCAAACGCATTAAAAGCAAAATACAAAGCCAAATCCAAAAACGTTTTAAGAATTGTGTGGCTTACCAAGTTGCTACTGAATTTTATCAGCCTGCAAGAGGTATTAGTAATGAAAACATTAGTAATGCCGTTTGTAACAATATCTTTAGGAAAGCCAAGGGTTGGGCAGCAAAACAAGGTGAAAGCAATTGGCTCAGAAAACTCGTTAATTACTTCAAAAAAGTGTTCACACAACGCTGCACGACAGTGGTGGTAGATTTACCAGAAGAATTATTACCCCGTGAGGAATTAGTTGAAACAACGGATGAAAAAAAACTGGTTCGTGAAATTAGTGAGCAAGGTTTACGCTTAAAACGCCACAGCTTAGATAACCCAGCCTTTGCCTCAATGAGCTTATTCCCAGCTGAACAGACACACAGCACATCATCAACCAGCAAATTTGATCCCAAGCCGCAGAGCCCCACAGGCACCATTATGTTAGTAGATGAAAAGGACGACGATGATACTAATTCCGATTCTGATATATTTAGTCCATAGAATAATAATTTCTAGAGTGCTATACTCCAGACAAATCTGACGCTAAATGCAATAGAGACATGTCAATAAATTTACATTTCATTATCAAAACACCGAATTCTCAACAGTTATTACAATTGTTACCTAAAAAAGTAAAGCGATTGCCTACGTCTGCTAATTACCTCGATGTATTAAAACAATTACTAGGTTTAGACATTCGCCACCACCAAGCGTCACTATTAGCCTTAGCAGATAACCTATCTTTGGATAACAAATGGTGGTTACGTGCTGATCCCGTCCAAATTGAAGCTGAAAATAATGTTGCTTATATGCTTGGCAATACTCATTTAGCAATCAGTGATGAAGAAGCTCAAGCACTCAAACGCGATATTAATAACTTTATAGCTGCTGATAGTTTAACATTAATCACTGCAAGTCCAACATCATGGTATTTCAGTTCAACCCGTAACCTAGAGATAGAAACTATTCCTTTACGCGATGTTCTTTATAAAAACCTTTATAATCATTTACCAAGAGGACAGCACTATCAATACTGGCGTCGATTATTAACAGAAATTCAAATGCTTTTGCATAACAGTGAGATCAATAAACAACGTATAAAGGACGGAAAACCTCAAATTAATAGTCTATGGTTTTGGGGGGAAGGTCAATTGCCGCTTACAAAGCCAGATGAACACTGGCAAAGCATCAGTAGCAATGATCCGTTGTTAAAAGGCTACGCAGACTGGCAAGCTATAGATTACACGTCATTGTCATCAGCAACTGCGTTAGTAAATATACCAAGCAGTAACGGACATCATTTGATTACCTATAATGCGGAATTTTCAATGTCAGCGGATGACTCACAGCAAAATGAGCAGCAACTCCTGCGTTGCTTAATTGCAGCAATCAAATCTAGCGCAATAGAAACACTTAACCTCTATTTACCAAACAAAGCTGAAGTTTGTCTCAAAGCTGGTGACTTACAGCCATGGTGGCGTGCCATCAATATATTTTAATTCAACCGACACAGTGAGTTATTGATTTGTTAACCACGTCTACCGGTAATTTAGGATAATTTGCTGGTATTACTGCATCAACTAATTGTTGGTGCATGCTAGCATCAGTCACTTGCTCATTATTACCAGTTTGCTTGTGATAATTCTTAAGTAATACAGAAAGCACTTCAATATTGCCTTTGATTCTGTCATTTTTATCAGAACCGTTTTCAGACTTTAATAGAAATGCTAATGCTTTATCGTACTGTCCAGTTAATGCTAAAGATAAGCCATAATTTGCATTTAATGATGGATCATTAGACTTAATTTGTAGTGCTGTTTGGTAACATTTATTTGCGGCAAGTGCATGATTAGTGATATTAAGGAGTATGCCTAAATCACTGAGTGTTTTGATGTCTGATGAATTGATTTCAAGCGCTTGCTGGTACTTTTCTAGGGCGAGCTCAGGACGGTTAATGGCCATGTAGGAGTTACCAAGTTTTCGAATTATATCTGTATTTTTAGGCTTTTTAGCAAGTATTTGTTTAAAGTAATTTATTGCGTCATCATAATTTCCCATATCATAAAGCGTATTGGCTAGGTCAATTTTTGGTTGTACTTTATTAGGGTGCGCATCTAAAATTTCACGATAAATTTTTGCGGCAGTTGTATACTGTGAGGTTGCATGAGCCACCTGTGCAATTTGTAACATCTTTGTCTCAGTTTCCTTAGTAACAACAGGCTGAGGTTCAAGTTCTAGGCTTTTACAGGCTGATAAGCTTAAGCAAACAATAACTGATAATAAGGGCAGTAAATATTTTTTCATCATTAAATATATCCTTGAGCGTATCATGAAAGTGCTCTAATAAGAGCGGGCGTTAATAGTAAAATCAGTGTAATGGGAAAAATAAAAAATACCATAACGAGCGTTAATATTGCAGGTAATCTACCCGCTTTGTCTTCTGCTTTTAACACCTGTTCTTTTCTTATGTGTAAAATTAACATTTTTACGTTATTAAGTAATGAGGTTCCATATTTTTCATTTTGTTCAATGCAGGCCACTAAATTTTTTATTTCATCCAGAGGAACTCTTAACATAAGATTCCTCCATCCTAGCCGCCTCGCGGGTAATAGGCGTAACTCCATGGTTGTAATGTATAATTGCTCAGCCATTGCAGGGGCAAGATGTTGAAACTCGTAAGCAATTAAATCAAAAATTTCATCAGTGCCATAACCAGCTTCTAAGCACATCACCATTAAATCCATAACATCAGGCAAACTGCGATAGATTTTTGATTGGTAGTGTTTAGCTAATTTTTTTAGCACAAATATAGGTAAATAAGTTCCAACAATGATGGCGCACGTAACAAAAATCATTTGCTGCGTAAAACTAAAATGAATAATAATACCTGCTTGAGCAATGATAAATGCAGACATGCCAAAAATACCTGGAATAACTATTTGTATAAAGCTGTAAATAATTAAACTGGTTTTATTGGTATGACCAGCTTGTGCCAGTAATAGTATCGTCGGTTTATGTTCATGCCTATCAAATAATTTAAAGTACTCTGCTAATTTTGTTAACTGTTTTATCAGGGAGTCGCTCATCCTTTTTTGTGTGGATAATGTCGGGGTTATTTCTCGTTTATTCAGATTATAGAGTCTTGAGGATAGGCGCTTGTACGTATCCATTTTAATCCATAAGGCGGTTAGAATATAAAGAGATGCTATAAGCATCACAAATAATACAATGAAAAACATATTATTAGTAATGAATTGTAATCCAGATGAGATCATAGCTTTCCTTTAGACATTCTCTTGTAAATCATAAAAGCAATCACTTCAGATAGAATGCTGCCACCTAAGACCATTCTCCCTATTGGATGGGTAAAAAGCGGGGCAAGATAATCTTTAGCAATGAGCAATGTTGATAAAACAGCAACCCAAGGTAATATAGCCAAAATTATCATGCTAGTTTTTGCTTCAGATGTGAGTGATTTTATTTTTAATTTTAATGCTCTTTTTTCATATAAGGTTTTAGCAAGATTACCTAATAACTCTGCGATTTTTCCGCCAGTTTTAAATTGCGTCACTATGATAATACTAAAAAAATAAAATTCCACCATTTTTAACTCTAATGCTTCTTTTCTAATTGCATCGACATAGGACTGACCTAAGTTTATTGAGCGATTAATTCTTTTAAAAACTTTTTGTATTAACCCCGTATACTTTTCACAAACAAGCGTAATTGCTTCTGGGACAGTTCTTCCTCCTGTGACTGCTTGTGCAATAAACTCAATGATTGCGGGTAGTTCATCAATGAATTTATTTCTTTGTTTTTGTTTTATGTACCCAGCAATATAAAGTATCCCTGAGGCAATCAGTAGGTATGAACTTGTGACGGTTGTTAATAATGCGTGTGATTCAAACAGTAAAGATATTAAAGCAAAGGATCCCATTAATACACTAAACCACAGTATGACTCGGCTTAAAGGCCATTTGAAGAGTATTCTGCTATGTTTTGGAGCAAGCTGATATTGGCTAACAATGTCAGTATTTTGTTTTTGGCATTGTTTCTTTAAACGAGATTGAATCTTTTTTTTTCGCAAGCTGACTTCTACAAATTTAATGGATAATACTGCCAGTAAGACTACAGATATTAATAGACTTAACATCAGCATGAGACCACTCACTGCATCGCCTCCAATAATTCTTTATCTAAACCATAGAGAATTGTGCGCCATGAAAATCTAGGTTTAATTTTGGTGACTTTAAAATCCCCAAGCAAATTACCATTTTTGTCTTCTCCTGACTGTTGATAAACGAATAAATCTTGCATGGTTATCACGTCGTGTTCAAGCCCTGTAATTTCAGTAATTTTTGTTACTCTTCTTTTCCCGTCTTTCATTCTGGTTAACTCGACAAGTAATTGAATTGAGTTGGCTATTTGAGAGAGGATAGACTGGTTTGAAAAGTTATAACCTAGCATCATTAACATGTTTGACAACCTTGCAGCCACTTCCCGTGTGCTGCTGGCATGTATTGTGCACATTGAACCGTTATGGCCCGTATTCATTGCTTGTAACATTTCAAAGGACTCTTCACCACGAATTTCCCCAAGAATAATTCTATCCGGTCGCATCCTAAGAGCATTAATAACAAGTTGTCTGATAGTCACCTCTCCTTCGCCTTCTACATTTGGCGTACGTGTTTCTAATCGAACTAGATGTGGCTGCTGTAGTTGTAATTCAGCAGCGTCTTCAATGGTAACAATCCTTTCATCATTTGGGATCATTTGTGATAAGGCATTTAAAAATGTTGTTTTACCACAACCTGTACCCCCCAATATTAAAATATTGATTTTTGAACGAACTGCAATTTCTAATACTCTTGACATCGCAACAGACATCGAACCGGTGGTAATCATATCAGAAAAATGCATCATGCTTTGTTTGAATTTACGTATTGATACGCTCGGGCCATCAATGGCAAGGGGAGGTATGATAGCATTCACACGACTACCATCAGGTAGCCTGGTATCAACATAAGGATTAAGTTCATCGATTCTACGCCCTGTTTTTAAAACCATCTGGCTTATTAATCTCATTAAATGCTCATCGTTGCGAAAGGATATATCTGTCAATTCCAGCTTACCAAAACGCTCCACATAAACTTTTGTAAAGCCATTAATTAAAATATCATTGATAGACACATCATCTAATAAAGCTTGTATAGGGCCATAACCGAGCATTTCAGCGAGAATGCAATATTCAAGATATAACTCTTCGTTTTTATTGAGTGATATTTTTTCATCTGATAGCACTTTATCGATGATTGGTTTCGCTAGTTGCAGAAATTGTTCTTTATCAAGAAAGGTTATTTCGTGTAAATCAATTTGATCGACAATTGCTTCTTGAATCGCTGCAGTTATATTTAGCACTTTTTGCTGTATGTCTGGGGGGATATCTGAAAGGATACGTCCTTTTATTTTAAAGCTTGGGTGATATTTGATTTTTTCAGGAAAGGTAGGGCTAGCTGGCTCCGTTTCCATGGTAGCGTCTACTTCAAGAGTAGTTTCTGTAATAGAGGTTTTTGGGGCACCTTCTTTTTTAAGAGGGCCTGAAGATTTTTTTTTGCCTAACATGGTTAACTCCTATATATGCAGCCAGCGCTTGAGAATCGATTTTTTCTTCTCTTGAGTCTTAATTTTTAAAATTGATTGGGTTATTTTTCTCAAGGTAACTATCATAGGATGATTTGGATCTGTTTTAGCAAGAGGTTCCCCTATATTTAAAGCACCGACAATAATATTTTTATCGTTTTCTATGATATGGTCAGGGTTGCGTTCAACTTTTAGGCCAAATTGCTTTATAGTAATTTGCTCTCCACTCAGTGATTTGTCATTCATTAACACCATGATTATGTCACTATGGGGCGCTTGCTTTTTACAAAACTCTAATATTCGCTGTGTATCGCGAATGGCATTTATAGACAAATCCGAAATAATGATAACAGCGGTAGTGTCATCATTAAGAAGTTGATATAACAATTCGCTTGAGTGAGGAATATCATGGAGAGTAATGTCATTTATCTCATTGAGTAGCGTGGTTATTTTCATTACGTCATTGGGCTGGACTGTGATAGGCATGTCTAATGGGCAGAGCGCTCCTAATACACTCAAATTTTCACTAGCATTTTTTGAGAGGTTTTCCAGAAGTGACGTATCAAGTCTATCTACATTACCGATGGCTTCTACTAAGTCCATATTACTCGCTAAATCAAACGATAATAGTGCGCTACCAAAATGATAATCCCAGTCAATGAGACATGTCTTGTACTGTCTATTTTCGGAAAAAACATGAGCAAGATTTACCGCTATGGTTGATGCACCAACACCTGAGCGTGCTCCAGCGACGATAATATTTTGACGTTGATGAGCTTTTGATTTAGTCGTTGTTACGCCTACGGTTTGCATTGCATCAAATAATGCTTTTTCTTCGATGGGAAGCACTAAGTAGTCATCAATTCCAATGAGCTGCAGTTTACGATAAAAGCTTACGTTATCAGTTTTACCAAGTGCTATGACGTAAATTTCATCATGGCAGTGTTCAGCAAGTTCTTTTATTTTTGGTATTGGATCATCTTCACCGGATATGTCGATAAGGAGATAACGAATGTCTCGATTGGCAACGTGTTCAATAGCTTTATCAAGATTTCCTGTTATCACTTCCATCTGGCAATCGTGATGTGTTTGGGCTATATCAAGTAGTGTGGCTTTTGCTTTCTCATTTGTAATGAAGGCATGCCACTGATTGTTTTTGCTATTTTGAGATGCTAATGGATCCACCTTCTCCTCCTTCGCCGGTATCACTAGTCTCTTCAACACTCTCAGTTTCACTTTCACTTGAGTATAATTTTTTAACGACACCTTTGTTATAATCTTGTATTGCAAGAATTTGTCTATTTGACGGTACGTCACCCGTACCCCTGCCTGGATCGAGTAATTCTTGTGGATAGGCTACCATAACCCCAAGATTTCTTACCGATGAGCAACCGAAATTACTTGATATTTTATAGTAATTACTGCCGGGCGATACTAGGTTAGGACAGTGAGGTGGAATGACAAAAATTTGCCTTAAAGTTATATTGACACAAGTGCTTGGATGTTGAGAAAGTGGTGGTGTAGTTGCAACAATAGGGGTATACCCAAGCTCTTTTACTACCTTTGCCACAGCTTTGACACGCTTTTGATTACCATACTCGCTACTTGCAGGGCAAGGAGATAAATAAACGAGCTCAACATTGTTTGCCTTGGTGACTGCACCTTTTAACATATGAACTTGTTTCTTAGATAAGCTGGTTTTATTTTCATCGAAGTTGAGTTGATAATTTAAATCTCTGAAGCTGATTTCATTGTGAAATTTATTGTGACCATTCCAATAGCCAGGATCAACAGCACACCCTGCAATAAGTAATGTTAACATCAGTAAACTGTTACGAGTTACTTTTAGTAGACTAATTTTTTTTGTCATAGCCATCTTTTACTCCAGAATAAAGCCAATTTTACCGTTGTATTTAAGTTTTCTAACGATAGTTTGAGCAGTTCTTAATTCGTCTGTTGGAAGAGCAAGTTCATTACCATCAGTGGGGTTTACGATATAAGGTGTTACAATGATTACCAACTCTGATTCACCTCGTAAAAATTCATGAGATCTAAATAAACGACCAAACAAAGGAATATCTCCCAGCCCAGGAAATTTACTCACTAAATTTTTCGCATTATTTTGTAGCAAACCGGCAATTACAAAACTTTGACCACTATTTAATTCAACGGTGGTTTCTGCACGTCTCGTCACTAAAGCAGGAACTTTTATTCCACTCAATTCTACAGCACCTTTATCGGTAAGTTCACTTACTTCTGGGCGAACATGCAAATTAATGAGCTTGCTATTAAGCAACACAGGCGTAAAGGCTAATTGAACGCCGAATTTTTTAAATTCAATGGTGTTAGAATTATTGAGCCCGCCCTGAGGCACGATAATTGGAAACTCACCACCTGCTAGGAATGTTGCAGTTGCACCTGACATGGCCGTTAAATTCGGTTCAGAGAGTATAGTGACTAAACCTTCTTGATCTAACAAATCAACTGTCGCCGTTAAATCTAAATTACCACGTAGAATATCAGCTGTTAAGAAAAAATTTCTTTCTGTGGCTGCTCTTAAAGGAAATGAGGAGCCTACGCCAAGTAATGTACTGGCTGGTCCATAAATAGCGTTCCAGTTAAGTCCAATGATTCGTTCTGTTTCACGTTGCATTTCAACGACTCTTACCCGTAGATTGACTTGAGTCGGTAAGCCAATTTTTATTAGATTGATAATTTTAGATTTGTCAGGTACAAATCGGTTAGCAACTTTAATAATTGCGTTTGCTTTACTCGCTGTGGCTACCAGTCCTTTTAGTGCAACAGAGTCACCAACTGCCTTAACCTGTATCTGTTCATTGGGGAATAAAGCATAAAGTGCCCGTTTTAAGCCTGATATATCAACTACAACTTGAATATGGTACTTTGCAGTGACTTGTCCCCGTTTGTTCATCACAAAGAGGTTGGTTTCTCCAATTTTTTTACTATAAATGTAGAGGACACCAGGTGCTTTTAGGTGGAAGTTAGCAATCTCTGGATTTGCAATAAATACAGTATCTGTTTGGCGATAGACTCTTATGATTTTGCCTTTATTAAGTTGAAGGCTAATATTTTGCGATAAGGCATAACTTGTTTGGCAACTAAGGATAAGTAACAGGCAAGCTACAATGGCAGTCAGTGATAGCCGACGATTGCCAATATTACAATGTTTGTAGTGAGTATTCGTTGTGTGCATTTGATTAATTATCAAACTGAATAGTTTTATCATCTTCACCTCGAAGGAGATTAATCGTTGATGTTGGGGGTTTCTTTGTTATAGGTGCGCTAAAGGTTGTTGTTTCAACATCTATATTATCGAGTGATTGAAGAGGGGGCATAGCGCTATGCAAGGCTAGCGTGATTACGCCTAGCTTTTGTCCTTGTGTTAGCTCTTCAGCTTGCTGTCGTAAAACCTCTAAGGTGACAGTTTTTGAAACCATGGCTTGTTTACCTTGATCAGGTGTCGCAGTTTGATCGACGGCCAATACGAGTACTTTACTTAATAGCGTTTTGCTTTCATAGTCAGTTTGTTTAGGCCCTGTTTTGTATGTAAGGATGACATCGACTCTATCACCAGGAAAAACAAACCCAGCAACACCCGATTGAATATCAACTTTTAGTGAGACAGCACGCATCCCAGGTTTAATAAGCGCAGCTAAATAGCCATTGTGTCCCAAATAGGCAATCCGGTTTTTAGTGATGGCCTGATTTTTAGCGATAGGGCGTCTGACGACTAAATTATTGTAATCGGTTAATGCTTGTTTCTTTTTAACAATGTGCTCAGGTTTTAATTCTTTCTTTTGAATTTCTGACCAATCTACATCCGTTGGTTTCAACCTCACTCCAACGTTTAAGTGTCGTTTGGCGATTAAAATATGCGATGTGGGGGTTATCTTAGCTGCTTTTGGTGGTGGGGTTTTTTTTGTCAGAGACAGTAGTAGGAAGAAAAAGGTTAATGCACCGGCCAGCACGACGACAACAATGAATAAATATGTCTTAGAGCGTAACATTCCCTTGTCCCTCTGATTTGCTCTATTTAATTGTTTAGTTTAAGGAAATTATAATGGCAATACAATAGCTGTGCGTCATTTCACGCCTTATTTCACCAAGACGGCTCTGGGAGCAAGATTATCGATGAGCAAGTTCATCTTATCGAGGTGTTCATTAACACTATCACCCGCCGGGATATTAATGTGAATGCCCCCTGTGATGTCAGCGATTTGTTGCATTAAGTCAGTATCAGGATCGGCCCCCATGCTAACGGTGTAAATGATAATATCATCATTTTTAGCAAAATTGACTTGATTAATGACATTTTGCCGACTTTGAGAAGGATTATTCCCTTGGGCATTCCAACTGGACTTACCATCACTCACTAATACAATTTGTCGCTCAGGCAGGCCAATAGATTGATTTAACTCTGCGCGTGAATTTTTAATACCCGAACCTATATTAGTAAATTTATGCCAGTGTCCTGCTTGGCGACCAGGTGTATTAGCCGCAATATCGCCTCTTAAGACATCGGTTATTTGTTGTTTATTGGTCGTTAAAGCGACTTCTAAGCCTCCCGAGCCATTTTTAGTGTTGTAAGTCAGCAATGCAGCTTTATCGGTTGGACCTAAGGTTGCAAGAATGTAATCGACGGCGTCTTTTGCAGTTAGTAGCGGCTCTGCGCGAGTTTTCCATAGATCAGAGGTTTCATCAAACCCAGGTACTTCTGAGAGCCAATAATCCACCAAGGTTAAGTAACCATACTTTTTTTTATAACCCGCCGCCTCAATGGTCGAATCATTTTTGATATAATTCACAAATTTATTCCAGCTGCCTTTTGCATAAGGGTACGCTACATTGTCTAAACCAAGTTGTTGAACAACAGTGTTAGTATTATTGCTAGCGATGTAGATAGGTTCCCATGTCATCTGTCCGTAGGTGGGTGAACCTAGATCTTGATATATTTTGGATAAATTATTTTTAATGGTTGCTTCACCGAGTAAACTGATAGATTTCAATTGGCTATCGTCATTCATTGATTCTGAAATATCAACACTAAAGACAATGTCTCTTGGTACTGAGATGGCGATTGACTCTGCAGTGACAGTATACGCGTTTACATTGATTATCTTGGCTAAATAATGTTTGCCTGAATACTCTGCAGTGACTCGCACAGCTTTCGGATTATTATTGTTGATGCTAAAGGTTTTTGTTGCGTCATCCCAATCACCCAACTCAACCTTAACGTTTTGCGGTTTAGCGTTTCCATAGATGGTATGTTTGTTAACAAAATCTTTTGCTTTTTGAATGACGAGCGCATTCGCTGAACCGAGTATATCAGCAGCAGCTTTTGCTCCCGAGTCCGTGGCATTTTGTACCTCTGCCTTTGCAACGCGTACCAGCCCAATTTCTAGTGCAAGAGACGCAGACAGTATAAGAATAGTGCCCACCAATGCGAATAGCATTGTTGCGATTCCTTTACTCTTTGTGTAGGCTATTCTTTTCATCTGAATACCTCATTTTTCTTTTGCCATTGAGGCGCTAACATTTAGCTTTATACTTCCCCAAGTGTATATTCCATTATTGGGAACGATAGACAGTTTCGCCGCCGGAATGGTAAGACTGACTGTTATAGACTCTCCGCGCTTAACCGTACTCGGATCAGATGGGCTGATAGTAATACAGCTGTTATTGGGACACGCTGAGCTTGCCTTAATTTTCATAGTGGTAAGATAAGAAATAACTTTATTTTTTACCTCGGCAGCGGTGACAGTCTCAATGGCCGCATACCTCGCGCCTTCTCTGGCTGCATCAAGCATGGCGTGCCTGGCGTGTAAGATATAGGTAATCTCTATGGTCGCAATAATGAGTAAGATTAGCACAGGGAGCACGAACGCGGCTTCGATGGCTACGACGCCACGTACCTTTTGCCACGAAAATTTAGATACTATCGAGTTCGGCATAATCTGCCCCACATCCTAACCACCCATACTTAAAATATAGCGTAGTGAGGGCCATATACCTATTAATAAGGCTCTTAATGATTTTTAAATTGAAACAAATAGACACTAAGGTGTACTTATGCTTAAGCATTCATTAAAATGATTCAACAACATGGAAGAGGTACTAGAGAAAAATGGAGTCGTTAAACGTATTTCACTTGCCCACCTTAGGGTTAATTGTACTCGTCATACTCGGATTAGTGATCGGACGGTGCATTAACGTTATCATTAATTTTATCCCCACCAATCTGTACGCAGACATGAAAAGTGAGTGCCTTGCTTTTTTAGAGATTGAAGACCCATCCGATGCAACGCAACGCGAACAAATCCCTGTTCCTCGATCCATTTCATCCTGTCCGAACTGTCATTATTTCTACCGATGGACCGAGAAAATTCCGCTGTTAAGTTATCTGTTTTTACTCGGGAAGTGTTCCAAATGCCGCGCTAATTTGAGTATCAGAGTACCCGTAGTGGAGTTACTCTCTGTTGTTTTGTTAATCGGGCTTGTGATTGTTTATGGCTTGAATTTAAAGGCGTTGCTTATCTTTTTATTTAGCTTTAGCCTGCTAATCGTTACCTGCATAGACTTAGAGCACCAACTCGTACCAGATAGTATTGTGCTACCTATTTTATGGCTGGGTCTTATCATAAGCACTTATGATGTATTTGTTTCTCCTAAGGATGCGATAATCGGCGCGGCGATTGGCTATTTGCTGTTTTGGCTATTAGGTTATTTATATCAAATAGTACGTAAAGCAGAAGGGTTAGGGCTGGGAGATGCAAAACTGTTAGCAATGATAAGCGCGTGGCAAGGTTATGAGCTTTTACCCTTAACGATTGCAATTGCATTCATTATGTTAGGTATTGTGAGTGTTACTTTGCTGCATTTCAGAGGACTTTCAGATAAGAAAATGCTAATACCGTTTTCTCCAATGCTGTCAATTGCTGGATTTGTTACTTTTTTCTGGGGTGAAACAATATTTAATTATTTGTTAAGTTATTAATTGTGTGAGTTTTGATTACATCTAAACTATACTCCTAGTATGAGTTGTCATTATGGTGACTCAAGCATTATTTAGGGTAGGAAGGGAGGTGCAACATGAAGACGATCCAAACTCGTTTGAAAGCCCAAAAGGGCGTGACTGCTTTGGAATATGGTGTAATTGCTGCGGTGTCTATTGTAGCAATTGTCGCAGGACTGGCCTTAATTGGTCCAAGAATGACATCAATTTTTAAATCAGTTGCAAATGCGCTCAAAACGTAATGACGTTACGAACCTAGATCGTTCGATAATTGTTCGGACTATCTAGGGTTTGGGCGCTAATGTTATAAACAATAAATGGGGGGGCAGGTTAACAATACGTAAGCTGATGATTGATAGTAATTACTCTATTTGAAAAAATAGCTTCATTAGCGAAATTGTTAATTACCTGTGCCCCCAGGCTGCTAATAAAATGCTTACCAATCCGGAGAAAGCTGTTATGATTCAGCAAAACAATCGTCCAGGATAGGAAGCAACAAAAAATGATCATCATCAAGCGCCGTGATCCTCAAAGCGTGCTTAATATTGAACAAGATTTTCATCCAGTATTAAAAAGAATTTATGCGAGTCGTAGTATTACTCAGCCAGATGAGCTGAAAAAAGACTTGAAAGGGTTAATACCTTTTACGAAGCTAAAGGGGATTGAGCAAGCAACGACCCTACTAGCGGGCACGCTCATGCAGCAACAGCGAATTATGATCATTGGTGATTTTGATGCTGATGGTGCTACTAGCACGGCTGTGGCTGTGACTGCGTTACGCGCGATGGGGGCGCAGCAGGTTAATTACCTCGTGCCAAATCGTTTTGAATATGGTTATGGTTTAACACCAGAAATTGTTGCGGTTGCTGCCCAGTGGCAGCCGGATTTAATAATTACGGTTGATAATGGGATTTCTAGTGTTGAGGGTACGAACGCTGTTAAAGCGATGGGTGCAAACATTTTAATTACCGATCACCACTTACCAGGTGAAACGCTTCCAGATGCTGATGCTATCGTCAATCCTAATCAATTAGGGTGTGAGTTCCCCAGTAAGCACTTAGCCGGTGTTGGTGTGATTTTTTACGTGATGTTAGCACTACGTAGTTATTTAAGAGAGCAAGATTGGTTTAAACAGCAAGGGATTACGGAACCAAACTTAGGGCAATTGCTTGATTTAGTCGCCTTAGGCACTGTCGCAGATGTCGTACCTTTAGATAAAAACAATCGCATCCTGGTGCATCAAGGCTTATGCCGTATTCGTGCTGGTTTCGCGAGACCGGGTATTCAAGCGTTACTAACCGTAGGCAACCGCAGTAGTCAGCAAATAGTAGCACAAGATTTAGGATTCACGGTCGGCCCGCGCTTGAATGCAGCGGGGCGCTTGGAAGACATGTCCATAGGTATCGTGTGCTTATTGAGTGAATCAACACAAGAAGCTTTAGCGCTAGCGAATCGACTAGATTTACTCAATCAAGAGCGCAAACAAATCGAAGCTGAAATGTCACAACAAGCCTTTAAAGAAATTGATAAACTGCAGTTTAATCAACAACAAGTGCCGGCAGCTATTTCTCTGTATGATTCAAGTTGGCATCAAGGCGTTATCGGTATCGTTGCATCGCGGATTAAAGAAAAGTGTCATCGCCCAACGGTTGCTTTTGCACAAGCTGAAAAGGGATATATTAAAGGATCGGCGCGTTCAATCAATGGCATTCACATCCGTGATTGCCTTGATGCCGTAGCAACTCAACACCCCGATTTGATCGAAAAATTTGGTGGCCATGCCATGGCAGCAGGTTTAACGATAAAGGCAAACAATTTTGATAACTTCCAAAAGGTATTTGCTGAAGAAGTTGCGAAGCACTTCAGCGATGATTTAGCACAAGGGGTTGTTTATTCTGATGGGCAACTCAGTGACTCAGACTTTAATTTGAGTTTGGCACAAACATTAAAATTTGCCGAGCCCTGGGGGCAAGCATTTCCTGAGCCTAGCTTTGATGGGGTTTTTAAATTGGTGGAGCAACGCATCGTTGGTGCCAAACATTTAAAAATGATTTTAGCCCTGCCACAATCTAATCAAATGATTGATGCGATTGCTTTCAATATTGACATAGAGCAATGGCCCAATCATCGTGCTTCACACATCCATGCAGTGTATCGGCTAGACGTGAATGAATTTCGTGGACGCAGAAATTTACAATTAATAATTGAACATTTTACTGAAACCACCACAGTGACTGAAGTGCATAGTGAGGCTGAAGACATAGCACTGCCATTTTAAGTTTCCCCTTATCCCACGAACGGTGCCATATAATGTAGGGGTGGCGCGTGAAGCGTTCCTACATTTTATTAGTCGGATAGCCCCATCATGCGTTGCAAGACATTATCTCGATAAATCACTCGATGGGTAAAGGCACCAGCCGCATGTACCACCGTTAAGCAGACAATGATCCAAGCAATAATTTCATGTAACTCATGACCGATGCCGGCCAGGCTTTTACTCACTGGAACAAAGGGCGCTGGAAAGGCTGCGACACCAAATAAACTGGGCGGGTATCCTGCCGCTGTTGAAAAAAACCATCCCACAAGTGGCATTGCAATGATGACTACATATAAGCTAATACGGACGGTTTTTGCTAACCATAATTCCCAGGCTTTCATTTTTTCTGGGTAGCTGGGTTTAGGATTAAAGGCGGACCAAATCACAAAAAAGATCATGAGGAACATAACCGTTAGCCCTGTTAATTTATGCAGCGTGTACACTAAATGTTTCACAGGTTTAAAGGGAATGTCGCCCATTAAGGAACCCACTAACAGTAACACTAAAACTAGCACCATCACAATCCAATGCAATGATTTACTCATTTGCCCATAGGTCTCTTCTGTATTTTTTAATGCCATAGTATTCTTTCCTAGCAAAGTATAATCAGTAAGGATATAATCCATCCTGATTCATTGCAATACGGCAATATTTGGAAAAGATTCACTATGTCAAGATTAAGCGATAAGAGTAAAGATTTAAAGCAGTCCGGCATTCGTTCAGCCAGTGTTAAATGTGCTGCTATCGGTGGGATTAATTTAGGGCAGGGCGTCTGTGATATTCCGGTGATTGCTCCTATCAAACAAGCAGCTTACGACGCCATAGAGCGCGATAAAAGTATTTACTCGCCTTATAACGGCATTCGCAGTTTGCGCTTCGCACTCGCGGAAAAAATTAAACAATTTAATCGGATTAACGCCGAGCCAGATACGCAAATCATGGTGAGCCATGGTTCAACCGGTGCTTATGTTTGTGCTATTAATGCTTTATTTAACGCTGGTGATGAAGTCATTCTATTTGAGCCATTCTACGGTTACCACAAAAATATATTAGAATTAAATGGCATCACTGTTAAATCAGTTGCCATTAATTTACAAACCCTAAGTATTGATATGGATGAAGTGCGGGCAGCTGTTACGCCACTTACGCGTGGCATGGTTATTTGTACCCCCAATAATCCTACAGGTAAAGTCTATAGCCAACAGGAATTATTGGCATTGGGGAATATCGCCAGAGAAAACGACCTGTACATGATCACCGATGAAATTTATGAATATATTACTTATCCCGGTTACGAACATGTTTCTATTGCTAGCCTTGAAGATCACTTCGAACGTACCCTCACCATTTCTGGTTTTTCAAAAACTTTTAATATGACTGGTTGGCGTTTAGGCTATGTCTCGGGGCCGCAAGAGATCATTGAAAAAATGTCATTATTACAGGATTTAATTTATGTCTGCCCGCCAACGCCATTGCAGTATGCTTGCATCACGGCTTTAAATGTTGATGAGGAGTATTACACGAACTTAGCACAAGAATTTTTAACCAAACGCGATCATGTCGTGCAAACCTTAAATGATCTTGGATTTAAAGTGCCCTTGCCACAAGGGGCTTACTATTTGATGGCTGATATATCAGAACTGGGGCTTGGGGATGATGAAGCTGTCGCAAGCTATCTCTTAGATAACGCTAAAGTTGCTAGCGTACCTGGTCGGTCATTCCATTTAGATAAAAATAAGGGCCATAACATCATTCGCATTTGTTATGCTTTGAGAGAAGAGAAAATTAATATGGCACTTGAGCAAATCACGAAAGCGTTAGCTTGAAGTACGATGGGTGTAGAGATAAATTTTAAAGGGAGAAATATTGATGGAAAGCAAAAAAGCATTCGTTAAGAAAATATTTTTAGAAGTTTTTGGTGCTGGTTCGTTTGATGCCTCGATTATCAAACAATATTTTCATCCTGAGTATGTTCAGCATGTTGACGGCAAGTCTTTAAATTTTGATTCATTTGTGCAGCATATCAAAGTATTAAAATCTAGCATTGAGAAAGTCACTATTGATTTTGAACATTTAATTGAAGAAGATGATGCTGTTTGTAGTGTGCATCACATTGATGCGACAAAAATCAATGGCCGACAAATAGAAGCCAAAGTGATTGCTTACATGAAATTTAAAGGCAATCAGATAATTTTATGTGATGAATTAACATACCTTATCGCAGGTGATGAGGAAGACAAGGATTTGGGGTCGAGAGTTTAATTTTTAATTCTTAATCGAACATTTGTTTTAGCTTTGCTAAGCTTGTGGCATAGCGTGCTTGTGTTGCGGGATCAATGTCTAATTGGCGACTGATGTGGGTTAAAGAAAAGACGCCACGGACAATTTTTTTATCGGTATCTGCATCGACGTCGACCGCTAAGGCATAGTGGCATTTGTTTTCAATCAATGTTTCTAAAATATGACCAACTTTGGCGCTTTCCACATCCTGTATGGAGATGGCTGTTAGTTTCTCACAAGGGGTCATTATCATACTGACTTTGATGTCAGCACGCTGCATATCTTTTTCTTGTGAAATTTTAACGGGTTTTGTGCCGAGAATATCTTCAGAACTAATCAAACCTACGGCTTGCCCTAGTTCATCAACGACCAACAAGACTAAAATCCCACAAAATGTCATTTCTTGGCGAGCCTCAAAAATGGGTTTTTCATAGCCAATTGTGAGTGCCTTGGTGTGTTTAAAGTCAAACAATACATCCAAGGCCGAGTCATCAGCGTGGACAATTTCTGGTAAATCACCAGCTTTATAGTAGTCATTTTCAGAGCCTAATTGTACAGTGGCTAAAGCATGATAATTCATTGATCAGTCCAAGTTTTTTGTGAAAAAATTACTATAACCCTATGTAATCTGACTGGCAAGCCTTGAAATTTTGCCATTGGCCCCCAAATACCCTATCAATGTGATAATGATTAAATCAGGAGTATCTAAAAAATGAGTGAAACGGTCGAAAATAAAGAAACCTTAGGCTTTCAAACAGAGGTTAAGCAATTATTGCACCTCGTGACCCATGCCTTATACAGTAATAAAGAAATCTTTTTAAGAGAGTTAATCTCTAATGCCTCGGATGCCGAAGACAAATTACGTTTTGAAGCGTTGGCTAACGATTCACTCTATGAAGATGATCATGAATTGAAAATACGGGTCGATTACGATGCTGATGCTAAAACCATTACTATTAAAGATAATGGTGTTGGGATGTCGCGCCAAGAAGTGATTGATCATTTAGGGACGATTGCTAAATCAGGGACCAGTGAATTCCTAGCAGCGCTAGGTAAAGACAAAGCAAAAGATAGTCAATTGATTGGGCAATTTGGCGTAGGCTTTTATTCAAGTTTTATTGTTGCAGACAAGGTGACTGTTGAAACCAGACGTGCCGGCTTAACAAAAGATGAAGCTGTGAGATGGGAATCTTGTGGTGAAGGTGATTACACCATTGAAGCTATTACTAAAGCTGATAGAGGTACGATAATTACCTTGCATCTTAAAGAAGACGAGTCAGAATTTTTAGATCAATGGCGTTTGCAAAGTATTATCACCAAGTACTCCGATCATATTTCCTTCCCTGTCTTAATGAAGGAAGTATTGACTGAAGAGCAAGAAAAAGAAGGCAAAAAGGCTGAGTATAATGCCGTAAATAAAGCTAAAGCCTTATGGACTTTGCCTAAATCAAAAATTACGGAAGAAGAATATCAAGAATTCTATAAACACATTTCTCATGATTTCCAAGAGCCACTTACCTGGGCGCACAATAAAGTTGAAGGTAAGTTAGAATACACGAGCTTACTTTATTTACCAAAAGCGGCACCCTTTGATATGTGGAACCGCGATATGCCAAGAGGCTTAAAGCTTTATGTGCAACGCGTATTTATAATGGATAATGCTGAGCAATTACTGCCTTTATACTTACGTTTTGTGAAAGGTGTGATTGATTCAAATGATTTACCATTAAACGTATCGCGTGAGTTATTGCAAAACAATAAAGTTATCGACAACATTCGTGCAGCGACGACTAAACGTATACTAGATATGTTAGCGAAAATGGCTGAAAACGATAAAGAGCAATATAATGAATTCTGGAAAGAATTCGGCCCAGTGATCAAAGAAGGTTTAGCTGAAGATTTCGCAAACCGTGAAAAATTAGCGAAACTGTTACGCTTTAGCACGACCTTTGATGACAAAGAAACCCAAGAAATTTCATTGGATGATTACTTGGCTCGTGTGCAGCCAGATCAAGATAAGATATATTTCATCACGGCCGATGGCTTTAATGCTACTAGGCACAGTCCACACTTGGAAATTTTCCGTAAGAAAGGCATCGAAGTGTTATTACTTCATGAGCGTGTTGATGAATGGCTTGTTGCTCATTTGAATGAGTATGAAGGTAAGCAATTAATCTCTATTACTCGCGGTGATTTAGACTTAGGTGAATTGGAAGATGAAGTTGAGCAAGAGCAGAAAAAAGAAACAGAAGAAAAATTTGCTGATGTGCTAACGCGTATTAAAGAAGAATTAAAAGATAAAACTAAAGATGTACGCATGACACATCGTTTGACATCTTCACCAGCGTGTATTGTTGCCGATGAGCAAGATATGGGAATGAATATCCAGCGTATCTTAAAAGCAGCAGGTCAGGATGTGCCAACGAATAAACCAATTTTGGAATTAAACCCAGAACATCCACTGGTGCTTAAATTACAAAATGAAACGGTAGAATCACGCTTTAGTGAATTAAGCCATGTGTTATTTGATCAAGCCGTGTTGGCAGAAGGTGGCACCTTAGATGATCCTGCAACCTTCGTACAACGCATGAACCAACTGTTTGTTGAAATGAATCATTAATTACAATAATGCGTCAACTTTCGCTGCGCAAATGAAATCATTTTCAGACAGACCGTTAATGGCATGGGTGCTGTAGCGAATACGACATTTATTATAATGTACGCTTAAATCTGGGTGGTGATCCTCTTGGTGCGCCATCCAGGCAACGGCATTAACGAAGGCCATAGTTTCATAATAATTTTTGAAATTTACTTCGCGATAAATTTCATCGTTTTTTTCAGCTAATACCCAATCGTTATGTAATTGCTTTGTGAGGATTTGCGCTTCTGTTTTACTCAAAGCAGGTACGCCACCTTCGCAGGGAACACATTTTTTAGTATTTAAATCATTTGACATAATAGAAATTCCTTTGATAAATAATTAACACATAACGCCTTTTTGATCTTCTCGAGGTAAGGGGAAGGTCGGTTCGAAATCTCCTAAACTACGAGCCTCTTGAATCAAGTCAAACAAATCGTCATTCAATAGCTGATACAATTCTTCAAAAGCATCTGCTACGTAGTATACGGCTTGCATCATATCGACACGATAGGGTGTGCGTAACACAGAGAGTATATCGCTCAAGGATCTGCGTTCAGGGCTATCACTATCAACGGCATACACCGTTTCTTCAGGCGATGATAAAATGCCGCCACCATAATTTTTTATCCCTTTATCAGTTTTTAATAAGCCGAATTCCACGGTAAACCAATAGAGCCTGGCGAGATAAGGGCGATCCGCTTCACTGGCATTCAGGGCAAACTTGCCATATTGCTCCATGAAATCAGCAAAGGCTTGATGAGTGAGTACTGGCAAGTGACCAAAATATTCATGGAAAATATCGGGCTCAGTGACGTAATTAAAATCCTCAATGCTGCGAATGAAATTAGCCGCAGGGAATTTACGATTAGCGAGCAAGGTGAAAAATTGCACGGCAGGTATTAATGCTTCGACGGGTTCAACGCTCCAACCAGTGGTATTACCTAGGGCCGCATTGATTTCTTTGACTTGAGGTACCCTATCTGTTGCAAACTTTAAAATGTCTAACCCTTGCAAAAAAGCATCGCAGGCATACTGTTCCACGATATTAAGTTGGCGAGTATAAAGCTTATTCCACACCAAGTTTTCTTTATCATTGTAATGAATGATGCCATTTTCATCGGGAAATTTTGCGATGTATTTCGATTTAAACATAGTACGTTCCATTCTGTTCAATATAGTAACAATTGATTGTAACAAAACATGTTAAATAATGCTTGTGATTTATAAGCATATTAAACATAATAATTAAAAATTCAAAAACATAAAACACAGAGGTGCCTATGCCAACATTTGCCAGAGGGTTTTCATTGCTAGAGTTGTTAGTCGCCTTATTGGTAATGAGTTTTGGCGCTTTTGCCTGCCTTAAATTATTGGCGCTAAGCGCACAACAAAGTGAGCGACTACTGAAAAGGACCGTCGCTGAGACGGCGTTAATAAGTGCCTATAACATCATTCAAGCACAACAGTCATCACGTATCCCCCACTGGGAGAGGCAGCTAAGAACGTTAATACCTTATGCAAAAGTCAACATAAGTCAGGGCGCACTTAGTATTCAATGGCAGCAATCACAGGCTAAGTTGAGATATTAACAATGAAAAAAGTGATAGCGGTAGCGATGATGGAATTATTACTCGTGATTTTCTTGAGTAGTCTTTTTATCAGTTTCGTAAGTCGTTTATTATTGACTGCAAAAAAAAGCATGGAAATGACTCAGGCGCGCGCCACCGTGCAATACCATGGCTTAGTCGCATTATCGATCATCACAAAAGCAAGCCTTCTCAGTGGGTTTTTAGGTTGTGATAATCATCAACAGGTTTTAAAAACGGCCCATATTAACCCACAGCACGCACTGAGAATTCTTTCTAACTATTCCAGCGGTTTGCCTGCGAGCGTTAAACGTGCCATGAAACCAAAGACAATGGTGTTGGAAGTACGTTATATGTCAGCACAACCTGCCCGCGTTATTGCTATCAACTCCCAAGGCCATCAACTACAGTTCAAACTTGATCGAACAGTGAACAATGGTATGCGGATGATCATTAGCAATTGTACTGTTGCAAAAGAATTTATTGTGAAGACAGTGCAGCAACATGGCCACTCATTTACTGTAGTAACACAGAGTAATTTATCGGGTTTTCGTGGGCGAGCTTGGGTGGGCCTTTATGAGGATGATTATTTTTATATTCGACAAACCAATTACCATAACAAGCGTCAGCAAAAAAATTATGCCTTATATCAAAAATCACTGTACTACCCAGCACAAGAAATTGTAGCAGGTGTGGATAATATGCAATTAAAAGGGCTGCCTGGACCGCAGCCCTTGCTACAACTTGCCTTGTTAACGGATAGCATCGAAGCTGTGACGTTAAAGAAACGTCCTTACCGTTTTAATGGTGCGCTTCATATCGCTGAGGATGGCAAATATTATCAAGCGTGGTATGCCTGGCTGAGGATAGCTTATGCAAGGTAGAAGAAAGGGATTTATCCTAGTGCAAGTATTAGTCTTACTTTTTATTTTAACAGCGATGACAATGGCTACGTTTTCCAATATTGAGTGGTTAGTACGAGCAAACCAAAACCATTGGGCGAGACAAAGGCGCCAAGTTCTTGCCCAAAGCTTAGCGCTGTCACTAGCAGCCGGCATAAAACAGAAACAGCATTTTTCCTGTGTCGTGTCAGATAGTGCGCTTTATGACTTTAATTTATCCAGTTATTGTCGAAAGCAGCTTAATGGTTTCACTTTATACTATCGATTGAGTCTGGAGAAAAATGAACATCAGCAACTTTATTACCACTTTTTAATTGCTATGGATAAAAATTTTTCTATGAAAGTGTTGATTGATAAGAAGGGTATTTATAAAGAATAGTGCAGCTATCGTAGCTTGCCAAAATTATGCTAAGATTGTCTATCGAATAATAAAAAGGAATAAAAGATGCAGCCCCTGGAAGGCAAGGTGATATTGATTACGGGCTCGACCCGTGGCATCGGCGAAGCCATTGCCTTAAAATGTGCGCGAGATGGTGCCACTCTTATTATTACAGGTAAAACCACCAAACCACACCCTTCATTACCAGGTACTATTGATACCGTGGCAAAAGCCGTAGAACAAGCAGGTGGTAAGGCACTAGGGCTCGCCTTAGACGTGCGCGATGAAAAGCAAATACAAGCAGTGGTAGACAGAGTCATCGATGCGTTTGGCAAACTTGATATACTCGTCAATAATGCCAGCGCTATTAATTTGACACCCACACAAAAGACGCCAATGCGTCGATTTGATTTAATGTTTGATGTGAATGTGCGCGCAACTTTTGCGATGTCACAAGCCTGTTTGCCGCACTTAGTGAAATCAGATAATCCTCATATACTCACTTTATCGCCTCCCCTTAATTTATCGCCAAAATGGTTTAAAGATCATCTCGCCTACACGATGTCAAAATATGGAATGAGTATGTGTACCTTGGGATTGGCAGCCGAGTATAAAGAACAAGGTGTGGCAGTGAATTCATTGTGGCCTAGAACAACCATTGCAACCATGGCCATTAAAGTGCATTTCCCCAGTGAATTAATCAAGCGTAGTCGACACCCCAGCATTGTTGCGGATGCTGCCTACGCTATATTAACTAAAGAAGCTAAAACCAATAGTGGTAATTTTTATTTTGATGAAAATGTTTTAAAAGAGGAAGGTGTTATGAATTTTGTAGACTATGCGGTCGATCCTAGTGCTGAATTATTTCCAGATTTATATGTGGAGGACAAATAAATGGCACAGCAATCCCCCGATGTCGTTATAAGTCAATCCGTTGCCATTTTAGTGGATGGTAATAATATAGAACGTAGTATCCATGAACGGTGTGGTGATGAAGGTGCTATGTTAAATTTTGATAAATTAATTCCACGACTCATCTTGAACCGAGCGTTAAATCGTTTGATTTATTTTCGCGAAGGGGTGCAAATTTCATCAAAATTAGCAGAACGTTTGCATCAACTGTATCATGGCTCTGTGCGCCCATGTCATAAGAGTGCAGATATTCCTTTGTCGATTAAAGCAATGCAGTTAGCCAGCAAGGTAGACACCATTATCATTATGTCTGGCGACTCTGACTATATTGAATTAGTGCGCCATTTAAAAACAGAAGGTGTAAGGATAGAAATCGCGGCGATTGAAGAAACCACATCAGCATTACTGGCTGAGGAAGCGGATTATTTTCACCCAATTAAGGAGGAAGATTGGTTTACTTTATCACCGAAAAAACAAATGGCACGTCGCAGAACAAAGCATAAGCGTAAGTGAGAATCAAAAGTATGATGGGTATACTTAATATGCGCAAAAAGTATCCTTAGAGATAGCTTAATAAGGAAAATATTAACAGACAAAATGAGGCCAGAATCTGTAATGGGTCTATACCCATCACAGATGAAAATGCAAAATGAATGCTATTGCTTTTTGCCCCCTTTGAACGTTAGAAATTTGCCAATAGACCGGCTATTACCTGCATTTCTAACGTCCAAAGGGAACAAAAATCAAATCGCCCTAATTTCGCATTTTCATCTGTAATGGGTATATACTTAGTAGGAATACTTTTTTTGCTTGCGCAGGAGAGAGAAGCCGTTATTATAAAGTGTGCAGCGATTGATATAAGGAAGAATGATGACTGGACTAATTGAATTTTTGCTTTTAATCGGTATTGTTTGGTGGCTTTTATTTCATCGTACTAAGACGATTGTGTGGACGGGCGTGATGGCTGCGGTCCTTCTTGTATACTCCTTTTTTAGCTCTGTGACTTGGTTTATATTACTTCCCGCTTGGATTATTTATCTAGTTAGTGCGGTTCTTTTCAATATTGCTGACGTTCGTCGGCCTTTCTTTACCAAAGGTATATTGGCTTATTTTAAACGTGTATTACCGCCTATTAGCCGAACGGAGCAAGAAGCCTTAGATGCGGGTGATGTCTGGTGGGAGAAAGACTTATTCCAAGGCAATCCAGATTGGAAAAAGTTTTCAGAGTATAAAAAGCCAACCTTAAGTCAGGAAGAACAATCCTTCGTCGATAACCAAGTGAACACCTTATGTCGTATGCTAGATGATTGGCAAATTGTGCAAGACAGGCGGATCCCTGAAGCCGCTTGGGACTATATGCGAAAAGAAGGTTTTTTTGGTTTATGTATTGAAAAGAAATATGGAGGCCATGCTTTTTCAGCCTATGCCCATTCAACCATTGTTGGTAAAATATCCTCACGAAGCTTGAGTGCTGCCGTTAGCATGATGGTACCTAATTCACTTGGGCCCGCTGAATTAGTCTATCATTATGGTACCGATGAACAAAAAGATTATTATTTACCGCGTTTAGCTTCTGGTGAAGAGATACCATGTTTTGGTTTAACCGGCCCTAGTGCCGGAAGTGATGCGGGCTCAATTCCAGATAAAGGTGTTGTTTGTAAAGGCATGTATAAGGGGAGCGAAGTGCTTGGCATTCGCTTGACGTGGGACAAACGCTATATCACGTTAGCACCGATTGCAACGGTGATTGGTTTAGCCTTTAAATTATATGATCCAGATAAGCTTGTGGGGGACAAAGAAGACATTGGCATTACCCTCTGCTTAATCCCTGCAGATTATCCTGGTGTTGAAGTTGGCCTACGTCATTTTCCTGCGGGTATGGCTTTTATGAATGGCCCTACTCGAGGTAAAGACGTTTTCATTCCGATGGAATTTATCATTGGTGGCCAAGATAGATTGGGTGAAGGGTGGAAAATGTTAATGGCATGTTTGTCCATTGGTCGTTCTATATCTTTGCCAGCCATCAGCAGTGCGGCGGCTCGCCTAGGCTATGCAATGACAGGTGCTTATGCGCGTATTCGCAAACAATTTAAAATTCCTATTGCTAAATTTGAAGGTGTTGAAGAAGCTCTAGCGAATATTGCTGGTAAGACCTATATCATCGAAGCAACGCGTGCCATGACGGCTTCCGTTGTTGATTTAGGCTTAAAACCATCTATTGCTTCTGCGCTGACGAAATATCATACTACGGAGTTAGGTAGAGATGTGTTGAATTATGTGATGGATGTGCATGCAGGCAAGGCGGTTCAGCATGGACCCAGTAACTATATGTGCCACGCTCATCAATCAATACCCGTTAGCATCACCGTAGAAGGCGCAAATATTTTAACGCGCAATTTAATTATCTTTGGGCAAGGCGTTATGCGTTGTCACCCATACATTGAAGCTGAAATACAAGCAGCCCATGGTGGTGAAGGTAAGGATGCGTTGAAAGCGTTCGACAAAGTGTTGTATTCGCACATTGGCTATGCTTTAAGTAATTTAGCTAAAGCCTTATGGTATGGCATTACTGGTGGGCGCTTTATTAATGTGCCCATCGAACAAAAATTACTACCTTATTACCGCCAACTGACGCGCATGAGCACGGCGCTTGCCTTTGCAACGGATATATCACTGCTGCTCTTAGGGGGGGATATTAAACGCAAAGAGAGCTTATCCGCCAGGTTAGGTGATATCTTAAGTTATTTGTATTTGGGCTCCGCAGTATTGCGACGTTGTCGTGAGCAAGGTGAGACAGAAACAGATTTAGACAGTGCTGAGTGGGCTATGCAATATATTTTGCAACAAACTCAAAAAGCCATTGACGACTTAACGCATAACTTCCCAATTAAAGGGGTGGGGCGTTGTATGCGACTTGTCATTTTCCCTTATGGGCAAAGCTATCGTACTGGTCCGTCCGATGAATTATCACATAAGCTTGTAAGAGCAATGATTAAGCAAACAGATTTCAGAAAAGAGTTTACCAAAGATATCTTTATTGGCGAGGGCGTAGATGATCCAACGGGCCGAGTGGAATATGCTTTTAATGCAGTGCTTGCGGCGAAAGATGCTGAGAAAAAATTCTATTCAGCGGTGAGTGAAGATTTAATTTCATCTGCTTCAGATTTTGAAGAGCAGTTAAATATTGCAGCAAAAGAAGGGATCTTAACGAAGGAAGAAATCGAACTCCTCAGAAAGGCAGATGAAGCAGTGAGAAAAGCTGTCGCAGTTGACGATTTCACGGATGAAGAATTAGCTGGGAAGCAAGAAGAATGTCTAGAGAAAGTCCGGGCCGTATAGTTTATATCGTCGATGGTGCTCGCACACCATTTCTTAAAGCCAGAAATAAACCGGGTCCTTTTACTGCGGCTGATTTAGCGGTTAAAGCGGGTCAGCCCTTATTAAATCGTCAAGCCTTTAGCGCAAAAGACATTGAAAGCATTGTTATTGGCTCTGTGATGTCTAATCCTGATGAAACAAATATCGCGCGGCTTATTGCTTTGCGCTTAGGTTGTCAAGCGCAAGCACCGGCTTATACGGTACAACGCAATTGTGCGTCTGGCATGCAAGCAATTGACAGCGCGATGAAAGACATTCAATCAGGACGACACGATCTTGTGTTAGCGGGTGGAACAGAAGCTATGAGCCACGCACCTTTGTTGTTTAATCAAGATATGATCGCATGGTTAAGCGCTTGGTACAGCGCGAAGACGTTTTCCAAGAGAGCTAGTCTGTTGTTAAAAACACGCTTGTCATTCCTAAAGCCGGTCATTTCCATTTTACGTGGTTTAAATGACCCGATGATAGGTCTTAGCATGGGGCAAACTGCTGAAAACCTAGCTTATAATTTTAAGATCAATCGGTTAAGCATGGATGAATTCTCGGTACAAAGCCATCAAAAGTTAGCAATGGCTATTGAACAAGGCGTAATGACAGAAGAAGTGGTGCCACTGATTGATAATCAGGGTCAGTACTACGAATATGATAATGGTTTGCGTAGTGATTCAAGCATTGAAAGATTAGCTAAGTTAAAACCTTTTTTTGATAAAAAGTATGGGTTTGTAACGCCTGGCAATAGCAGCCAAATCACTGATGGCGCAGCACTGTTAATTCTTGCCAGTGAAAAGGCTGTTGCAAAATGGAATCTACCAACGCTAGGCCGCTTAGTTGCTGTCAACTGGGCCGGTGTTGATCCTGGGGTCATGGGGTTAGGACCAGTACATGCAAGTATCCCCTTATTGCAACAACATCAATTATCAATGAATGATGTTGATTATTGGGAAATTAATGAAGCTTTTGCTGCTCAAGTGCTAGCATGCATGGATGCCTTTAATGATGCTAATTATTGTCGACAACATTTTACTTTGCCGCAAGCCTTTGGCCCGTTGGATGCAGCGCGTTTAAATATTCATGGTGGTGCAATTGCCTTGGGTCACCCCGTCGGGGCCAGTGGTGCAAGGATAACCTTGCATTTAGCGCATGTGTTACGACAACAAAATGCTAAACGTGGTGTAGCATCAATTTGCATTGGTGGTGGTCAAGGTGGGGCAATTATTGTTGAAAATGGGGAAGTAGCAGCAGATGCCAAGTAGAGAATATCAACACTGGAAAATAAAGCAAACGGCAGATGGATTTTTGTGGCTTGGTATTGATCGAGCAGATAGCGCAACAAATTCCTTAAATTATCCTGTTTTAGAAGAGCTCAATGATATCGTGGACAAATTACCCGCGCAGGCACCACAGGGCATGGTCATTTACTCTTGCAAAGAAAGTGGGTTTATTTCAGGTGCTGATGTTGAACAATTTTCTCAATTTAATGATGTAAATAAAGCAGTAGACTTAATTCGTCAAGTACAACAAATATTTGATAAGTTAGAAGCCTTTAGTTTCCCAACCGTTGCACTCATTAATGGATTTTGTTTGGGAGGTGGCTTAGAACTTGCCCTAGCATGCGATTATCGTATTGCTTCATTGCAGCATCAAGTTCGCATTGGTCTGCCAGAAGTCATGTTAGGCATTCATCCTGGTTGGGGGGGGACGATACGCTTACCGAGATTGATCGGGCCTTCTGCTGCAATTACGTTGATGTTAAGTGGTCGTCCAATCTCTGCAAAAAAAGCAAAACTTATGGGGGTGATTGATGATGCTGTACCAGAGCGACAATTAAATAACTCAGCACTTTATTATTTACAAAACAAACCCGCCAAACAAAAAGCAAGTTTTTGGCAAAATACTTTAAATTGGTCGTTCATTCGTCCGGTTGTTGCTTCTCTTATCCGTAAAAAATTAAACGCTAAAGACGTTAAGATTGAACATTATCCTGCACCTTATGCCATTGTGGAAAATTGGTTAACGCATGGCATTTACAGTGAGAAAAGTTACATTGCCGAAGCAAATTCAGTCGGTAAATTATTAATGACAGATACTGCCATAAATTTATCACGAGTTTACTTTTTACAGGAACGCTTAAAAAACCTTGATGATCTCATTGTCTTTGAAGCTCAGCATGTGCATGTAATAGGTGCTGGCGTTATGGGCGGTGATATTGCTACCTGGTGTGCACTGAAAGGTTATCGTGTGACATTACAAGATCGACATACCCAATATATAGCACCAGCAGTTAAGCGAGCACATAAATTATTTACTAGAAAATTAACAGATCCACTCAAAATTCGTGATGCTATGGATCGCTTACAAGCCGATGTTGCGGGTGATGGTATTCGCAAAGCCGATGTTATCATTGAGGCAGTCAGTGAAGATGTTGCGTTAAAGCAAGCTTTATTTAAAGACATTGAAGAAAAAGCAAAACCCACAGCACTTTTAGCGACAAATACGTCAAGTATAATGCTAAAAGAAATTTCTGCAATGATGCAACAACCTGAGCGATTAGTAGGAATCCACTTTTTTAATCCCGTTCACAAAATGCCACTGGTCGAAGTTGTTTATAATCCTAGAACCTTTGATACAGAAAAACAGCATGCGATTGCTTTTGTACGCACATTGAGACGCTTACCACTACCCGTAAAAAGTGCACCAGGATTTTTGGTAAATAGGGTGTTAGCTGCTTACCTTTTTGAGGCATTCTTAATAGCAAATGAAGGTGTGCCTATGGCTGCAATTGATAGGGCAGCTGAAAATTTTGGTATGCCCATAGGGCCCATGGAATTGTTAGACACGATAGGTTTAGATGTTGTTTTATTGACACTAGAAAATATTCATCTAGGTGAAGATGAGAAAGCTACAGAAATATTACATCAACTTATTTCAGAAGGGCACCTAGGTAAAAAGACAGGGCAAGGTTTATATCGTTATAATGATGGCATCGCACAAAAGCCAAAGCTACCAAACAACTATAAAGCACCTCATGATCTTGCATTACGCTTAGTCGTACGTTTAGCGAATGAAGCCGTTGCCTGCTTACGTGAAGGTATAGTCTCTGATGCTGATTTATTAGATGCCGGGATTATTTTCGGCACTGGCTTTGCTCCCTTCAGAGGTGGCCCCATTCACTATGTACAACAATTAGCAGATGATCAACGCAAAGAAATCTTTTCACGACTGGAAACTAGCATGGGCGCACGTTTTAAACCAGACACTGGCTGGAGTGCGATGGGTATATACCCATCGTACTCCAAAATGTGAGATTAATGCTATTGCTTTTTGTCCCCGTACAGGCTTTGAAATTTGGCAATAGAATGGCTATTACCCGCATTTCAAAGCCTGCACGGGAACAAAAATCAAATCGCCTAAATCTCGCATTTTGAAGAACGATGGGTATATGCGGTTAAGTATTTGTTAATAAGAGAAGTTAGGACTTTATTAAAACAATTAAATAAACTCTTACAAGCCGTACCTTTTTCATGGGATTTTACCAAGAATGTGCTATAGCTAATTAATAAGGACAAAAAGAAAAGGTCAGATCATGACTCAATTTAGTGAAAACTTGGGGTTTCAGGAATTACATTTTGATGATCCATTATTGGGTTGTTTGGTCATTCTTACAAAGTTTGATCAACAACCACACTCGATGGAATCATTAACGGCGGGTCTGCCATTGGTTGGGCGCAAGTTAACACCACAGTTATTTATTAGGGCAGCTGGACGCATTGGTTATTATGCGAAAGTTGTTAAGCGGCCTATTGATAGAATTCCTGGCTTAGTATTGCCTGCAGTGCTAGTGCTTAAGGATGATCGAGCTTGCTTAATAACAGAATATTTTGATGATGGCACGGCGGAAGTCATTTTCCCTGAAACAGATGTCTCGGTAAAACGAATACGCCTGGAAACTATTGCTGATCAATACAGTGGCTATGCTATCTTTTGTCAAAAACAAGTTGATTTTGAAAAGCGTGCCGATGAATTTGAAGTGCAAAAAGAAAAGTCATGGTTTTGGGGAACAATGTTCCGTTATAAATCTATTTTTGTTAGGGTGATGATGTCAGCATTTTTGATTAATGCATTTGCTTTGGCTACACCAATTTTTATTATGATTGTTTATGATAAAGTAATCCCAAATAGTACGGTTGAAACTCTTTGGGTATTAGCGTCAGGTGTTGGAATTATATTCTTGTTTGACTTTGTCATGAAAGTTTTGCGAGGGCACTTTATCGACATCAGCGGTAAAAAAACAGATGTATTGCTTGCAAGTACGCTGTTTAATCAGATGCTGTCGATTAATCTAAGTTCTAAGCCAAGTTCCTCAGGTGCGTTTGCTAATAATTTACGAGAGTTTGAAGTACTAAGAGATTTTTTCACATCAGCAACACTCACCTGCTTTATTGACTTTCCATTTGTATTGCTATTTATATATATTATTTACATGATTGGTGGTGTCCTGGCTATAGTACCGCTGATTGCTGTGCCTTTGGTTATCCTTGCGGGCATTTTATTAGAAATTCCGATGCGAAGGGCAATAGAAAAGGCTTACATTGGTTCTAACCAAAAGCATGCAGTCTTGATCGAGTCAATCAATGGTTTGGAAACTTTAAAAAGCATGGTAGCAGAAGGTACTATGCTGCGTCGTTGGGAAAAATATATTGGTATTACTTACCGTGCATCACAACGTTCAAGGTTCTTCTCAGTAATAGCCATGAGCTTTGCCACATTCATCCAGCAAGTTGTGACGGTGACTGTGGTGATATTAGGTGTATATCTTATTATGCAGGGGCAATTAACCGTAGGTGGGTTAATCGCTTGTACCATTCTTGCGGGTAGAGCATTAGCGCCATTAGCACAAATCACGAATATTTTAATTCGAATACAACAATCAAGAATTGCACTTAAAGGTTTAAATAAGATAATGGAGCTTCCTCACGAACGTCCTATGGGGAAAAAGTATACTAGCTATACCAAATTGAAAGGTTCAGTAGAATTTGAAAATGTTACCTTTGCTTACCCAACCAGTGATTATGCTGTGCTAAATAATGTCTCCTTCAAAATTGAAGCAGGCGATAAGATGGGTATTATTGGGGGGACAGGTTCTGGTAAAACGACGATTCAACGTTTGATTCTTGGTTTATATAAACCACAAGATGGTAATATCAAGATTGATAACATTGACATAGCACAAATTGACCCTGTGGACTTACGACGAAACATAGGCAGTGTATTACAAGATTTCACATTATTTTATGGTACTTTGAGAGACAACATTGCCTTGCGAGCACCATGGGTAGAAGATAGTGCTGTGATAAAAGTTGCGGAATTTGCTGCAGTTGATCAATTTGCAAATGAACATCATGAAGGTTATCGCATGCTTATCGATGAACGTGGTGCCAGTATGTCAGGTGGGCAGCGACAATGTATTGCATTAGCACGCGCCTATTTAGGTAACCCACCCGTTTTTCTATTTGATGAACCCACAAGCGCAATGGATTTTAAAACTGAGAAGCGAGTGATTACCAATTTACAAAAAATGATAGTAGACAAAACATTAATACTGACAGCACATCGTATGTCAATATTGAATATATTAGATAAATTGATTGTGATTGACAAGGGGACGGTACTTGCGCAAGGGAGTAAAGATAAGATTCTTGAGCGTTTGGGGGACAACACAGCAGGTGAAAAAGATGAGTGACGAAAAAAACAATGATGTTGAGAACAAGTCTGATGATGTGCATTCATCACATTTAGAAGCACGTCAGAAATATTTAAAGCATATGGAAAAACTATATGGCTTAGAGCTTGACGATATTGATTTTGTCTCAGATAGCAAACAAGCATTGTTAATTACTACGCCAAGAGCAGCTAACCTCTTTTTGTATGCCGTTATTGCCTTATTATTAATTGCGATTATTTGGGCAGGACTTGGCTATATCGATG
The DNA here is from genome assembly GCA_021773295.1 of Gammaproteobacteria bacterium. GTDB lineage: Bacteria > Pseudomonadota > Gammaproteobacteria > UBA1113 > UBA1113 > JAJFKI01. The sequence goes on along the minus strand of JAJFKI010000007.1, from coordinate 37,734 downwards.
AAACGACTATTGGGCAAGGCAAAGTAATACCTTCATCAAAAGTAAAAGTTATTCAAAGTTTAGAAGGTGGGATTATTGAAGAAATATTTGTTAAAGACGGTGATCGTGTTAAAAGAGGTCAACCCTTGTTAAAATTGGACGATACACGTTTTAAAGCGGATTACAATGAAGAGTACATAAAATATTTGACATTACTCACTACAATTGTTCGCTACCGAGCTGAAATTAATGGTGATACTTCAATTGATTTCCCTCAGGAAGTCAGAAAGAATGCCCCTGAGCTAGTGAAAAGTGAAACTGAAATCTTTAAAGCAAGGATGTCAGATTTAAAAACAAGCTTATCGACAATGCAAAGAAGTTATGATTTGGCTAACAAAGAATTAAATATATTAAAGCCATTAGTAAAAGAGCAGATTATGTCAGACTTAGAGTTGATTCGCGTGCAACGACAGGTCAATGAAATTAAAGGCAGCATTATTGAAGAAAAAGAAAAGTTTAAAGCAGACGCCTATAAAAACTTTAAAAATTTACAGTCAGAATTTATTATTTTGCAAAAAGGGATCGAAGCATCAAGAGATAGAGCATTCAGGACGACCATCGTTTCACCTGTTAATGGTATTGTAAACAATGTTAACATTAGCACTATCGGCGGCGTTATCCCTCCTGGTGAAGACATCATGGAACTTGTACCGCTGGATGATACATTGACAGTAGAGGTGCAGGTTGATCCAAAAGATATCGCCTTTATCAAAGTTGGAGATGAAGCCTATGTTAAGTTCACTGCTTATGATTTTGCAATTTTTGGTGGTATGCAAGGAAAAGTTGCTGTAATCAGTGCCGATACTATGCAGAGTGAAGAAGGGAAAAGTTATTATCGAGTATTAGTTGCTACAGATAAAAATTATCTGAAGAACAAAAAAGGCAGGAAACTCCCAATTCTTCCTGGGATGATGGCAAGCGTCAATATTATTACGAGTAAAAAGTCAGTATTAGACTATATTCTTAATCCATTCTTCAAGGCGACAGACAGAGCCTTTAAAGAACCTTAAGCGTTACTAACAAATTTCTTCTTTATTAAAAAAAACTTAATAAGCATTCTCGCATAGCTTTACTATACTTATGAAATACTGAGAGCAAAACTTCTTTTGGCAGGTTTTGCTAGTGTGTTGTTGAGTTATAGGTTGGTGGTTGTATGGCATTACCAGATGAGAAACGACGAAGAAGACGTTCCGTCGTTGTCCAAGATTATGGTCGAGTAGGCCAATCCGCTTTTGATCATCCTGATGTTGTAATAACAGCAGTTGGTCTGGTTGGCTTTATTATTGCGCCATCCATCGTTGCGTTTACACCAGGCGCATTCTTCTCAGGCGGTTTAACGAGTGTATCAATCGGTATGTCTATGGAGTATATCGATTCTGCGGTTCATCGAGAAATACATATAATAGATGGTTTAAGTCTCCAAGGTCGTTTAGCTCAACCCGCAAAAATTAAAAACTTTGATTTAACAGATACTGATTTAAAGATCCCAACAACTTATTACACCATGGAGGAACTACAGCAATCTTCATCCCTTGAGTATGTGCCTGAGGTTTCATTGATAAGTAATGATTTTCAAAATTTCAATACAGCTTTGGAAAGTCCACCACAAATAACGACCCCTAATGCAGAGCCCCCCGTCACAATAACTATACCACCTAGCGATGATAATGAGCCACCACCACCGTCTGATGATAATCCAGACGACTTTACAAACACAGTCTCGGAATCTAGCAACCAAGCGCCCATCATAGGTGCATTGCAATATAATGTTAATCAGTTTGTTCCTGATGGTGGCACCATTGGCACAGTCCAAGCCTCTGATCCTGATGCCGATCCTATCACTTACTCACTAGTAAGTGGTAATGGGCTCAGTTTATTCACTATTAATTCGACAACAGGTGTTCTCTCAGTTGCAAACGCGGATGCAATTAATTATTTAGGTGGTCAAACTTATACAGTGGTAGCTAGGGTCACCGATCCAAGTGGTGCAACAGCAGAAGCGCCAATTACAATTAACGTCGCAAGACTCAATCAAGTTCCCACTGCGAATCCAGACAACCTAATAACAAATGAAGACACACCGCTCGTAATAAGCGAAAATGTATTAACAGCAAATGACAACGATCCCAACCCAGGTACAACATTATCAGTACTCTCCATTGACGGCAGCACAACAACAGGCACAGTACAACTTGTCAATGGAGTCGTAACATACACACCAGCCGCTAGCTTTCAATCTCTAGCGGCTGGCCAATCTGTAATAGACATGTTCACATACGTTGTCACCGATGAAATAGGTTTGACGGATACCGCAACGGTGACGGTGACGGTTAATGGCGTAAATGATAATCCTACAACAGTTGATGATGTTGGGAATGCTAATGAAGATGGTTTGCCAGTTGTGATTGATGTACTAGCCAACGATAGCGATATTGATAGCCCGAGTTTAACAGTGAGTGCTGTGAATACGGCGGGCACATTGGGCAGTGTTATCAATAACGGTACGAATGTCACCTACGATCCCAATGGACAATTTGAAAGCTTAGCCGTGGGGGAAACCGCGACCGATACCTTCAGTTATACGGCGAGTGATGGTAATGGCGGGTTCTCGACAGCCAGTGTGACGGTGACGATTACGGGCTCAAACGATGGCCCAACGGCCGTTGCAGATGTAGGCGCCGCCGATGAAGATGGTCCTGCTGTTGCGATTAATGTCTTAAGCAATGATACGGATCCGGATACGAGTGATGTGTTGACGGTGAGTGCTGTGAATACGGCGGGCACACTGGGCAGTGTTATTAATAACGGTACGAATGTCACCTACGATCCCAATGGACAATTTGAAAGCTTAGCCGTGGGAGAAACCGCGACCGATACCTTTAGTTATACGGCGAGTGATGGTAATGGCGGGTTCTCGACAGCCAGTGTGACGGTGACGATTACGGGTATCAACGACGCACCCGTAGCAAATGATGATTCAAATGATGTGGCTGAAGATGGCACTTTAGTTGCAGGAGGTACAGTTACAACTAATGATACTGATGTAGATAATGGCTCATCATTTTCAGTTACAGCAGTGGCTGGTCTACCGGCGAATGTAGGTAATGTAGTTATGGGCACTTATGGCTCGGTAACCATTGCCAGCAACGGTGTTTACAGCTACACACTAGACAACGCCGCCGCAAATGTTCAAGCATTAGCAGCGACGCAAACTGTGATTGATTCATTCTCATACCAAATCACCGATGATCAAGGCGCCACAGCTACAGCTAATTTAAATATTACCGTCACAGGTGCAAATGATGCACCAACGGCAGGCAATGATGCGCAGCCAATACCTTTGATTGAAGATGCGAATCTTCCAAGTATATTTCAGTTCGCAGACACTGGTGCGAGCTTGTTTGTAAATGACACAGATATTGATACATTAGATACACTGACGGTTACAAATGTTGCTGGTAGTGTTTCTTCAAGTCCTTCCTTCGGAGGCGGCACTTACGGTAACTTATTCGTTGATTCTGTATCAGGATTAAACCAATATAGCATCACTAATACAAACCCAGATATCCAAGCACTTGCTGAAGGCCAAGTAGTTACAGACGTGTTTACTTACACAATCAGTGATGGCAATGGTGGCACAGATACAGCAACGGTCACTTATAGCATTCAAGGGGTTAATGATGCGCCTATTGCAGTAAATGATAGTTATGTTGGTGCTACTGAAGATACGATTTTTAATATTAATGCCGCAAGTGGCATATTGGCCAATGACACAGATGTTGATACGTTAGATACATTGACGGTAACTTCACCAATTGGTATGTTTACTTCGCTTCTAGGGGCTGATGTTACATTACTAAGCGATGGCAGTTTTACGTATGATCCAACATCGGTCTTTATCATACAAATTTTACCAGGGGGCCAAACAACTAATGATTCTTTCAATTATACAATAACCGATGGGATTGCTACTGACACAGCTCATGTGACAATTAATGTGCTTGGTGTTGATGATCCAATGGTCTTAGTTGCAGACAATAACTTTTTGACAGAAGATGATGTTTTTCCTATATATCCCTCTCCTATTGGTAACGACTTTGACACTGACTCAGGGGAGGATGTAACCTTTATAAGTTTAAATACAACAGGTGCGATAGGATTAGTCACTGATCTTGGTGGTGGTGACTTTCAGTATGAGCCAGGCAATAATTTTAATTATTTATCTGTTGGAGAAACGGCGCAGGATGTTTTTACTTATACTGCACAAGATGCGCATGGTGCTACAGCGACGCAAACGGTTACCATGCATATTTCAGGTGTTAATGATCCTGTCACAGCCGTAGCAGACACACCAAGTGTGAGTGAAGATAACGCTGGCACGCTTGTTGACGTCTTAGCTAATGATCTTGATCCAGATCTTAATGACACACTAACCATTAGCGGTCTTAACCTCGCGGGTACGACAGGTCTTGTCACCAATAACGGGACCGATGTCACTTATAACCCTAATGGTCAGTTTGAATCCTTAGCGGTCGGTGAAACAGCCGTGGACAGCTTTAGTTATACGGTCGATGATGGTAATGGTAGCTCAGATGTTGCTACAGTAACGGTGACCATCACCGGGGAAAATGATGTGCCAGTCGCTGATAATGATGGTTACAATGCGAGCGAAGATGCTGTGCTAAATGTCAATGCAGCATTAGGTGTTTTAAATGGTGATACGGACGTTGATACCAGTGATACACTGACAGTTATTGCGTTTGATGCAGCGAGTGCGAGTGGTGCCGTAGTTAATGTCAATGCTGATGGTAGCTTTAGTTATGATCCTACCAGTGCCGCAACCATTCAAGCCTTAAATACGGGTGTTACCCTTAATGACACGTTCGATTATACTGTGAGTGATGGTAATGGTGGCGTCGATACGGCGACGGTCACCGTCACAGTGACGGGTGTCAATGATGCTCCGGATGCAGTAGATGATGGTTACGCAACTGATGAAGATACAGCGTTGAATATTGGTGTGCCTGGTGTGTTGAACAACGACACCGATGCAGAGAGCCATGGTTTAACCGTCACAGCATTTAATGCAACGAGTGTGAATGGTGCCACGGTTAATGTCAATGCCAATGGTAGCTTCAGTTATGATCCAACGGGTGCTGCGGCGATACAAGCATTAGACACGGGCGTAACCCTTGATGACACATTCACTTATACGATTGATGATAGTAACGGTGGCACCGATACGGCGACAGTCACAGTGACACTCACAGGTATTAATGATGCTCCAGATGCTGTGGATGATGCTAATGCCACGAATGAAGATAGCGTGATTAATGCGGGTGCGCCGGGTGTATTAGTTAATGATTCGGATCCAGAAAGTCACGGTATCACAGTCACAGCCTTTGATGCAACGAGCATGAGTGGTGCCACAGTTAATGTCAACGCCAATGGTAGCTATAGTTATGATCCAACCGGTGCTGCGACGATACAAGCACTCAATACGGGTCAAACCCTCAATGATACATTCACTTATACCATCGATGATGGCAACACTGGCACCGATACGGCGACAGTCACCATTAATGTCACGGGCATTAATGATGCCCCAGATGCTGTGGATGATGGTTATGCAACCGATGAAAATGCAGTGCTTAATGAGGGTGTGCCAGGAGTATTAGTGAATGATACAGATGCAGAAAGCCAGGGTTTAACCGTCACGGGCTTTGATGCAGTCAGCACCAGTGGTGCAGCTGTAACGGTCAATGGCAATGGTAGTTTCAGTTATGATCCAACAGGATCTGCTACAATACAAGCATTAACAGTTGGCCAAACCCTCAATGACACCTTCACATACACGATAGATGATAGTAATGGCGGTACGGATACAGCGACGGTTACTGTCACGGTAACGGGCGTTAATTTTGTCCCTGATGCAATGGATGACAGCGATGCGACCAATGAAGATACGCCACTTAATATTGCAGCGCCTGGCGTACTTGTTAATGATACCGATCCAGATGGCCACACCTTAACAGTCACAGTGTTTGATGCAGCTAGTGTCAATGGTGCAACAGTGAATGTTAATGGCGATGGTAGTTTTACTTATGATTCAACGGTGGCTGCAGCTTTGCAAGCATTAGCAGTTGGCCAAACCCTCAACGATACCTTTACCTATACAGTCGATGATGGTAATGGTGGTACAGATACAGCCACAGTGACCATTACTGTGACTGGTGTGAATGATGCACCGACAGCGGTTGATGACACCTTTGATACGGTTAGCTTGCCTGATCCGAAAAGTAAAGATGCAGGTAACGTGGTAACAAACGATAGTGATATCGATACGGGAGATACCTTTAGTGTCACCAGTTTTGATGCCACCAGTGTGAATGGAGCAACGGTTACCGTGGATGCCAGTGGTAACTTTACTTATGATGCTTTTGGTACGAGCTTTCATAATAATTTGACGGGTGGGCAAACGGCTGTTGACACTTTCACCTATACGATAACAGATTCACAAGGCGCCACAGATTCAGCGACAGTGAGTGTGACAGTGGTTGGCTTTGATGAGCTTGTTTCTACAACGCTTACAAATGCTGTTGGATTTACACTTAATGGTATTGGTAGTGATGACGCGCTTGGTGGTGCCGTGGGTGTGGGTGATTATAATGGTGATGGCATTCTCGATATCATCGTCAATGCGCGTGGCGTTGAAAATACGATTTCAGGTTTTGATGATGGCGAAGCCTATATTGTTTATGGTGGTGCAACGCGCGTAACAGGTAGCATTAATAAGACTGCTTTAGGCGCGGGCACACAAGGATTTGTCATTACAGGTGATGTTGCAGTTGGTGGCACGTTTGCTAATGAGATCGACTTTGCAGTTGCAGGTCTTGGGGATGTCAATGGTGATGGTATTGGTGATATGCTGGTTTCCTATACCTCTACAATAGGCACTAATGTTGGTAGAGTCATTTTCGGACAAAGCACAATCCTTTCAGCGGAAACTCATATTGATGATCTCAGCGGTTTTACAATTGAAGATAACTTAAACTTTGGAAATATTGACGATGCCCAAGGCTTAGGTGATGTTAATGGCGATGGTATTGCAGATTTTGCAATGACAACAAATAACGGTGGCAATCATTTTGTTATATTTGGTAGTACCAGTTTTGGTGCGACCCTTGATGTGAATACCGTTAATGGCACTAACGGCTTTGAATTTGAGGGCACTGGCGAGACGGCAACACAAAGAATTGCGAACTTAGGTGATATTAACGGCGATGGTTTAGATGATATTGGCTTTGGAACAGTAGATGATGGTAACACGGATGGATTTGCCATTGTTTACGGTAGCACGAGTGCTTACACCAACCCATTAGATGCAAGTTTATTAAATGGAACTAACGGTATATTTATTGATGTCGTTGATGCTGGCGCGGATCTTACGGATGTTGATTTTGAAGCAGAAGGTAACATTGTTGGTGCGGGAGACGTCAATGGAGATGGTTATAATGATATATTTGTTACCACACGCACGCCAAATGCTGAAAATGATATTGTCGGTTATGTGATTTACGGGGGTCCTTCGTTAACGTCAATGACACCAGCGACATTTAATAGTATTGCCGTAGGCGGTATGCCTAGTGTTGGATTTGCCGTTATTGCTAGTGCGGCCAGTGAGTTAACGGTTAGTGGCTCAGGGGACGTCAATGGTGATGGTTATAGTGATTTAATCCTTGTTGCCCCCTTAGGTGATGAAGGGCTTACTAATGCGGGTGATTTGTATGTCATTTACGGCTCGGCAAACATAACGGCACCGTTTACGTTAAATGGAGTGGGTTCAAATATTGATGGCTTTAATGGCTATGTCATCAATGGTGATACTGCCAATGAACGATTTGGCCGTGATGATATTGCGGGCGCTAACCTAGAAGTCACCGATTTCGATGGCGATGGCTATGACGATATTATCTTAGGAAGTCCCGAAAGCCCACTTGGTGGTGGACCAGGTAAAGGTGAGCTATTTGTTATCTATGGTTCAAATACGAATGGTATTATTGATTTCGAAGGCACCAGTGGGGCGGATGCCTTAACAGGTAATGTCTTTGATAACCACCTTGTTGCGATGCAAGGCGATGATACCTTAGATGGCCAGGGTGGTAATGATGTTTACCGCGCTGGGGCAGGTGATGACACCCTCATTTATGATGCTGCAGACACGACGAAAGTTGATGGTGGTGCAGGTCTGGATACTCTACAATTATCTGGCAGTGGTGAAGTCGTGGATTTAACCAGTATCAACAATTTAATCCACGAGGGTATTGAAGTTGTCGACATCACCGGCACCGGGAATAATACCTTGACCTTAGGCTTATCCGATGTATTTGATCTGTCCACGGAAATTAACACCTTTGGCGCAGTTGACACGCCAAATACGCTAATCGTACAGGGTAACACAGGTGATGTACTCAATATTGAAACGGGTGCAGGATGGCAAGCGCTTGGTACGATTAACGTTGGCGGTGAAGTCTATCAACACGTTCAATCATTGACATTAGTCGGCGATATTTACTACGATACGGATATTACGCAAAACTTTGTTTAGACTTAATGTCCTCCTCTTAACAATTATGCTGGCATTTTGGCCACTGTTTATTGTACAATAGTGCCTCAATTATATTGGGCAAGATTATGACACATCGCAAAGCAATGCTATTTTGGCTATTAGCCGTGAGTTTTTTCTTTTACGAATTTTTCATTCGGGTATCGCCGAGCGTCTTTGTCTTTGATTTGTCTCAGAGTTTTCAAATTACACCGGGTGCTGTTGGCCAATTAACAGCCCTTTATTTTTATACGTATATCATTATGCAATTGCCTGCAGGACTCCTCATCGACAGATATGGTGAGCGCAACATGCTTGTCTTAGCAGCAGTGCTATTAGCGGCTGGAAACGTATGGTTTGCCCATAGTACGAATCTATTGATGGCGCAGGTAAGTCGGCTATTCATGGGCATTGGTGCCTCATTTTGTATGATTGGCGCGTTGAAAGTGATTGCAAAGTACTTTCCAGTTGAAAAGCGGGGCTTATTTGTTGGTTTGACGGCAACCATGGGGGTATTAGGGGCCGTTGCAGGGCAAAATATTCTTCCTTTTACTTTGGAATCCTTGGGATGGCGTTATGATGTGTATTTCTTTGCAATGGTAGGCATTGTCTTTGCCATAGCCTTTTGGGTATTGTACCCAAAGCACAGGTATGTGCGGCAAGCACACGTCATTAGCAAAGGCGCGCTTAAACAAATTAATACGCCCAATACGTGGTTATTAGCGCTTTATGCAGGCTTAGTGAATGCGCCGACGGTTGCCTTTGCATCCATGTGGGGCGTGCCATACTTGGTGAAAGGCTATCACATGCCAACGTTCGAAGCAGCTGAAATTGTATCCTTAGTTTGGGTTGGGCAAATCTTTGGTAGCGCTATGATTGGATGGGTCTGTGATCGTTATCCCTTACGGCGCATCATGCTGATTGGAGCCATCGGCTCCATCATTAGTATCGGCGTGATTATTTACCCTTACAACACCAACCTTTGGTTATTGATGGTGACCATGTTTTTGTTGGGTGGCTTTTGTAGTTTTAACTTTGTTCCTTTTGCCGCAATGAGTAAGCAAATGCCAGTAGCGCTTAATGGTTTGGCCTCAGGTCTTATTAGCACCGTTAATATTGCCATGGGAACTATTTTACAAGTCATTATGAGCGTTCTGGTGGGTAATGTGTTATCCCACCATGCAGCAAAGTTTGTCTTTGATAAAAGCAGTCTGTTACTGCCGGTGGTGATGGTGCCAGTGTTCTTAGTATTAGGGTTAATGGTGGCGTTATTGATAAAATTTCGCAAACCAGTTACTGTTGGAGTATGAATTTTTCCCGATAAACTGTCAGGACCTCCATGATAATGACAAAAAAGCAAGGATGCTTTAGATACATTCTTTATCTACTTTTCTTCTTTAGCGTAACGGCGATGGCCGATACACATACGTTGATGAATAAATTAAACTATGAAGTCGCTCGGCAACGCAAAGTGTATAACATTCCCGCCTTAGCGGTGAGCATTAGTTTTCCTAATCATTATATTCTTAATTTACATTCTGGCTATCAACGTCGTGGTGGTAAGACGCTCATAGATGAATACAGCTTATTTCAAGTCGGGAGTATTACTAAAACCTTTATCGCTGTGTTGATTTTAAAATTAGCCTCGGAGCATAAATTATCATTGGATGCGCCGTTGACGAAATATCTGCCCAAATATAAAAAATGGCACAGGATTACCATCCGTAACTTACTCAATCACACCAGTGGGATATTTAATTACACCAAGCTTGGTAGTTTTGATCATATTTATAATAGCAAGCATAATCACACGCAATGGGAGCCTAATGAAATTGTCAATTATGCCTATAAACGCTCCTTACTTTTTAAGCCTGGGGTAGATTGGCGTTATTCAAATACCAATTACATTTTATTAGGCATGATCATTCATCACGTCACTCATCGCCCAGTGGCGGAAAATCTACAAACCTATATTTTGACGCCGTATCATTTAAAGCACATGTATTATGCAACACATCGTTACCCCCATTGGATGAAACGACATTTAGTCCATGGGTATTATGACAAAATGGATAAAACCAATATTAATATGTCATGGGCAGGGGCAGCAGGGGCATTGGTCTCTAATAGCCAAGACATGGCATACTGGGCACGGCAATTGTTCACTGGCGGCGTATTAACGTCAAAAGAGTTACGTGAGTTAAAAAAAGTTGTCTCGCGAGCAACGGGCAGGACATTGCCAAGTTACTCCAATGAATTTGGTTATGGCTTGGGAATTAAACGTCGCTACTTTGAACAGTATGGTGATATTTGGTACCACACAGGAACGACAACGGGTTATTCCGCACTCTATATCTGGGTGCCAAATCGTGATATGGCAGTATCGGTGCTGACCAATAAAGGCGAGTTAAAGTATCAGGCTAGGATGCAAATTGCGCTTAGCATGTTACGAATCATTCATAAATATGGAAGATAATAGTTTAAATTGCATCGTTTGGCTTTGAATACTTCGAAATGCGAGATTTATGCCTGGTAACTTTTGTTCCCTTTGGACGTTTTAGTGATTCTATTGCCAAATTGCAAACGCTCAATGAGGGCAAAAAGCAGCAGCATTAATCTTGCATTTCGGAGTACGATGTGTATATAGTATTTCAGGTAATTAATACTAAACTTTAGGTGGTGCACACGAATTGGCGAGTTAACGCCATACGCTGTGGGTGCCTATAATGAATGACTCAGGGATGGGACGGTGTCAGACCAGCAAATAAAAACACAGTTTGAGAATCAGCCTTTATATAAATTTTGCGAAATGCTTGGTGACGGCGTTGTTCTTATCGATAAGACATGCAAGATTATCTATGTCAATTACGCAGCGGAATGCCTATTTGCAAGAGACAGTGAGAGCCTTATTAATGAATCTATCGAGGCTTTGTTACCTGAGAGAAGTCAGAAAAAAATATACCAACAGATCGTTGGATTACTCAATGATAACAGTACAAAAGTACTGCTGGATAATAATCTCATGGGCTTACAACTGGATGGCTCAGAGTTTCCTACCCTAATGAGCTTTATCCCAATCAAGATAGAAAATGAAAGTACTATTTTACTATTGGTGAGGGATCGTTCAGAAATATTGAAATTAAAATCTATCATAAAAGAAGTTGGCGAATATGATCCACTCACAAATCTGCTAAATCGCACAACCATTCAGAAAGAGATGGATAAACTTATTAAACTAGCAACACGCTATAATTATAATTTTTCAATTATGTTTATTGATATTGATAACTTTAAAGCTATTAATGATCTTTATGGGCACAGTGCTGGGGATAATGTCCTGAAAAATTTTGCAACTCGAATGCGCGAGCTTGTTCGTGATACAGATTTAGTTGCTAGACTTGGCGGTGATGAATTTATATTAGTGCAACAGCGAGTAAATGATTTCAAAGAGATTGCGTTGCTAGGGGAAAGAGTCATCAATGCTTTTGCCCAGCCTTTTTATTACGAGAAGCAGAAGATTTATTGTGCGCTTAGTATTGGTGTTGCAGTCTATCCTAGCGCAGGAAGCTCAACCGAAGAGCTTATCGAACATTCTGATCAAGCAATGTATGAAGCAAAGAAAAAAGGCGGGAATCAGCTGTGCTTTTATTCAGATGAGATGAATGAAGCATTAAAAAATCAATATCAAATCCAAGAAGCGTTACATACAGCGATAAGCAAGAAGGAATTTACGCTTTGTTATCAACCACAAGTGCGTATGTTGGATAACAAAATTATTGGTATAGAAGCATTAATTCGTTGGAAAGGAAGGGAAATTGGTGAAATTTCTCCAGAATTATTTATACCCATCGCTGAAGAAACGGGCATCATTCACATAATTGATTATTGGGTGTTAGATTCGGCCTGCCAGCAGGTTAAGCCATGGCTGAAGAAAAATCCTGAACTTATATTATCAATTAATATATCACTCTATAATTTACGGCTTGATCTCCTTGTTGAGGTTATTGAAAATCTTCTTACGAAGCATACTATTTCGCCTCAACAAATTTGCATCGAGCTCAGTGAAGCAGCAGTTATGAGTAATGCAGATATTACATTTGAGCAAGTAAAAAAATTAAAAAAGCTCGGGTTAAAACTTTCCATTGATGATTTTGGTACGGGTTATTCATCAATGCTCTATTTAATTCAACTACCTTTTGATGAATTGAAACTTGATAAATCACTTATAGATAAAATTGTAAACTGTTCTAATACAAAAAATGTGATAAAAACGATTATTTTATTAGCGAAATTATTGCAGCTTGAAGTCATTGCCGAAGGTGTTGAGGAGCAAGAACAAGCCACGTGTTTGCAAATGTTAGGTTGTGATTGTGCTCAGGGTTATCATTATTACAAACCAATGACGGCTAAAGAAATATCGACGCTTTTGTTAGCATAGGAGTTGAGCAATCAATGTTTTGCCCAATGCTGAATAATCCTTTCGCTCTTGGCAAGATTTTAGTCTCTAAATCCTTTATACTACCCCTACATTTATTGATTGATTAATTTTATTATGTTCTCTTCCAAGGTATCAATTGCACCGATGATGGATGTCACGGATCGGCATTTTCGCTATTTAATGCGGATATTATCGCATCGGGTGGTGCTATACACCGAAATGCTGACAACTGGAGCACTGCTACATAACTGCCCTACGCGTTTTTTAGCCTATGATGAGGCTGAACACCCATTAGTGCTCCAACTAGGAGGCAGTAACCCCTCGGAACTGTCTAAATGTGCCATTATTGCTCAAAAGGCGGGCTATGACGCGATTAATTTGAATGTAGGATGCCCAAGTAGCCGAGTTCAATCGGGCGCCATAGGGGCTTGTTTGATGGCTGAGCCGAGCTTAGTGGCTGATTGTGTCGCGGCAATGAAGGAAGCAGTTGACATGCCAGTGAGCGTCAAATGTCGCAATGGCATCGATGAATTAGACAGCTATGAGCACTTACATGGCTTTATTACCGAAATTGTTGCCGCTGGTTGTAGCCATGTGATTATCCATGCACGCAAAGCATGGCTGAAGGGACTGAGTCCAAAACAGAATCGTGACATTCCTCCCTTAGACTATCAGCGAGTTTATCGCATCCAACAAGCATTTCCGGATTTAACATTAACGATGAACGGTGGCATTAAAACCCTTGGTGACATCACAGAGCATTTGCGCCACGTAAGCGGTGTTATGATAGGACGCGAAGCGTGTAATAATCCCTATCTAATCGCGCACATCGATCACTACATTTATGCAGAGGGTGCAGTGATCAAAACCCGCAGTGAAGTTATTCAAAAATACTTAGCTTATATTCGTCAGCAAATGTCTCAAGGTGTCGCTTTAAAGCATATGACTCGCCCTTTGCTCAATCTGTTCCACGGAGTAACAGGAGGTAAACATTGGCGCCGTACGTTAAGTGATGAGCTCAGAAACCATGCTGATCCTTTAAACCTAATCGAGCATTGTATTCCACACACGCTATAAATAAAAAAAATCTCTCGGGGAAATGTCGACAGCGTGGCAAAGGAGAAAACCACTCTGTCTTCGGGCCCCCGAGAGAATGCCCCTTACTTGAGGGGGTCGAGGAGGCAGAAACCATGTTCTCGGCTTTGAGCCGAGGATCCAGAAAAATTCTATAAGGAATTTTTATCTTCGGACAATCTCGCTTAAACCTTGCGAAGACGTGCTATTAACGTTTGTCAGTAATTATTTATTATTATTTTTGTGCCCCTTCTTTTGTAACTTGGTAAATCAATAAATTCTGTGTTCAGCCATTTTGCGTCATTATTAAATAAGCGTACGCAGCCGTGGCTGGCATGGTAGCCTGGCACTACGGGTGAGCCATGTAGTGCATATCCTTTGTAAAAGAACATGCAGTAGGGCATGGGTGCCCCGCCACGTCTTAGAGGATATTTGCTTGAACGACAACCAGCGCCGCGTTTATGGTAAAAGGAATAAGTGCCGCGTACGGTGCGACAGCCTCTGCGCACGTCTCGGCAATAGTTTTTGCCGCCGGATGCAGGACCCCAATGAACTAACTCGCCTTGGCGATTGTAGGCACCCCACGCTAACACTTTTGGATCAACAACCACGAGCTTTCTACCGGGTGGATTAATGAGTTGTGGAAAGGGCGCAATGTCCATACGGTCGGTATAAGGCAAATTATTAGGTACAGCGATACGCATGCCTTTGCGTAAGCGAGTATTCATGCGATTGACACGTTTGACGACATCGCGGTGTTTTTCATCGGGAAAGAGTTTTTGCCAACTATCGCCTGATTTGATGTTAATGCAATGGAAACCTGCTTGCTTACAATAACGCTCAGCAAACTGACCGCCAAAAGCACTCTCGCAAACCCCCATGGCCATACTTACCATCGGCAGGACGATGTATTTAGCCATCTTTCCCAAAACAACCCCCTGTTATCTTATTGAACAGTTACTATGACTATAGCCAATAATTGGACACTATGCTTGACGAGAAGACTGGTATTGCGCATTTTTTTTAGCTAGCATATCCATTGTTCTTTCTCCCTTGCGGGCTACGGAATAAGCACTTCCTATTCCCTCCCCCTGCAGGGTGGGGGATAAGCAGACTAACCATAACTTAAAGAAAAACATTAAAATATTATTATAACAACTAGAAAAACAAGGAATAATCATGAAAATTAGCCCGCCGAGCACGGAACAACAATTGCTAAAACGCGTACAGGCCATCGCCGGTATGCCCATAGCCCAATTGGCTGATAACCTAGGGGTAGAGCTCCCCGAGGATCCAAAGAAAAGCAAAGGAATAGCAGGGCTGTTATTAGAATTATGTCTAGGAGCTTCAGCAGGCTCGAAGCCAGAGCCAGACTTCCAACAATTAGGCATAGAATTAAAAACGATCCCCATAAACTCAGCGGGTAAAGTTTTAGAGTCCACCTATGTCAGTATCGTACCTTTATATAACATCTTAGGTCTCACCTGGGAAAACTCAGAAGTAAAAGCCAAGTTGACAAAAGTACTATGGATACCGATTTTGACGGAGAAAGGGCGCCCTTTGAAAGATAGGGTAATAGGCCAAGGGTTTTTGTGGCAAGCCACGTCCTTACAAGAAGCTATTTTGCGTCAAGACTGGCAAGAGCTCATGGACAAAGTAGCTTTTGGCGAAATCGAACAAATTACGGCAAAGTATGGAAAGTATATGCAAGTAAGACCAAAAGGCGCCAATGCCAGTGCATTAACAAAAGCCATCGGGCCTGATGGCGTCGCTATAATGACCTTGCCACGGGGATTTTATCTTCGCACGTGTTTTACGCAGCAATTGCTGGATGAGGTCTTATTGCATCCCAGTATTATTGAATAATCAACCAGTAAGCCTCTTTTAAAAATTATCTATCCAGCCATGATTTTCTGTTAATCTTTGCTAAACTAATGGTGTAGTTCAATAATTACACATACGTGTGAGGGGATATTATGAAAAAGATATTGACGATTACTGGAACAATTGTTCTTGCCGCGGTCTTAGCGGGCTGCTCCATGACGAAACAAGAAAAAGGCACAATGGCTGGCGCTGTGGTTGGTGGTGCCGCAGGTGCCGCAATCGGTGGTTCAGGCTCTGGTGCTGTTATTGGCGGTGCAACAGGTGCTGCAGTTGGTGGTTTGATTGGCCATCAAGTAACTAAAGACTAAAATTATAATCTCGCTAAATAAAATGCTCTGCACTGCTTATTTCTTCCCCCCTTGCGGGGGAAGATTAGGGTAGGGGGGGTAAAAAACGATTAATCATCGTCCCAGGACAAGGTACCACCGGCTTGGTACTCAATCACGCGGGTTTCAAAGAAGTTTTTCTCTTTCTTTAAGTCGAGCATTTCACTCATCCATGGGAATGGATTGTCAGCGCCTGGGTATTGCTCTGGTAAGCCGATTTGCGCACAACGACGGTTAGCGATGTATTCTAAATATTCTTTAAACATACCCGCATTCATGCCAAGGATGCCGCGTGGCATGGTGTCGATGGCGTATTGAGCTTCTAAGTCTACACCTTCACGAATCATGGTAATGGCTTCTTGTTGGAAAGCATCAGTCCATAAGTGTGGATTTTCAATTTTGATTTGATTAATAACATCGATACCAAAGTTCATGTGCATAGATTCGTCGCGTAAAATATATTGGAACTGCTCTGATGTTCCCACCATTTTATTTCGACGACCCATGGAAAGAATTTGAGTGAAGCCTACATAGAAGAAGATCCCTTCAAAAATGACATAAAAAGCAATCAAGTCGCGTAGTAGGCGTTGATCGGTTTCAGGCGTTCCTGTCTGGAAGGTTGGGTCGCCTAAGCTTTGCGTGTATTTTAACGCCCAATTTGCTTTTGTAGCTACTGATGGCACTTCGCGATACATATTAAAGACTTCGGCTTCGTCTAAACCTAAACTTTCAATGACGTATTGGTAAGCATGAGTATGCAAGGCTTCTTCGAAGGCTTGGCGTAGTAAGTACTGACGACACTCAGGGTTAGTGACATGTCGATAAACCGCGAGCACTAAGTTATTGGCTACCAATGAATCGGCAGTGGAGAAAAAGCCTAAGTTTCGCATGATAATGAGACGTTCATCTTCACTTAAGCCGTTTGGATCTTTCCACAAGGCGACATCAGGCGCCATATTGATTTCATTAGGCATCCAATGATTCGCACAAGCGTCTAAATATTTTTTCCAAGCCCATTCATATTTGAAGGGCACTAATTGGTTTAAGTCGGCGCGGCAATTTATGATTTTTTTATCATCCACTTGAATACGGGCTGCACCCATTTCAATCGTCTCAAGCCCCGTGATCCTTGCGTTTTGTGCTTGATCTGCTGTGGCATTCATAATGTTTGATAAATCTTCATCAATCATTGCAACATCCTCTTCACATAATTCTAAAGTTGACATAATAGATTCCTTTTTGTAACTGTATTTACTTTCTTGTTCGTTAGACTTAAATCCAGTCATTACTGGCAAGCCTCGCATTCAGGATCATCAATGGCACAAGCTTGCGGTGCTTGCTGCACGTTAACGGCATTCAGTGCGTGATCGTGTATTGTTGATTTTTCTGCATTGGTGGCACCCAAGCTACGCAAGTAGTAAGTGGTTTTCAAACCACGCAACCAAGCAGTTCGGTACAGATTATCTAGTTTTTTACCAGAAGGTTCTGCCATGTAAAGATTTAATGACTGAGATTGGTCAATCCACTTTTGGCGTCTGGCGCCGGCTTCTACCAGCCAAATTGCATCAATTTCAAAAGCAGTGGCATAGCGCTGTTTAATAACTGCAGGTATACGTTCAATGGCTTGGACACTACCATTGAAATACTTCAAGTCATTGACCATTACTTGATCCCAAAGATCTAAGGCTTTTAAGTCTTTGACCAAGTACGGATTAACCACGGTAAATTCACCGGATAAATTGGATTTAACGTAGAGGTTCTGGTAGGTAGGTTCGATGGATTGGCTAACACCAACGATGTTAGAAATTGTTGCTGTTGGCGCAATAGCCATGCAGTTTGAATTACGCATACCATGGGTTTTCACGGCTTTACGTAATTTGTCCCAGTCTAACGTTGTGCTTCTGTCTTGTTCTAAATAACCACCACGTGCTTTTTCTAATAAATCGATGGAATCAATGGGCAAAATACCTTTGCTCCACAAAGAGCCTTCAAAGCTTGAATAAGCACCACGTTCTTTGGCTAAATGACATGAAGCTTGAATGGCAAAATAACTGACTAATTCCATCGAGGTATCAGCAAATTGTACCGCATCATCAGAGCAGTAATTGATGCCTAATTTATACAGAGCATCTTGGAAACCCATGATACCAAGACCAATAGGGCGGTGACGCAAATTAGAGCGTCTCGCCTGTGGTACGGAGTAATAGTTAATATCAATGACATTATCCAACATGCGAATGGCTGTGTTGATGGTTTTTTCTAATTTCGCTTTATTAATGGCGCCATTTTCAATGTGAGCCGGTAAATTGATGCTGCCTAAATTACAGACGGCAATTTCATCGTTGGATGTGTTTAAAGTAATTTCAGTGCAGAGATTTGAACTGTGTACCACGCCTACATGTTGTTGTGGCGAACGGATATTACAGGGATCTTTGAAGGTGACCCATGGATGACCTGTTTCAAATAATAGGCTTAACATTTTACGCCATAAATTTTTTGCAGGTGTTACTTCGACGTTTTTAATTTCACCAGTCGCTACTTTTTTCTCATAAGCAAGGTAGGCTTCTTCGAATTGTGGGCCGTAGAGATCGTGTAAATCAGGTGCGTCATCGGGTGAGAATAAAATCCAATTTTTATCTTCCATGATTCGCTTCATGAATAAATCTGGGATCCAATTGGCAGTATTCATGTCGTGAGTACGACGGCGTTCATCGCCAGTATTTTTACGTAAATCTAAAAATTCTTTAATGTCTTTGTGGAAGGTTTCTAGGTAAGCACACACAGCGCCTTTGCGCTTACCGCCTTGATTAACGGCAACGGCGGTGGCATTGGCCACACTCATGAAGGGGATAACACCAAGAGACTTACCATTGGTTCCTTTGATTTTTGCACCCATAGCACGCACAGGTGTCCAATCATTACCAAGTCCGCCAGCGAACTTAGACAGTAGGGCATTGTCTTTAATGGCACTATAAATACCATCTAGATCATCAGGGACAGTGGTGAGGTAGCAGCTGGATAACTGTGGACGCAAGGTGCCTGAGTTGAATAAGGTTGGCGTTGAACTCATGTAATCGAAAGAAGAGAGCAAATTGTAAAATTCAATCGCTCTGGCTTCTTTATCACTTTCCTCTCCCGCTAAGCCCATGGCAACGCGCATGAAAAAGGCTTGTGGCAATTCAAAGCGCGTGTCATTACTATGAATAAAATAGCGATCATAGAGTGTTTGTAAGCCAAGATAGGTGAAATTAAAATCACGCGTGGGGTCGATAGCTTTAGTAATTTTATCTAAGTCAAAGTTGAGTAAGTTTGGATCCAGTAACTCACATTCAATGCCTTTTTTAAGATAAGCTTTGAAATAGGTGGGGTAAAGTTGTTTCATTTCCTTGAATGACGCTTCTTTTGCTAAGTTCAAAAAGTTCAAAGCTTCACGCCGTAAGGAATGTAATAAAATGCCTGCAGTGACATGCGTGTAGTTAGGTTCTTTTTCGATAAGTGTGCGAGCAGAAAGCACGAGTGCTTTTTGAATATCGTCCAAGCTAACGCCATCGTATAAATTGCGATGTACATCTTTGATGATAATGTCCGCATCAACATCACTAATGCCGTGGCAAGCTTCAGTTACGATGTTTTTTAAACGATTCATATCCAGAGGTACTCGCATACCATCATCGAGGGTTATGTGTAATAAATTTTCATCTTTAATAGCTGGCTCTGCTTCACGCGCTTTGCGGTGTTCTTCACGGTAAAGGACGTAGGCTCTGGCAACTTGGTGCTCTGCAGCACGCATGAGCGCTAATTCAACTTGGTCTTGGATATCTTCGATATGGATGGTGCCACCACTGGGTAAGCGTCGTTGGAAGGCAGTGGTAATAGCACTTACTAATTGTTCAACTTTGTCATGGATGCTGCTTGAAGCGTGCTCGGTGGCTTCTTGCTCTTGGGCAATAAATGCCTTGGTTAAGGCGATGGCAATTTTACTATCGTCATAGGCGACAACTTTGCCATTGCGACGAATGACTCTTATGGTGCCAGGTTGATTAGCCGTAATCTCAGTGATTGTGTTATTATTATTCTCTTTCACGGATGCTTTACTCGTAATAAAGGTATTTCTTTCGATGGTTTCCATTAACCCCCTCCAGGTGTTGAGTTATTTCTTTACAACTTATCCACAAGCTGCAGGGTGTTGGGGTCTGTGCACTCCGGCACCCCAATATATGGGTATTTCCCTCACTCCAACTACAAGATAGAGCGTTTGATTTTGAAATGCAAGATAACAACCTGGGAAAAGCTTGTGGATAAGGTGTGGGAATGTCTGTGGATTGTGGTCATGAATTTTAAAAACAAAATGATAACAACCAGTTGCTAATCGTTGAACATGTCATTATTCTCAATGGTTTTTCAGACAAGGAAAAGACAGCTGTGTTGCGAAGATTCATTTTGGTTTAGCGAGTAATCAGAAGTGAACAAGGAGCTGCTTTGAGGATGCGTTCAGCAGTACCACCCATTAAGACATTACTTAATATGGATTGTCCCGTTGCGCCGATAACGATTAAGTCATAGTCAAAATCGAATGCCATATTAAGCATAACCCGTGATGTGGTGCCCCAGGGATAGCAGCGATTCGTTTGCACGCCTGAGAAATCGAAGTGATCAAGGAATTCATTTATTTCAATGATTTTAGCTTCACGATAGGCTTGTTCTCTGGCTTCAATATCTTCATTGGGCATGCCCAGTGGGTTAAAGTCTAAGCGCGGTAATACACTAGCAATGGTGAGTGATAAATCATTCGCACGGCAGACGTTAATCGCTTGATTCAATGCTCTCGCAGAACTTTTTGAACCATCGACACCGCAAAGTACTTTATTAAACACATGATTTTTGCAAAGCAGTACCGATTGAGATGCGTGTCGTACCACCATCATGGCTGTTTTCTCTGTGCCAAAACGCTTTTTAGTCACATGGCCGCCGATGAGGATTAGATCGGTATCGAGCTTATTGGCTTCAGAAATAATCGCACTCGCAGCTGTGCCCGTTTTAATGATTAAGTGATCCGGTGCTAGTTGTTGTTCTCGTAAGCGCGAACTCCAGCTTTCGAGGCGTTGTAATTGTTCTTTTTCGTGGAGACCGGATGAAAGCCAAGAACGCCAGAAGCTGGTGATAACATGCATCAAGTACAGCTCAACGCCGTAATGTCCCTGTATGTATCTTAAAGCTTGCAGTGCCTCTTTCGACGAGGATGCGAAATCAATTGCGAATAATGTCTTTAATACTTTGGACATATAGACCCGACCCCTCTTTCGTTTATTTATTGTAGTACCCATCGCATTTTGAGGTACGATTGGTATAGGTCTAGTGCAAAGTATAGAAGCTAACCGGCTATCTCACAAATCAACGCAATGCATAATCTAAATCATGTTTAAGATCAGAAATATGCTCGATTCCTACGGAAAGGCGTACTAACCCATCAATAATCCCCAATTCACGTCGATTTTCCGCTGGAATGGAAGCGTGGGTCATAATCGCTGGGTGTTCAATTAGGCTCTCAACGCCCCCCAAACTCTCTGCTAGAGCAAATAAATGACAGCGTTCTAAAAAACGAGTGGTATCTGCCAAGCTACCTTTTAAGATTATGCTAATCATGCCACCAAAACCTTGCATTTGTTGTTTAGCTAGGGCGTGATGAGGGTGACTGTCAAGCCCTGGGTAAATGACTTGTTCTATTTTGGGGTGACTCGCTAGCCACGGAGCCAATTCCGTGGCATTTTCATTATGCCGCTGCATGCGGATGGCTAAGGTTTTGGCGCCACGTAAGGCGAGAAAGCTATCAAAAGGACCAGCGATAGCGCCCATAGCATTATGCAAAAATGCCAGTTGTTCAATCAACTCAGGATTGTCATTCACCACCACGATGCCATTCACCACATCGGAGTGACCGCTAATGTATTTGGTGGCTGAATGCATGACAATATCAGCGCCCAGTGCAAGCGGTTGCTGGTTAATTGGCGTGGCAAAGGTATTGTCGACAACTGTTAATAAGTTCTTACGTTTCGCGAGGGCGACTATTTGTTCAATATCAGCAAGTTTTAACATTGGGTTTGTGGGTGTTTCTATCCACAATAATTTAGTGTTCTCTTGAATTGCATGTTCGATATTCTCGATCTTCGTGAAATCAATGAAACTAAATGCTAGTGCACTTGAGCGTTGTTTGACCTTATCAAAGAGACGAAATGTGCCGCCGTATAAATCATCACTAGCGATAATATGTGAACCTGAGTCCAATAACTCTAACACAGTTGCAATGGCAGCCATGCCTGAGGCAAAGGCATAGCCACGAGCACCGTTTTCTAAGGCCGCAATGCAGCGTTCATAGGCTTCACGCGTAGGGTTTTGGCTACGAGAATATTCATAACCTTGGTGTACCCCAGGGCTTTGTTGAACGTAGGTTGATGTTGCGTAGATGGGGGGCATAATTGCACCCGTGCTCGGATCAGGTTTTTGACCTGCGTGTATTACTTTAGAAGCGATATTAAGCTTCGGCGCATCAGATACTTTCGTCATACTATGTGTTTCCTTATGCTAATCTATATATATCAGGCAGAAAAAATCTTAACCAGGATTAAAATAATGTTAAATGATGTTTATAAGCTCACTGCGACTGAACTAAGCACATTATATTCAAAATTAGAAATATCTCCAGTGGAAGTGCTAGATGCTGTGTACCAACGTATTTTAAAAGTAAATCCCAAACTCAACTGTTTTTCTATCTTAGATCATGAAAAAGCCCTGATTGATGCCAAAATGTCTGAACAAAGATGGCTTAAAGGTAAACCGCTGAGTCCAATCGATGGTGTACCGACAACCATTAAAGATGGCTTTCGCGCCATTGGCTGGCCAACTCGCATGGGTTCATTGACCATAGATCCTGATCAAGCTTGGGAAGATGATGCCCCAGTGACGGCATTATTGCGCCGTGCTGGCGTGACACTGATGGGCAAAACAACGATGTGTGAATTAGGCTGGAAAGGGATTACTGAAAATGCGATTACCGGAGTGACTAAAAATGCTTGGAATCCTGATAAGACCTGTGGTGGCTCGAGTGGTGGGGCAGCCAGTGGTCTTGCCGGGGGTATGTTTCCACTGGCCGTTGGTACGGATGGCGGCGGTTCGATTAGAATTCCAGCGTCCTTTTGTGGTGTTTTTGGCTTAAAGCCAACAAATGGTGTGGTGCCATTAGTACCTCCTAGTCATTTGGGATCCTTTGTGCATGCGGGTCCTATGACTCGGTCGGTGATGGATAGTGCTCATTTGATGAATGCGATTGCGAGTTATGATCCCAGAGATTGCCTTAGCTTGCCCATAAAAAAGCAAGACTACACCAAAGACATTGATAAAGGTATTGCCGGAATAAAAGTCGCTATTAGTCATAATCTTGGGTATTTTAGTGTGAATGAAGAAGTGGTTGATATTTTTAATGAGGTGGAAGCATACTTTAGAGATTTAGGGGCTGATGTCACGATTGTCGATCCTCCCATTGATAATTATTTAGAATGTTTTAATACCCACTGGCTGGTGTCTATGCTGCATACCTATCTAGAAATTTCTTCTGAAAAGCGTGAATTGTTGGAGTCAGATTTTCGCGAATTATCACGGTTTGCAAAATCAATTACTGTGAATGATTACTTTACTGCAGAATGTGAACGCCGTGTGTTGACATCAGCGATGAACGTTTTTTATTCTGAATATGATTTATTATTATTGCCCACCATGCCGCTCGTTGCGTTTAACACGGGGATGAATTCTCCTTATCCGGCCATGGGGCGAGTCGATAGCTGGACGCCGTTTACTTGTCTCTATAATTTAACCAGGCATCCTGCGGCAACGATTCCATGTGGTATTACTGCAGATGGTTTGCCGGTGGGTTTGCAAATAACGAGTGGTCATCTACGGGATGACTTAGTCTTGCGAGCAAGTTATGCCTATGAACAACTTAAACCGATTGTGATGCCGGAAATAGAACATTCAAACGATTAGTGATTCGCAATCTGATTACTAAGAAGTACTGTTCACTGGCGTTGGTCGACGCTTTTCATCCAGAGCAACATAGGTGAAAATACTTTCGGCGACTTTTTTCATTTCTTCGGAGTGAATATTAATGACCCATGCTTGTAATTGCATGGTCATGGAGGTGTTGCCGATTTTTAGTAATTTAGCGTAGCAATTGACAGTGTCACCCACTCTTACCGGATGAGCAAAGACAATTTTATCAATGGCAACGGTGGTTACTCTTTTTTTTGCGACTTTCATAGCAAGAATTCCGGCACCGAGATCCATTTGTGACAGAATCCAGCCACCGAAGATATCACCATTGCCATTGGTATCCTTGGGCATTGCTAGTGTGCGGATGACGAGTTCGCCTTCAGGTTCGGTATTTTCCACTGTCTGTCTTTCCTTATAGGTTGTTTTATGGTTCGGTAGCGCCCGCGCCACCTGTTGCAGCTGCACCACCAGTACCACCTAGTCCCACGGCACCTGCTGTACCAGCATTAGCAGCGCTACCCGCAGTACCTGTATTTGAATCAGTATCACCGCCATCACCACCAGTGCCACTGTCGCCGCCATCACCTGGTGTGCCGAGTGTTTGCGTTAGACCAGGTGTATTACCGTTTGAGTTTGCATCACCGCCATTGCCGCCAGCACCACTGTTAGCACCATTGCCAGCGGTACGGTTGCTGAGGGTGAGGCCAACGCCATTGATGGTACCACTACCACCATTGTCATCCGTTGAGCGCGCATCACCACCATTGGCGCCATTACCACCATCACCGCCATCGCGACCCGTACCTGCCGTTGCACTTCCGACTATTGGGACTGCAACGGTGTTATTATTGGTACTGGCAGAGCCACCCAGCGCGCCATTGCCACCAATACCGCCTTGGCCACCCGTAATTTGAGTGATGGTATTGTTTGTAATATTAATGGTTGCACTTGTAACAGCATTGGCGCCTGCCGAACGGCCACCCACGCCACCCGTGCCACCAACTCCACCTAAGCCAGCAATGGCACCATTGACCGTTAGGGTATCGCCCACCGCTTGGATGCTATTGCTATTGGCATTACTGCCGCCGCCTATGCCGCCGGCTGCACCATTGCCGCCGCTGCCCGCAACGATTTGTTGAATGTTAGTGCCATTAGTCTGGGTGAGGGTCGCAGAACTGGTTGCGTTGATACCAAAAGCATTACCACCAAGGGCACCATTACCACCAACACCACCATTGCCACCGTTGTTTGCATTGGCGGTTATGGATCTATTGAGGGTGGTGTTGCTATTAGTGTTTGAACTACCACCATTACCTGCAATACCACCAGCACCGGCATTACCCCCTGTAATATTGCTAATAGTGCCGCCCGTTAAGTTATTGGTGCTACTACCTGTCGCACTATAACCAACACCCAGGCCACCATTACCAGCATTACCACCATTACCGCCATTACCTGCGTCGTTGGCAGAGGCAATAATGTTAGCGGAAAGCCCCACTGAATTTTGATCTGCGCTCGAGCTACCACCGGCGCCACCACTACCACCGGCACCGCCAGCGCCGCCATTGATTTGTGTTAGGTTAGTTGAGGTCATTGTGACACCACTGGTGCTATCAGATGTAATACCAAAGCCATCACCACCCGTGCCACCATTACCCGCTGCATTACCGTTACCGGCATCATCTGCATTCACGGTTAATGTGCCCGTGTCGCCAATCCCATTTGAGTTCGCATTGGAATTACCACCAGCACCGCCATTACCACCAGCGCCGCCTGTGCCGGCGCTAATGTATGAAATAGTACTATTGCTGATGGTGTTTTGGCTTGAATTTCTAGAGCGAAGACCAACGGCTAAGCCA
Source organism: Gammaproteobacteria bacterium (assembly GCA_021773295.1). Taxonomy (GTDB): domain Bacteria; phylum Pseudomonadota; class Gammaproteobacteria; order UBA1113; family UBA1113; genus JAJFKI01. The sequence goes on along the minus strand of JAJFKI010000007.1, from coordinate 11,469 downwards.
GCTGAACCACCATTGGCACTCGTGCCGCCCAGACCGCCATTGCCCGCAGTTGAACTATTCTGGCCGGTAGCAGCTTCGTCATTATTATTAGCGTTGGCATTACCACCACGGCCTGCATTACCACTGCTATTACCACTACCACCAGTCACGCTGGTAATCGTGACGGTGCTTAGGTTGCTCACGGCACTTTGATCATTGTCGATGCCAATAGCGACGCCACCATTACCACCAGTGCCACTCACACCACCGGTACCACCCGTGCCAGCCGTGACAGTGAGCGTAAGCCCTGCATTGTCAAAGGATGAGAGGTTGTCTGAAGTATCCGCATCGCCGGCCTGATTACTCACGCCGCCCAGGCCGCCATTAGCACCAGTGACCGTTGATACGGTGGCTGTATTGATGGTCATGGTACTGCTATCGTTGTGGATCCCTGTGGCAGTGCCGCCAGTACCACCATTGCCACCATTACCACTATCACCACCTGTGCCACCATTGGCCGTTAGCGCATTGTTATTGAGCTGATCATTATCATCGGCCGTTGCATTTCCGCCACTACCTGCAGCGCCACCGCTGTTACCTACACCACCATTAATATTATTGACGGTTAGATTGTTAATCGTTGTTGTTGCGCTGGTTGTTGCATCAAGGCCAATGCTATTACCACCAGTACCGCCATTACCGGCGTTACCGCTATCACCACCAGTGCCTGCTGTGACAGATAGCACACCGCTACCTCCTTGGGTGATGTTATCGTCTACCGTTGCGCTACCGCCTGCACCTGAATTACCGCCAGCGCCGGCACTACCGCCACTGATGGTTGTGATTGAGCTATTGTTTAGGGTGATAGTATCGCCTGTATCGACAAACCCAGTCGCTGCACCACCATTGCCGCCATTACCGCCGTTACTACCGCCGCCACCAGTACCGGCGTTTACGTTGAGTGCTCCGCCACCCGCGTCAAAGTTATTGTCATTATCAGCTGAGCCACCATTGCCGGAGTTGCCACCACTGCCACCTTGGCCACCAGTGACACTGGTGATTGACAGCGTATCAATCGTAGCGGTACTGCTAACCATATCAAGACCGATTGCATTACCGCCGGAGCCAGCAACACCACCAGCAGCGCCGCTACCACCTTGCGCCGCCGCATCGGGATTAGTAACAGAACCACCCGCACCGCCAGTACCACCGTTACCACCCGTGCCACCGGCGATATTAGAGACGGTTACTGTGCTTAAACTAGCATTGGTGTCTCCATTGAGATTAATGCCAATGGCATTATCAGCACTGGTGCCATTAGTTCCTACCGTACCATTACCACCAATGCCTCCTGCGCCAGAGGCGTTAGCGCCATTGGTACCATTGGTTCCGTTACTGCCATTAGCCCCTTGAATAAAATTGACATCAACATCGGTCATGCTTAAGTTAGCACTGTTATCAATGTCGATACCCATGACCGTGTTGCCACTGGTGCCCGTATAATGACTCACCCGGACTTTATTAAGCGTTAAATTAGGTGCATTATCCGCATCGATACCTACCAACTTATTGGTACCAGTACCTTGGAAGTTAACATTGGTCACTAAATTATTGCCTGCTAAATCAAAGGTACCAAAGAACGTTGGTCGGTTGTCATCGGCCGCAGCCATGGTGTAATTATCTGTTCGGCCATAGGCAGACATGCCATTTAGAAGGGTAATTTCATTGGGATTAGTGCCGCTGCTATTAACGCTATAACTCCCTGGCTTGAAGAAGAGTAATGCATTGACAGAAAACCCGTTGATATCATTGAGTGTTATTTGATTAAAACTAGCATTGTCGCAAGGAAATTCAGCCGTACAATTGTCTGTGCCGAATGCTTTATCAAATGGGAAACCACCTTGAGAGGTGAAGTACCAAATATTACCAAAGAGCTCCACCATCACGCGATCATCAGAAATAATTTTACGTGTGCGCTCGGCAGTGCCAACGGCTGCAGAGCCTAAATGACGCACGGGACGCGCTACAAGATGACGACTCATGGGGCTGGTTTGTGGTACACCTTGACCGCCAAATTGGATCACCAGGCTAGCTAGAAAGGAGTTTTGGAAAAGCGTGTCGTAACTGTCAGTTAATTTAATTTTAGCAAATTCATTCACTCGTGTTTCCACTGACACTTGACCACCGATCATATCATCACCTTCAGGGAAGTGTGAGTAATAAGGACCAGCATCAATGTGAATCAAGCCAACCACTGGAATCCTACGCGGGATATCATAACCCACATCAAGATCACCCCCCATGCCAATTTCTTCAATTAACTTAAGCTTCTCAGCAAAGACAGAGTGGCCTGAGGCTTTGACGGGATTTTTGCCATTGGGGCCGTAAAAGATGGCTAGTGTTTTTGTATCACTAGAGATTGGGAAATATCCGTTCAGATGAGCGTCCCAATTGCGAGCATAAAGCTCTACCCCAGGGTTGGCGACCCAAAACGTTGAGCCATCGACGGTGACATTATAATCGGCAAATACATAAGCACCGGAAAGAAAGTTATCATTATTGATAATGCGGTAACCGCCACCGAGGCTAGTGTACCAATCTTGATCTTGCCCATACTTACCGGCGAGATCACCAAACCATAAGCTATCATTGCGAAAGAAAAGTGGGGTAATGACATCCGCTTTGCCAGAGGTATAAGAACCAACGGCAGGTTCGATAACAACATTGGGGAACATGTAATCAGTATAGGCAAAAGCAAGCGGTGCGCTTAGCAGTGTTGCGATGAGGCAGCCAGTTTTTATGTAGTTTTTTAATGCCATATCTTATTGCTGAAAATCGTAGATGCAACCTAAATCAAGAAGTTGGGTCAATTCATCTAATGCCCGATAATTTTCTTCTACTAGTAGTGGATCAAGTAAATCATCATAACAGATTTTTTCTCGGTAGTGTTTGTTAATCCATGTAAAAAGTTTTTCATACAGATCATTTGTGAATAATACGCATTGATTAATGGCCGCTTGTTCTTCTTTTGTTAGCACAACCCGCAAACGCAAACAGGCAGGCCCACCGCCGTTCTTCATGCTTTGACGGCAATTCACATAGTGAACATGGCGAATGGGTTGCGCATTATTAGCAAGTAACTGTTTGACAAAAGCTTGTGTGTGTCGGTTGTCAGCGACTTCTTGTGGTGCAATGAGTGCCATGGTGCCATCATTGATGCTAACAAGCTGGCTATTAAATAAGTAAGAACTAACAGCGTCTGCTAAGGGGACTTGCTCATTGCTGACGCAAATGCGGATTAACTCTGTGGGGGCTAAGGCGTGTTGCAGGGCATCCATAACAGCATCATGCTGCAAGTAAGCATTTTCGTGATAAAAGATGACGCTCTTATTGGTGACGGCCAAAACATCATTGTGAAAAACGCCTTGGTCAATAGCCCTTGGATGTTGATGTGCAAAAATAGTTTTACTGGGCTGCAGTAAATGTAATCTGGCAATCGCTTCACTGGCATCAAGGGTTTGGCGTGCGGGGAAGTGGCGTGGCAATGCTCTGGCTTCATCGAGTGAGTGTTTACCATAGACAAACAGTTCAACACCTGGGCTGTCATAATCGAGACACAAGCGACCATGATTAGCGGCGCCTTCATCACTGTAGTTAGCCTGTAAGGGTAGGGGAGTATGATGATGAAAATAATGGCGATCATGAAAAATAGCGTTGAGTATTTTCGTCGTCATTGGCGTCTCTAGGGAGCGATGCAAATTGCTGATTAAATTCGCCGGTGTCACATGCACTTTTTCATCTTCTGTATCGGCGCTGGGCGATACCGTGGCCGCATTGGCTGTCCACATGGCAGAGGCAGAGTAGCTGGTCACGAGTAAGGCCGGGCTTTCTTTTTCTGCTTGTTGCAATATTTGCTCTGTACTGCCTGTAAAGCCTAATTGCTTTAAAAAATTTAAATTTGGGCGCGAATGGGGCGGCAGCACGGCTTGCGCCAAACCAAGATCATGACAAAATTTCATTTTATCCAAACCTTGCAGCGCCGCTTGTCTTGGTTTTGACAAGATGAGTTTGTTTTTAATGGAGGCAGTATTGCCGAGTGCTAAGCCACCATAATTATGGGTCAAACCCACTAAGCCATCAAAGTTAACTTCAGTCGCCATAATAGTGATGAATACAGTTAATTAAACGTATGCTGATGGCTTCGGCTTGTTCTTCAGTGATGATGTAAGGCGGCACTAAGCGCAACACTGAGTTTGCGGTTACGTTAAAGAGTATACCTTGCTCTAAGCCAATGTTTAAAATATCACGACATGGTTTGTCTAATTCAACGCCTATCATCAAACCTTTGCCGCGGATGCCTTTTACATGAGGGTTATCGCTCAGTTCTTGTTGTAAGCGTGTCATGATTTTTTGTCCCATCTTTTGTGCCTTTTGCGCGAGCTTATGTTTGATGATGGTATCAATCACGGTGCAGGCCACACGCGTTGATAAAGGATTACCACCAAAGGTTGAGCCGTGGTTACCTGGCTTGAATAAGTCACTGGCCACACCGTGCGTTAAACAAGCACCGATGGGAATGCCATTACCCAAGGCTTTAGCACTGGTGACAATATCAGGCAGAATGTTTGCTTGTTGGTAATTATAGAAACTGCCGGTACGACCAACGCCTGTTTGTATTTCATCCAGTACCATCAAACACTCGTGTGCATCACATAAGCTTCTTACGCCGGCCAAGTAGCCATCATCTGGAACGATAATACCGCCTTCGCCTTGAATGGGCTCTAACATAACAGCAACGATAGTGTGATCATTTTTCAAAATGGTTTCTAAGGCATTGAGATCATTGTAGGGACAACGGACGAAGCCTTGCACTAAGGGTTCAAATCCAGCTTGGACTTTGTGGGAGCCCGAAGCACTTAAACAGCCGAGGGTGCGTCCATGAAATGCTTTTTCCATGACGACGATATGCGGTATATCAATGTTTTTTTGATGGCCATAGAGTCGGCATAGTTTGAAGGCGGCTTCATTGGCTTCGGCGCCTGAGTTACCGCAGTAAAGGGCATCCATGCCGGATACTTTCGTCAGTTTTTTAGCAAGGTTTATTTGATATTCAATTTCAAATAAATTACTGGTATGAAGCAGCTTGGCCGCTTGTTGTTGGATGACCGTGGTCACCTCGGGATAATCATGGCCCAGGGCACAGACTGCTATGCCCCCTAACGCATCAATGTATTCATTACCCTCTTTATCCCAAACAATAGCGCCTTTGCCATGTGAGAGTTGGACGGGTAGGGGCATATAAGTGGTCATTAATCCTTGTACCATGAGATCTCCTTATGATTCTTTATTATTTATCAAAATTGCTTTGTGCAAAGTCCCAATTGACTAAGTTCCAAAAATTCTCTAAATATTTAGGGCGCGCATTGCGTACGTCAACGTAATAAGCGTGCTCCCAAACATCACAGGTGAATAATGGTGTTAAGCTTGCGTCAGTTATGGGCGTTTGTGCATTAGCCGTGTTGACGATATCAAGACTACCATTGGCCGTGCGTACTAACCAACACCAACCGGAGCCGAATAAACTCACAGCAGATTTAGTAAAGCGTTGTTTGAACTCATCAAAGGATCCGAATGTTTTATTAATCGCCTCTGCTAATGTGCCATTGGGTGCACCGTTGCTATTGGGGCTTAAGCTATGCCAATAAAAGGTATGGTTCCAAATTTGAGCGGCATTGTTAAAAATACCGGCAGAGGATTGCCTGATAATCTCCTCAAGGGCCATGCCGTCGAACTCTGAGCTAGGCAATAAGTTGTTTAGATTGTTTACATAGGCTTGGTGGTGTTTGCCGTGATGGTATTCTAAGGTTTCTTTTGAAATATGGGGCTCTAGTGCATCGAGTTCATAGGGTAGGGCGGGTAGTTCAAATGTCATGGTTTACTCCTTGGATGTTTTGTAGGGTTGCAGTTTACCTCATGATGCGTAATGGGACTAGCAGTTGACGGCGTAAAATTATATAATCGCTAAAATTGCAAACAAAAGAGGTAAAATAATGTCAATTATTGATGAGTTAAAACAGCAAATTGCAGACAATAAAATTATTCTTTTCATGAAAGGCTCGCCTGATATGCCACAATGTGGTTTCTCGGCGAAAACCGTGCAAGCTTTAAAAGCCTGTGGTGAGCCTTTTGCCTTTGTGGATATCTTGGCAGATCCTGAGGTGAGAGCGAATTTACCCAGCGTTGCGAATTGGCCTACTTTTCCACAGCTCTTTATCAATGGTGAATTTGTTGGGGGGTGTGATATTGTGCTTGAACTTTATGAAAGTGGCGAGCTACAGCAGATGATTAAACCTAGTAACGACAATTAAAAAAATCGGTCACGAATTTTTCAATTGTAGGGGCGCGTTAGAAGCGCCTCTACAGTGTGTGGATTATATACCCATCGTACTTCAAAAAGCGCCCGGCAGAAAATCGCATTTTGAAGTACGATGGGGATATTTACTGCTGCGCTTGTAGGTAATTTTGTTCACCTACTTTTTGCATGAGGGCAAGTTGCGTTTCTAACCATTCTACGTGTTCTTCTTCACTGCTCAGGATACTACAGAGCATGTCGCGGGTAGTGAAGTCGCGGATGGACTCGGCGTATTGAATGGCGTCTTTGAGAGCGGGGATGGCGATGAGTTCTATTTTTAAATCACATTCCAGCATTTCTTGGGTATTTTCGCCGATGAAGAGTTTGCCTAAATCTTGTAAATTGGGTAAGCCGTCTAGGAATAAGATGCGTTTGACTAAACCATCGGCGTGTTTCATTTCATCGATGGACTCTTCATACTCTTTAGCGGCTAATTTTTCAAAACCCCATTCTTCGTACATACGGGAGTGTAAAAAATATTGGTTAATGGCCGTTAATTCATTTTTTAAAATTTGATTTAAGTATTCAATAATCTTTTTGTCGCCTTTCATCGCTCGGATTCCTTTATTAAAACTATGTGCTTAGTTTAGGGCAATCACTATAGATGTCAATATGCGATGACGCTAGTAACTTATTGAATATCAATGAGAATTGTTCTTATTAGGACCCGTCAGAAGAGGATTGGTTAAGTGCTTGTTGTATCACATCTTTTGCGTGGTGACAGCAGTTACCGCATTGTCTAGCTACGCCATATTGTTCACACAGATCGCGCAAAGAACAAATTTCTTCACTGGCTACGGCTTTTTTAATTTGTTTATCCGTTACAGCTGCGCAAATACACACATACATTTGTAGAATCCTTAATTAACTGAGACTATTCTGTAAAAATAGCCTAAATGAGAATGATTGTCAACAAGCTTTTGCCGGATGCGTGGTTTAATTTCCTTTTTATTGACACGCTATACCCTTTGCGACAAACTACCGGCCCTTAAGATTTATTAATTTAGGAGTTAGTGATGTCTATACTAGTGGGCCGCGAGGCGCCAGACTTTTGTGCACCTGCTGTGTCAGGTAAAGGTGAAATTGTCGAAGAATTTCATTTGAAAGATGCTATAAAAAATAAATATGGTTTGATTTTCTTTTATCCATTAGATTTTACTTTTGTGTGTCCTTCCGAATTGATTGCCTTGGATAAGCGTATGGATTCATTCCAACAACGCAATGTGGAAGTTGTCGCCGTATCCATCGACTCTCACTATACTCACAATGCTTGGCGTAACACGAGTATTAATGATGGTGGTATTGGCGCAGTGCGCTACACCATGGTGGCGGATATCAATCATAGCATCTGCCAAGCCTATGGTGTTGAACATCCTGTCGCCGGTGTTGCTTTTCGCGGCGCGTTTTTGATTGATGAAAAAGGCATGGTGCGTAGTCAAATCGTGAATGATTTACCCATTGGCCGTAATATGGATGAATTAATTAGATTAATTGATGCCATTCAATTTACCGAAGAACACGGTGAAGTCTGTCCTGCAGGTTGGCAAAAAGGTGATACTGCTATGGCTGCGACGCCAAGTGGCGTTGCTGAGTATTTAAGTGACAACGCAGCTAAATTATAATTTTTTCTATTGAATTTAATGATTTAGAGCTTGCATGCTGTTTATCACGAGGATAGAATCAGTAGTTCATCATTCATTGGGAATTGCTATTGATGTATCAATAGCGCATCGCGTGTGGTTAATACCATCCTCCCAGTGACTGGATGCATCTAGCTAGAGAGAAAGATGTGATTGCGCAAGTAACTTCACCTTGAAAAAGAATAAAGAAGTGCGCATCATATTTTTCAACTCATGGAAGAAGTTTATAAAGCCCGGCCCTAGGCCGGGCTTTTTAATTCTAGGGCACCTCTAGCGGCCAGCCGCCCAGCGCTTGCCACCGGTTAATAAGATAGCAAAACAGTTCAGCGGTTTTTTTGGCATCATAAATGGCAGAGTGAGCTTGCTGTGAATCAAAGCTAATGCCAGCTGCTTCAATGGCTTTTGCTAATACGGTTTGACCAAGGACCAGCGCGCTTAAGCTCGCGGTATCCAACGTGGTAAAACGATGAAAGGGCATATTTTTTAAGCGGGTGCGGGTGGTTGCTGCTTTGATAAAGCTTAAGTCGAACCAAGCATTATGACCCACTAGCACAGCACGTTGACATTGTTGCTGCTTCAAGGCTTGTTTAATGGCTTGAAATAATTCACTCAAGGCGTGATGTTCTGTCACCGCAAGACGAAAGGGGTGATCAGGCACAATGCCAGTGAATTCGAGGGCTGCTTTTTCTAGATTAGCGCCTTCAAACGGTTTAACGTGGTAATGGATCGTCGTACCAAGGCTCAAGTAACCTTCATCATCCATGACGGGAATCACAGCTGCAACTTCTAATAAAGCATCATTATCGGCATTAAACCCAGCGGTTTCTACATCAACCACCACCGGTAAGTACCCGCGAAAGCGTGTATTCATGCTGTGTGTGTACGATTCATCTGTCATGCGTTAATTGCCATTGCAATGATTGGCCTGCCCAAAAAGGTTTTAAAGTTTCTTGGCCGAAGGATAGTTCAGTAGGGACGTCCCAGCTCTGGCGACGCAGTGTAATTTGCTGTGTGTTACGTGGTAAGCCATAAAAGTCGGCACCATAAAAACTTGCGAAGGCTTCTAATTTATCCAAGGCTTGGTGTTGTTCAAAGGCCGTTGCATAGAGCTCAATGGCGGCATGCGCAGAATATATCCCGGCACAGCCACAGGCCTTTTCTTTTTTAGGCACGGCATGTGGTGCACTATCAGTGCCTAAAAAGAATTTTGGATCACCAGAGATAGCTGCTGCAATAATGGCTTGTTGGTGTTGTTGGCTTTTTAAAATGGGTAAGCAGTAATAATGTGGTTTAATACCGCCGACTAATAAGTCATTACGATTTAACAACAGGTGATGTGGCGTGATGGTTGCCGCGATAGTATCTGGTGCCTGCATGACAAATTCAACCGCTTGCTGGGTTGTAATGTGCTCCAACACTATTTTCAATTGAGGAAACGTTGCGGTTAACGGCAATAAAATTTCATCAATAAAGCAGGCTTCTCTATCGAAGATATCAATATCTTCACGCGTCACCTCACCATGTACTAGTAAGGGCATGCCACAATTAGCCATCGTTTCTAGGACAGGGTAAATGTGTTTGATATCTATAACACCGGCTGCAGAATTAGTGGTAGCGCCAGCAGGGTAAAGCTTACAAGCCGTTACTAATCCTTGCTCATGGCCTTGCTGAATGATTGCTGGATTTAAGTCATCAGTTAAGTATAAGGTCATTAACGGCGTGAAGTCAGTATCAGTAGTAAGCTGTGCACTAATTCTATCCTTATAGGCAGTGACTTGCTCTAAGGTGGTCACAGGTGGCACTAAATTCGGCATTACAATGGCACGGCCAAACTGTCGAGCCGTAGCCGGGACCGTTGTCGCTAAATAATCGCCATTACGCAAATGCGTATGCCAATCATCGGGTTGTGTGAGAGTGATAGCATCCATAGTGAATGCAAGGTTATCATCGCGTAAGCATTAATAGCAAGTTCTATACCTCAGCACACCAAGACGGCTGATTTATCCACCTTGGCAATGGTGCTCAATACACAGTATGGTGTGCCAGCGATGTTTTGAACAAAATATTTGCAATCAAACTGCGTTTCTGTATAATTGCTAACGATATTGATACATGAAATGAGGTTTTCTTAATGCCTACCAATGAAGAGCAAGGTGAGTTATTTAAATCCTTAACTCAATATTTTACTGGGTCAATTTTGAAGAAATACCCAGATTTAGTAACGTTTTTACAAAGTAGTCCTCCCGATCCAACTCTCCTGAATGCTCCCTTGGATCAAAAATATCATTTGAAAGACGCTACTTTACGTAAAAGACATACTGATGTCTTTAGTCTCTGTTGTCTTTTAGGGAAAATAGCTCACTGCCAAGCCCTACTATCTTCACAAACTGATAAACAAAAAAGAGCTGTAATAAAAAGGGATGATTACCTTGCGTTTCGGTTTGCAGCAAGGAAGGGTCACACAGACACCGTGAGGTACTTGGTTTCGCTAGCCCCTGACAAGGTGAGAGACATGGTGGCGGCGAAGGATTTTGAAGTGCTTTGTTTGGCGTTAAGCAAAGGCTACTCAGACACCCTGCAATACTTGTTCTTGTTGGTGCCTATTGAGGTGCGCGCTATCGCGTTGGCGTATATTAGCCACTCATTTTTTCTGGCAGCAGATAGCGGCCACACAGACACCTTGAAATGCTTTGAATCGTTCATGCCTGATGATAGCGTACAATACGTGTTGGCGAAGAATTTTGCACCGTTTCGTGGGGCAGCAGGTAGCGGCTACACAGACACTCTGAGATACTTGGTTTCGCTGGCCCCTGACAAGGTGAGCGACATGGTGGCGGCGAAGGATTTTGCACCGTTATATGGGGCAGCAGGTAGCGGCTACACAGACACCTTGAGATACTTGGTTTCGCTGGCGCCTGACAAGGCACGCGACATGGTGGCGGCAGGGGATTTTAAAGCCTTTCGTGCAGCAGCAGAGAGCGGCCATAAACATACCCTGGAGTTCCTTACATTACTCGTACCTGACAAGGTCATAAAGTCCATGGTCGTGGCGAAGGATTTCAGACCGTTTGGCAGGGCAGCATTGCGTGGGCACACAAATATTCTAAAATATCTGGTTTCTCTGGTGCCCGATGATATCGTGCAACTCATGGTTGCTGTGAGTAATTTCAAAGCGTTTACTTTCGCGTCAAGGAAGGGCCACACAGACACACTGAGATACCTGGTTTCTCTGGCCCCTGACAAGGTGAGCGACATGGTGGCTGCGGAGAATTTCGCACCGTTTTGTTCAGCAGCAGGTAGCGGCGACACAGACACCCTGAGATACTTGGTTTCGCTGGCGCCTGACAAGGCACGCGACATGGTGGCGGCAGGGGATTTTAAAGCCTTTCGTGCAGCAGCAGAGAGCGGCCATAAACATACCCTGGAGTTCCTTACATT
>JAJFKI010000060.1 GCA_021773295.1 Gammaproteobacteria bacterium | reverse complement strand
GGGGGCTGGGTTACCCCACAAATACCGGCCTGGACCCCCCTGGGCGCCTTGCATTGGGGGTTAACCCCTCCCGCCAGCACGGTACGGGAAAAAAGGAAAAAAAGAAAAAAAAGGAAAAAAGCTCAAATCTTAAATCAAACCTAACGACTTAACAGTATCTCTTTCAGATCTTAACTCATCCAAAGTCACTTTCAATTTTTCAAGCCCAAAGGCTTCGTGTTCAATATCAGTCATCACTTTGAATTCCCCAGCTTCAATTCGGCAAGGATAAGAGAAAATTAACCCTTCATCGACACCATACTCACCATTGGAACATTTACACATAGAAAATGTCTCCGTGCCCGGCGTGTTATGAGTCATTTGATAAATACCAGACACAATCGCATTCGCAGCGGATGCTGCTGAAGAGGCACCTCTGGCCTTAATAATCGCTGCACCACGTTGTTGTACCGTTTGAATGAAATCATTTTCCAGCCACGCGGTATCAGTAATCACTGCGGGCACTCGCATGTCTTTGATTTTCGCATTATAAAAATCCGGATATTGAGTTGCAGAGTGATTACCCCAAATGATCATATTCGACACTGCCGTAATATCAACACCGGCTTTTTGTGCTAACTGCGTGCGAGCACGTTTTTCATCGAGCATGGTCATTGCATAGAAACGATCGTTTGGCACATCTTTCGCATTATTCATGGCAATTAAACAATTGGTGTTGCAAGGATTACCCACCACAAACACGCGCACATCATCCGCCGCTTTATTATTAATAGCTTCACCTTGCTTCGTGAAAATACCGCCGTTAATTTCTAATAAATCAGCACGTTCCATGCCCGCTTTACGTGGCACCGCACCCACAGACACGACCCAGTTAACGCCATCCATCGCTTCGTTTAAATCAGAGGTACATTTAATTTTTTTCAATAAAGGAAAAGCGCAATCATCTAATTCCATCGCCACACCTTCCAGAGCTGGTAAGGCTTGTTCTAATTCTAATAAATGCAGTTCAACTTCAGTACCTTTGCCAAACATTTCCCCCGCGGCAATTCTGAATAAAAGCGCATAGCCAATTTGGCCAGCCGCACCAGTAATGGCAACTCGTACACGATTGTAAGTCATTATTTTTCCTCTCTAAATAAGTCTAACCAAGGATGACTCACGTCACCCACTGCAAGAAAATTGGGGTTCTCTACAGAATCTTGCGTATTGTATCGTAATGGCTGGCCATGTAAATCAATTAATTGGCCACCTGCTTGTTCCAAAATGCATTGCGCGGCTGCCGTGTCCCATTCATAGGTTGGCCCCAAGCGCGGGTAAATATCTGCCAAACCTTCCGCCACTAAGCACGATTTAATGGCACTGCCTAAATTAATTTGCTTAATCTTTAACGTTTTCATGATGTGAGAGAGTTTTTCACTCGGATGATAGCGACTGCGTGCCACGGTTAAATCAGTCAGCCTCACTGGGCGCACTTGGATTGTCTCTGGCTCATTGCTGCCTTGCTGCTTATAAGCTTTTTTGCCACGGCAGCCATAATACGTCACATCACTCACCGGTGAATAAATGACACCTATAACTGGCTGCTGTCGCTCGATTAAGGCAATACACACGACAAAATCATCGGTCCTGCGTAGAAAACCTTTCGTACCATCCAAGGGATCCACGCACCAATAATGTGCCCAGTGCTCTCGCTCCGAATAAGGGGGGATGACGGTTTCTTCTGATAATATTGGCCATCGGTGACTCAACTGCGCTAAGCCTTGTTCAATGATTTGGTTGGAGTCAATATCGGCGGGGGTAACGGGCGAGTTATCGGCTTTCAAGGTCACTTTGACCGAAGTATCTGCTTGATAATGGCCTAGAATACTAGCACCAGCTTGTTTAGCCGTGGCAATCACGGCGGGTAATAGGCTAGGGTAATCTACCTGACTCATGCTAAAAAATCTTTAATTAAATACACGGCCGCAATACTGCGTGCTTCAGTAAAATCAGGTTCATCAAACACCTTCTCTAGTTCGGCTAATGGCCAAGGCACCACTTCGATGTCTTCCGGTTCATCGCCTGGCAAGCTGGAAGGATATAAATCTTGCGCCAAGATTAAGGTCATATCGGCGTCAATGAAACCGGGTGCTGCTGTCATACTGCGAATGATTTGTAACTCATTGGCTGCATAACCGATTTCTTCTTGCATTTCTCGATTAGCGGCAGTGATAGGATCTTCCTCACCTTCAATAATGCCCTTGGGAAAACCTAACTCATATCGCTCTACTCCGGCGGCATACTCGCGCACTAATAACACATGATCATCATGAATAGCAGCCATCATCACCGCACCCCTGCCACGAGAGAGTAAGCGCTCGAAGGTGACTTCAGTCCCATTACTAAAGCGCAAGTCCACAGCTTCCACCGTGAAAATACGGCTCTTTGACAAAATTTTACGATTAACGACGTCTGGATTTTTGCGCATTTTGAGTTCACAGCTTCTTGCTTTATAATGATGCCTACTTTATAACACTTAGAGACGAGATTCCAGGTGCAAGCTATCATTCCATTATCGTTATACATTCACTTACCCTGGTGCGTTAGCAAATGCCCCTATTGTGATTTTAATTCTCATGGCTTAAAGCAAGCCTTACCAGAAGCCGACTATGTAGCAGCACTCATCCAAGATTTAGAACAAGACTTGCCAAAAATTTGGGGCCGGCGGATTGATAGTATCTTCTTTGGTGGGGGCACGCCGAGTTTATTTTCCGCTGAGGGTATCGATGCCATCTTATGCGCCGTGCGCGCTCGTTTGAATGTTGCCCCGAGTATTGAAATCACTTTAGAAGCCAATCCCGGTACCATTGAACAGCAACGCTTCGCCGGCTATCGCCAAGCCGGTGTCAATCGCATTTCTCTTGGCATTCAAAGTTTTAATGATGCACATTTAAAAACCCTAGGTCGCATCCACGGTAGCAAAGAAGCATTGCTTGCTATTGAAACCGTGCGCCAAGCAGGCTTTGATAATTTTAATTGTGATCTAATGCATGCACTGCCGCAGCAATCGCTAGCGCAAGCTTTAGCAGATTTACAACAAGCTATCGCTAACAAACCGCCTCATATTTCTTGGTATCAATTAACCCTTGAACCTAACACCCGCTTTTATCAAACGCCCCCCACCTTACCCAACGAAGACTTAGTCGCAGACATGCAATTACAAGGCCGTGAGTTACTGGCGAATCACGGTTATCAACAATATGAAGTCTCTGCTTACAGCCAGCCCAATAAATACTGCCGACACAATCTCAATTACTGGAAATTCGGCGATTACTTAGGTATCGGCGCCGGCGCCCACAGTAAACTCACATGCCCTAACACGGGCGATATCAGGCGAATTGCTAAGGTACGTCATCCAAAAGAGTACTTAAATCCTGAAAAAAACGTTATTCAAAAACAGGACATTATCGATAAAGCACAATTACCTTTTGAGTTCATGCTCAATGCTTTAAGACTCAAGCAAAGCCTTACCTGGCAACTCCTCAAGGAACGCACCGGCTTAGTCAAACAAGACTTGGCACCGTCACTCAACAAACTTAAACAGTTAAGCCTCATTGAGGCCAATGATGTCACTATGACATTAACACCTCGAGGACATTTATTTCTAGATGATGTTGTCGCTGAGTTTATATCAACGTAATGGCCAAACGTACATAATGACAGGCAATGAAACTACTAAAATAATAATCTCCAAGGGTAAGCCCATCCGCCAGTAATCACCGAAGTGATAACCACCAGGGCCCATGACTAATGTATTATTTTGATGGCCAATGGGTGTTAAGAATGCACAAGATGCACCAACGGCGACGGCCATTAAGAAGGGATCGATATTGTAACCCAAGGATTGCGCTAAACTGGCTGCGATAGGGCCCATGACAACAGCGGTCGCCGCATTATTCATGACATCAGACAGTGTCATCGTGATCACCATCACTAAGCCCAAAATAAAAATGGGATCTAAATGCAAACTCACCGAAGCAATGACGCCTGCAATTAAATTAGTGCCTCCCGTTGTTTCCAAGGCACCCCCCACCGGGATCATCGCCGCCAATAAAATAATGATAGACCAGTCAATACTTTCATAAACACGTCTGATGGGCATGACATTGAATAACACCATGACTAATACTGCGCCAAAAAAGGCAATTTGTATCGGTAATATGTGTAAAACGCTGACGAGTAATGCTGCGAACAAAACTGCCACTGGAAAAATAACTCGCCGTGGAATACCTAATTGAACGCCGCGTTCAGCAAGTGGTAAAAAGCCAATATCTGCTGTTGTTTCGACTAAGGTGTCCGCTTTGCCTTGCAGTAATAACACATCGCCTGCTGATAAACGCACATCTTTCAAACGTTGGCGAAATGGCGTGCCCTCGCGGGCGATGGCTAATAAATTAATCCCATAACGACTGCGTAAACGCATCCGCTGTGGCGTAGCCCCTTCTACTTTTGAACCGGGTACCACCACCGCTTCTACCAAGCTCACATCTTGCGAGCGCAATACATCGGCAGAAAATGATTCCGTGCCTACTAATTCTAAACGCGCTTCTAGAACGATTTGTTCTAATTCTTTTGAAGAAGCTTCAATAATTAAGATGTCTCCTTCGCGTAAGACTTCAGTAAAAGGTGGATTAAGTCGCTTACGAATTCCACGTACTAATCCTAAAATTAAACTCTCACGACTCAACATTTTCCAAAAGTCACCAATGGTTTTTTCAATCAATGGCGAGTCAGCGCTGACTCTGACTTCAGTCACATAATCTTTAATCTTAAAAATATCTTCTGCTTTCTTTTGTTTAATCCGTGCCCTTGGAATTAAACGCCAGCCGAAAAACACAATGAAAATAATCCCTGCTACGGCCGCGGTCGCGCCCACTGGAAAAAATGAAAACATATTAAAGGGTGTGCCAACGGTTTCTTGACGAAAGGTGGAAATAATAATATTAGGCGGTGTCCCAATCAGTGTGGTCATTCCCCCCAAAATAGAACCAAATGCAATCGGCATTAAAATCAATGAAGGAGAACGGTTAGAACGAAGCGCTAATTGGATAGCCACCGGCATCACCAACCCTAAAGCACCCACATTATTCATAAACGCAGACAATACCGCCGCAATCGACGTTAACATCGCTGCGTGCACCCAAAAGTCACGTTTGGTGGCTGGTGCCAAGCGTTTCACCGCGTAATTAACAATCCCAGACTGAGAAATCGCTTGGGTAATAACCATAATCGCGGCCACTGTAATCACAGCCGGGTTACTAAAACCGCTAAATACATGCGTATAAGGAATAGCCCCCGTGACCGTCGTCGCCATCAAGGCCATCAACGCTACCACGTCATAACGCCACTTCCCCCAAATAAACAGGGCCAAAGTGGCTATTAATATCCCAAAAACCAAATACTCAGTGATCACCTATCTCCTTATATCAACAGCTCTCAGCTCGACTCGGACGGCCTAACAAATTTGTCACAGCATCTTCCGGTGCCAAGCCTTCATAAAGCACGTGGTACACTTGATCGGTAATCGGCATTTCTACTTGATTTACCATGGCTAATTGCTTGACAACTTTTGTGGTTTGCCAACCTTCGACCACTTGACCAATGAGTTCCATAGCAGCTTGCGCATCTTTGCCTTCACCAATGGCAATACCAAAACGGCGATTACGGGATTGATTGTCAGTACACGTTAATATTAAATCACCCACACCAGACAAGCCCATAAAGGTTTCCTGCCGCCCGCCTAAAGCTGTCCCTAAGCGCATCAATTCTGCCAAACCGCGTGTGATGATTGCCGAACGGGTATTAGCACCCAAACCTAAACCATCCGCGATGCCTGTGGCAACAGCTAACACATTTTTTACCGCACCAGCAATTTGTACGCCCACCATGTCATGACAGGTATAAACACGAAAGGTATTCGAGGATAAGCTTTTCACTAAATCGCTAGCGAATACTTCAGAGTCACTGGCAACGGTGATAGCTGTCGGTAACGCCATCGCCACTTCTTTAGCAAAAGACGGTCCTGACAAAACCGCTGTTTGAATAGTAACATCTAATTCTTCCGCCACTACTTGATGTAAAAAACGTCCATGAACATCCAAGCCCTTGGTTCCCCAGGCAATACGATGTTCTTCTGTTAGGTAAGGTTTCATGCGGTGCACGGTTTCTTCAAACGCATGACTAGGCACCACTAACACTAAATCACGACAACTCTGTAAAATTTTTTCAAGATCTGTTTCTATGGTGATGGGCAGACTGAATCTAACCCCGGGAAGGAATTGCTTGTTTTCCCTGTCTAGCCGTAATTGTCGACAATGCTCTGGGTCATGCCCCCAGAGCATCACTTGTTGATAATTTTTCGCTAAGGTCATGGCAATGGCAGTACCCCAAGAGCCACACCCTAGGACAGCGATAACGTTTTTTGACATGTTAATTAACCGTTTGTTCTCCAGCGGCCTCTGCTTTTTGCTGGTTGGCATGTTGAGCATACACTGCATCAAAATTAATAGGCGCTAAGTTTAATTGTGGGAACCCACCGCGAGCCACAGCACTGGAAATCATTTCACGCGCATAAGGAAATAACACAGAAGGGCACACACTGCCAAAAACATATTGTTTCTCTTGCTCATCGAAATTTTTAAGTGTAAAAATGCCTGCTTGGTGTACTTCTACCAAAAAGGCCACATCATCTTTTATTTTAGCAGTTACTGTGATGCGCAATACTACTTCAAACACATCACCTTCTAAAGGTTGCGTGTCGGATGATAATTCAAAGTTAACCTCAGGTTTCCATTCTTGTTGGAATACTTGTGGAGAATTTGGTGTTTCAAAAGACACATCTTTAATATAAATCTTTTGAATGGTGAATTCATTTTTTGCTTGTTGTTGCTCATCACTCATTGTTCGAGTCCTTACTCTGCTAACAGTTTATCTAATTGGCCTGTGCGCTCTAATTCATATAACGCATCACAACCACCTATTACCTTGCCATTAATAAAAATTTGCGGCACCTGATGGTCACCACTGCGTTCTTCCATTTCTTGGCGTTTTTCGGGCTCGCCATCGACGATAATTTCTGTGTAGTCTATATTTTTCATCGCTAATAATTGTTTCGCCCGTTGGCAAAATCCACAAAATTCAGAACTATAAATTACAACGTCTGCCATATACCACCACTTATGCCTTTACTAACGGCAAATGTTCTTGTTTCCAAGAGGCCATGCCTCCTCCCAAAAAATAAACGTTCTTAAAACCATTTTTACGCAGTATGGTAGTCGCACTATGGCCTTGTTGTCCAACACTATCGACCACAATCACTGGTTTGTCTTTTTTTGCATCAAGCTTTTGCAGTTTTGTTTCTAATTCTCTTAAGGGCATGTTAAAGGAACCTGCAATATGGCCAGCTTTATAATCATCCAAGCTTCTAATATCAACTACATTGCCTTCATGGGTGTTCATTAGCGTCGCTATCGCATGCACCGAGCATTTAGCACCCCCAGTGGCGCGCCCGTGAATTTCATTCACAATCAAGGCGATAAGTACGATCAGAAAGCCTGCAGCCAATAATTCATGATTCATCAAAAATGTTGTTATCTCATGCATTTACACGCAATCCTTATTTAGTAAAACATTATTACACTATTCTGTTTAAAAAATATTTTAAGCGGTCAGCATTATAGCAGACATTATTTGTCTATACTATTCTTTGGAGTACGATGGGTATATACTCCTCGTGAATCAAAATGCGAAATTAATGCTATTGCTTTTTGCCCCCTTTGAACGTTCGAAATTTGCCAATAGAATGGCTATTACCTGCATTTCGAACGTCCAAAGGGAACAAAAATCAAGTCGCCTGAATTTCGCATTTTGAATCACGAGGAGTATAGACCCATCGTATTTTGAACAGTGGTGGATATTGAGGAGTCACATGGAAAAACCATCAATTCATAATAACAAAATTTTAGATTACTTCTTAGCGGAGCCAGTCCGCGAATACATCGAACAAACTTATTATCACCGCATCAATGTCCAAGCAGAGCTCGATAAACTCGTGCATGATGAAGGTTTCATGAATAACATGTACAACCACATTGCTCTTTTTTCTGATCATGGCGTTATTCACGTCAGAGACGTTGCCCGCCGTATTTTGGATACTTTAGATCTCATGCACGGCGTCCATATTGCACCTCGCATAACTTATCGTTTTCTCACCATGAAAGCTTATGGGGTGATGACGGCATATTTTCATGATATT
>JAJFKI010000059.1 GCA_021773295.1 Gammaproteobacteria bacterium | reverse complement strand
AGAAATTTTTGAATTTAATTAAGTTCAATTTAAAGTCATTAGGAATTATCAACAAACTAGCTCCATTTAGTAGCGCTCCAAATAATTCGAATGTGTATGCATCAAAGGCGACATTAGAAAATTGTGCCACAACATCATGTGGTGTGATTTCAAAAAAATGTAATTGTTTAGCAAGTGCAATAATCCCTCGTTCTTCAATAGCTACAGGTTTTGGTTGACCAGTTGTCCCTGAGGTATACATTATGTAGCTCAATTTGTTTGTTCTTGTTGTGCACAATGCTGTATCGTATTTTGTGTTCAGTAGCTTTTCTACTAACATAACATGTGTTTGTAGGTCGGTTACTAAATGCTTATTGTTATTGTTCACTAGTACTAGATCGACCTTTGAGTCTGCTAACAGTATTTTAAGTCGGTGCATTGGGATTTTTGGGTCAAGAGGTAAATAACTCGCATTGGATTTTAATACTGCAAGTATTGCAATAACTAACTCTATCGAGTTATCTAGTATTAATGCAATAATCTGTGGTCTTAATGAGATAAGTGATGAAACGCATCTATTTGCTAGCTTATCTAACTCGTGATAACTGAACATTGTCTTTTGAGTAATGATAGCAGGTTTTTCAGGTGCATTAAGTACATGCTCTGAGAATATATTAAGTATGGAATCATTGCTCATTCTGTCTTTAAATGGTGCTGACAGCTTTAATAGATAGTTCTCAGTAATTGGCGACAGTGGGCGATTAAATTTAATTTGAGAGTTTGGCTTGGTAAGAAAAAGTTGAGTTACCTGATTAAAAACTGATGCTAGCTGAGTTATTGTGAAGGATTCAAAAACATCATTGTTGTAAATGAAGCTACATGTTGTTTGATCTTGATGACGTTCTATTTGTAGTAATAGATCAGCAGGTTGATAGGGCGAGATATTGGGAATTTCAGTTGAAATAATATTATTTAGATTGAGGTTGCTTTTGCGTCGATCGTAAAGAACAAAGGCTGTTTCAATACACGGGCTGCAGCTTTTAGACATATGCTGTTGTCTAGCTGCATTGGTAAAACTGACAGATGTGTGCTTAGATAGTAGGGCAATTTCTTCAGCAATGGAGCTAAGTTGATCTAGAAAAGTATTATCTATATCTAGCACGGTTGTTACAGGCCATAGTTGTGCAAAAAGGCCTAGAGTCTGTTGGTAATAGTAGTGATCTCTATTGGCAAATGGTATGGCAATGGTTTGAGTTGTATCATTCGTATAATGATAAAGTGCCATCGTAAAACAGGTGTAAAGTGCAACAAAAAATGTGTGGCTATGATGGTGAGAAAGTGTGTCAATCTTGGTTGCTAAATCATTTGATAAGGTTAGGCAATGTACATTACTTTTTGAGGATGTTGTCTTCTTAGGTTTGCGGGGTAAAGATGACTGCTTGCTTGCAGCTAATTTTTCACACCAAAAATTTTCCTCCTGGAGTTGAAGCGTGTTGTTATACTGCTCTTTTTGAGCTTGAATATAATCAATGTAACTTGGCCGAGCGCTTGCAATCTTTTTTAACACACCTTTTTGAAGATGATTGTAATGATTTGATAACTCTTTAAAAAATATATTAAGAGACCACTCGTCAGCAATGATATGATGCAAGGCAATGATTAAGTAATAATGTTTATTCACCCCACAGACCAAGATAGCTTTAAACAAGGGGCTTTTATCTAATGAGAACTCATAGTTATATAATTTCTCAAGCCAAGATGAAAGATGAGCATCGATGTCTTGTGATTTCTTAGCAAGTAAGTCAACTTCAAGCTTGAATAATGAAGTAGGGTTAACACTGTAACAGATATTGTTTCCATCTAAATGAAAAGAGGCACGTAAGCTATCATGGTTTTGGATTAGGATTTCAAAACTATTAGATAGTGCGTTTACATCAAGATCGCCGTGTAGCTCAAAGGATGTTACTATATTCAGCGCCGTCCCATATTCACTATTGGCTAGGTGCCAAAGGGACTCTTGCTGATTGGATATTAGCGCTCTGTTTGTGCTTGAGTTGTTTGATTGCAAAGAGTGAGCTAAGCGTAAATCCTTTGAAGCTGTATTAATCAAGCAAGTTAGTGCATAAAAATTGGGTTCATTTATTAAATCCGGGATGGTTAAACTAACTTGGTAGTGATCGTAAATTAAGCCCAATAACTCAATTGCTTGCAGGGAAGAGCCATTTAGCGTTGAAAAGCTGTCTGTAGAGTTAACGCTATGACCAAAGACTTGTTCAACAAGGGTAATTAGCTGTGATTTTTTACTCGTATTATGTGGCAAAGACTTACACATCTGGTAATAGACTTTCTCCAAGCTTTCATAATCTGAAATGTTACTGATATAATCAATTCTTTTTTGCAGCAAATTACCTTCTGTCAGTCTTGCGTGTTTGTTTGCAGTATCATGTTTAATATGCGTAGTTGTCAGCACTGAATTTGCGCAAAATGCTATGTTTCTTATATCCTGACTTTTATATTCATATTGTTGGTATTGTTTTCGATCGCGAACATGGATAGGTTTGATACTTATTAGAAAGCGCTTCGCAGGCTCATTTTTGTCAGTATGCTTGTAGTTAAATTTAAGAAATGGTACTTTCTTTTTTTTGGCTTCTCGTGCAAGATGCCTCGCAACTTCGTGCTCAACGCCACGGGATAAGATTCTACAGCTTAATAAAAATAACTTGACAATTAATGCCTGACTATCGTATTGGTAAATTATCAAGCCAATTTGTCCGTAATCGCCAAATCGATCGCTAGCATGAATGATTTCTACGTGACTATCTGAATCATTAACTAAGTTAACAAGCGCCTCCTCACTAAGAAACTTTTTAAAACAATTAAATTGATTGGTACGTTCTGTTAGCTGAATTGCTCTGGGATAATCTCTGTCTGTTAGTGGGGTGATTGTGACAGTTAAGTTTAAATTATCAATAAATGTTTGATAGTCGTTAATAGATGTTTGTTCTTGTTTCCGTTTTTGTTCCTGTAAGTAATATTGACTACGATTTGAATCAATGCTGGTTTTTTTTATTTTGGTAAATAACCAAGAAAGGTTAATGAAAGACTTCCATGCCGATATATCTGGCGGAAGATGCACTGTTAGAGTTTGTGGACAATGGCTCTTGACTTCAGCCACTTCAATAGGGTTGTCGTCAATAAATATAAAGTCATTTAATGAGATATTAAGTGTCTCGGACAGTGAAATAATGTTGCTAGATTTTGAGTTCCAGTTTATGCGCACATCAACGAAGTCTGAGAATTTTAACGGCATCCCATCAGCGTTCTGAAAAACCTTTTTTATATCATTGAGTTGGTTTTTACTAATCAAACACAGTAGCATGCCAGCATCTTTCATTGCCAATAGTCGCTTTTGAAGGTATAAATGAGATGAGGTTAAGGATACATGCTTATGACCTATTTCAGCCGCAACACCATGCCAAAGGGTGTTATCACAATCGACAGCGATAACTTTATAAGTGTTGAATTGCCATGAAAACAATTGTTCGCACAAATAGGTGCCTAGTGCTATGCTAAATGATTTGCTGTAAGGCAGATGACCTAATTTTTCTGTTAAACTATTTTTTATAGTTAAGCTATTTTTAGATAAATATTTATTAGCCGCCCGACCGCCATTGAGGACAAGGGTTGTGTTTGACCCTTTAAAAGCGTTATATAAATGATCCAGCAGTTGAGTCTCTGTTGTTTTAGAAACTTTATTTAGAGTACATGGGCAAACCATGACGATATAATTATCTGTGGTATTTCTTTTTGACAACAAGCTTATAAAGAGGTTAAGGTTGTCTTCCAGGGCCCTATCAGAATTGTAGACATTATCAGGGAGCCAGTCGTCAAAACGAATAAAGTATAGGTGAAGCGATTCCCCCTCAACTTGTTTATTATCTAGTATGTTTTTATAGAGTTGGTTGTATTCTGTAATATGTATGGTTGCCTTTGGTATAAAGAATTGAGACCAGAACTTTATAACCTCTGCAATTGGCTCAATGACAAACGTGCCGGATATAAAAACATTTTTCATCTGATTAGTGATGTCCATTGGTTTCACCCATAGCCGGAGGTATACTTGCGATAGTCTTCTTCCTCTTTCGCTACGTCATCTAAGAGTTGTCCATGCTCCTTTGGTAAAGGCGTATAACCTGTAGGTAGTGGAGCGCTAGAATTACAAGCTGATTTTGTTATTTGTACCTCTTCGCTACTTTCCTCAACTTTTTTACTTAACTGATCTAAGGCATACAACATAGCTGCCGTTGAGCAAATTACACCAAACATTCGAAAATTTTTCATAATTTTATACCTCAGTAAGTGCAGCAGGACGACTAATACTAGACTAGTATGAGTTGAGAAGCAAAAAAGTAAATGCGTTGCTCATTTATTTGTATACTCTTCAACAGACAAGAGCAACTTCTATTACTCAAGAGCATGATTTTTTTAATATCTTATCTGATTGCTCCAGTAGCATATCAGACGCCTCTATTGCTCGCTCTATTCGTTCACTATATTCCAAACCTTCTTTTATTAATAACTCAGTTTTCATCTTTTGCTCATCAAGTCGCTCATCAATACGTGTCATACTATTATCATGAAGTCTTTTCATTGAAAAAATGCTAAGTGAGGCCAGTGTAATTAGTCCAATAGATCCAAGCTTTTTCATTAATAACCTCTAGATAATTTACTACTCTTTATTTGTAATTGCTATTGTAGCTGTAAGCATTGCTTAATTTACGGCCTAAAATAATTCTGTTTAGTATAAGTATATTTTATGAAGTGCTCCACCGTACGTTGTACGGTTGTATATTTATTTTACGAACTGTATGGTGCTCTACGTTATTAAACCATTACAGAAGAAAGCGAGGTAAATTATGCCACACTTAACAAAATATAAATTGAAATCATACAAAACTAAATTTGAAGAGGCGGTTAATAAACTTGATACAGCATTTTATTATACAGATGCTTGGAATGAAAGTGTCGACACGCTTCGAGCTGATTTGGTATCTTTCCAGCTTGCCTTAGACGACTTGGATAGCCTTCCAAGAGGGCAAGAAGGCAATATTGCTGACTGTCGAGATAATCTTAGAAAAATCATCGGGCATATTATTGATTTTCGTAAAAAGAGGACAACAGTGCCCCAGCCATTAATTAATTTAGTTCGGGATTACCTTGACGATATCGTAACCGTTTACAGAACAATAGTACGAACGTTAAATGACTCTGTGAATACTAAGCATGAACTAGATGTAATACTAGCTGCTGGGCCAGATGTTGGTTTTGACAGCAGGACAGCTAGAGAATTATCGGAGTCAATTAGGAGAATAAAGGCTGGGATAGACGCTTTGGTATCTCAGGAGCGCACTTTGAAACCTGTCGAACCAATCGTGAGAACTTTATCAAAATTAGCAAAAATTATTAGGGCTAAAAAACAACGTGATCAATCTGTTAGTGCTGATGAAAAAGCGCTTTTTCATACTATTGTAGAGTTTAAACCAAGTGGCATGAGCGCAAAGGAAGAGCCTGAATTTGATGCGATGCAAGATATTAGGCCGCCAGTAGTTAATCCTCCTGCATATATTCAAGCAGTACTAGCGGAAGAGAAAATTGGTAACTTTCCAATATTAAATGAAAAACAGTGTGATAGTCTGATTCATGAACTCGATAGGGTATATAAGAGTGATCTTGAGCCATTGTTTTCAATTAGAAAGCGTTCAGATTGGAATGAGATGGCGGATTTCATCGAGAGAAAGTTAAGACGCATTCACGATAAAACTCCAGCGGTAAAAAGAAGCCGGGTCAAACAAATGATTGATAGATTGATACGTGCAATGACTGATAAGCTGCCGTTAACTGGGCCAGCATTAGATATAATTGTAAGGTATCATGAATATTGTCAAGTAAAAATAACAATTTTAGAATGGGTTATTTTTCATGTTGAATGTAATAATTCTGCATTAAATAGAGAGATCGAAGCGATGCGACATTATACATCCGAAATACCAACAATGCGTTTGGACTTAGCACGATGTACCCAAGAGCATGAGAAATTATCAGAAAATGTAAAATGTTTGGAAGAATTAGAATGTAAAATGGTCTTGTTACAGCAGCAATTAAGCGCCCGGGAAATTCAACTTGATGATGTCTTGGCAGAAATCGCGCGGATGTATTTGCCCGAGAAAGAAGAGACGTTATCTTCATCTGGTTCTCGACGTGGTAGAGAAGCGTCAAGGTCTTCATATTCGCCAAGATTTATGCCGGGAAGTAGTTCTAGCTCTAGCTCTAGTTCTAGTTCTAGTTCTAGCGCTTTACCATCGCCTGCATCGAGCAGTTCTTCTGCAAGAGAGTCCCGTCGCGCAGGACAAAGATGGTAGGAGAATCAGATGAGGCATCGAGAGGAACTATTGCCACGAATGAACTATGGCGCCATGCACAAGCCGCATTATGTGTTTGGTGGTGGTGATGAGGGTTTAGAAAAAAGTTTTAATGGGCTGCTGTGTAATCTTGTTGATGAAAATGGTTATAGCTGGCCCTCAGGACTGCTTGATGACAAAAGCAAGCTGCGTCTGCTCAGTAAGCCAAATGGTGATGTTATTTATGTCACAAAAGCTAAGCTCTTATTAACAGCACTCGAATTTGAAGCATGCGAAAAACAATTGACAAGCTTTTGGGAAAGCATTGATCTTAATCGTGCTACAGGTGCTTTTGAAGCTAGCTGGCTTGAAAGCGATGACAAAGACACTCATCATATTAATCTATCTGACTTTCCACAAGGTAAAGATGACTCATATCTTAAGGTTATTTATGATGGTTCTAAAGTTGTCGCAGTAGTTATAGTTGATTCAGGCAATATTAGCATCTTTAGCCATTGCAATCTTCAGGTAAATGCCGATGTTAATGTTGATTCCTTAAGTATTACATGTGATGGGGATGTGTCCCTAAGCTCAGGCTTGTATGTAAGAGATAAGATGACGGTTTACTGTGATAATTTATACATGAATGGTAACGCTAGAGGATTAGCATTAAAAAGAACCTGCCCTCAAATGAGTCTGTACTGTAAGCAGGAATGTAATCTGGCAGGAGTTATTGATTGTGACAGTTTAGAAGTAAAAGCTTTTACACTGGTTAATAATGCTAGCGTGGATGCAAAAGAGTCGGTTAATATCATTACTGATGCACTGGATAATTATGGCATGCTGTATGCGGGCTCTGGCTTGAAAATGCTAAGTACTTACCTTACTAATAATCGTGGTGCACGAATAGTTTGCGATAATAGCATCCAAGCAATAGGCTCTAAGTTTGAACAGCATGGTGAGATTGATGCAGCAGAGCTAACTATTGCAAGTCGTAACGCAAATTTTTCGGGTACTACCACTGCACGAGATAAGACGTTTATACACGCCTTGCATGATCTTAAGGTGGAAGAGGATGCTGATTTTAAGTTTGCTGGTGAAGTTATCCAACTGGGTGGATGGTCCTATTGTTTTGATGGTAAATTTTCATATAAAAGTGATGATGATAAGCTATCAAATGGCGTAATATTTTCTTCAAATACATTGTTAGATCTTGGTGGGGAGATAGTGGTTGACGGTGCACCGTTGATCTTAAAATCTGATTATGTAATGCACCTTCGCGGTGAAATAACAGTGACTGATCTGACTGGCAAAGCAATGACACTTATTTCTGCTCCGCTTGTTTCACAGAGTGGATCCTTACAATCAATGGAAGATATATTCATCCAAGCAAAACGTTTCCAACTTGATGGTGCAATGATAGGTCGTAAGATTAGTGTAGATGTTGAAGACTTAGCGCAATCAGGGCATATGGTGGCTGTTAAAGCCATTTACTTAAAGGCAGATAACTATCACATGTTGAGTGGCAGTACAGTCTCTGAGCATATCATGATACAGGCAGAGAATAAAATTCAACTCGCTAGAGGCAGTCGAGTATGCGCTAAAAACTTTATCGCAAAGTGTCGAAAGTTTATTCATGAAGCTGAGTTGATGGCTAAGAAAAATATTTATATCGAAGCAAGTCAATACATCTATTATCAAGGTATCACTAAAGCGCCAGTTCAATCATATGTTGCTCCTATATTTGTTGCTCTTGGAAACCTAGAAGCTGATGTCATGTCAATAACGTCATTATTATCATTTCATTGTGGTATGCGTAAAGTCGGAAACTTTAATCGTTCTAGCCTGCTTAGCATATCATTTGCAACCACAGTACCAGCCGCATTGCAGGCATTAACCTTATCAAGCTTGGCCATCACCGGTTTTAACATGGGGTTAATTGCCGTACCATATTTAATATCTGCATCAAAGATGTTGATCCCCTTTATCCAAGTGGGCATGAATATTATTATGCGAGGCATCAGTGGCTACAATATGGTTGCTCAAATTCGAGAGCAATACCTTAATGCTGATTTTGATTCAACGGCCGATACCTTAAAGTTTATTGCTGCGCTACAGCAAGGCTTAGCGTTGGTCGCATATAGCGCTGTAACCGGGTTATCAATCTATGGTATGGTCAAACACTTGGTTCATCCAAACAGCCACCATGCTCCACAAAAGCCAGAGATACCTGTACCGGAAGTTTTTCAAGAATTACAGCAAGCGCTTGACAATATTGTTGGCACAAAAGCGTTAAGCCTAATTAGAAAGATTGCTGGCTTAGTTGAAAGCGAAGTGTCAACATTGCTATCAGCACTTTCTGATGAGAGTACCGTTGACTTACTTCGCATTGATGGGGGCTACTCGTTTGGCTATGGAAGTAATAATACGAGCATTGCAGCGTTGGATGTGAGGAGAGGCGCCACTCTAACAAGATCTAATTATAGTCTTTTTACCTTTGATGCTTCGGCAATGCTGTCCATTGCTGGTAGTAATAATACTGGTCTGCTTCTCGCAGATGCTAGCATCAAGAATAATCTGTTGGGTTCAAACTCAAGTCGATACATAGCGCAGCTATATTTACCTGATCTTTTGTCCATGCTTGGTTTAGGATTGTTAGCTATTGGCAAAGGCGCTGATTATGTAATTGATAAGCTAACTCACTTTCTCGATACTATGAGATTACCTGCAGCACAAGACGCTACAACTACTCAAGATGATGAAAAAACCTTGCAACATAGGCAGGATACTATTAATGAGCTGTACCAAAAATTTAAGGAAACCTATTCTCCATTATTAAGTGGCTTGATTCAAAACTATCTATTACCCACAAGTCATGATAATTGGAGTATTACCGCCTCAAAAATTATTGTTGTCGGTAACCACAACTTTGATGGTTCAACAGTAGACACACGAACTTACCATCATCTTGGTGGCGGGCGTGTCAATTTTAATGGGGGCAGTGTTCAAATCCACAAAGCTGATATTGCAGCTGATACAGAGTTCAGCAATACAGTCATTATTATTAAACACGCTCATATTGCCCCTGGGGGCAAACTAGGAATTAATCGTTCTCAAATTGATTTAGGGCAGATTGATGTTGACAGTATTGCCGAAAACCCAGATGAAAAAACCATAGGTAACACTGGGCGCTTACAAATTAATGGCAGTCAAGGTCGCATAGAAAGTATTACAACAAGTGGTCATCAGACCATTATTGCTATTGCAGCCTCTGAATTAGACATTGACAAAGTCTTAATTGATGAGGGATCAGCGCTAGGTGAAGATGGTGTGGTTCTTCGTATTAAAGATGAGACAGTGCTTGGCAGCAAATCAGTTAACAATAGTTTTGAGCATATTGACCACAGTGATTATGGCGTTGAATCTGATATATATTATTTTCATAGCGCACTTGAGGGCGACACTGCATCATTTGCTGAAGGCTCAAGGCTTGCAACTGACTCAACCTTGTTTAGCTTGGATAACCTAAAAATTTATGGATCAGCAAGCTTTGATAAATCATATATCAAAGCAGATAGACTTGATGGAGGTCATAGCACCAAAATCAACTTATCAGAGTCTGAACTCGATGTGTTGTCAATAATAATGCCAAGCGGATCGAAACTAACCGCACATAAATCATGGATCAGGGGAGATATTAAAAATTCAACAAGACAGTATACCTCACACAATCAATACGGCCTTGAGTTTGTGCCAATTTACAGTGCAGGTCAGCTGTCTTTTGTAAGTGATCGAGAAATAGCCGAAATGCCTAGTACAATTATTTCGAGTGTTGATTATCAATTTGAAACAAGCAAAGAAGGTGCTATGTTGCGAGTAAATGGTCTTAACGTTACTAGTGGTGTTTGCTTACGTTCTCAGGGCGACATTGTGGTGGCAGATAGTGCTAGAGTAGGAATAAATGGAAAAGCGATCTTTGAAGCAGAACATGATGTTAATTTTGAAAAACACAGTCAAATTTCTAGTGTGGGTTTAACCTATATCCATGCGAAACATCAAGTTCATGGTCAAGCCACTGCTATTACGGCTGGCGCAGATCTTGTGGTTATAGGTGATGATGGTGTGTATTTTTCTGTATATCTATGGGATGAGACCTTTACAGAAACAAAACATAGCTTTTTAGGTTTACATAACCGAACTACAAAGACAACGATTACACACGTTGATAAATCCCAACTGGTTGCTGGTAATCGTTTGATATTGCAGTCTGGCAACGGAGATATAGTATGCGTAGGTACGGTGTTGGCAAGTAAGCATGATGGTGTAATTCATGCACGAGGCTTAGTTGGGCTGTATGATGTTCAAACGCAAATTAAACAAACCCAAACAAGTAGCTTGGTCGGAGTTCCTTACTCCAGACGGCAGCAGGATGTCACAGTGACTACACCTACGGTGCAGTATAGTGGTGAGGGGAATTTGGCTGTCGTTTCAGATGAAGGAGAAGTTAATCTAGAGGGTGCAGTACAAATTACAAATAAAACACTCACCATTAAAGGCAAAAATGTGCATTTATCAAGAGCTATTGAAGATCATGTCATTCGTCAAGATTCAATTGGTGTTAGTGTTGATATTAGTGGTATACCACTTAGCGCGCAACAAACACTATGGGATGCGGATCCTTTATATTCCACATGGCAGAGTTTGATGAGTGCAGATAATGCTATTGCACAGGTAACATCGGCGCTTAATGTAGGTATTCAAGCAACAAACTTCGCATCACAAATATTCAGTGGTATGGCTAATAAACAAGTTTTTCAAGAAGCATTAGGACGCTATGGTTTAAATCCTGGCTCAATGACCATTGGTTGGCATATTGGCTATCAGCACATGAAAGTGCATTATCAAACCTTAGGCCCCGGCAAGCAATCCGCAGCTAGGATCGTCATTATTGCGGATGAAGGTATCTATGCAAATAATGCCTGGGAATTTGATTCTGATGATGTCACTTTAATTGCAAAACATGTTGAAGTGAATGGTGCTAGCCTTGAGTCTTCTATGCATGGTCAAAATTATGGAGTAACAATATACACAACTATAACAGGGCAACCAGTTGGTGTTGAAATCTCTGTGAGTGGTCAGAGTATGCATGCCACTACTCATGTTGCAGCACACTTAAATCCAACGAAGCTACATATTGAAGCAGAGGAGTTTATTGGTCGCTCGCTACAGGTGGATGCGGAGCATATTTCGGGTCATGTTGACCGATTGAGTCTTGTTAGTGAGCAAGACTCCTATGATAGCGAAGCGTGGGGTGGGAGTATTGCAACTACCGGTAGCTTCTCAGCTTATTATTCATCTGAACACGCACGAACGGTTAAAATGTCAAGTTATATTCGTGCCAATGATTCAAGTGAGCTGCATGTAGGATCAGCTTTAGCGGTTGGGGCTGATATTGGAAGTATTGCTTCGGATCAAACAAAATCGATTCCACTCTATGATTATCGTAGTGGATGGAGTGCTGGTGTTTCAGGTAGCTTACCCATAAATACAGCAAATAGTGCTGGGCGAACATCAGAAGGATTAGCTCAACTGCCATTTAGCAGTACGAGTGTTAGTGTTTCCAGAACTGATTATGCAGCATGGCATGGTGAATCATTACAAGTTATACGTGATGATGATTGGCATGTGTCAGCAGATATTCCTTGGATAAATACAGAAGGATTTAGGGGTATGCAAGATAATTTGAGTCAAATATTCTCAAAGCCAGTTCAGAGTAATGACATGCAACTTGCAACCGAAGATCCGTATCAAGCAGAGCAATACGCAAATATTTGGGATTCATTAGCACAAACGGCAACTGCTGAAACAACGACAGAGTCATCTGAAGAGGAAAGAGGGGCCGCAAGTAGCTCTCAACAAGTTATGATGACAGAGGATCGTGCACATACCACTAGTGGTGATCTGCACGACGCGATAAGTACTACCAGCTCAACTCATAGTGTTTTACATGAACATGGTTATATCGCCGAATTCGGACGAATAGGGCGGCTGCTGCAAGGTACTGATCTTTGGCTGAGTTATAGAGAAATTGCTAACTCGCCTGATAAATGGGAAGAAATTAAGCACCAGATTTCTTCCATTGTTTCGAGTAATGTTTCGGGAAGGACCGCAGGACTTGCTGCAGCTGAAGTTGCACCGTTTTGTGGTCCTGCCGAACCAGTTTGTTTTGTTGGTGCCTACGCTGCACTTTACTATGCAGGTTCAAAAGGAGCTGATATGGCCTGGGATAGGTCTCATCGGAAAACCAAGTCTTCTGCTTTGAGTTCGTCAAAGCTGTCACAGCAAAGACACTATCAGCCAGGTTTCTGGCAGCGAGAAATAATACCGTTTGTCTCAACTGTTGATGAGCCAAGAGAGCAGCTGATTTTTTCCAGTAAAAATTAATCAAGCGTAAATATAATTGAATGAAGTATTGAGGTGGGCCGTACAACATACGGTGTTGTAGGCGGGGAAATACTGTATTATTTACTAGAAGATGCTTGTTGAATAACAAGTAATATAAATCGTAAACACTAAAGTAAAGAACTCAATTACCGGGTTCATTAAGGAGACCAATATGATTGAGAAATACTTTTCTGATAAGCAATTAAAGCAGTTGGATACTGTACGTCAAGAATTAGGTGATAAGGTAATAAGTGATGTTGAAGTACGTTGGAATGAAATATTTGGTGGAATTAAGCAGCTCATGTCTGATGGCAAAGCAGCTGACTGTCAAGAAGCAATCCAACTTGGTAAAAAAGCATTAGATTTAATTGAGTTATTCACAGGTGGTGATGACAAGCTAAAAGCATCATTAAATAACATGCAGCACTCAGAAGGTGGGGCGAACATGATGGCACAAGGCGGTCATGATGTCACGCAAGCCGAGTTTGATTTTCTTTCTCACGCTATGGGCAACGCTCAAGCATCATAATTAGAAGAAAGAAGCAGGAATAAACTAGCCTTAGACGAATATCTAAAAATCAAAAATTTGTTCTATAAAACTTTTTCACTTGTACAAGAAGAGCAGTTTTCAATCACTGATACCTATGCTGGCGTTATTGGAGAGCTCCTTCAGTATTTTTATAATCCTGTCGCATTGAGAAATAGAAAGTTGATTGCAAGCAGCATCAGTCAAGAAGAGACTAAAGTTACTTGGTATGAAAAATTCAAGGATGGCTACACAAGAGTTATGGAAGGCGATTCTGAGGAAAAAGGTGATACATTTACATATGATGCAAGAAGTAAAAATAGGTTTAGCTCTCCCTAGCTGATTAGGAAAAAATTTTAAGTTAGCACTCACGCTAATCCACTAAAACTTTTCATTATAGCGGTCCATCATTATCAATTTTTCTTAGTACAGCTAAAATATGTTTGATAAGTGCTTGTATATCTGCACATTGTAGTGGTGTTTTATTTGGGTTTGTTCTTTTCAAGCAATCAAGGAGTGAAAAGATGTTAAGCAAAGATGTAGTCACTTGCCAATTGTGGGGTAAGTTAGTACCGCTATCTTTGAGGCCTGTTAAGAATGATTGCTGAAAGCTTGCTGGCATTTGGTGTGCATATCGTAACATATTTGCAACATCCCATAAAGTTGATCCTGAAAAGGAAAATTCCCAATCTAAAATTGCGCTGATCTGCCATTGCCCGCCAAGCTGTATGACGAGAATGTTAGCCGGATCAAAATCGGCATGAACAAGGTGCTTTTCAGTTTCTCCAGGAAGCAAGTTGCCATATCGATCGAAATATAGCTTTATTAAGTCACATACTTCTTCTGTTAATTTTGAAGTGATTGAAGTATCTTGCAAGCAGGAGCTAATGAAATGACTAAATTCTTCCATGGTAACTTTTTTTGATACAGTTAGATTGGGTTCCTGTAACCCATATTTCTATAGCCTAAATATTTTTTTGCGACGGAACCAAAAATATCATTGTAAATCAGTCAGTTATAATAGGCATAAATCGACTAGATTTTTGCTTAATCATAGCGCACAAAAGTGGCGCGGTAACTCATTGATTTTACCGGTGAAAATTGTATATTGGGATTTTTCGGGGACTGCTCAAAATACCCCGGTTTGGTATTCATCCACAAGCAAGCACTTACCTGTTACTTGTTTATTCGGTCGTTACATTGTTACCTGTAATGCAACGGCAGTGTCATACTACCTGTTAACTCGAGTAGGCAGTGGCGACATTTCAGCCCATAGATACGGGGTAACTACTCTCCCCCATCTTCATCAATTTCGCCATTAAGCGCCATCTGAATAGCAATAAGCGGGTTAACGCCTTTGTTTGCCATGGTTTGCAAATAACTGGAGATTCTGCAATATGCTTCGGCATAGACTTTGGAGCGGAAGCAGCCAGAGACTTTTTGTTTAACTTTAGCCATTCTCAAGTCTCGCTCAGCGCGATTGTTAGTAAAAGCGACCTGCGGATCATGAGCAAAGCGTAGAATAGAACTTTCATGTTTTTTAAAACGCTCCCAGAGATTGTGTGCATCAGACTTAGCAATGTTTCCTCGTTTCCCGTTGGTCTTTTTTGGAATGGGTGGCAGTTCCTTCTTGCCTTGAGTTAGGATGCAGCGGTAGCGCTTTTGTAATTTTTTATAATCGAATTGGCTCAAGCACTTTGCCTCGCCGTCATTAATGTGTTTGCATGCTTTTTGTAGCAAGCATTTCATCCGCAGAGCCCATTTATAGTCATTGGCGTCAGCAACAAAAGTAAGTTCTCGCAATAGATGCGAACCACACAAGCCATGCAGGCAATGATCATAGGATAAATAAGGTGCCCAACAATCATGAACCAATACACCACCATAGCGCGGAATAAGATCATTATCAGTGATAGCCTCAAGGCCACGTTTGGCATGCAAGCATTTCAGTGTCATATCACCACCAGCATAGACATGTACCCAATAGTTTTTGCGTTCTACCTTGAGTGATGTTTCATCCACATAGAGACAAGGCTGTGTTAATAGCTTTTCTTTGACCGATTGTTCCCAGCCCTCAAGCGCTAGATGTAAGCGCATCATATAGCTGAGTAAGGTTGCCTCCGATAAACGCTGGCCTATCATCGTGCTTATCATTTTCTGTACGCGATTAATGGCGACCATTTGAGAAACCATCAAATGGATGATAAAGGCTTTAAGGCCGTTACCATACTGTAATTTACCATGAATGTCGCTTGGGAATTCACCTTTGGTGGTGGTATGACAACTAGGGCATTCCTTAATTTCAGCGTCAAAATGCTCAACCGTTTTTTCAAACACGATATCGATGCGGGTGCGACGTTCATGACCATTCGCTGTCTGTGCTTCGAGTGACTCGCCACAACCTTGGCACGTGTCCACGGGTAATCGTATGTCGGTAGTGACTGTCCGCGTATTGTCGGCTAGCAAAGGATTTTCAGATTTCCCCTTTCCTTTTGAACCCGTGCGTCCTAACGCTGTATTATCCTTTCCTGTTTGTGAAGAGGGTTTGCCAGAATTGGGTGATTTGACATAAGCGCCGGAATCTTTCACTCACGCCATAAGCTAAGCTATTTTAAGAGATAATATTTTGGCTATATTAAAGAGCGATTCATTTGCAGCCTTTCTCTTGAAGTCAAACTCTCCATGCAAATTGACAT
>JAJFKI010000058.1 GCA_021773295.1 Gammaproteobacteria bacterium | reverse complement strand
TATATACCCGCCACACTCCAAAATGCGAGATTAATGCTATTGCTTTTTGCCCCCTTGGAACCTTTGAAATTTGGCAATAGACCGACTATTACCTGCATTTCAAAGGTTCCAAGGGAACAAAAATCAACTCGCCTAAATCTCGCATTTTGAAGTGTGACGGGTATATACCCATCGTACTTCAAAATGCGATTTTCCACCGGGCGCTTTTTGCCCCCAGGAGCCGTTTGAAACTTGCCAATAGAATGGCTATTACCTGCGTTTCAAACGACTCCTGAGAACAAAAATTACCGCGGCATAAATCTCGCATTTTGAAGTACGATGGGTATAGTGCGTATGTCTCAATGGTTATGGGGCAATTTTAACACAGGTAGTGTCGATGGTAAAGGATGTTTGGTTTTAATTTCCCCACATTCTAACCTTCCCCCTAGCGAGCTGAGGGGAAGATGTGGCTTGGGAAAATCGCATTTTCATCTGTGATGGGTCTATCACCCAGCAGTGTGACCAGTGTCTACTAAGAGTCTTGTGTATTCTAATACTTCGTGCGCCTTGCATTCTGCTTCAGTGCGAATTCTCCAAGTTTTTGAAACGCCGCGTTTCATGAGTGCGGGGACACCTAGTGGTAACCACATTAAAATG
Organism: Gammaproteobacteria bacterium; assembly: GCA_021773295.1. Lineage (GTDB taxonomy): Bacteria > Pseudomonadota > Gammaproteobacteria > UBA1113 > UBA1113 > JAJFKI01. The sequence continues at coordinate 51,812 of JAJFKI010000058.1, read as the reverse complement.
CTTAGCAAAACGTTTCTAACAGGATTGCGGTGCTGTTTCAACACTTTGTAATCATCGGTGTCTGCATTACCAAAGTCTTTAAATTTATTTCTGACGACGGCATGCAAGTCTTGTTTAATCTGTAGTTGTCGTTCAATGGTGTCAGCCGCTTTTAAAGTTTCGCAGCTTGGCTTTGTGACACAGGTTCGCATATCACTTAATACTTCAGCGATGATGGTAAATTTGTTTTCGGCGAGGGTGTGATCATCCCTTGTGATTAAGCAACTGCTAGAGGTACTGATGCTCCGTTCATGATTGGCTAATTCGATGAGCGGTTCAAAGCAATGTAGAGCAATGCCATCCCAGAAACGTTTATCCTGTTGTGCTACGTTACGAAATAAAGCATTCAATGCGCGGCGAATGTCTTCTTTATTCTGTCTCTTTTTAGTAGTAGATGCTGATGCAGCAGCGGCTATTGCTTCCTCATCATCTTCTGCTACGGTTAAGCCACCGTCAGGATCGCTTGTAAAGGTTGATGTCGCAGTGAATGATGACGTTGATGCACGTCGACTTGATGGTTCAATGATATTGCCGATATAATTTTCATCGATATATTCACAGAGCTCAAGTTTGTCTTTTGTGGCGGCTAGTAAGCTAGGTATGAAAGTATCATCGCGCATGATGAGTTCACGTAGTGCTTTCATTCTATTTGAAACAGTAGACTTGCCAAAGTCTATGTGTACTTCATCGCTGGTAGAAGGGCCACTACTGCGATCAGTATGATTCGAGCGCAAAGCGATGACACAAGCTTTCTTTAGCAGAGCTTTAAACTGTTCGGGCTTATCTAGAATATCGCTAATATTTTGTATATCTAACTTGCCGTGGCGGATTAAGTCATTGATGATATTATAGGGATCGAGCGTGTTATAGTGCGTTTCAACAAAGGCGTATAGTCTTGCCTGTGGCCCATACTGCTCGGCAATATGGTACCCGTAGTCTACTTTCTTTTTGGCTGCATCAAATAAGGTTGCAAGGTGAGCCATTTTTTCTCGCACAAACTCAGGTGTATCGACATTATCAAATTTTTGTATTTCGTGGTAATAGCTGTTAACGGTTTGCATCAATCGAGCCAGTGTTGCAAAGGTAGGGAATGGATTATTACTGGTATTTATTGCTTGTAGCAGTGCGGGTACTTTTGCTAAGTCATTTTTTAGCAATGCAACGGCTTTATTGCAGGCAGCCCTGCAAATGTGTGTTAGCATTTCCTTAGAACTTGCGCCTTGTATTTCAATTTCATTATCAGCTGCGAGTTGTTGTGTGTCTTTTAGTCTGCTGATACGCTGTTGTACAGCAAGATAAAAGTTATTGATGCTAAGGCTTTCATCTTTTGCCAGTTGGTTTATCTGGTAAGGAAGTTGCTCCGTATAAATGTTATTGAGTTTTTTGTCCAAGCTTTCTTTATAGTGAGCATAAAGCGCTTGTGTTTTATGAGTGTTACCAAGATGATTTTCGATGATCATTGTATTCATTTGGCTTATATCAGCAAATGTTTTTTCAACCATATCGCACATCTTTCGTAAATACGTTGGTGATGTTGTGTCGTGTCTATTAAATGCGTCTAACTGCATTTTTAGACTCTGAAAGGCATCATTCATGATCTCATTCGCGCGCGTATGTGATGCGTTACGCACACTTTCAATGGCTCCATATAATGCTTGTTGCTCACTAGTAATAATTCCTTTTTTACTCAGAGCTTGGCTTTTTTGGTCCATTAATTCTGTTTTCGCTGCTTTAATAGCACCTGCTAAGCGTGGTGTTACCATTTTTGGCCAGGACGCTTTGCTTTGCAAATAGTTGCGTTTAGTATCAGCGGCATTTTCAATGGCTTTGTTGGCCGCCTCAAGTTCCTTCATAATGTTATCTATTTGATTGAGGCTCATAAGAAAGCCTTCAAGCAAGGCATGCGTTTCTTTAAAAACCTTCTCAGCAGTTGCAAGTAACTCAGCGACGAGTTGTAACTGATCGGGGAAGGGAATAGGGGAGTGTGTCTCGGCTAATCGCGATGGTTTTCCGGCCTTGCTAATATTACTGGTAATGGCTTCGAGTCGTGCTATGGCTGTTTTACTGCTGATATCGCTGCTTGCACTGCTGCTAGAGGAGGACGAGGAGTTTGCTGCGGATGAGGAAGAAGCCACCGTGGCAACGGTTGACTGAGGTAACTGCAAATTATCAAGAATTGTGAAATAATGCACAAAGGCTTGTTTGAATTGTGCGAGTGCGGCTGGCTTGACATTACCTTTGATTTTATCCGTGCCATAGCCCTCAAGTACACGCTCGATGTGTGCTGCTAACATGTCTGGTGTCATAATTGCTTGTTTAAATGGATTTTTTTCGATGGACATGATGTCTCCCCTCTCAACTGCTTTGTTTAAATTTTAGTGTCTAACATTAGCACAAGTACCACAGTATAGACAAGCTTTATCTGAACGCAAATAGGGCACCCTAAAGTGATTAGATTATTTACAGAAAACAGGGCTTATAATGGCGGATTACAGATTGATTTTAAAAGGTTTTACACGAATTTTGGCGCAACATCTTGATACGCCTAGCGCTATAAAAAATTGTCTCATCACCAATAAGGTGACGTCGAAACTTTTTATTACGCCAGGCAAATCAATCTGTTATACCAAACGTTCGCGTTTAACTGACGTTTCTAGGATTATGAAAGCCCATCGTTTGTTAAAAATGATCAGCGTTGGCATTTTCCCAGTATTTTTTGAACTCTAAAGGCACCTCATCTGTGAGCAAATCACCTTCTTCCAAAAACAAATGGATTTGATCATAGCTGACTGATTGGTCGCGCTGGTTGCGTTTGTAGATGTGATGAGGGCAGATATTATCTAAATGCTTGATCCCCATGGCGCCAGCAAGTTCTAAAAAACTAGTCACCGTGGCTTGATGGAAATTAGCAACTCGGACGTATTTATCTTTTACCACTAAGCCACGCATCAAGCGTGGATTTTGTGAAGTGACGCCGGTGGGGCAGGTGTTTTTATTACATTGCAAGGATTGAATGCAACCTAAAGCAAACATCATGCCGCGGGCGGAATTACACATATCAGCGCCTAAGGCGAGTTTATGAATCATGTCAAACCCCGTGGCTACTTTACCACTGGCAATGATGCGGATTTTATCTCGCAAGCCGCAACCCACTAAGGCATTGCGCACAAACACTAAACCATCTTCTAGCATTTCGCCTAAGTAATCTGAAAACTCCATGGGTGCAGCGCCGGTACCACCTTCGGCACCATCGACGGTGATGAAATCTGGTAGGACATTGGTTTCTAACATGGCTTTACAAATCCCTAAGAATTCACTGCGCACACCAATACAGAGTTTAAAACCAACGGGTTTGCCACCGGATAAATTTCGAAGTTTTGTCACAAACTGCAATAATTCTTTTGGTGTGGAAAATTCAGGATTTGTCGGCGGTGACATACAATCTTCCCCCATGTTTACACCACGAATTTTAGCAATTTCTGGCGTGACTTTAACGGCTGGTAAGATACCGCCGTGAGAGGGTTTCGCGCCTTGCGAAATTTTAATCTCAATCATTTTTACCGTAGGGTTAGCGGCTTTTTGACGAAAGAGTTCCTCATCTAAGGTGCCATCTTGTTTGCGCGCGCCAAAGTTTGCTGTGCCTAATTGCCAAATGATGTCGCCACCACCGGCTAAGTGATAAGGGCTTAAACCACCTTCTCCCGTATTATGGGCGAAGTTACCAAGTTTTGCGCCTTTGTTTAAAGCTAACACTGCGTTTTGACTCAAAGCACCAAAACTCATGGCAGAGATGTTAAGACGTGATGCACTATAAGATTGTTTGCAATCTGCGCCACCAACTAATACACGACTTTCTTCTTCTGAAATATGTGTGGGCGCCAATGAATGGCGAATGGATTCATAACCAGCTTGATCAATATTACGTTGCGTGCCAAAGGGCAAGGTGTCTAACACTTTTTTTGCGCGTTGATAGACAATAGTCCGTGTTTCTCGATTGAAGGGGCGGCCATTGGTATTGGTCATAATAAAATATTGTTGAATTTCAGGACGGATAGACTCGAAGATATAACGCAAATGCCCGGCAATGGGGAAGTTGCGTAAAATAGTATGTTTGGTTTGGAGTAAATCGTAACTACCAACGATAATGATGGCAAGGCCCACGAGAGTGATAAAGGTGAGTGGCAGCCAAATGATCATAACAATGGCAATGAAAAAGCTGAGTAATATAAAACCAAAAATAATGAGCCGGCCCATGTGTGATCTCCTTATCAAGTATTGCTGAAGTATAGCATATGTACTCATTGCCTTCTTGGGAGCTTTGAAATATACCAATAGACCGGCTATTACCTGCATTTCTAACGTCCAAAGGGAACAAACATCAAATCGCCCTAATTTCACATTTTCATCTGTGATGGGTCTATTATCGGCTCATACTGCTGCTTGCTGCTTGAGGAGTATCATCAGGTGTAGCTGCCCACATGTCAGGCACTGTTGCCAACACCTCTTGCGATACGGCGATAAATGCAGTGTCGACATTGTCTGCTGTTAGTGCACTGGTTTCAATGCCTGTGCATTGGTGGGTTTTGCATAAATCAGTGAATGCTTCTCGTGTGACAGTTCGACGAGATGGAAAAGCTTCACAAAGATCGCTTTTGGTGCCTACAATGATAATGCGTGTACCTTCAGTTGCATTTCGTTCAACTTCTTGTATCCATTTTGAAACATTATTAAAGCTCACAATATCCGTTAAGTCAAAACAAATAATAATAGCGTGTGCACCACGATAGGGATTGGCTCGTATTGTTCTAAAACGCTCTTGTCCGGGAGTATCCCAGATTTGCATCTTAATGACTTTATTCATCTGTTGTGTAGTGCGAATTTTAAAATCAACGCCAATGGTGCTAATGTATGACTCAGTATAGGTATCATCCGCATAGCGAAGCAGTAGACAGCTTTTTCCAACGCCGCTATCACCAATGATGATTATTTTCCAAAGAAGATCATATTCATATCTTGATCCAGATTCAGCACTCTTAGGCTCTAATGGACCTTGGTAGTTGATAATACCTCGTAGATTTTCAGATATATTCACGAACGCAGCTGGTTGATGAGATAAAGCGTTGTTTGAGCTAGCTGCAACGGGTGACGGGCTACTTCCTGCACGTACATCTCTTCGCAAATCTTCTATGATGGCAATTTTCGATAAGTACCACCAGATTTTATTTGGGTTATACGCTTCTACTTGCACGATGTTTACTGGTGAAGATGATGAACTAGGCGCAGAGCGTGCAATCTCATAATTAAACACATCATAAATTATCTTCCTTGCAGTTTCCTTTGTTAAGTTTCGACTTGACATTAAATTGCTAACAATATCATTCTCATAGCAGAGGTTATCATCCTCCTCTTTAGTCTGCTTGATAGCAGCTAGGACCAGACTTCTTTTGTCCTTAAAAGTAATATTCTTAGAAGCGCAAGGCTTGAATGAGCGTGTCGCTAACATAGCTTTAGCCCTTTCTTCTTCAGTCTGTTGGCGATCTCTAATTTTTCTATGAATATTATTGGCCAATGTTGCTGGATCTTGTGGTTTTGCCATGCCGGTTCGGGTTATAACACTACATCCTGCCTTTACCAGTAAGTCATATAGAGCTTTTAATTCTTCTAATTTCTTTGGCTTATCATTAAAGCTCTTAATTAGAGTTACTAGTGCTTGGTTATTCTTTTTAGATGAGTCTTGTAATTCAGTGTAATTGACGGACTTCCCAATCTCTGGCAATTGTACTGTGTAATACTGACGTTCCTCTGGTGAGGTCGCCTGTAATGCCTTAATCATGATCGCTTCAAATCGTTGTTTTAATGCAACTAGCGTTACATCCGATGAGTAATTCTGCTTAGTCCTCCAGCCAGTAATTTGCTCGGTTAGCATGCAATCACCCAATACTGTTGCCTGAATGAAAGCAAGATGCGAGTAGAGATCAGCCATGTTTTTATCAGGATCAGCATAAGCGAATTGTCCCTGGCTTTGATAAGAGGCTTTTCCATTAGCATATAACTGTGCCAAAGCAAACGTAGCATGTGCTATACCAGCACAAAATAACTCGTATAAGGCATTGAATACTGTTGCAGTTTCTGCTGTTGCCGCTGGTTTGTTTGTTCTCCAAAAAAATAAGCTACGCGACTGATTGGAGTGACTGTCCATAGGTGCTTTTGTTTTTTCAATCAGTGACTCGTAGTGTTGACGAATAGTATCATCATAAAACGTTATCGTTATTTTAAAATAACTTGAAAATTTCTTTAATTGATTACAGTGATGTAAGTTGTTATTTGCAAGAAAAGTAGATAAAACTCGCTGAAACATCTGTTGCAATTGCTGCTTAGTAACAATAGCAGGCTTTGATCTGTGATATGAACTTAGTAATGAGTACAAAGCACCGAGTTGATAAAAATCCTTGGTTCGAATGAATTGCTTCAGCAAGTTTTCTATTGACTCTAAAGATATTATTAACTCAGGTTCACGCAGCAAATCAATATTTACTCCCCCCACAACCGTTGCCAGCATTTCAAAGTCCATCAAATTATTATTTGATAAGAATATTTTCGCTCGTGTTATACACTCAGCTTTTAATAGATCAATATTAACAACATATAAACGTTGCAGCTCAGTAATTTTTCTTGTTATATTACCAGCAACAAGCATATCTTTTTTAGTGCTATTATACGTTAATGCATCCATGATGCTTTCAACAACCCTACGATTGACTTCATCTCGCTCTGCAGTATTGATTTCAAAGTAATCGGAGATGTCACTAATAAGCCGAGCAAACCGCATGCCTTGGTCTTCGCTCTCTACCTGTTGGCCGGGGACTGCTAAGGTAGAGGATGCATCCATGTAATAGGTGAGAATAACAGGAAAAACTTGTGTGAATACGTGTTTTCTAAAGCTGTCCCGAGTCTCTGATAGTTGTCCTCTTGCAGCTAAAGATAACGTTTCAACGTCAGTGAGTTCTATTAATTTTTTCATCTCTGCTACAATAAATTTTAATACGGTGTCTTTCTCATCATTAGAAAGTTTAGCTACTGTTGTATTAGGATTATAGGTTCTTCTTAATTGAGTCACGTAAGCAAGACAGTCAAAATGCTCTGAAATTAATGGCGCCACGGATGCATCAGCCCCAGCTTTTGTTTCGTCGTATGAATCTACCTCAAGACCTTCAGTAGAAAATGGGGCAATCAACATAAACTTGATGATCCATGTCAGTTGCTCTACCGTGTCTTTATTGCCAGAAACGAAGCTTTGTATGATTTTGCGCATGGTTTTATACAGAGATTCTTGGAGCAAGTCAGGAAATTGTTGAGTATCCAATTTAACAATACTGTTATTCTTTGCTTTTAGTCGTTGCTCTTTTTCATATACCTCACAGCTCGCAAAAACAGTAAAAAGTCGTCCTAATGAACCTGGTCCACAGGAAGCCTGATTGTGAGGGGAGTGTCCAAATCCGCGCAATTGATCATCGTACCCATCTTTATCAAAATTATGACCTCGGCGATTATCATGTAATGCTGTGATAACTTGGTCAATGCAATGATATTTTCTTGCATAAGCAAAGGCAAAAGCAATGACACGATCAAAATTATCGAAGAGTTTTTCACTTAAGTCGCGGCGGTCATTTTTAGCTAAGAAATTTCTCAGTTGTACTACCATTTCACCGTTAACATGACGGGTCTTGTAGTTAGAATAAGGTTGTTTAATTTGTTGTATTATTTGTAATAGGTCTTCAGAAAATTCATTCTCATTACTTGGCTTTGTCTCAACCAATGCTATTAAATCAGTTAACTCCTTTCTCTCGAAACATTCAAGTGGGTAAGGCTTATGCGTAAAATAAGGATTAAAAGTACAATTTAAACGATCCCTTAGCATTAAACGAAGCGCAGAATGCAATCTTGCAATTTCTTGGCTCTCTGGCGACATCTGAGGTGTATGGCCTTTGCGGGTTGTTATTTCAAGTATAAAGTGTTTTTGTTTCTTCAGAATGGCTTTATTAAAAATGGTTCCTGTGCTGAGTTTATTGAGATCTTTGTAGTCAATTAAACCGGTACCAGTGACTTGATTCATGATGACAACCTGATAAATCACGGTATTATTTTCAGCATAGAGATAGATTGTAGGTACCTTGAAAACGATACTTGGATGTGGCAGCGTATGATGATTTACCAAATCCAACCATGGTGTCTGATCTTTGCTACTCAGCAAACGAAATTCATAGCCACCAAGTCCGGTTTCTTCTTCAGCTTGAATAATAAATGTTTTACGAGCGTCTGGATTGGTCAGGGCGTTTCTATGGCCTTCAAGTTGTTCTAATCTATCGCCGATGTAATTGGTTAATGCCTGCAGTTGTTCTTGAGTATCTAAGCCGGGGAATAGTTGGTCGCTAGCACTGAGTACATAGGGAATTTTACTAAGACTTACCATCGATGATTCACTGCCTCTTTGCGCACTCCAATCGATCGCAAGCTGTGCTTGTATTTCAGTGTTATTTTCTGGAATGCATGAAGCACAGTAGTCCAGATAATCAGGAATTAGAAAATCATAGTCTGTAGGGCGAATGGTTATGCCCTGACAATAGGCATATAACAAACCGCGTAATTGGCTAAAAGAGGAGGGTAAGAGAGGTAAAGTGGTTATGACTAAACTTTGCATGCGCTCGTCACGCTCGTAACTACTTAACATTAACTTGACTAGGTTGAAATTATTGAATCTCGTTGCATGCTTGAAGAAATCGCTTCTATCCTCTTCACTTAATTGTCTTAAATCACGAGATTGAATTTTGTTAAACAACAACTCTATCATGACCTTTAGCAAGGTTTGCTTTGATGCTAAATAGCTTCGCACAAGCGCATGCATAAAATGCATTTGTGCTGGTTCGTTAGCTGTCTCATATAATGATTTAAGTGTTTGCTGATTATCATCCAAGTGTGACATCAGTTGCGTGAGCCTAAGCTGAATTAGGTTGGTCTTTCCAGACAAGTTTAGCATCATGGCCCCCATGATTTTAAGCAATCCACTTTTTAAAGCAGCTTTTTCTGACGTTAATGCGGTATTAACTAACAGAACGAACATATCGTTATCAACGAGCAAAAATGGTTGCTCTATATCCTCATCTTGTGACACATGTAATATAAAATTATCACTCGTGACACGGGCGCAACGCTTTAACAGTGACTGGGGGCAGTCCATATCTTCTGCGGTATCAGCATGTACTACCGCGCCTTTTTCAAGGAAAATTTCATAGTGTGCTTGTGTCATTGAATTGTCTGTAGAAGAACTGGCAGCTGCGGTGTGAGTAATATTACTTTGTTGTGGTGAGGTTACCTTGGATAATTCAACAGACGTGCTTGAGGCAGCTAATGGTTTGGTTGTCGTTACTGTTGTTACTGTTGTTGGTGTAGACTCAGTCATTATAGACAGCAGTTGAATATTTTCAGGTAAGGTGCTAATCAGTCGATGAACAATTGTATGACTGTTATGAGTGAGTACTTCAATCATTGGGCTTAAATTTTCATCACTACTCGCACCAAAATAGAAGGTGGTGTTTAAACGATTTGAGTTCTTTTCTAAGGTAACAAAATAAAACGTGTTTTCATGAGATATTCTTAATAAATTAACACCCTGTTGCAGTTGATCGCGCTGATGATTCAAAAAAGTCTGTAAGTCATTAGCATGGGAGCCTTGATGAATAACAGTTTGCGCTTGGGCACCAATTATTTGATAGTACATGATTAAGAGTCCTCATTTCTGCGATATTACTAGACTGATAAGATACTTGATTAAACTTAAGGAAATATTATTTCTATACCCGTCACACTTCAAGATGCGAGATTTAGGCGATTTGATTTTTGTTCCCTTTGAGCGTTCGAAATGCAGGTAATAGCCGGTCTATTGGCAAATTTCGAACGCTCAAAGGAAACAAAAATCAAGTCGCCTTAATTCCGCATTTTCATCTGTAATGGGTATAGACCCCTTCCACTTACACTTTCACAGGTGTGCGATGGGCAGCAATCGGTAGCCTTAGGGCTTGAGCAAATCCATCTCGGTTAAAGGTTTATAAGTCACACCATGACCTGTTGATATGCTTTGCAATAGGGTTAATGTTGGGATCGTAATCTCAGGTAATGCTAATTCATAGGGTTCAAACTGAGGACAGTTAAAATTGCGAACTCTGGCCACGCTAAGATGCGGCAAAAAGGGATGCTTATTAGGTTTTATGCCATCAAGATCTAGCGCATCCTCAATGACGTCATATAACACTTGTAAAGCGCGATTGGGTTGCACCATGGATGCAATGACTCGTGGCTTTTCAGCGTTTGGAAATAATAGCGCATGTTGTAATAACACGTCAGGCTGAGCTAACTTACTCACAGCATTTTTAACCTTCTCGACCACTTCTGGCAAATCATCTTCTGTAATCGCCCCAATAAATTTCATCGTCACATGATAATTCCGAGGAGGGATCCAGCGCACCCGATCCGGCACTTTTTCTCTAAGGCCGGCTAGCATTTTCCACAGTGATTGACGAAACGTCTCATCGGGACAGAGTGCTAAGAAGAGTGTGATAGCATTGCTCATGGTGGTTTGATTACACTATATATGAATATACACATAGCATAGTTGTTCAAGATTCAAGATTCAAGCATCTTACAGGGTTAACATAAGATCATCATTGAGAATCGCAGCAAAAATCCCTACAATGCCAAGCAATTTGATGTTAGGAGACGATGGTGACAATTTATTCAGTATCAGATGCTTTGGCGGGCAAAGCTGCTATTGACAGTGAAGTAACGGTTAAAGGCTGGGTGCGCACGCGTAGAGATTCTAAAGCAGGGATTTCCTTTGTGGCGGTGTATGATGGCTCTTGCTTTGATGCGATTCAAGGGGTGGTGCCGAATTCTCTGGATAATTATGAAAAGGATATTTTACAATTGACGAGTGGTTGTTCGGTGGAAATGACTGGGACATTAGTGGCCTCACAAGGCAAAGGGCAGTCTTACGAATTGCAAGTGACGAAGCTCAAGGTGATAGGTTGGGTTGAAGATCCTGAAACCTACCCCATGGCGCCAAAACGTCATACCATGGAATACTTGCGCGAGCATGCGCATTTAAGGCCACGTACTAATATCATTGGAGCTATTTCTCGTTTACGACATGCCGTGGCGCAAGCCATTCATCGCTTTTTTGATGAGCAAGGCTTTATGTGGGTGAATACGCCGATTATTACAGCCAGTGATTGTGAAGGTGCGGGTGAGTTATTTCGCGTGAGTACCTTAGATTTAATGAATTTACCAAAAGATCCCGCTGGTGATATTGATTTTGCTCAAGACTTTTTTGGCCAAGAAACGTTTTTAACGGTGTCAGGGCAATTAAATGCTGAAGCCTTTTGTTTAGCAATGTCAAAGATTTATACCTTTGGCCCAACCTTTAGAGCGGAGAATTCTAACACAGCCAGGCACTTAGCCGAGTTTTGGATGGTAGAGCCGGAAATTGCGTTTGCGGACTTAAATGACATAGCCAAGTTATCAGAAGCCTTATTGAAATTCGTTATTACTGATATATTGGAGCGTCGCGCTGATGATATGGCCTTTTTTGCTAAATGGGTCGATAAAACATGTATTGAACGTTTAGAACATGTGGTGAATTCAGATTTTGAAACCATGACCTATACCGATGCGGTAGCAGCGCTCGCAAAATCAAAACAAAAATTTGAATTTGATGTGGAATGGGGTGTAGATTTACAAACGGAACATGAACGTTATTTAACGGAGCAATTAATAAAGCGTCCAGTGATTATCACTGATTACCCTGCTCGCATTAAAGCATTTTATATGCGTATGAATGATGATCAAAAAACCGTAGCTGCCTTGGATGTACTCGTACCAGGCGTCGGTGAAATCATCGGTGGTAGCCAGCGGGAAGAGCGATTAGATGTGCTAGACAAGCGTATGGTAGAAAATGATTTAGAGCCAGAGCATTATGAATGGTACCGCGATTTGCGTCGCTATGGCACCGTGCCTCATGGTGGCTTTGGATTAGGCTTTGAACGCCTTATTAATTATATTACCGGGGTGGCAAACATTCGTGAAGTCATTCCATTTCCAAGGACACCTAAACACGCAGAGTTTTAATATGGAAAAGAAATTTTTAATTTTTGACGGGATTAGTCAAGTTAACATGGGCAAAGACTTAGAACATGCTTTGCAAACCTTAAGGATTGCGAATTACTATTATGATCCTAAACAAACGAAAAATAAGCCCTGTTATAAACTACGGAAAAGTCTTAGTAAGCGCTTCAAAAGCACTAAGCATTACCATTATTATCCCAAACTATCCTCCTCTAAACTAACGAAGCTTTTTAAGCGAGAACGAGTGGATGTTGTGTTAGTGATTGGTTTTAGTTATCCCTATTTATCACCACGGCAAATGAAGCGCTTACAAAAAAAGTTTGGCTTTGATTTGTTATTATGGGATACCGACAGTATTAATCTTTTAGATAATATTAAAAAAGTAGCTTTTTACTTAAAGCAAGAATTACCACGCTATCAACATGTGTTTTTCAGCAGTAAGCGCATGCTGGGGTTTTTTGAAAAACACGGGGTTACAAAATCTTCATTTCTGCCTTTAGCAAGTCTTATCAAAAATAATCGTGTTACCGAAGAAAAATCCCATGATATTTGTTTTGTCGGTGAGCCTGATATGCGCCGCTTATTATTGTTGGAACAATTAACCAATTATAAGTTAGTCGTTTATGGTGCAAGGTGGCAACCTTATCTTGATATCATGAGTGATAAATTACGCGCCTGCGTGGTGACAAGAAATGTTTTCAAAAAGGAATTAATGCAATTAATGCAACAATCAAAAATCGTGTTGAATTTAACAAAGCCCATGTCACAGAGTTTGCATACTGGCTTAACCGCTAGAATATTTGATGTGATTGGTAATAAAAGTTTTTTATTATCAGATCATTGCGATGAGTTAACCGGCTTGTTTCATCTAGGACGCGATATTGAAACGTTCCTCACGCCAGAAGAATTGCTCAGCAAAGTCAGCTATTTTTTAGAAAATGATGAAGAGCGTCAAGCAGTGATTAATAATGGCTTTAGCCGCATGCAACAGCAACATCTATGGCAGCATCGTTTGCAGGATTTAATGAGCCTCTTTTTTGGTACTTCTGCGGAAGAGAATCCCAGTGTTGCCAATCAACTGCAGTAATTCAGCATTTAATTCTTGGCAGATGTCAGCGCATACGGCTTTTCTCACATCTTTTTCTTGTCCGTGAATTTTAATTTTAATCAATTCATGATCGTACAGCGCACGGTCGATTTCAGCCATAACGGTGTCCGTTAAGCCTTTACCGCCAATGATGACGATAGGTTTTAAATGGTGCGCTTTTGCTTTTAGTGCTTGTTTTTCTTTAGTGGTTAATGGCATTATGTGTTCCATAGTTAATCATAGAATGGGCAATAATACGTCAAGATGGCCAAGAAATCAAAGAGTAGTAATCGCTGGTTACAAGAGCATTTTTCCGATCACTACGTCAAACTAGCAAAAGAGCGGGGTTATCGCTCACGCGCTGTGTTTAAGTTATTAGAGTTACAAGAGAAAGATGGCTTCATTAAACCAGGAATGACTGTGGTCGATTTGGGGGCCGCTCCTGGTGGGTGGTCTGAGGCGGCCTTGGAATTAGTGGGTCCTAAAGGCGATGTGATTGCTTTAGATAGTTTAGAAATGGAGCCCATTGCTGGTGTGCATATTATCCAGGGCGATTTCACCAAAGATGAGGTATATCAGCAGTTACTGGATCATTTGCAAGGCAAAGCAGTGGATGTGGTGCTTTCAGATATGGCGCCCAATACTACCGGCCTGCGAGCCGTTGATATTCCAAGAGCGATGCATTTAGCAGAGCTCGCATTGGATTTTGCCAAACACACTTTAAAACCTAAAGGGGCATTTGTCACGAAATTATTCCACGGCGAGGGGTTCGAAGCGTATGTTAAAGATGTCAGACAGCAATTTAAGCAAGTTAAAATTCGCAAACCTTCGGCTTCAAGAGCAAGATCACACGAAGTTTACTTAGTTGGTTTGGGCTCTTGAATAATAATCTAATCGTTTCGCGACATTATTTTCCCAAGAAAATTGTCCTGCCGTAGTTAAAGCTTCTTGACTCAATTGCTGATATTGATCTTTAGGCAAATCCAGAATTCTATCGATTCCTTTCGCTAAACCTTCGGCATCTTCTACCGGTACTACTTCACCCACAGCATAGGCATCAGGTCCACCGGTGGCACTCACCACAACAGGTAATCCGCAAGCCATCGCTTCTAAACAGGCAATACCAAAACCTTCGGTGCGAGAAGGCATGATGTTAAGTGCAGAAACATTATGGATTCGACTTAACATTGTCGGTGTTTGATGACCAATAAAATGAAGGTTATCAAAACCTTTATCATTTAGCACGGCCAGTTCCATGGCTTGTGCTCGCGTGCCCGCTCCTGCAATAATGAAATGAATAGGGTGGTTTTTTAAGTATTGATTCGCTTTTAATATAATATCAATGCCCTTGGTTTTAGACACTTTACCGGAAAAACTGATAATCGTTGCATTGGGTGGAATTGTATTGATACCTAAATCTTTAAGAACATTCTTTCTATTTTCATGAAAAGGTTTAAAGACGGCTTTATCATAACCATTTTCAATCACAATGACTTTCTCAGGTGCAACATGATAAAGTTCACAAACTTCATCTTTAACATTATCGGAAATTGCAAAAATAAATTTTGCCTTCTGCGCTGAGTCAATGGTCATGGGACGCATGCGATCGTCATAATGAAAACCCATTTGATCACTATGGTGAGCAACATTAATAAAAGCATGTCCTAAGTTGGCAATCACATGATCCATGGCCCAAATATGTTGGCACTCAATAATATCGGGTTTGAAGTCATTAATTACTTTTTTTATTTCATTGCTAAAACTCTCAAAATAACACTGTAACTCACCTTGTGATAATTCTTTGAAGGTTTTGGCCTCTGGATTAAGTGGATGAGGATCAGGGATCATTAAAGGAAAACTGTCTAGGCGAAAGCCGTTACAAGCAATAGGAAATGGCCAAACATGAAAAAGCTCAGGTTTAGAATAATAGGCTTTTTTATCGGCTGTTTCTAAATTGGCATCAGGGAAGATTACTTTTACTTGATGTCCCAATTCCATCAATTCCTTGATGATGGCATCAATTAACGTAAAACTGCCGGTTCCCCAGGCGCCCGTGCTAGTGATTAAAATTCTCACAATCATTCCAGTGAATAGTGTTTAGTTAATGCAGTGTTAAGCAGTAATCGTTCCAACTTTTGTATTATGGGACAAAAATTCGAACTAGAGAGCATTTTCCATTATAATCAGTACCCATGCCTGTCGCTAAAATTATCAAAATAGTGGCAATTGGCACGTAATTTGTAGAAAAAGTGTCAAATGTACTTATATACTGATTATATGAGGATGATTTCAGGGATGATGTTTAACGTTTTTAAGAGGTTCCCACATTGAACGACATGATCAAAAACCTATTTTTATGGTTAATTATCGTAATTATCTTAGTGTCTGTATTCAGCAATTTCGGTCCCCATCGTGCTCAAAGCACTAAAATGACCTATTCAGAATTCTTAAAAGAGGTGAATCAGGGCACGATTACCTCGGTTACCATCGAAAATCAAAATATTCGTGGGGTGACGCAAAATAATAAACCTTTCAGTACCTATATCCCGATGGAAGATCCCTACCTATTATCTGATTTAATCAAAAAGGGCGTTAGTGTTGAGGGCAAACCGCCCGAGCAACGCGGCTTCTTAACTCACTTATTCATTAGCTGGTTCCCCATGCTGCTATTTATTGCCGTGTGGATTTTCTTCTTACGGCAAATGCAAGGCGGCGGTGGTGGTCGTGGTGCCATGTCTTTTGGTCGTTCACGGGCGCGCCTTTTAGGCGAAGATCAAGTCAAAGTGACGTTTGCTGATGTGGCTGGGGCAGATGAAGCGAAAGAAGAAGTCAAAGAATTAGTCGATTTCTTAAAAGATCCGGGTAAATTCCAAAAGCTTGGTGGTCGCATTCCGCGCGGGGTGTTATTGATGGGTTCCCCTGGTACCGGTAAAACCTTATTAGCTAGAGCCGTTGCCGGTGAAGCGAAAGTACCTTTCTTTACGATTTCAGGTTCAGACTTTGTAGAAATGTTTGTGGGTGTCGGTGCTTCTCGTGTGCGCGATATGTTTGAGCAAGCGAAGAAAAGCGCACCTTGTATTATTTTCATCGATGAAATCGATGCGGTTGGTCGTCATCGTGGTGCTGGTCTTGGTGGTGGTCATGATGAGCGCGAACAAACGCTTAATCAATTATTAGTGGAAATGGATGGTTTTGAAGGTAATGAAGGCGTGATTGTCATTGCCGCTACTAACCGTCCTGATGTTTTAGATCCTGCCCTTTTACGTCCAGGTCGTTTTGACCGGCAAGTGGTGGTGCCATTACCCGATATTCGTGGCCGAGAACATATTCTTAAAGTGCATTTACGTAAGGTGCCAGTCAGTGATGATGTAAGACCAGAAGTGATTGCGCGTGGTACACCCGGCTTTTCCGGTGCTGATTTAGCAAACTTAGTCAATGAAGCCGCTTTATTTGCCGCGCGTTCCAACAAGCGCTTAGTCGAAATGGAAGAAATGGAACAAGCGAAAGATAAAATCATGATGGGTGCTGAACGGCGCTCCATGGTGATGGATGATGATGAGAAAAAATTAACGGCTTATCATGAAGCCGGCCATGCCATCGTTGGTTTGTCGGTACCAGAACATGATCCAGTCTATAAAGTTAGTATTATCCCTCGCGGTCGAGCCTTGGGTGTCACGATGTTTTTACCAGAACAAGATCGCTACAGTCATTCCAAGCGCCGCCTAGAAAGTCAATTATGTAGCTTATTCGGTGGTCGTATCGCAGAAGAAATGATTTTTGGTAAAGACGGTGTGACTACTGGGGCCTCTAATGATATTCAACGCGCCACAGAAATTGCACGTAATATGGTTACGCAATGGGGCTTATCGGATAAATTAGGCCCGATTGTTTATGGTGAAGAAGAAGGTGAAGTATTCCTTGGCCACAGTGTAGCAAAGCGTAAAGAAGTCTCTGAAGAAACAGCTTCTATTATCGATGGTGAAATTAAAAAAGTCATTGATAAAAATTACAAGGAAGCTAAAGCTGTGTTGGAAGAGAAAAAAGATATCCTCCATATAATGGCTGCAGCACTGATTAAATACGAAACAATCGACGAAAAACAAATTAGCCAATTGATGGCAGGCAATGAAGCATCACCACCCGCTGATTGGAATGATGATGATAAACCCAGTGGTACCCATGTGGTGGTGGATGATAAAGATGATGAGCCATCACCAGATGATGGCGCGAGCGAGCCAGTATAAATTAAATTATCACATATGATTTAAACAAAAATGTAGGGGCGGTTCGCGAACCGCTCTTGTCCAAATAGTGATGGTGTTTGTTAACCCTCATTTATTTTTATAAGGAGAAACCCTAGTGCCAAAAACACAAAAATACTTCGGCACAGATGGAATCCGCGGCCGTGTGGGAGAATTCCCGTTGGTTCCAGATTTTTTAACAAAACTTGGTTGGGCTGTGGGCCAACGCATTAATAAAGGCACAGTGTTGATTGGTAAGGACACACGTTTGTCTGGTTATATGATCGAAGCTGCCTTAACCGCAGGCTTAACTGCTGCAGGATGTAATGTACTTGTCACTGGCCCGATACCAACGCCAGCAGTTGCTTTTCTTAGTAAACATTTACCGGATGTGACCCTGGGGATCATGATCAGTGCTTCACATAATCCTTATCAAGACAATGGTGTTAAATTATTTTGTCATCATGGCTTCAAACTCCCTGATCAAATAGAACAGTCCATCGAAGAAACAATGCAAGAACCGATGCAATCGGTGCCAGCCGAAGACTATGGTAAAGTTGAGCGCTTATCGACGGCTAAAAAAGAATACATTGAGCACTGTCTTAATGCTGTTTCTAAACAATTGTCCTTAGATGGCTTACATATCGTTTTAGATTGTGCCCATGGTGCCACTTATCATGTAGCCCCCATCATTTTTGAAAAACTAGGTGCGAAGCTAACCCTCATAGGCCATCAGCCAGATGGTATTAATATCAATAATGGCGTTGGTTCAACTGCGCCGCAAAAATTACAAGAAACTGTGCTCGATGAAAAGGCTGATTTGGGCATCGCCTTTGATGGTGATGGCGATCGTGTTGCCATGGTAAATGAAAAAGGTGAATTATTAGATGGTGACGATATTTTATATATTATATTAAAGGGCAATCATCTTCAAGGTGGCATTGTCGGCACACTGATGACAAACTTAAGCTTAGAACTGGCAGTGCGTAATACAGGCTTAGAATTTTGTCGCGCAAATGTGGGCGATCGTTATGTGTTAGAAAAATTAAAACAAAACAACTGGACCTTAGGCGGTGAAAACTCAGGTCATATAATTGATTTGGCTGTCACCACCACCGGTGACGGTATCGTCTCTGCTTTGTTAGCATTATCCTGCTTAGTCAATGCAGGTACTAGCTTATCTAAATTAACAAAAGATTTTAATAAATGTCCGCAAGTCTTAATTAATATCGCAGTCTCACAAAAACCACAAGCCCTCGATAACCCACAGTTACTACAAGAAGTAGAAACAGTAGAACAAGCCCTGGGAGATAGAGGCCGTGTTTTACTCCGCTTATCCGGCACGGAACCCGTCATTCGTGTCATGGTAGAAGGGACCAACGAGCAAGAAGTCAATCATTTTGCTGAGCAATTAGCGGGTTGTGTGCGGCAGTGTTATGCTTAGTTAATCAAGCAACCGTCAAGCAAACTTGTAGTCTCCTATAATCTAATCTAAGTAAAGCTGACAAATAATTTCAAGCGGATGCATAGCATTATGGCCAGTACAACGTTGGATTTGTTCGCGGCAGGAAAAGCCGGTAGCGAGGATTTGTTGGGGTTGTAGTTGGTATTGTTTGATGGCGTTAGCCCAGCTCATTTCAAAAAGTTGGCGGGAGTAGTCGGCGTGCTCGGCTTCGTGACCGTAGTTACCGGCCATGCCGCAGCAGCCTAAGTTTAGTGTATTTAGTGTTAAGCCTAGTTTTTTGAAAATTTCTTGCCAGAGTTTATCACTATTGCTTACCGTAGTGCGTTCATTGCAGTGAGAAAATAAATAATAGGGCAATTGTTCTTTGTTAATGTCTTGAGCTTCAATAGTGTTCGTCAACCATTCTTGTATATATTCAACGCGATGATTTCTTAAAAACGTGTAGTTTTCACTGCGATAAATTGCAGTAAGGCCCGGCTCGATGCCAATGATTGGATAGCCCAATTCAAACAGTTGATTCATATTATGGGTATTTTTAGCGTTTACTTTATTAAAGGCTTTTAGTGAACCCATCACATGCATTGGTTTACCACTTATCACATTGTTCCACACCAAGGGTTGGTAGCCTAAGTGCTTAATCAGTTGATAACAGGCATAGATGGTTTGAGGCATGTAAGTAGCGTTTAATTGATCGCCGATAATAATCACGGATCCCCCATGATTTTTTGCTTTGGGTAATTGTTTTGAATTTAATAAATCGCTTTTTGGGATTAACTTCGATAGCAAAACATTACTTGGCGTCGGCACATCAACGAAGCCTATTTTTTCAATGGTTTTACTCATGAGCTTTGAGAGCACGTTAGAAACTCGAGGTGATTGTCGTTGCTTATAGGCAAATTTTTCAGAATCGGCAATGAGTTGATCGCGTATCGACGGTTTTTGTTGCAAGCGATATTGCGCTAAAAACTGTGATTTCATCTGGGGGATAGATACTTGCATAGGGCAATCCACGGCACAGGCATTACAACCTAAACAGCCTTGCATAGCACGGTTGACTTGTTTTGAATATGCAGCAAATTCAACTTTCTTATCCGGATTATCCATTAAACGTAGCCATTCCCGCACAGCGTTAGCACGGCCTGCTGGTGAATGCACAGGATCACGAGTGACTTTATAGGATGGACACATTAAATCATCAACGTGATAATTAAAACAAGTAGCATTGCCATTGCAAAGTAAGGCAGCTTGGAACTGTTGTTGTAATTCAGGCGTGATACCTTTATCAAAATGAGCACGCTTTGGTCCTTCGATGCTAACCACTGCTTCATCACTATCGGCCGCAGTAAAGAGCTTCCCAGGATTTAATTGATTATTAGCATCAAATAACGCTTTTATTTGCTGGCATTCTTGGTAAAGTGTTTCACCTAAGAAATCTTTTAAATAAGCACTGCGATAACCTTTTCCATGCTCACCCCACAGCAAACCACCATACTGTTTAACTAAAGCTGCAACTTTAGCCGTTAATTGATGATAGTAGGTCTCATCCTTTTCAGATTGTAAGTTAAGTGCCGGTCTAATATGCAAACAGCCCGCATCCACATGACCAAACATGGCGTAATCCAAGTCTTTTTCATCTAATAGACGTTTAAGATCCGCGACATAGTCAGCAAGTTTTTCAGGCGCAACGACGGTGTCTTCAATGCCTGACACAGGCTTACGCTCACCAGGCATAGCACCTGCTAACTCAACACTCTTGGCTCTAATGTTCCATATTTTTTGCATTTCACACGGATCTTCACAAAGATAATAAGAACCAAAACTGTTAGTGTTATTGGCAATGATTTGTTGTAATTGCTGCACGTGTTGTTGCAACGCATGTTGGTTATAGCTATTAAACTCAACAATATTAACAGCTTTTGCGAACTGATTTTCTGACTGTAAGAAACAGTGAGATAAGCCTTGGCGCTCAATTTCTTTTTCGGCTAATGACATGACATTTTCATCAATGGTTTCAATCGCTGTGGCTTGGGAGGTAAGAATTTTTTGTGCCGATCTTAATGCTTGATCGAAATCATCATACATCAACACGAATAATTTTTTATACGCTGGAATGGGGGTAAGGCTTAAAGTGATTTCAGTCACAAAGGCAAGCGTGCCTTCTGAGCCAGCAATAAGGCGTGATAAATCCACCGTAAGCGCATCATCACACACATGGGCTAAATCAAAGCCTGTTAAGTAGCGTAAGAGTTTTGGATAACGCGCGACAATTTCACTATGCAGTTTTCGGGTGCGCATTGCAATATGTTCGTAAATCCGTTTTAAGCGACGATTACTAATTTGCTGCCATTGCTCTTGTTTTAAGGCTTGGCACTCATGCTCGGTACCATCGTTTAATATGACAGTTAAGCGTTGAATGTGTTGACTGGTTTTACCATATTGACAAGAACCCTTGCCACAAGCATCGGTGCTGACCATCCCACCCACCGTAGCGCGATTACTGGGTGATAGATGAGGCGCAAAAAATAAACCATGGGGTTTTAACATGGCATTGAGTTGATCGAGCACCACACCAGGTTGCACGGTGACGGTTTTTTGTTGCAAATCTAAAGAAATGATTTGATTCATGTATTTGGTAAAATTTACCATGATGCCAGAGCTTAGTGACTGACCATTGGTGCCAGTACCACCCGCGCGTGCAGCAAAGCGAATGTTTTTATAGGCGGGTTGGTGCGCAATGCTCATGGTATGAATCAAATCTTCAGTGGACTTAGGATATATCACGGCTTGGGGCACGACTTGGTACACGCTATTGTCCGTAGACACTGCAATGCGATCTACATAGTCGGTACAAATATCACCGATGAAATAGGTGCTTAGTTCGTTTAAATACGCTTGATATTCAGCACTTGGAGCAAGTGTGGATTTATCAAATGTCATTCTGCTTTTTTACCTACATCAGTACTTTGAAACAGTTTATCGGCTGAAGCCGCAACAAAGCCCGAATATAACTTTCCATTCTCCATGGGATAACGTAAGGCAAATTCGTAATAGCTCAGTGGTATATCAAAACTACCTTCTTCAAACTCCACACTAACAGGCAGTGCCATAATGCTAGATTGTTCTAGTAATTCTTCTGCACTACCTTTGACTTCGCCGCCAAAATCATTCAGTTTGAAGCCTTTATCTTTTAAATACGCATTAACTTCAAGAATATTATCAAAGGTTTTTAAATGATTAATACTCACGGTGAAATGATTTGCTCTGAAACCAAAGGCGTATAACCAGGCAGCGTATTCGGATTGTTCTAATAGTTCTTGGTAGATGGCATATTTTAAGGGATGCCAACTTACACCTGAAATCAGTAATTTTTTAGGATCTTCCAATAATTCATCAGGAATAGCAGCAACTATTTTTTTAGCGATGTCTAGTACGATAGGTAGGAATTGCTGTGTGAGTAATTGGCTGATGAAAATTTTTGGTTTAGTGTCATCTTCGTGTTCATAATGTTTTGCAATTAATTTTTTGATGGGAAATTCGTAAGTTTGAGCCTCTTGGTAACCTAGTTCTAAAAAGGCTTGTGCCAACACTTCAATATTAATGGGATCTAAATCAAAAGTGCGTAATGCAATATGATCATTAACGACCTTAGCTTCTCGTTCTACAAATAAATCGTAGACTTGTTTGACACCTGGATTGGACTGATAGTATTGCTGCCACAGTGTAGGAATTAAGCTGTCTGCCATGGTGTATCCTTCTATAATTTTTTACCTATATTGTTCAGAATAGTTCCCCATTGATGGGAGATCAATATTAATAATTTATAAAAAAAATATGTGCTATTATTTTGCTTAATATTTGACTGGCAATCCTCGACATTTGTAATAAACTTAAAACTAGAGTGGGTAAATAAGAAACAAATTTTACAATAATAATAATCGGGGACATGAATAATAATTGTTCCGAATAATAATAAAAACCTAGCGCACCATTTCCTACCATCCCGGCCAACTGGAAATGGTGTGTTTTTAACGAGAGGGTACGGTATGGGTAAGAAAGTTATCATTTCCAAAGGCATTTCTTTTTTGTCCTTATTCAAATTATTCTTCATTGGCTTACTGCTAAGCATTGGTCCTGTAATAATTATTTTAGGCATATTTGCATTTTTTGGTTTTGAAACTATCATGTGGAATCGTCAGGCGGTGACTGGGTTCGATGGTTTGTTAGCAAGCATTGGGATGGCACCTTTGTTTGCGGCCGTCATGGGGGTATTGATGACGTGCATTATCGGGCTGGGACTTTGGATTTATACTCGGTTTTTTTCACTTCGTGTGACGATGAAAATGAAAAACAATTTCAGCGATTTTTGACTGTTTGTCAGTTTAAGCTTTCCTCTTTTTCCCGTCTTGTCTTGGTGGGGTGATTCAATGATGCTCTTTACTTCCTGGTTTTCCTATCGACTGCTATTCCTGCGCTCCTCGAAAAATTAGGGTCGTCGGCATGCGCCATCCTGGCTTAGGCCGACTCATTTTGCCTTCCTGGCAAAATGACCCCAATTTTTCTTGCGGTGCTCGGACAGTCTCAAAGGAAAACCAGGAAGTAAAGAGCATCATTGAATCACCCCACCAAGACAAGACTACATCGAAGGGCGCTTAAATTAGTTTTTGTGGGTGTGTTGGGGGGAGGATTAGGGTGGGGGGAAGGAGTTAGAATTTGAGAATTTGTTTTATTTTGTGTAGGCTAATTGCATTGGTTTTTTTAACGGAGTGGGTATGACGGCGATTCGTGAGGGGTATGAGGTGCCCGAGTTTTTGGCTAAAGCGACTGGGGGGCGTGAGGTTAAGTTGTCTGAGTTGCGGGGGTATCGGGTAGTGCTTTATTTTTATCCGCGGGATAATACGCCGGGGTGTACGACTGAGGGTGAGGATTTTCGGGATCATTTTAAAGCCTTTGCGAAGGCAAATACCATTATTTTTGGGGTGTCTCGTGATACTCTAGCCTCTCATGAAACGTTTAAAGCGAAATTTGA
Organism: Gammaproteobacteria bacterium; assembly: GCA_021773295.1. GTDB lineage: Bacteria > Pseudomonadota > Gammaproteobacteria > UBA1113 > UBA1113 > JAJFKI01. The sequence goes on along the minus strand of JAJFKI010000058.1, from coordinate 27,780 downwards.
ATGTCCTTTTGAGTTGATAGCAGATCCGGATGAAGCATTATGTTTATTATTTGATGTGATGCGGCAAAAAAATAGGTATGGTAAGAAAGTGTGGGGAATTGAACGGAGTACCTTTTTAATCGATGAAAACGCAATATTATTAAAGGAGTGGCGTAAAGTGAAAGTATCAGGGCATGTGGAAGAAGTATTAGCGGCAGTGAAAATATTATGAGATATATTTATGCGATTGTTGCGGTGATACTGGTTGCGTTAGCCATCATTTCTATACGCATGATGCTGATGCCAGAGCGAGAGCAGCCTACGGTGAGTTCCTATCAAACTAAAAACTTTTCTATGGCGAAAGTCTCCCAGCATTTATCTAAAGCGTTACAATTTAAAACGGTGTCTGCCTATGCTAAGCGTGATGCGAGTCAATTTAGTAAATTACGAGATTACTTGGGTGCCACTTATTTTTCCGTCTTTGAAAAACTAGACGTGCAAAGTTCTCCGGGGCAAAGTCTTTTACTCTACTGGCCCGGTAAAGACAAATCATTGAAGCCTGCTTTATTTATTGCGCATTTTGATGTCGTGCCAGAAGGGGACGATAAGGATTGGACATATTTACCATTTTCTGGCGCTATGAAACAGGGTGCAATTTGGGGGCGCGGGGCTTTGGATGATAAATCCCAGGTCATTAGTTCGATGGAAGCGATTCAACTACTATTGAGTAAAGGGTATCAACCGCAACGAGATTTATATTTTTATTTTGGTGATGATGAGGAAGTGGGGGGTAAAAGTGCAGTGCAATTGGCACAACAATGGCAGGATAAAGGTTTAAGGTTTTTTGCAATCTTTGATGAAGGTGGCGCCGTTGTTAAAAAGCTTATTCCAAAGTTAAAGCGGACAGCGGCTCTGATAGCAATTGCGGAAAAGGGGATTTTAGATTTGCAATTAAAAGCTACCGCAGCGAAAGGTGGACATGCCTCAATGCCGCCTAAACGCACGGTGATTGCATTGATGAGTCATGCGATTTCAAAATTAGATGAGCTGAGTAAACATCAACAAGTAACGCCTATCGCTAGAGATTTCATGAGTCATATTGATCGTTATTTACCACTGCCACAAAGAATGATTTTTGCTAATCCAGAATTATTTACCGGGCAAGTGATGAAATACTTTTCTCGCTCACCATTGACGCGAACAATGCTGAAAACTACCATGGTGCCGACGATATTTAATGCGGGTTATAAATCCAATGTGATCCCAATCGCAGCCACAGCGATTATCAATATTAGATTGCTACCCAATGATAGTGAAAAGTCGGTTGAGAATAAGGTCAGACGTGTTGTTGCGCCGTATGATGTCAAAGTCGTACCAGTGAGTTATACGCAAAATCGACATATCTCTAGTGCAAAAACAATGGCGTATAAAGAGTTGCAGCAGAGTATTTGGCAAAGTGCGGGTATGGATTTAGTCATTACACCTTGGGTGACTATGGTTGCGACTGACTCAAGACACTTTGCAATGTTAGCTGATAATATATATCGCTTTCGTGCCTATACAATAAGGCCTAAAGCACTGGTCAGTATTCATGGGCATAATGAGCATATTACACAAAATAGTTTGCGTGATATGGTGAATCAAACCCAAATTCTACTACAAGAAATTGGCTCACTGGATAATTAAGTACTTATGCGGCTGCTGTTGGCGTAGGTATGGCATTAACGGCGGCATTAATAAAACTACTATCTAACATGTTGGTTAGCCATTCAGGATCACTGTTTACAGTACTATTGATGCTAGGCGTTTCAGGTTTCGGTGCGCTGTGGAATAAACTAAAAAGACCTGGGGCTTTATTTTTAGTCGTACTAGAGTCTTTGTCTTTTCTTGTTATGCCAGTGATCTCAGTTTCTTCTTTAGTCAGTGCTGGTGTTTTATTATGATCGATAAACCGTTTAGCTTTCCAGTCATATAATGCTTTACCAAATCCGACAACAGTAAGTACAATTAACATCGCATAGCCAACAAACATGGTTGGTCCAGGTACTAAGCTGAGTAAACCAGCCACGGCGATAAGCGAAGCAAGTGCCATTTTTTCATAGAAGTTTTTCATTTGCTGTTTTTTGGCTTTTCTTAATGTTTTTTTACGTTTTTGAATACGTTCGAGCTTTTGTTCGATGCGTTGAATTTCAAATTTCAAACTGTCCATTTCATTATTTGATTCAAAAGCGAGTTTTTCTTTATCGGTCAATAAGCGTTTTGCCATCTGTTGATAACGCTTGGGATCGTTATCACGTAAGTCTTCAAACATCGCCTTACTTGCGAGGACATTTTTTAGAGAGGCAAGCTCCAGGCGAAGAGATTCTTCTTGCTTATCTAACTGTTTCAATTGCTTTTTGATATTGGCAACAGGACCATAGGTATCATAAAAGAAAGGGATTAAATCATATAACAAAGCGCTAGCAACTAATAATACAGTAATAGGTGGATATAAAACAACGGCGATAATGACACTTGCCCACAATAAGGAATCAAAGGTTCTAAGTGCACGGCCATTTTTCTTAAATGTTTCCCAAGCCATTTTTAATGGGCCAAATTTGTCATGCTCACGGCGGAAAACATGTTCTTTGGATGATTTTACAAAGAAAGAGGAAAGTACGTTTTTGACAATAACGCCAGCTTCAATCAGTAAGTGTAAACCATAAGAGGAAAGTGCTATGATGTCACCAAAGTGTTTAAACCAAACATTTGCAGCATGGAAAAACTCACCAATTCGTCTACAAAACAAACGGAAGGTATTAAGCAAGCTCCGAAGATAACGCATGTTAGTTGTTTTAAAAATATTTCTAACATTTATTCCGTTAACGGGTTGATCAATTTCTTCATCCCATAAACCAATCTCAATAAATTTTTTGCGCATCATGGCTTCTTCTGCTTGTAATTGTTGGTCAAAGTGCCAGATGGCAGGATGTCGTTTTAATTCTTGTGCGAAGACGAAATAGCGCAATGCCGTATGGTAGTCTTTTACAACACCATCACCAATAAAATAGATACGAGCAAGCTCATGCGCAGCATAGGGATCATAGTATGCTGCGACTATTAAATCTTCTAATGTCTTATAACCTAAAACCATTGTAAGCTCATACCTGTAAAATATTATCCGTGAATTACAGCTATTCTACACGTCAAAACTTAAACCTTGATTAAAATAGCTTAGCAAAAAATTAACACAGGGGTTTTAAACCTAGAAACGCTAGTTAAACGCGAATTTTTGGTGTAATAGATTGATTTGCCTGGCGAATTAAGATGTTGTGCCAAAATTCGCGTTTAACTAGCGTTTCTAGGTTTAAGAAGATTTTTTATTTATTTTGCGTTCAAAAGGATTCGATCGACGAATTTTAGCAGCAGATCATTGGCATCTTTGGTATCTTGGGTAGAGGTCGTCAGGATATCGGCAAGTTCATCATCTTCAACGAAATAACGACTTTGATAACGTTGAATTCTCGCATGCAAATCCATACTATTCATTTCAGGGTGAAACTGAAAAGCATAAAAATTTTTGTTGGGGAATTTAAAACCATGGTAAGGACACAAGTCACTGTATTGCAACTCAATGACACCTTTAGGTAAAGTAATGGCTCGTTCTTTATGACCGGACACGGCCCATAACTGCGCAGGTGAATCATGGTGAATTAAATCATTTTTTGCGGTATCAGTATGGTAGATTTTATAAATACCCGTTTCTTTATTCTCTAAATCCTCTTCAACCTTGCCACCAAAAGCTTCCACTGCGACTTGAAACCCAAAACATGATGCAAACACGGGAATGTCTTTCTCATAACAGTCCACCAAGAGTTGTTTGCAATTGTCGATAAAGGGATATTTTTCAGGGTGTAAAACAGAGACATCACTGGAACCTCCGACAAAAATGGCATCATAGCCATCGATGTTGTGCCAATCGATATTATTTTGCTGGATAGGATTGAGGCTAGTAATTTGTTGAGGGGTCAATTGGCTCTTTTCTGCAAAGCAATAAAACTCTTCCAAAATTGTTTCATCATCTTCACGAACCTGCAGCAGTAGTATGTTTAAATCTTGTTTTTTTTTCAAGGCTAGTACCCTAAATATCCATACGAGTTTGCGTCACCACGCCAAGATATTGGGCATCATTAGGTGCTGCAGTGATGGGGTAACGCGGGTTCAATGGTTTTAAATAATGACGATCACCATCGATGACTAATTGCCTAAAGAGCAATTGTGGATGGCGTTTTGTGCGTACTAAGACATAGTGATTATTAGCAATTTCTTTGTCGGTATCGACAATAATCATACTCCCTTTGGCAAAGCTCACGCCTTCAGGACTTTGCATTAAATCATTTTCGATGATGAGTGCGAATGCTTGCCCGCTAGCTTTATGATTGAGTATTGGCAGTGAACTATTAACATTTTTACTGTATTTTGCAAAGTTCGGCCAATGTTGAGCAGCTTCCCAAGATAAGATGGGTACCATGGTGATGGGTAATTTACCACTGTTATTCTCAACATCGACTTGAGTGATGTTTTGATCATTGCCCACATGAATATGATCTAACCAGCCGCTGGGTTTATTGAAAATGCTTTCAATTTCTGCTGCGATGCGATCACCAATATTTTTAATAGGATTAGGCCCGATTAAATGGCTCATTTGACTGGTTGATTTTTTGAGACGCCGGGCGACTCCGGCAATACCACCTGCATGCTGGGCTAATACTCGTAAATTCTCCCTTCTTATTTCTTTTACATTCATGGCTATGCTTCCAGGCTATGTGCGGCGAAAGGTCCAATGACGATTCGCTAAAAAGTTCCAAAACAGGACTAGTAGTGTAGCAAACACTTGTACCAAGAGATAGGGCAAAGTGGTGTAATGTGTGCCGATAAACATAAAAAATGCGTTCAAGCCAAAGCCAATGGAGGCCACAATAGCAAATTGAGAAAAGGCTTTGTGGTGAGCTTTGGTGGATTGAAAGGTGTAGCGGCGGTTACACCAATAATTAACCACGGCACCCAGGATAAAACCACAACTAGAACTCACCACGGGTGATAAGCCACTGAGCTCCACGAGCATAATCAGCGTAGTATATTGCACGGCAGTAGCAATTACACCCATTAGGGCATACAAGATAAAATCACGTTTTAATTGTGAAAATTTAGACGTCAAAATCACGACTCAATTTTTTAGGAGCTAAAACTTTTTTCAAACGCGTATATTGCGGTAAGCCATTTTTATAAGGCGGATAATCTTCGCCGCGAATTAAAGGCGATAAATAATTACGACAGGCAGTAGTAATGCCAAAGCCATCTTTGCTAATGTACTTTTTTGGCATGGCTTTTTCAATGTTGGCCACTTTTTTCAATGCCACTTCGCCAATTCCCCAGCGGTAGGTTTTTCCTGGTTTACGATCAATGGTGAGCATGATATCGGATTTACCTTTAAGCGCATATTTAATCCCGGCTTGCCCCAAGGCGTAAGCTTGGTCCACATCTGTTTTAGATGCAATATGCCGCGCTGCGCGTTGCAAATAATCTGCCACGGCCCAATGATATTTATAGCCTAATTTGCTTTTAACCAGTTGCGCAATCACTGGTGCCACACCACCTAATTGCGCGTGACCAAAGGCATCAGTTAAGCCTTGATCAGAGAGAAATGTCCCATCCTTATTACGCACGCCTTCTGATACAACGATGGTACAATAACCGTATTGTTTCACACAGCCATCAACTTTTTTTAAAAAGGCTTTTTCATTAAATCTAACTTCGGGGAGTAAAATGACATGAGGCGGGCTGCCAGCTTCTTCTTTGGCAAGTCCTGCTGCTGCTGCAATCCAACCGGCATGACGTCCCATTACTTCCATGATAAACACTTTAGTGGACGTTTCGGCCATCGAAGCAACGTCTAACCCAGCTTCACGAATAGATACGGCGACATACTTCGCAACGGAACCAAAGCCAGGACAATTATCTGTAACCGCTAAATCATTATCAACGGTTTTGGGTAAACCAATACAAGTAAGAGGGTAATTTAATTTTTTTGCCATTAGCGACATTTTATGTGTGGTGTCTTGGGAGTCCCCGCCACCATTATAAAAGAAGTAACCAATATCATAGGCATCAAATACTTCAATCAAACGCTCATATTGTGCTTTGAATTCATCCAAGCCTTTTAACTTATAACGGCATGATCCAAAGGCACCACCCGGCGTATGACGCAAGCCAGCAACTGCTTTCGCCGTCTCTTTACTGGTATCATAAAGCTCTTGTTTTAAAGCGCCCAGAATGCCATTACGCCCCACATACACTTTACCAATCTTAGCCTTTTGCTTGCGAGCTTCTTCAATCAAGCCACAGGCGGTGGCATTAATAACGGCAGTGACGCCACCAGATTGCGCGTAAAAGATATTTTTTTTGGACATGTGGCTTGTTCCTTCTTTGATTTTGGGAGGAACTATACTGAAAAGTCGTTTGATTGTCTATTTGACGCCATCGGATGGTTCAAAAAAGCCCCAGAAATTTGATATCTTTTTTTTGTCGTAATTTAACAGTTTTTATTTCATAATTTTTTTAGTATTCTACAGCTGTTTAAATTATTTACTAATGACAAGGATTAAGGATATGTTAGTGTTGACTCGCAAAATCTCTCAAACCATCAATATTGGTGATGATATCTTGGTGCATGTACTAGGAACCAGTGGACGGTATGTCCGCCTTGGTATCGATGCACCTCGTTCCATCGATGTTCACCGTAGTGAAATTTACAAACGTTTGCAAACGCAATTATTAAAAGCTGATGTGGAATGTTAATGTAAGGAGATGCGTGATGAGAAATGGATTTGCATTTTTTGTTGCTGCAGTCCCTGTGACTATTTTGTTATGGGGACTGTTGGTGATAAGCGTTCAAGCTTATTTGTATTAACTATTTAATCTGAGTGATAGTGTTTAATGTGACTTTTTCTTTCATCATAAATGTTATTCTTTTAGATTTATTATAAACCTAGAAACGGAGTGTGTGAATGAGAAAACTTCATCGGAAAAAGAATTTTATAGTAGTGAATTATTACTACTACAAGTTTATCATTATCTTTGCTTAGGCATCGATGAACTTTTTAATTCCCAGCAATGTTTAGACAGGTATTACTTCTTAATGATACTGTGTAAATTACTTAAACGGCTACTCAGTGATGTTAAATCTAGTCCCGCTAGTTTTGAATGCACTGAACGCTTTTATCAAGCGGAATCTTTATCTCGTTTAGCGGCAGATGTTATCTTTCTTGAAGACATAGATGGTGACAGGGTAAATTATCTTGGCTTGTTGCGCGATCTTATGACTGAAGCTAGGGAGTTGCATGAGCGTGCTTATTCTTAGATCTTTTTATTTTAATGATCTGTTGTCTAAGTTCCAGCGTACTGCTCCTTGTGCGGCCAGGTTTGAAACAAGCCTGCCGCCACACAAGGAGCTCTTTCTTGTATTGAGGTGACATCCACCGAAAAGATCTCTTCGCTATTTACCTGTAAAATTATAAAAGCATAGTTAATATATGTTGTTGATTCTTCGACAATTGTTCTCTAGACTCCCGAATTATTTGCTCCACAATGATAAATAGATGAATACAGTCATTACAGGTGAGTCTAGAATTTTAGATAATGTTGGTACAGAACAGCTATATCAGCTCAGCTGTGATGCCACAGATCTAAGCGCTTGGTTAAGCCAAAATGGCTTTTCTGCAAAACGTGACTATATCCGTGAGGAGATGGCGCAACTTATTCCACCATTTTGCCAGCATCAAGCCACTTTAATTACTAGGTATCTGGATGGCTTAATTTCTCTTAATGATGTTTCTCAGACATTCTTATCTTATTTAATCGAAAAAAATATTTCTCTGGATGTTGAAATCCTTTATCAATGTTTAACTGATTATGCGGATGATGTAGATCGCGTGGTGAAAAACATTATTCAGGGTCGTTCGTACCAGCAAGCGTTGAATATGTTAGGGTTTGGTCTTTGTGAAGGGCACTATGAAATTGAATTAGCTAATTTTTCCTTAGATATTAATATTGCAGATGAAATATTGCTGTATGGTTATGATCCATCTACTAGCTATGCAATGCCAAGTCGCATTCAGTGTTTAACAAAGAATGACTTAAAAAATTTAGATCATAGTGAATCATCATTCGACTTAATGTTAGCTCGTTGGGTGTTGCACCATACAGATCCCACAGATCGTTGGGAGGACATCATCGTTGCACTTAATGCGTGTAAGAATGGTGCAGACATTATCATAGTAGAAGAATCATGGCTGCCATCGATTAATGAAAGCAATGTTTCGAACTATAGGTTTAAAGAATTACTGCTGGGCTTTTTTGATATTATTGTGAATATAGCACTACATATGTCATGGATGTTTAATAAAGAGTGCCCTAATTTTTATTTACAGTATTTACGACAGGAAGACTTTGAGCAAATTGAGTCAAAGATTAATAGACCATTTCAGAAGAAGATTTACTCCTTAGACTACTCATTACTATCACAGCACATTATTCACTATAAATTACTTGATATGAGTTAGGGTAATACAACCGCGCAGTGTGGAGCTATAATCAGGAAACTTTTTATCAGGATGTTGTTCCATAATGTTTGCAATAACAGGATCAAACTTAGGTAATTCACTCGCAGCTAACACGCCGTAGCCAGGGTCTGGTTGGCTATGGAAATAGCGGTATTGTACGGGTTTTATTGTTTCAAAGACAGGCAGTTCACTACTATCTACATCCTTTTTGATAATATTATGTAATCCAACAATTTCACGTAATAGGTTAATAGAAGTAACACGGCCTAATGACATTGTGTAATTGATATTCGTTGGGTGTGTCAGTGAATAATAGACCGGCTCATTGCCAATAATATCTATATTACCATGAAATGCTGAAAACAAAATAGGAGCATACTGACTCAGTTTATAGTCGTTTATATAGATGTCTTGTAGTAGTTGTATGGGTGCCAGCATTTCGTCAGTGGTTGGCTTAAGACCAGGATAAATGCCATATGCAATATCAATTAAGTGCCTGACGGCATAGAGCCCATTCTGAGAGGGTTTTAATCTTTTTTTTGCTAAACTAGACAAAAGTGTTTCCCACATGAGCTCTGCGTATTCTTTGCTGCGCCAACCTTTGGTTTGTTGCCAAGCAATATCTAAAATAAAATATCGAAAGGCATTCCATGCATTAGAGCTTTTCTGTTTGGTAAACCACTCCTTAGAAAAAAATAAGATATCGCAATACCAATTTTTATTGCCTGATGCTTCCACTAACTCTTTAAAAACTTGTTGTTGTTCGAATACTGTATTTTTAGCATGGCTTTTTATGCCATAGGTCTCGATTAAACATTTATGACTGATTTTCTCAGATACTTTTGGCAAGAAAAATATAGTTCTAGCACCAGCAGAAATATTCCATGCACGAGCGACAAAGATGCTTAAGTCAGGGTCTAATGTTTCCCATAACCCAAAAAAAGTTCCCGTTCTTAATACACCAAGAGGAGCAGTTCGCTGATTAGGCTCCGCATAGACTTCTAGACTTTTTGATTCTATGAGACCAGCCGGGATAGGGCTATATGATAGCTGTTCACGGTATTTTTTTATGGCAACACGGTCATCATTGAGGCTGACTAACCTATTTTCTTTCAAAGGTAGGCAGAGCGTACCATTTTTAATCACTGTATCCCCATAATAATACCTAACCCGATAAAATTTATAACTATCATCCGGCTTTATCGCCTCGATGATCTCAGTGAGCTCGGGTTGGAGTTTAGTGATGTCGTTTTTTACATCATTCCAAGTGTGTTCGCTTATTCGCATTATCTATCCTTGCTACTATTGCGTTGTTCAGTAAAAAGACTAGATGATTATGCCTACGATTGCAAAAATTATTCTAAACTAGCAGAATGCCCAGTAAACAGGTATGATCACAGCTATTTTTAATGCAGCTAAGAGAGAGCAAATGTTGCAGTTTATTAAAACGTTATGGAATATTTGTTTATTGCGTGGTGGGCCGCAGGATGTGCCTTATTCGGCAACGCTGGTGACGGCGATTGTGACGATTCATTATTGTTTGACGGTGTTTTTCATCGCGTGGACGCACGGTATATCAAATGGCTTAGGGATGGCGGCGATGTTGGTGGGGGTTTCTTTTGCGGCGATTTTTCTGGTGTTGCGAATGCGTAAAGTGCCGGAGCGATTTGTGCAAACGGTTTCTGCTTTATTTGGGACGAGTATCATCTTGTCCTTGATGGCTTTGCCTCTTTTAATCATGGTTGCCACCATGGCCCAAATGGCGGGTGGTTCTATGATAATGTTAGGGCAGTGGGTCGGGATTGCAGTGGAAATTTGGATTTTGATTGTCGCGGGGCATATTTTTCGGAATGCCTTGGCGATTCCATTATTTGTTGGCGTGATTTTAAGTATTGGGATTGCATTATTAAATGCTATCGTTGTTCGTGCCATGATGGGGGGTGTGTAAATGTCACATATTCATATCCTCGGTATTTGCGGTACCTTTATGGCAGGCATTGCGCAAATTGCAAAGCAGGCTGGGTTTACGGTTACTGGCAGTGATGAACATGTTTATCCACCAATGAGTACGCAATTACAAGCATGCGGGATTGAGTTGACCACAGGATATGATCCCAAGCAATTAAAACCGGTGCCAGACTGCGTTATCATTGGTAATGCCTTATCCCGTGGGAACCCCGCGGTTGAATACGTTTTAAACCATAATATCCCTTATATGTCTGGACCTGAGTGGTTATTCAAACATGTTTTACAATCCCGTTGGGTATTAGCTGTCGCTGGGACCCATGGTAAAACGACGACTACCAGTTTACTGACTTGGATTTTAGACTATGCGGGGCTTAACCCTGGTTTTTTAATCGGTGGTGTTACTAATAATTTTGACTGCAGTGCGCGTCTTGGTGGTGACTCCTTTTTTGTGATAGAAGCCGATGAATATGACAGTGCCTTCTTTGATAAGCGTTCCAAGTTTTTGCATTATCGTCCGCGCACCTTGATTTTAAATAATTTGGAATATGATCACGCTGATATTTTCCCAGACTTGGGCGCGATACAACGGCAATGTCATTACTTAATGCGTACGGTGCCGGCACAAGGATTAATTGTTAGAGGGCCTGATACGAACATCGATGCTGTGATGAAACAGGGCGTCTGGACAGAGCAACAAATCATTCATCAACACTGGCGTGCAACGGATTTAGCAGAAGATGGCAGTGCGTTTACTTTAATGGAGCAAGATAAAATAATGGGCCGAGTGGCATGGTCACTATTAGGTGCTCACAATATTCATAATGCCCTCGCTGCTATTGCTGCGGCGAAACATGTTGGCATTACACCGGCAGTGAGTATCGAAGCGCTGGCGGCCTTCACAGGCATTAAACGTCGCATGGAAGTGCTAGGAAAAGTTAATCAAATCACCGTGTATGATGATTTCGCGCATCATCCTACGGCAATTCAAACCACCATCGAAGGCTTGCGCAAAAAAGTAGGTAAAGAACGTATTCTTGCTGTGGTGGATTTTGCTTCTTATACCATGCGCAGTGGTGAGCATCAACATACGGTAGCCCCGGCTGTCGCTGCTGCCGATGAGACTTATTTTTCAAAACCCCAAGGCTGTGAATGGCCTATTGAAAGCTTAGCGAATCAAACCATTCAAGTATTCGATAACACGCAAAAAATTGTTGATGAATTAATTCAGCGCTCGAAAACAAAGGATCATATTCTCATCATGAGCAATCGCGGTTTCGAAGGTATCCATCAACGTTTACTCAATGCATTGCAGGAACAGTATGAATAAAACTATTACATTAGCCATCAGTGGCGCATCAGGCGTGCGTTATAGCTTACGTTTATTGGAATGTTTGTTACGCGCCGAACAAACTGTTTACCTTGTCGTTTCAGCAGCGGCCAAAGCTGTTTTTAAATTAGAAGAAGGCATCGACATTACCGAAGATTATTTTGAAAAACAATGTATGGATTACCCCGGCAAGTTAATTGGCTTTAGCGATAAACAATGGACGGCACCGATTGCTAGTGGTTCTGGGATCAGTGATGCCATGGTGGTGTGCCCTTGCAGCAGCAGCACGCTGGCTGCCATCGCTCATGGCATGAGTGATAATCTATTGGAACGCGCCGCCGATGTTACCTTAAAAGAAAGAAAACCGCTGATCTTAGTCCACCGTGAAACACCCTTATCAGCCATTCATTTAGAAAACATGCTGAAACTCACCAACATGGGTGCAGTGATTATGCCGGCAAGCCCAGGGTTTTATCAACAACCACAAGACATTAAGGATCTCGTCGATTTCATCGTCGCGAGAGTGTTAGATCATTTAACCATTCCCCACGAGTTACTGCCGCGATGGGGTAGAGAAGGAGACGTATAATGGCTCATCAAGAAGAACCAAATACCATAGAATTCACCAGTGCTGGCGCTTTCATCGGCTTTTTTGCTTATATTGCCATGGTAATTGTGATTGCACTGCCATTTTTATAATAAAACTATTTATAGTGAAAAATTTATGCCTTACGGGGAAGAAACAGAAAATACGTGTACTTTGGTGTACGATTAATAGAGCTTTTTATACGCCTGCTTTTGGCTAGCAGGTTTAATCATCAATGTCCCTGCATTCCATTCAATCGACAATACCGTTTTCGGTTTCATTAACTTTGAATAATGGATGATGCGCCAGTGGTTGCTAAACATTTCTGGCTGCATTGACATGATTGCAGGTGGTAAGCGGAAATAACGTAAACGATATTCTTTGTATTTCCAAAATTTGTGTTGCCGGGGTAATTGATAATTAACCGTGCCCATCCACAACGGTAAGCGGGTATTGGTAAAATCAATGCGAGAATCCCAGAGTCGAAACACTAAGAGGATATTCGTCACACCCGTATGCTTCACCATCATCAATGCAGGAATTTGCCCTTGATAGCTAGAAGGCACAATGGGTAAATGTTTGGCTTTATTGTCTTTAGAAAAGCGTGCGATAGTATTGACAATGTTTTGCTTTGGTACGGTAGTCCAGCCATTAGCTTTTAATTGTTGTTCAATATTATCGAGGCTATCGGCCCATTGGATATTAATTAAATGAATCGGCTTGCCGAAACGGTTGCGCCATAGGTAGGGGTTGCCATTGTCTTGTTGCCACCATTGTTCGATTTTCATTTGTCGACTGGGCCACAAAGGCTGGTAGTCGATTACAAATTTAGTAAACATCATAAAAAACAAACTTGTGTACACTAATGTATAGGTTAAGCCACCGGCAATATACACCCACTTTAAATCTAACGGTTTAAAGCGTTCACGCCGATAGGAAATGGTCACTAAGAATAACGTGCATAAACCAATAAACGTTCCACCTAATACATCTGTAAACCAATGAGCGCCAAGATAAAGTCGCGACAGAATAATTAAAGCGAGTGCCAAGGTGCTTAACCCATAGATAACTTTTCTGATGTTGTGTTGGTAATTATGAGAAAGCAGTACGGCAAAGAAACCAAAAAAAGTGACACTCAATGCTACGTGACCACTGGGAAATGAGCCGCTGGTATTAGGTTGCACGATATCTAAAGGACGCGGATAAAAAATCGCGGCTTTCATAATATAAGCCACACCCGCACAAATGATAATGGCTGCAAACCAATGAATCGCAGCTCGCTTTTGTTTTTTTACTACTAAGGCAATGAAGATGGCTAAGCTGGTGGGTAATAAAATAAGTTTATCGCCAATCATCGTGAGAATCACCATAAGCTTAGTCAAGCTTGGTGATTGCAATGATCTAAAAAAGTAATGGACTGGTGGGTTGAATAGTGTGATATAACCATGGTGAACGATACTCACACACATTAAGCCAAACACCAAGATTGTAAATAGCAAGACTAAGGCCAGGGTCAATTGTCCATGGCCTTCTGGATACTGTGGATTTTGTAGTGCTAAACACAGCGGACGAAAGGTAGCGTGTCGCAATAGAAATGCCCAGAGCCTATCTAAATTGTTGTGGGCAACATCAATAACTTTATAAACGATGATTTTTATCAACCAAAACGTTAAGCCTAAAATGATTAAGAATAACATCACCCATAATACGAATTCGGTTGCAGTTTTTGGATCAAGCTCTAAGGTTGCCGCACCAATTAAGATGCCAGGAATCATGTAGGCAGGGGCCCACAGTAATGCTGAAAAGAAATTAGAAAGAAAAAACCTCAAAGGCTGCATGCGTAACATGCCAGCAATCACTGGCACCATCGGTCGTACTGCACCGACAAAGCGCCCCAAGAACACACTCTTGCCGCCATGTTTATGAAAGAATTCATTACCTTTTTCTAGCCACTGAGGATAGCGGCTCAAGGGCCACATCTTAGTGATGTTTTCTTTGTAGTGATAGCCCAGGCGATAACTAATCCCATCGCCAGCGATAGCACCAGCAATTGCCCAGATGATGGTACTCCAAGTAGGAATGATGCCAGCACCGATGAGTGTTCCCACCGCCGTCATCATCACCGATCCTGGCACGAAGTAACCGACAATGGCTAAGGATTCAGTGAGTGAAATAAGAAAGGTAGCAAACCCTGCCCAGTGTGGATGCAGGTGAAGCCAATCGATCATCGGTTGTAGATAATGAATAATGTCCATACTTAAGAAACAGTTTCTCCGGCGGCTTGCAAGTCAGCATGATATGATGACCGCACCAGCGGGCCACTGGCAACGTTGCTAAAACCTAAAGCGTTTGCGAATTCTCCTAATTCATTAAATTCATCAGGGGTAACATAACGCGCGACGGGTGAATGGTAGCGGCTGGGTTGTAAATATTGCCCTATGGTTATCATGTCAACATCATGGGCACGCAAATCCCGCAGCACTTGTTTAATTTCATCAATGTCTTCGCCCAAACCTAACATTAATCCGGATTTTGTGGGAATGCCGGCAAAGCGCGCTTTAAATGTTTGTAATAATTTTAAAGACCATGCGTAATCAGAACCCGGGCGCACGGCTTTATACAAACGTGGCACGGTTTCAACATTATGATTAAAAACATCCGGCAAAAATGGCGCCATAGCATCGAGTGCTTTTTCCATGCGGCCACGAAAGTCTGGGACTAACACTTCCAGCTTAATCGTAGGGCACAGGGTTCTAATTTCACGGAGACAGTCGGTGAAGTGTCCCGCACCACCATCACGCAAATCATCTCTGTCTACAGAAGTAATGACCACGTATTTTAAATTCATATCTTTAATCGTGACCGCTAAATTTTCGGGCTCGTCTTTATCAAGCGGATCGGGCCGACCATGACCCACGTCGCAAAAGGTGCAGCGCCTCGTGCACTTATCACCCATGATCATAAAGGTGGCGGTACCGTGGTTATAACACTCTGGCAAATTGGGGCAGGAGGCTTCTTCACACACGGTAAATAAACGTTTTTCTTTGAATTGTTTTTTCATTTTACTGATCGCCGTGGTGGCGGGGATTTTAACGCGGATCCAATCGGGCTTTTTTAAGGGCTTGGTGGTGACGTCTATTTTAATAGGAATGCGGGCCATTTTATCTTGGCCTTTTTGTTTGATCGTGGGATCTCGTTGTTCGTTTGTCATTTTTTATACCATTTTACTTTGCGCATCAATATGCTTGGTCAGGTATTTTACCAGAATAGGACTGACTTCAGCTAGCGTCTTCGGTCCATTTAACGCGGATAATTGTGTCATTTTGATATTGCTAAAGCCACAGGGGTTAATACGGCAAAAAGGTTCCATGTCCATATCAATATTAAAGGCTAAGCCGTGATAGGAGCGACCTTTGCGGATCCTTAAACCCAATGAGCAAATTTTTTGCTCATCTACATACACGCCGGGTGCATCTTGGCGAGCTTGGCTGTCTACCCCAAAATCTTTAAGCGTGTCGATAATGGCGCGCTCAATGGCGCACACTAAGGTTCTCACAGGAATGCTGCGGCGATGTAAATCAAACAAAATATAAGCCACTAATTGTCCAGGGCCGTGATATGTCACTTGTCCACCTCTATCGACTTGAATCACTGGGATGTCACCTGGGTTTAATAGATGTTCTGGCTTGCCAGCCTGGCCCTGGGTGAAAACGGGTAGGTGCTCCAGTAACCAGATTTCATCGGGACTGTTTTCATCCCGTGTGTCTGTATACTGGCGCATTTTTTGCCAGATGGGTTCGTAGTCTTGTTGTCCTAGTTCACGGACGATGATGGGTATTGGCATTGTTTTGTTTGCTTTGTTTGGAATGAGGGGTAGTGTATGGGGTTGTGTTTCTTGGGTCAAGCTTGGGGCATTTTTTTGCCGCCAGTTTTTAGAGGCGCTCTTTAAAGAAGGGGTTTACCCCCAATGGCTCGTCGGCCTGGGGCCTCCTGCGCTTTATTTGGGATAAACCCCTTCTTTAAAGAGCGCCTCTAAAAACTGGCTATTTCGTGCTGCGCTTGGCCCAAGATTGTTATTGTTGGGTGTTGAGGGAAAGGGGGCTTAGGGCTGGTTTAGTTTGCGTTCATAAACAACGGCAGTTGCACACCCGCTAGCAGTTACTCCGCTAAAGGCGGATAAAATAGTACTCCAAGCGTATAAACAATCAGGCCATAAGTCAAAGTTTGCCTGGCCATAAAACTCCCTGTATGCGGTGACAGAGGTCGTGGGAGTGAACCAAATCCCTCTACAGCCATCGAGATCTGCATCGCTCATGCTATATGCCCAATCATTATCAAAGCTACAACTTGTGCACGCCGCATTAAACCCCCCACCGAGTAGCCAGCCGGCACCAAAGCCTAAGGCTGTGCCGCAGATAGTCCAGCCTATGATTTCCAATACTTCTCCCACGGTATAGGGACCTACGCCTACTCCCTCGCAGCAACATGCCATGTTGCAACAATTGCCGTCATTATTGATGGCTTCATTATCGTCTGCTTGAATATGGCCTGCGTTATCAGGGATATCAAGGACGTGATCAAAATTGACCGGGGCAACACTCGGTTTTTCCTCGCTGTTGAGTAAGGGTGTGTCTTCACTTGGGTTTGCTGCTGCGGGGTTAAAGGGGTAATTGGCTAATGGTACTGTCCAAAGGTCTTCTGGTTGTTGTGCTTCGGGTGGCGCAGGTATAGGGAAAAACTGGGTGTATGAAGAGCTGCCTACAAAGCTGCTTTTTCGTTCATTTTGCGTCTTATTTTTACTATAGGGATCAGTTGCTGGATGTTCTTTCATAATATAACCTCATATCATTCAATCTGCGCAAATAAATACCATATTGTTGAGTAATATGCAACAGTATTTTTGTAAATAAACATTACAGATGCCCTTAAGGACCTGTGGAGTAGCAGCGATCAGCAAGGCTATCACTGGTACTTTGTATGAGTGCTTGGCCGGCTTGTGTTTCGCAGAATTGATTGATTCTTTGGTAGCAACAGCGGCTTACGGAATTGATGAGGCAACCACTGCCGGGGAATAGAGCGCTATCGAGGTAGCGGGCGATGGCAATGAAGATAATGGTTTGCAACCATGCGCGCGGGGTGCGACAACAACAGGGTTGATCCAAATAGCTTGTGTCTTCTTGATTCTCTGATAGGTTGACAGATTTGGGCTCTATCATTGCTAAGCCGTGGACGGGAATCCTAGGGTGCGGCCTTGTGTTTTGTTCTGTCGTCTCTTGTGCAGACTCTCTCATACTATAATCTCAGTAACCTCAATTAGCGCAAAAATACTACAGATCGCCACAAAATGCAAGTATTGTTTTATTTCTTCTTAATATAATCTCGTCAGAGTGCTACCAGCACTAATTCATGATTACTCAGCGCCTGGTATAGCGCATCTAATTGCTGTTGGCTCGTTGCTTCAATGGTGATAGTTAGGGAGAGATAGTTGCCGTTTTTACTGGTGCGTGACTTGATGGCATCTTCGGCGAGTTTGTCGACGTGCTGGTTAATAATAGCATACACGGCTGCTTCGAAGGCATCAGTAGCTGCCCCCATGACTTTGACGGGGAATTGGCAAGGGAAGTTTAATAATGTGGGTTTGTCATCGGTCATTATAAGGATTGCTTATAAGCTTGATAATAATGAATCATTTGCTCCCATAGGGGGCCGGCTTGGCCTTGGCTTACGGCTTGGCCATCGACGGCAATAACGGGTGCAATGTGACTGGTGGATGCTGTTATCCAAATCTCATCGGCGTCTCGTAATCGTTGCTCTGTGATACGTATTTCTTTGATGGTCATACCTTTAGTCTTGGCAATTTCTAACACTAATTCTCGGGTGATGCCGCCTAAAATGCTGGGGTCTAGTTTTGGCGTTAAAATATCTTGGCCTTCAACGATGAACACATTAGAGTGTGAACATTCACTAATATAACCATCACGCAACAAAATGGCTTCTTTGGCGCCTTGTTGCTTAGCTTGCGTGCTTAATAAAACATTCGGTAATAAATTAATTGATTTAATGAAGCACTCTTGCCAGCGAATATCTTCGGCAGTGATGGCTGTAACGCCTTGGCGTAAATCATCAATGTTTAATGCGGGGATTTCTCGAGAATAAGCAAAAATCGTTGGCGTGTATTCATCCGGGATCACATGAGCACGCTCCATGGAAGGGCCTCGGGTGATTTGTAAATAAATCGATTGCTCTTTCGCGCCCATGCGTTCACGCAGTGAGTCTACTATTGTGCTCAAGGATTCGATGGGTTTGTCTAAGTTGAGTTGAATGGCTTCAAGGCTGCGTTGTAACCGTGCGAGGTGTTGGTCGCAGCGAAACAATTTGCCATTGAACACTGGGACGACTTCATAAACGCCATCGCCAAACAAAAAGCCCCGATCCATTGCTGAGATCCGGGCTTTTTCTAAGGGTAGAA
Source organism: Gammaproteobacteria bacterium (assembly GCA_021773295.1). Lineage (GTDB taxonomy): Bacteria > Pseudomonadota > Gammaproteobacteria > UBA1113 > UBA1113 > JAJFKI01. The sequence goes on along the minus strand of JAJFKI010000058.1, from coordinate 8,851 downwards.
ACTCGCCATTAATGTAGGCTATGTTCATCCTTCTTGTTTCGCTCTATGGAACCAATTGTGGTAGGAACGCGTCAGTGTATCGGTAATACGCGTCCAAATTCCCCCTTCAGGATCATTGGCTAAGGCAACGATGGGGCGTTGTGCCACGATGGTGTCTTTGTATTTAATTTCTAAATGTCCTAATGCTTGGCCCTTTTTCACGGGGGCTTCTAAGGATGAATTCATCACCGAGGTGGCTTTTAATTGTTTGTATTCACCGTTGGGTACGGTAATGAATAAGTCTTTACTCAAACCGGCTGGGATGGTTTTCTTTTCGCCTTTCCAAACACGGGGATGGCTGATAGCTTCATTGCCGGCATAGACTTTATAGGTTTTAAAGAACCTAAACCCATAAGTGAGTAAGCGTTGACTGTCTTCCGTTCTGGCATTGTCAGAGGGTGCGCCTAGTACAACGGAAATCAAACGCATGCCATCGCGTTTTGCTGAGGACACTAAACAATAGCCTGCTTCTTTGGTATGGCCAGTTTTCAATCCATCGGTACCAGGATAACGCCACAATAAACGGTTACGGTTATATTGCTTAATGCCGTTAAAGGTTAATCGTTTTTTCGCATACCATTGGTTTTCTTCATAGAACTCAGGGTGATCCATGATAATGGCGCGCGCTCAAATGGCCAAGTCACGTGGGGTTGAATAATGATTTTCATGGGGGAGTCCGTTGGAATCAGTGAAGTGGGTATTCTTCATTCCGAGGCGATGCGCTTCTTTATTCATTAAGCTCACAAACGTGTCTTCTGAACCGCCAACATGTTCTGCCATTGCGACCGTAGCGTCATTACCCGAGTCTACAATGATGCCTTCAATCATGTCAGAAACAGGGACTTCTTGCCCGAGTTTTAAAAACATTCTGGAACCGCCAGTGGCCCACGCTTTTTTGCTGACTCTAACTTTGTCGTCTAATTTGATTTGGTCATTATTGAGTGCTTCGGTAATGATGTACACCGTCATCATTTTGGTAAGGCTAGCCGGTGCGCGGCGTACGTCTGGATTTTTAGACGCTAAAACTTTACCGCTGTTGGCATCCATTAACACGTAGCCGGAGGCGTCAATATCTGGTGCGGGTGGGACAAGGTTATTAATGGCGCTGGGAGCTTTGTCTCTGCTTGTTGTGGGTATTTGTTCTGCGTTGGCGGTGAAGCTTAAGCACACAGCCATAGCAATGAGGAATGTGATAAATCTTGTGTAATATTGAGTCAGTCTGTTCATTGGAGTGTCACCTTTTTTAAGTTTACTCTTTATCCTTAAAATTAAGGTTTTAGCTTAACATTTCTAAGAGCTTGTCCCAATATTTTTTTTGTGTTCGACGTATAAATATTATTATAATCATTTAATTAAAATCAAACAATAAATAGGTTGGTGTATGCAAATTATTTGTTCGGAAGTAGATTGGATGGCCAGGGGGCGAGTTTTGTCACTGGTGAGTCATATGTTTGGGGTGAATGTGGATTATGAGTTTAAGGTGCGGGTTTTGTATGCTGAGTTTGTGGTGCCGCGGGAGATGCTGGGGTGTTTTGTTAGTGTTTTGCACCAGGGGCGTTGGGTCTGTGGCGGGGTAGTGTCGGCTTGTGTGGTGAGCGGGCATGGGCCTTTTGAGTGTCAGTTGCAACTTGTGTCGCCACTGGGAGCGTTGCGACAACGAGTGTCTAATCGAGTGTTTGCGGATTTGGATATTGATGCTATTTTGCGGCGTTTGCTGATGGGGGTGGCGTTTGAGTGTTTTTGGGTGAAAGCGCCTGCCGTTGTGTCTCATTTTCAGCAAGTTAATGAAAGTGATGCTGAGAGTTGTTTGCGTTTATTAGCGCGCTATCAATTGTTTTTTGCTTGGGTGCATCGCAATCAAGGGTTGCAATTATTGGTGAGTGATTCTTTAGAGGCGTTAGCGCGGGAGATTGAATTGCTGGATGTGGTGAGTGTGTGGGCTTCGGGGATGGTACATGGTGAAGGTGGTGTTGTGATTCAACAATATGATTATTGTGCGGCGGGGATGAAGGTTTTGGCATGCACGGAATCATTGCACATGGTAGCGGGGCAATGGTTGCAACTTGAGGGTAAGCGCTTACAGTTATTAAGTCAGCAACTGTTGGTGCAACAAGATGCACATGGTGGGTATAACATTAAGAATGAATTAGTGTTGGGGAAAATGCTTGATAAGCAAGTGCAGCATGAGTCTTTTATGCTAACGCAAGCGAAGGTGCAAGCAAATAACCGTGAGCCGATGTTAGATGAAGTGGGGCATTATTACTTGCAGTATGAGTTTGACACCGTGCCAGCTTCACTGCAGCACAATAGTATGGCGATGCCTTTGGTTCAATTTGCTGGAGGGCAGGGGGACTGTGGTTGGCATTTCCCTTTATCGGGCGGTGCGAAAGTATTATGCGCGCAATTGGATGATACGGAACAAGCGATTATTTTGGGGGCGTTATCTGATACGGACACGATGAATGTAGTGACGGCGGATAATGTGACCCAGCATAAAGTGCTATCAAGGCAGCAGCAATCGTTGACGCTGGATGATACCAAAGGCAGTGAGCAATTTATTTTAATGAATAATCCAGCTTTATATTTACAGATGCGTAATACAAAAGAATTACCGGGGATTGCGTTTGTGTGTAAACAGGGGGAAATGGAGATTGCTGTGGCTGACACGATGTGTCTGCAGGTGGGTGGTAATATTGCTTATCGGGTGGCAAAGGGGTATGAGTTATTTGTTGCAGGCAATGTGACTGAAACTTACCAAGGGGGATGTACTTGGTTTGCGGGTGCGAATATTGAATTACAGAGTCAAGCAGGGATGCAACTGGCAACGCAAGGATCATTGCTCATGCACAGCGAACAAGAGATTCAGTGGGATATTCAAAAACAATTATGCTGCTCGGCAAAAGGGATGGGTGTTTGGCAAACCAATGAAGGTAGCATTCGTTGTTATGCCCAAGGTCCAATAGAGGTTGATGCGCAGTCATTGCAATTAAACCACGAATCGTGTCATTTACGGGTGACAGAGAGTTGTATTGAGCTTAATGCAATGCGCCTAGCGATTAATGCTGATAACATTAAGGTAATTGCGCATGATACTTTTTATTCCTCTTCCCTGTCAGATTAAGAATTCTGATTTTCAAGCTGATCTTTGATTAAATCAGCTAGGGTATACACCGCCATGGCGTAGTTTTGGCTGGGGTTGTAGCGCATGATGACGTAGAAGTTAGTAAAACCTAGCCAGTACTCATATTGGTCGCCACCAGCGGCGAGTTTTAAGAGTATGGCCTTGTCATTTGTCGGAACCGTTTTTTTGGGGGTGATGCCATTTTTTTCTAAGACTTTTACTGTGATGTTAGGTTTGTGGATATGGTGGTGTTTGCCTTTGTATAAGTATTTTTTATAGCGATAACCTTTGACATTAGCAGCAACGGCGACCGGTTGGTTAGCTTGCCAACCATTTTTCTTTAAGTAATTGGCAACGCTGGCGATGGCGTCTTTATAATCGTGGCTTAAATCTTTTTTACCATTGTGGCTGTAGTCAACGGCGTAGCGGCGATAACTGCTGGGCATGAATTGTGGCATGCCGAAAGCACCAGCATAGGAGCCTTTCATTTTCAGTGGATTTAAATGATTATCACGACAGAGGATTAAAAATTCGGCCAACTCTTGTGTAAAGAATTTTGATCGTTTAGGGAAGTTAAAAGCAATGGTAGTCAGTGAGTCAATGACGCGGTGATTGCCTTGACGAGTGCCATATTTTGTTTCCACGCCTAAGAGTGCCACGATGATTTCAGGTGGCACGCCGTATTGTTTGGACACTTGGTTTAATACTTTTTTATGTTTTTTCCAGAAGTCAACGCCGTTCTCGATGCGTCGTTGCGTGACAAATAAATTAGAATACTGATGCCAGTTTAGTGCTTCTTTGGGATGGTGTACTGACGTCAGGATCGCTTTTTGCCATTGTACTTGTTTAAATAAATGTTCTAAATCCGTTTGATTAAATTTATGATCCTTGACCATCATTTTGATAAAGGCTTGTACTTTTGCATCATCAATCACTGCTTTATCTGAAGGTTTGCTCATGTTTGTTGGGTGAGTCTTTTTTGCAGCATGATGTTGCGATTTTTTAGCCACAGGCTGTGGTGTTTCTTTTGTTGTAGTCGTTGGTGCTGCAATAGCAGACAAAGAGACACTCAAACAAATAATTAAAAGTAAGTTCTTTAGCATGATTAATCCTTAGCAGGTTGCATTAGTCCGTAACTGTAACACAAGCCTTTATTTTGACACAAGTTTACGATGTGTTTGAATCGACATCAGAATACCAAAACTGGCCATGACGGTTAGCATGGAAGTACCACCATAACTGATCAACGGTAGTGGCAAACCCACGACTGGCAAAATGCCAATGACCATGCCGATATTGACAAAAATAGAAAAGAAAAAGGTTAAACTAATGCCACCAGCGAGCAAGCGGGTAAAGGTATCTTGTGCACGGATGGCAATATACATACCACGTAATACGATGAAAAGATAAACCGCAAGAATGATGCAAGCGCCAATGATGCCAAATTCTTCCCCGGCCACTGCGAAGATAAAGTCAGTTGCGTGTTCAGGCAAAAAGTGTAAGTGGGATTGGGTACCATTGAGCCAGCCCTTGCCAAAGGTACCGCCAGAACCAATGGCAATTTTAGACTGAATAATATGATAACCTGCGCCCAGTGGGTCGCGTTCAGGGTTTAAAAAGGTCAGTACCCGTTGCCGTTGATAATCATGCATGTGAGACCATACTAAAGGTAATACACCACCTATCGCTGCGGCCATTAAAATCATTAAACGCCAACTAAACCCTGAAAGAAATAAAACACTGATCCCGGTAAAGGCGAGCATCAATGCAGTACCAAGATCAGGCTGTTTCGCAGTGAGTAATACAGGAACGCCAATAATCGCAGCACAGATCAGAATTACCGAGAAACTAGGCGGCAATACTTTGTCATGTAAAAACCAGGCGATGAACATAGGGATAGCAACTTTTAAAATTTCTGAGGGTTGAAAACGAATAATTCCGATATCTAGCCAACGTTGTGCACCTTTACCAATATCACCAATGATTAATACCGCGATTAACATGATAGTACCAAAGCCAAAGATCCAAGGCGCCCAGCGATAAAAACTAGAGGGAGGTACTTGAGCTAAGCCAAACATAATGCCATAGGCAAGCGCAAAGCGGCCTACTTGTCGCATAAGAAAATGCATGTCTTTGCCACCAGCGCTGTAAAGAATGATTAAGCCAATGGCTGTTAACAGTGTGATACCAAATAACAAAGGCACGTCAACATGCATTTTCTGCCACAGGGTTTGTTGATTAATTTGTTCAGGTTTGGTGACAATGCTAAACCACGGGTTTTGTTCTAGCTTCATAAGTGCTTCTCTCTAATTAACCAATAATCAATAACATCACGCGCAATTTTTGTTGCCGTGCCAGGGCTGTGTTCAACCACAACGGCAATGGCGATTTTAGGATTATCAACGGGAGCAAAGGCGATGAACATAGAATGATCCCGCAAGTGTTTCGGTAAATTTTTAGTATCAACTTTGACACCGTGGGTACTAAATACCTGACCCGTACCGGTTTTACCAGCAACGGTATATTGTTTGGGAAATCCAAATTTGCGACCCGTGCCATGGGTCATTACGCCATGCATGCCGCGAATAATTTCACCCCAATTTTTTTTTGAGGCGACGACGGGAGATAGTGTGGTGGGTTTGGTACTGGTCTGTGTTCCTTTAGCGCTAATGGTTTTTTTCAGCAGGTGTGGCTGATAGCGAGCCCCACGATTGGCTAAACCAGTCGTCGCTACGGCTAATTGTATTGGTGTTGTTAACATGTAGCCCTGACCAATCCCTGAAATAAGCGTATCGCCTAAATACCATGATTGCCCCATTTTACGTTTTTTCCATTTGGGGGAGGGGATGAGTCCTGGTAGTTCTTCGCCAATATCTAAACCTGTATCTTCACCAAAGCCAAACTGCCTTAAAATAGTGCCCATTCGAGTAATGCCCATTCTCATGGCGAGTAAATAAAAATAAGTGTCGCAGGAAATCACGATGGCACGATTTAAATTAACGATGCCATGGCCGCCTTTTCTCCAGTCACGGTACGTGTGATTGTAGAGTTTGACATAACCAGGATCTTTGATGCGAAATTCAGGCGTGGTTGTTTTTGTAATTAATCCACCTAAAGCCAGGAAAGGTTTGATCGTTGAGGCCAAGGGATACTGACCACGAATGGCACGATTGAATAAAGGTTGGCTTGGATCGTTACGTAGTTGAGTATAGATGGTTGAGGGCATACCATTGACGAATAAATTCGGATCGTACGTTGGATTGCTCACCATTGCCAAGACTTCACCGGTTTGCGGTTGGATGGCGACGATGGCACCTTGTTCATTTCCTAAGGCTTTTTTCGCTTCTAGTTGTAAGCCACTGTCGATCGTTAAATACATGTCTTTACCAGCGATAGGTGGCTCATTTTGTAAAACGCGCATGGTGCGCCCGCCAGCATCTGTTTCTACCCATTCATAACCCGTGATACCGTGTAATTCATCTTCATAAAATTTTTCAATACCGACTTTGCCAATGTAATTAGTGGCACCATAGTTTGTCATATTGACATGCATTAAATCACGTTCATTGATCCGCCCTACAAAACCGAGTACGTCAACCATGGCATCAGCGTAAGGATAGGTGCGAATCAGTTGAGCGCGAATCACTACACCAGGGAAGCGAGATTGATTCACATAAAACCTAGCAACTTCTTCTTGATTGAGTTTAATTTTTAACGGGATGGCATCATAACGGTGGCGTTGATTAAGTTGTTTGTGGAAGGCTTCAATGTCTTCATCAGAAATAGTAATCATCGTTTGTAACTCGGCGATGGTTTTTTTCAAATCCTCCACGCGATGTGGAATCAATTCTAAACTAAACACGGGTGTGTTGCTTGCGAGTAACACGCCGTTGCGATCATAGATGAGTCCACGTGTGGGCGCTAAGGGTAACACGGTTTGCTGATTTTTTTGCGATAGATTGGTATAACGCGCATGTTGTTGGATTTGTAAATATTCTAAGCGGAAGATGACGGCTGCTACCAATGCGAGCACAATAATAACACTAATAATCGCACGGCGTTGGAACTGCCGCTTCTCTTTATCGGGATTATTAAGTGTAAAACGTTTTGCCATTGTGTCGCTAATTATTTAAAGAGAGTCATCATACCACGCGAACCCGATCAAATTAATCGATAATTTACAAAAAGCTTTCCTTTAAATGCGCCAAAATCTTGACGCCGATAAAAAATAAACAGATTATCTTGTGAGGATCCGCGGTGAAAGATCAATATCTTGTGGCTACAAAATTTTCTTTGCTAGAATTCAATTGTCGATTGCAAATCCCAAGTTGGAGGATTATGATATTTTGTTACATGCTCCAGGGAATGGACGAAGGAAGGAACAACAGTAACAATGGATGTTTATAATATTAACAAACGATATCGCCCGATCTACCGCGATCTAAAAATAGGCACCAAAGCGTATGCCGTTCTAGATTTGGCCTTGGCGCAACAACGCGCACTCGTGTTCCTCAATAATGCCTTAGATTTATTATCCCTCGATTCTATCACTCAAGCACAACAACAACATGCCAATCAATGTTTATTAACGGCCACTGATTTAGGCTCAAAAGATGCGCCGTATTTATTTGCCTTACAAATGTTCAACCCCGATGTTGAAATTCCTTTACACCCGGAAGAAGCGATTTCTTTTTTAAAAATTGCCGCTGAGCGTGGTAATGCTAATGCGGCGTATCGTTTGGCAACCTGTTATGCTGCCATGGGACGCTTTCCAGAAATTGAAGAATATGGTTTTCGTTTTTTACATGGTTTATCCGCGAGAGAGCGTGCGAGTTTAGCGGAGCGTTATTTTGATGTCGCGTTAAAACATGATCATCAAGAAGCGATTGAAGACATGATTATTGCTTATGCTTATGGTCGAGGTTATATTTCGAAAAATGCTGAGCGCTTTGTTAATGTCTGCGAGCAATTAGTTAAGCGCGCTAACCAAGCGGTTACCTTAGGCTATGGTGCTTGGTTAGCCGGCATGACGGTGGAAGGCGATGAGCCTTTAACGGAAGCGGTTGATGTACCTGCCGATCCAGCAAAATCCCTGGATCTATTATTAACAGCGTCTCGCGGTCAAATTACAGAATTGTGTCAACATGCATTGCATTTGATTTGTTTGGGCGTGATTAATGGCGTGTGGAATTTAAAATTCATTAGTAAACGTTTGACGAGTGATGCTCATAGTCATCATCAATTATTAGCCTTTTATTTTGCTTGGTATTCCATTCCTTTGCACATGCGTCCCGCTACGCCTGCATTGATTGACCAGTACCCTTTAACCCCCTTAGCTGAACTTGTTGAGCCGAATGAAGAAATTGCAGTGCAATTTTTAAATTCAGCATTGTTTGGTGAGGATGAAATCGTTGCGGTGGAAGCGAAGACGATTTTTAGCGATGTATTTGCCCAGGGGTATTTAGATGTTGCAGACGAATTAATGCTGCAAGAAGTTTAAGTCTCTACTCATCTTTTCCGTGCCACGTTAGCCGAAGGGGTTACCCCCAATGGCTCGTCGGCCTGGGGCCGCCTGCGCTTTATTTGGGGGTAACCCCTTCGGCTAACGTGGCACTGCATTGGGTGGTCGCTTAAACGTCTATTTCGCGCGGGTGGGGTGGGGGGGGGGCGCGGAGCGATTAGTAACAGAGA
>JAJFKI010000057.1 GCA_021773295.1 Gammaproteobacteria bacterium | reverse complement strand
CATGTCAATTTGCATGGAGAGTTTGACTTCAAGAGAAAGGCTGCAAATGAATCGCTCTTTAATATAGCCAAAATATTATCTCTTAAAATAGCTTAGCTTATGGCGTGAGTGAAAGATTCCGGCGCTTATGTCAAATCACCCTACTACTAGTAATAACCGTGGTTTACCAGAAGAATGGGAACAGATAAATTTTGAACCTTTAAGAGAATTTGGATTTTCATCAACACAATTAAAGCAACTGCATTCTAAATCACTTAATACACCTGAAGTCATACAAGAATCCATTAATCATTTTGCTTTTGGTATAGAACATAATCCTAAGGTTAAAAAATACCCAGAACCTTTGAATGTATTAATGGGAGTTTTGCGTAAGGGATTAATTTGGACAGAGAAAGATTATCAGTCACCACAAGAAATAGCACAGATCCAGTTATTAGAAAGAAAAAGATCTGAATATGAGCGTATTAAGCAGCTGGAAAAGAAAGCATATGCTTTGGCGCTTGAAGAATGGCAAGAAACATTAACAACAGAGCAGCGAGAAAAGATCGCGCCAAGCAAAAAGGGGCGAGGGGATGTTACGCCACAACCGGTAAAGCTAAGCCTGTATTTTCGAGAGAACCTATGGGAAGAAAAGAAGAAGGAGTACCTAGTTACATAAGTGCTCTTGTTTTGGCTACCTCTGTTGATAAGCAAAAGCATACACTTAAAAATTAGAGTAGCGGTATAACAACCAATAGGAGCCATGATAATGGCAGCAGAGAAAGGTTATGTTAAGTGGTTTAACGGTGATAAAGGATTTGGATTTATTGTGCGTGAGCAGGGCGCTGATCTTCTTGTGCACCAGAGTGATATCATTGGGCAAGAAGCTCTTAAAGAAAATCAAAAAGTAGCATTTGGTGTGGCAAATGGACAAGCAATCAATGTTACGATTGTTGATGCGTAATCATTTTTTGTAGGCCTATAGCGTCAGATGTAAGAAATGAAATGAAAAGCAGGGAAGGGTGATAGTTGATGAGCTTGAAAGGAGTTGAGCTAGACATGGTTGCAAATAAAAAAATAGTTTTCTTTATTATGCTTATTTTTTCATGGCTCACTATGACGGTGAGTTATGCGGCTATTAAAAATCCTCGTACGTTTAGTCAAGCAAAAAAAGCAGCGGCCATTATTTATAGCAATCACCGCGAGACTTTTTATTGTGGTTGCCGATATAACAAACACAAAAAGGTTAAGTGGAAGTCGTGCGGTTATAAACCCAGAAAAAATCCAAAGCGCGCGTCACGCATCGAGTGGGAACATATAACCCCAGCGGCCGCTCTAGGTAATACACGCCAATGTTGGCGCGAGCCCATTTGTAAAAAGAAGAATGGTAAAAAATATAAGGGCCGAAAATGTTGTGAAAAAGTAGATCCAACGTTTAGAGCCATGGAATCAGATCTCATGAACTTGGTGCCTGCGATTGGCGAGGTTAATGGTAATCGCTCAGACTTTAGTTTCACCGAGTTGGGCGCTATCCCACATCAGTATGGGCGTTGCCAGATGGTGATTAATTTTAAACAAAGAAAGGCTCAGCCCCCACCGTCAACACGAGGCTTTATCGCCCGCACGTACTTTTATATGCACAAGACATATGGCATACCTATTAGCAAGAAGCAGCAAACGTTGTTTGCTGTATGGGATAGACAGTATCCAGCGACTTCGTGGGAAAAGGAGCGGCACGAAAAAATTCAAGCATTAAAGAAAAAGTCTAATTAACAAAAGGGGAGGGTGGTGGCCTCTGTTTTGGAACAGATGCATAAACATTTATGTTGCCCTTGTTTATAGCCAATACATTGAGGATATTTGAATGAGTCTTTATCAAGCTCACTACTTCGACAGTTTTTTTGAGTCATGGCACAATAAAATCCATGATTTACAAAAAATAAGTCACAATGAACAATTGCGGGAAGGCAGCTCTAGTGCTATCGTCTTAGGCTGGTCCTACATTGAAGCCCTCGGGGCTTTTTTATTCTATGATAAAGATAAAGCCCATCCAGGTAATCGAGCCATTTTTATTAAGACATTGGCATTGCAGGGTATTCCCTCTGACAACGCGTTGCAGGTGTATCAGCAGCTTCACTCAACGGCAGTGCATTACGATAATTATTTACCGACGGTGCGCACCATAAAACACAAGCGTATCACGCTAGATTTAAACTGGGTTATTTATACCTTAAACGCGCAGCTTAAAAAAATGAAAACTGACTCAGATACTTGGTCCTTTAATTCCTTTAAAGAGAACACGATTCTGGATGTCTATGCGTGGCGTGAATCTATCGACAACCTGTCATATTGGTAGTTCACAGCAACATGAGTGCAGGCGCTAAACAAGCGTTGCGCTTTTAACCCTGCTGGGGATAATGCTGTTTAAAGGCTGCTCAAAAGCTGTTAGCGCCCTGTGGAAGGGGTGTCAAACAATTGACGCATAGGTTATCCACAACGTTTTCCAGCCATACTGGGGATAGTTTTAGGAAGTCGTTGAGCCGTACTTTAATGCTGGAAGTGCCAAAGTTTTGTTATTCATTATTTTATCTCGATATCTAAGGGTGATTTTACACACCTACATGGGCCGGCCCAAACTGGTTCCGCTCATAGGAACAGGGTAAAATGACAGAGCCAACTATTGTCACGAAACATTTTACAAAAGGGTATTTAATGACAACAAAACAAAGTAATCAATATGGTGACACGCATCAACCTTGTGATGACATTGAATATGCTCTTTTCTGTCATGCGCTTGAAGCGCAATATCAACAGGCAAAAGAAGAAGGTCTATTTGAGGTATTAAGCGTGCTTGAGTTAGATACCGAACATTCAGATAAACATTTAGTTCAAGCGGTTGATTATTTTAACGAGAAAGAGGGTGTTGTAGAAAAAGGTGCCCCTATGGATTTTTTGACGGAATATGAAAAAAGCATCGTTAATCAAGAGGGAACATTTCGTGCCGAGCTTTATTGTATGCTTTTATCAATAAAGTTTTCTGAAGCCATTGAGAATAAGTCAGCCTTCATACAACATTCATTTAAATATGGTGTTTATAGTGAGTAGGGCTAGCGCTCGATGGGGCGCTGATAATAACAAAGGTGGATGCCTATTTTTTATGAAATGTTGTGGCATGAACAGCTGAATCGGCATTCATGGCTGAGGTGATTTTTTAGCGTGATATATCTTTTGCATATAAAACGCGACAAGGCGCAACCTCACACCTTGCCGCTACATGCTACTATTAACTCAGAACATCTCCAAGCTGTAATCATTGTACAATAAATGTCCCGCCAAGTCAATATCATTGCTCTCAAATTTTGTGTTTTTTTACCACGGCTAACCTTAAAGGGGTACTAGGGTGCTATTAAAAAAGGGGGCTTGATCCGCCACAATTATGGTTCCGCTCACAAGAACACCGCAAAATAACATAAATCACTGTAACACCGCCTTGTAATCTATCGAATATCGATATATAATATTTATTATATGATAAGGAATTTCAAGACAAAGCGGGCAAAGGACATTTATAACGGCGTTAATTCTAAAGCGGCTATTTCGGTGTCTGTTGAGCTACATACAAAAATAGGTCGCCTATTTGACCAAATAAATGCTGCCACTAGGATTGACACCCTTAGGGTGCCTCCTAGCAATCGACTTGAAAAGTTAAAAGGTAATTATAAAGATTACTGGAGCTTAAGGGTAAATAAACAATGGCGTATCATATTTAGATGGGAGAGTGGGGAAGCTTTAGATCTTGATATCGTGGATTACCATTAGGAGGATAACGATGTTACCAAAAAAACGTTCACCAACACATCCTGGCGAAATGCTCTTAAAAGAGTTTATTGAGCCATTAGGTATTACTCAAAAAGAATTTTCTCAGCATATTGGTTGGACTTATGCGCGCCTCAATGAAATTGTTAATGGTCGTCGAGGTGTTAGTGCAGAGTCGGCGCTCGTTCTCGGCGATGCATTTAAGATGGAAGCGGAGTTCTGGCTTAACTTACAACGAGATTGGGATCTATGGCAAGCTAGCCAATGTCACAAAAAAGTTAGACCCTTTGCTAAATTCATAAAACATGCCAGGCGAGCAACAAAACCTGCTTATGTGTAGCACTCTTAGCTACTTTACTTAGGCCCAGCGTGTCGGTAAAATAGTAAACTTCATTAAAATTTATTGAAAAGCCCCTTTTTTAGGGGGATTTAACTAGTGGTGATTATCCAGGTAATCACCGGTAAGCGTTAACGAATCCAATAAGGTGAAATCTTCACGCCATCCAAATTTAGTGCTTTCGCTATTTTTAACAAGGTCGCTCGATGAGGCATGGCGTTTGAATTAAAAAACCGAGACAATGAAGGTTGTGGCATCTCCGCTTTTTCAGCTAGCTGAGTTATACCCCCGCTTTCTTCAACAATTTGCAGTAAGCTATCTTTAAATGCTCTGATATCTTGAGCGATAGCATCAAGATCATTAAATTTAATATAAGGCAACTCTTCTTTGCGATGTTGACTGCAATCATTAATTAAGTCTTGTATGTTAGCAATAATTTCATCTTGTTCTTCTTGCTCGTTTTCCTCGTTCCACATAACGATTAAATCAGCAACGCCTTCATAAGCTAACCCAGTGCGAATAGCTTCAGCAACAAAGTTTTCAGGCAGTCCTGCTCTCACCATTTTGGAAGCGATTTCAAACAGCACAATTTGACGATGCGCAGGTAGTTGGTGATGCTGCTGTATAGGTTGATAGGTTAGTTCATTCATTAGAGTTTTCCTCGCGAAATATAGCGTCCGTTCTGGATTAATTGAATGTAGGTTTTAAATTTTGCCAATTTTCGTTTTTCCTGCTTATCGTTTTGCTTATGATAAGCCTCACATAAAATAGCATTATCTAGCATGGCAACACCCAGCCTTAATTGGATTTTTCCATTGCCTATTTGGTGCCATTTCATCTTAAACCCATGGTCAAGTTTGTTTCCACTTTTGTCACTGGCAATAGACCAAAATTTCCCGTCATTAAACTTGGGAGGCTTGGGATAATCTTTTAGTAGCAAAACGTCTGGGCGAATCTTTTTCCAATATTCAGCCGAGGTTATTGTTTGCTTTCTCTTGAGCTCTAGGTATGAGTCTAATGCCCACTGAGTAATGATTATCTCCATTGTATGCACCCAATAAATATATTATATATCATAATTATAACATAAATAACATTACTGGCAAGAAGCAATTAGCAACAGTTGAAAATTTAGAAACCCAGGTACTTTAGAATCAACAGGTTAGCGAGACTTTAAGTGGTTGGTCAAAAGTTATCTTTGGCCGTTTTGTTTGAATAATCATGATCTTGCTGCGGCCCATGTCGTTTTCCCGGTGTTCCTGTGATCGGAACCAATAAAGCATTGATTGCTAGAAAAATAGAGTTGGCAGCAATTGCTCAGAATTGGTTGAAAATCAGAAAAGAAAAGTATTTATAAATCATAGGGTTGGTATTTTGAAGTAAATTTTCTTATTCATGGTTTTTTCATTAGGCTCAAAGAAGTAGAGCTGCTCGTGTCGCTTTCCGATTATTTATTGAGGTGACACCAACTTAATCTATGTTTATTGAGTTAACTATTTCACTAATATCCCCAACAGAATGAATCATACCATAATACGTAATTTCTTTGGTTTCTACAGTTTCTAGTGCTCGTATGCTATTTGCTCCAGTTTTTTCCTTTACAGTGGTATAGCTATTATTCTCGGATGCATTTGTTCCCAGCCCCATTCCTAGTAATTTTTTCCCATCATGTGATATAACCGGACAACCACTAAAACCTTTTGGAATTTGTATAAGGATTTCATTAATTGATTTTAAGCCGTAATTCTTCACCTGCCAATCACTGGCTTGTCCCATAGCTCTATGAATGTAACTTTTAATACATCTAGGTTCTATTATTCCCCGTATACTGCTTGTAAAACCAAGCAAAACAACATCAGTCATTAAACTTAACGTATCTTCCGAATGAGGTAATTGCATAAGGCTATCTAGTTTTTCAGTGTTATTTACTTCAAATAGACACAGATCATATTTTTTACTTAGTCGTATGTTACTAATAGCATAAGATTTTGAGTTTTTTTCTGGATCTTTTACTACTCTAATATCTTGCGAGGCGTTAACCACATGTTTACAAGTTATATAGAATTTTTTATCCCATTTAAATGATGCGCCTAAATAATTGTTATTGCTGTCTACTAATGGAAAACACAGATCATATATAGATGAAAACATTCTGGCCTCAACTTATTGTCCTTAAGTATGAAACAGATTTAACAATAGCATTTGTTGTTAAAATGTTAAAAGTCAAATCACTCATTAACCGCACTATCTGTAATTTTATGTTCTGCTCCTATCGATTCTATGACAATTTCTGTTGCTTAGTCAATCGTCAACACAGACATCCCCAGCCCAATAATCCCAGTAATTATCACATACTCATAAAAGGTTTTGCCAAAGGTGAGCAAGGTCTCATGGGGCCCAAGGCTATGAGCCATCATGCTTCCTCCTACCATTGCCAAAAGCGGCAGCAGCAAACTCCTCGTTCCGGATTTAATGATTTGAATGGCCGCAAAAATTTGTATACCCATTCCAAAGTAGTGCCGATATTTGCTAAACCCGTCTAAATCCACTTCCTGATAAACGTAATAAAGGGCAAGCATGGCTAAGCCAACAGCAATGATGTTACCAATGACGGGCTTAAAAGATAGCATCCCCATCAAGCGCCGAAGCACCATTTCAACAAAGGAGGAGGCGCGACGTTTTGTTTTTAAGACCTGGGCCCTATCAGGGTTTTGTAGCTCTCCTTCAAGCACCTGGTCATCTATCACTACTGCCTGATGATTCTGATGTATCTCAGCGCTCAATTGTTGATATTCACGCTGTCGTCGATGAGTGTTGACTTGCTCTCTCAAGTCATCCATATCCGCATCCGAAGGATTCATGGTGTGTTCCATTCGCTTACTCTCCATAGCCCATAAATGCCGCCTCCCCCAAGGATTGGTAGAGGGTCTTAGCAGTAGGGTCATTATCGATTTCTTTCTTCAGGTGGATTAAGGCGCCCAGTAAGATATCTTTCGATAAGTCATCCAGCTCCGCCTTAACCATCAATCCACCCAGCTCAATTTTTCGCCGCGTCTCTGCTTTACGGCGTTTTATTTTATCCCGCAGCAGCGAGCGCTCAAGCCGAGCAATGGCCTGCTCCTTTTGAGTGATGCGCTGGCTAGTGCCCACCGGAAAGCTCTTTAGAAAGCTTGGCAAAGGCTTTGTCTAACGCGCTATCTTCATAGGCATCCAACCCATGCTTACAGGCTAGCTTACCTAACTCGATTCGTCGTTTATCTTGTAAGCGCGCCAAGTCTTTTTTGGCCTGCTCAATTTTTTCAATAAGCTTCTGCTCTTTTTCTTTAATCGCTGATTTCTTAGGACTTGCCATATAACACCTCTCTCTATTTATATTAATGAAATATAAGCCCTATTATCCTAGATAAAATCAAGTAAAGCAACGAATAGAGTGACTAATTTTAACAAACTTTGCGTAGCAAAAGACCGAAGAATCCCGATTCGAGCGAAGCGAGAAGATTAGTAAGGGCGCAATGTGCAAACTAACGTTTGCATGCTATAATGGCTTATGTCTATCGCTTTCGCAAGAATATCCTACCATTCACGCAGTCAGGGCCACAGCGCCGTGGCCGGCGCTGCCTATCGCGCCGGCGAAAAACTATTCGATAAGCGAACTGGCGAGCAACATAATTTTCAAAACAGAAGCGACGTCCTTTACTCAAATATCCTCCTCCCCGAAGACGCCAGTGAGCATTTTCGCGATAGAGAAACCCTCTGGAATGCTGTCGAAGCCGCCGAAACCCGCAAGAATTCTCAAGTGGCTAAAGACATCATTCTCGCCCTCCCCCGCGAGCTCGATTTGGCCCAACAGATTGATTTAACCCGCCATTTTGCAGAGCACCACTTTGTCCAACATGGCATTGTCGCTGATGTAGCCATTCACGATCACGGTGATGGCAACCCTCACGCCCACCTCTATGTAACGACTCGCCGATTAAAAGGGGACCGATTTGATAAATACAAGGCCCGCGACCTAGAGCCCGATGTAGCACGAGGCCGAGTCGTCGATCCGCAATACTGGGGCGAGCAATGGCGAGACTGCCAAAATGATTTTTTTAAAGCCCACGATTTAGGCTTTACGGTGGATGCCAATCATATCGTTTCCATGCGCCATGAGGGGCGCATTCGAGGCGATGAGGTTCATTACCTGAAAGAAGAAAACAAGCTTCGACGTGAAGCTAGTGTTGAGATTGCGCTCAATGATCCAGAGAGTGTTTTAAACCTGTTAGGCACCCAGCATGCGGTCTTTAGTGAGCGTGATATCGCCCTGCTTCTCAACAAGAATACCGAGACAAAAGAAGACTTTGAAACCGCCCTATTACGCTTGAAAGCCCATAAGGATTTAATTCTTTTAGGGCCGGGAGACGATGGGCGCGATCGCTATACGACACAAGCCAATTATCAGCGCGAAACCCGCATGGCAGACCAAGCCTATGCCCTCTCACGGCATCAAGCCCATCCTGTGGCACGCGCATTAGTGACGCAAGCCAGTCAAGCGGGTGAGCTCAATGCAGAGCAAGCGGATGCCTTGTCGTATTTAGCCAAAAGTGGCGATTTGTGTGCCGTGGTTGGGCGCGCAGGGACGGGTAAATCCTATATGATGCGAGCGGCCCGACAGATGTGGGAATCAGCAGGTTATCGCGTACAGGGCATGGCGGTTTCGGGCATTGCCACCAAAGGTTTGGAGGCAGAATCTGGGATTGCCTCTCGTACCATTTATTCCTTTCGCCAGGCACTTAACCGTGGCCAACTCGTGTTAACGGCGAATGATATCTTGGTGATGGACGAAGCCGGTATGACGGATTTGACGGACTTGGCCGCCATTATTGAGGCGGTAATAGCGGCGGGCGCTAAGCTGGTCTTAGTGGGCGATCATTCCCAATTACAGCCGGTGGGACCCGGGGCACCCTTTAGAGCCATTATCGAGCAAACCGGTTTTTCTGCACTGAATCATATTCAGCGGCAGGTGGATGAGGCCGATCGTGTTGCCAGTACGCTGCTGGCTCAGGGTGATGTGGCACAAGCCTTGTCGCACTATGCGGCGAAAGAGCAGGTTCATTTGGTGGATTCCGATCCCGATGAAGAAGATGGTGGTGAAGGCGGTGGTGATACCGGTAGTGGTGCGACGCTCTCGCGTCTGGTTGTGGATTGGGCGGCGGAGCTTACGGCAGACAACCTTCATGAGCGCCTTATTTTGGCTCACCGCAATGAGGATGTGGCGGCCTTAAATAACGTGGCGCGCGAGGCCATGCAGGCAAAAGGCTTATTGGGCAAGAGGAGCCATCGCGTTAAGGGCCAGCATGGGACGATGAAGGTGTCGGTGGGTGAGCGCTTACTCTTTTTGAAAAATGATCGGCAGCTGGGTGTGAGTAATGGTGAATTTGCGACGATATTATCAATTGACGGTAGCTTGCTGACTGTCCAGCCTAATAAGCCCGACTCGCCTCCTGTCACCTTTTCCACACAGGACTATTCGGCCTTTGACTATGGTTATGCTGCCACGGTGCACAAATCTCAAGGTGTCACGGTCAATCATACCTTCGTGTATGTGGCGGGGCGCTCGTGGGATCGGTTTTTAACGTATGTGGCCATGACGCGCCATCGGCTGTCCTTAAATGTCTATGCGGCTAAGGCACAGTTTAAAGACATCGATGTTTTAGGGAAATTACTGTCACGCGCAGCCCTTAAGGACAGCGTACTAGACTGGCCGGTGTCCTTTGCGATACGTCGGGGTTTCGATCCAGAGAGTGTTTTAGGTCGCTTTATTGATCGCGTGCTCGGCATTAAGCAAGCGCTTCATGACAAATGGTTATTTGTCACTAATTATGTGGCTTATCGTGCCCGTAAGGACCATCGTGCTTTGCTGCAAGCACGTGGTACACAGCGTGAGTTAGCGCGCAAGGTTGCCTTCTTTGTGGATTTAAGAAATGGCTTAGGCGCACAGGCCGCTCAAATGCGAGAAGACTTAAGCCCCGATGAAAAGTTTTATAAGCACGATGACTACCCAGGTTGGTATAAGCAAACCTTATTGCGGAATCGGTTAGCTTTTGAATTGAAACAGGACTACCCCGTGTTTGAAAAAGCACTGAGTCTTAACCGTATTTCGGATGAGGTGCTGGACCGCTATGTCGATGCCCACGAGCGCCTGTTGCGGTTAGAGCAATATTTGAAGCATAAAGCACAAGGGCAAACCCTCCAGTGTTATCGACTCGCCGAGAAACTGCATGAAGCACGTTCCCGCTCTTTTTCGCAGCTCATCTATCTTTCGGAGAAACATGGGTTTGACGTGGACGAGATGTCCCGCGCCATTCGCCAAGATGCTAAGGCGTATAAACGGCTTCATTACCTCACGCAACTCTTGCCGCAAGAGCGACGAGATTTTCGGGTGGTGGATGAGTATGTGAAGGCCAAGAAAGCCGTTAATATGTCCATTGCTCAGGCCTATGATGTGGGTGGTTTTGATACTCTGAGTGAGGCGGAGGTTGCACGATTAACGCAACAAAAAACCACCTGTGATGCATTGGCAGATAAGATTAAGCAAGCGCCTTTACGTTATGCGCCCGGCGTTCACTTTTATGAATTAGCCAATGATAAATTAGTGGCAGAGAGTGAACGGCATCAATCGCGCGAGCTGGTGGGGCATTTGACAGACTCAACGTTAACGCATCGGCAGCGTGATGCCTTAGCTTATAATTTGTTATCAGACTCTCGTTATTACCCCATGATGGTTGAACAAGGGGTAGACTGGAAAGCACTGCGCGCACAAAGCCAGACGCACCAACACCGAGACGCCTTGCTGTGCTTATCAAAGGATGAGCGACGGGCTTATCGCGGTGTGATACGGTACCAACAAGCCCGCATTGATGCGGGTACTGCGTGGTCTGCTTTATTTGAGGATAAAAATAACGGGGTTGATATTCCAAACGCGCGCTGGAAGTTTGCCATTGCCTTATCCCATACGCGTGATCGCTTAGCTTATGATATTGCCGTTAATAGTGATGCGTGCATGCCCTTTGTCACACCCACGCGCTTAAAGTTGGCGGACATTGAAAAGCATGCGGCACGCTATCGTGATAAACTGGAAACGCTTGAAAAGCAACGCGCCCAAAAAGCAACACGCCAGCGCTCACGAGGGCAACGATTGCCCCCTACCCCACTGCCTCAGCAACGACAAGCATCGGTACGTCCTCATTTAGAGTATCGCGCTGTCAACGATGCGCTGGTGGCGATGGGCGATGACTTTTATCAGCGTGTTTTAGGGGATGCTCAGCAACGCACGGGTAGTCAGTTGCGTTATGGGAAAAAAGGCAGCTTGAGTGTTTCTTTGAATGGACCTCATGCGGGCGGTTGGCACTCCTTTGAAACCGATGAAGGTGGTGGTCCGCTGCAACTCTTAATGAATTCAGTGTATGGGTGGGGCCTATCCTATCCTGAGGCCTTAAAAGAAGGTGCGAGCATGGCCGGCTTATCAGCAACGCCCTCCACCTATAATCCACCACCCAAGGCGGCGGTACAAAAGCCCGACGCACCTGTCGTCGATAACACCGACAAAATTGCGCGGGCGCGTTATTATTATGATTCGGCGGTGCCAATTGCGGGCACAGTAGGGGAACGTTATTTGCGAGAGCACCGTAAACTTTCAGGAGACTTAAGTGCCTTTCGTTTTCATCCTAAGATTCGGGATGATAACTATGATAAGGCCGGGAATCAGATTACTAGCTATCATCCTGGGCTTGTGGTGGGCGCGCAAAATCGTCAAGGCGAAATTGTGGCGGTCCAAACGATTCTGTTAAGTCCCGAGACGGCCAATAAAGTGGATAAAGACTCTGTGGGTGTGGTTAAGCGAACCCGCGCATCCGTTAAAGGCAATGCGGTACTCATACATCGAGGAACTTCCAGTCAAGTGGTGATTGCGGAAGGGCCTGAAACAGCAGCCTCATTAATTGAGGCGGCGCCAGAAGCCAGTATTTATGTCACTTTGGGGAATATCAAAAATGCGGCAGCCTTAGGCTGGTTAGCTGACAAACACAACACGGATACTTTTTATTTTGCGGCGGATAATGACGGGCCTTCAGGTAAGAGTCTTTCCCTGTTGAAAGACGTGGCGCGACAATTACAGGATGAACACCAGATAACTTCACGCATCAGCATGCCCACCTTACCGAATCAGGATAAATGTGACTTTAATGATGTGTTGCAGGTGCAAGGGTTAAAGGGTTTGAAAAAACAGTGGTCTAATCACCAACCGATTATGTTGCTGAAGCAGGAAAAGCAGGTACTTATCTCCAAAGATGATATTCATCACCGCTTGCATGCAGGAGTGGATGAATGGGTGCGCTTAGGTAGCCTTAACAACTCCGTTATTAAAGAGCTATTGGAGGACAAAGCCGTGCTTGATAAGGAAACCAGGCCGGAGGCCATTGATATTTACACACGAAGTTATGAGCAATCGGTTGAGACCATTTGCCGACATGAGAAACTCTTTTTACAAGTAGAAGCGGTTGCACCTAGGTTGGCAAAAAATTTCCGTGAGATGACGCGGCCACCTAAACCTGTCAAAATTGACTGGCTATCTGATACCTTCAAAAAGGAGTTTGATAACCTAAGACAATCAAAAGATTGTGAGATTCAGTACATGGTGGATTTTTATGATATTTTAAGAAATCCAAAAAATGAGTATCAAATAGAAGCCTCTACGCGTCAGCTTGAATCACTTGCTATGGATGTTGCAAAAAGCAAGCATAAATCAGAGGAGTTAAAACGGCTTGCCCCCAAGTTAACAACTCAAGTGTTAGCCTTTGAAAAAGTTAGATCCAAAGAAATAAATATTGGTCGCAGCTTATAGGCCCTGTGTCACGGACGCTGTATCTATTGGTAATTCAATAGCTCGCTAATGCCAGACTGTGGCTTGGGTTTGAGTCATCAAATATTCAGCTTGTGCTGGAGTATAATGACCTAGCAAATATATGATGTCACCTTCTGTTGCTTGAGTTTGCAACGGCTTATTGGCTATTCTGACATACAGGGCGAAATCTGTCGTTTACATTGCCTAGGCCAGCTAAAAAAATATCGCCATCTCATGAAGAATCAAACAACACATTCACCGCAGAATTCTCAAACTGACGACCTGCTTCAATGTGCTCGATGACCACTCGCGTAGACTTCCCTCGTCCAGGTAACACCATTAAAAGTGTAACACCTTAATGATCGGTGATAAAATACTTACTTTCTAAAAGTCACTCTAGTCTGTTCCTCAGGAATATCGCTAGTAGCAGAGGACTCCTCGGCTAAGAATGTATCTTGGCAACGCTGTCTTACATAAGAATCAAATCCTCGTGGCTCATAATGTTTGCCTATAAGATCAGCCTCTGAAAACATTTGAACTGCTTTATCTGAATTTTGTTTTGTTGCAGCAACAAATAACTGCTTTTCATATTTTTTTGACAAAATATCTTTAAGATTTAAACCATTTTGCTCTGCGCAAACCTCTGCTGTGACACCTTCATTATTACGTATGCTCACCTCTGTCCCTGCAATTAATAAAGCTTTTACTAAAGGGGCTTTGCTTTCTATACTAAAATTTTTTCGGCTTACCACATGATGTAGCGCAGTCATCCCTGTACTATCCGACTGGCCGTCAATATCTAATAAAGGAGCAAATTGGATAAAATACTCGATATCTTCACGCAAACCAAAAGCAGCAGCTCTTCTGAACGCTACATTAAAGTCTGATGTGCGATACGTAGCTAAGGCACTATCTCTAGACAGCAAGTCACGATATGTTGGTATTTTAAAAAAGTCCCGTCTAGTAGGAAGCCTTACGATATGAAGAGCAAATGGTTTACTTAACTGACCTCTACTTAGCATGTTCTGGATTTTTTTTGCATAATTCGGGCCCTTTAGGTACTCTATAATGTTATAAGCATTCCCAATGTATGGCTTTATATCTTTATAGATTTCCTCAACACTAAAGGTTTTATCCACCCCGAAGTATTCTTTTGCAACTCGATATAAAGAACTTGGGCAAAGAACTGCTAATATATCTTCTGGTACAAATGGATGGTCTGTCTTCATATCTATATGGGTTTGTGATGTCAAGGTTTTGCGCGTGTCTTTTTTTACCTTTTCTTCATTGCAATTTAAAATTAAAACAACAGACGAATCCAATCGCTCTTCCCACTCATAACGATCTGTGTTTTTTTCTAGATCAGGGTGTTTTACTGAAAACGATCTTTCTAACGATAAAGACCATAAACCATCAACAGGTCGGTGCTGCAGTTGCTCGAATTTATTAGCACTACCCGAAAACATAAGATCAGTTAGGTCTTGTAGTTGCGTGTCTGGTTGTGATGAAATCGACATACTTGGAGAGCCAACACTGGAGTCTTCAAAATAGAAATAGCATATCTGTGGATGATGGACAGGATCATATGAGTAAGCCCGTTGAGAGGATGTTGCGTTAGGATATAGCCCATTATTTGCTATATCGGAGAACAAATTTCCGATCATTTCTATTCTTTTATAATTGATATAAGATCTTTTTGTAGTACCCGTAGATTTAGCAGTTGAGTTGGAACTGCTGCTTGTAGATTTTATATCTTCTTTTGTAGCTGCCATGGATAATTCCTTATAAATAAATATATCCGAACATGGTAGCAAGCAGTATTATGAAAAACAAAGAAAATTAGGGTTGCCACTCCTAAACAAGTAAAACTTTTCACCGAAAATATCGCTAGCCCCCTATTACGATTCGTTCATTAAGATGATACTAACATTAATGAATGAAGTTTTTTTTCACTGTGCTATCAACGATAATTATATGATTTATCATGATAATTATTATAAGAAATCAGAATACCTGAGCTAACATTGCCCTTCTTTTAGCGAAATATATTTACAAGCAAGTTTTATTTATTTACTATAGTGTCAAGTGAGCTATAAAAATACAAATAAATTGTCTCACTATGAGGTTGCACATGGCGTGCTCCCTCCCCTGGTTAACAGGAGATGGGCAGTTAGCGCCTATACACAACATTCGACGATAGCTCCTATGACAGCAGTCTAGGGTTGTTACTCGATATACATGGTCTGCTTAACCTTGACGGGACTCAAGAGGATTTGCATCACATTGGTGCTAAGTTTGATATCGTTCACCACTGGTTAGACAGTGAGAGTGCCACACCTCACTATTATATCCGAGAGCAGCAATGCCCCAGCTCATCCTCTGGGTTTGATTATCTTGGCAAAACACGCGCAGAAGTGGTTGCCGTTTTAAGAAAACAGCGAAAAGACGCAAACTATCGGAAGCGCATGAGTAAAGACATTTTTCATGCGCTAAAGAATCAAGCCTTTCTTAAACATCTCATGGAGAATAAAGCCGTTGATATGATGCCATGGCGTCACTATGAAACAGTCTGTACGCAAATTGCTAATTTTGCATTTGAGCATCAAATGGATAAAGCACTCCTGGAAAATCGACAAGTGAGAATGCTGGCACTTAAACAAAGTCGTTTACAACGCCATGCGTTACGAGAAGTATTAGTACCCTGGTTAGCTGGTAATATCGATAGACCACTACCATCGATTAAACAATCGCTTAATCACTTTGAACATCAACGACATCACAAACTGGATGCACTGCAATTGTTTATTGATAAGCTACAGGCCTTACTACTGCGAGAAGAGCCCATCACAGCTCCGTTGCGCGAACAGCTACTGGAAACATTGTATCAAGCCTTGGCAAAAGACAGCGAAGATGAAGCAAAGAGAATACAAAAGTACCGCAAGTTGTTAGAACGAAAACAAAAAACGCTTTCAGCCTTGTTAGACTTTTGCGCCTCAGAGCAAATGTATGCGTTATACCTCGATAAGTACTTGCTTGCATTTAACGGGCCCTTAGCGCCGCACTCTTTAGGCGTATATGCAGAGTTGATTCATCAGCCATTAACCGTGTGGACACACAAGGAAGGTGGCGAACTGAAGAAGAAAAATCAGACGTGCTTTGACAGTGATTCACCAGGGCAGCACGTTGCCTATACGCTGCGAGCCGGGCTACCTTGCTATGAGCCATTGCAACCTGTTTCAATCACTGAAGAAGGTCTCAACACGCAGCAACTCAATGCCCTTATCTATGCCTTAGGAAAGCGGCGCCGCGTACTTGGTCACCAGGCATTGCCTGATTTTATCGATGATGAAAGCTGCCGTTATTACGATGAACAGCTCGAGAATATTTGGCGACTTGATGAGGCACACCATCACATGCACATCAACCATCATGGTGATTGGCACACAATTGCGGTTAATGATACTGCCGATACAAGGCGTGCGTTGCAACATACCTTAGGTGAGCAATACCAATGGCTCATACACCAAAGAAATGAATTAGCCTTACTAAAAACGCGCGTAAGCTACATGGGAGAGAGCGGCACATTAGCCATCAAGACACTCAGAGAAGAAAACGCGGCCTTAGAAGAACAGCGCACACAAGATTTAGCAAGGGTGTTAGGGACGACAGAAAAAGGTATCACCACCTTTGCAGGCATACCGCCCTCAATGCGCACAGGTATTTCAGCAGCACTGCTAACACAGTGGATTGGCACCGTCGATCCACAGACCATCGAAGCTACCACAGGGCGCAATTTCCTGGGTATTCTCGCGGCGTATAGGGATATGGAAACAGATCTTAAATCAGATCCCATCTATCATTGCCTCGTGACTGAGTACCACGTGTCGTCCACCCATCGTAATCATCTGTTGTTATCGGCAGAAGATTTAAATCATTCTCGAGCCCTCGTGCAATTAACCCATGAAACGCCCAACGCTATTAACTACGTGCAGTGGCGTGATGCCATGGACAGCTTAACCCGGTTGCGGGATGGTCTGATGCTCTGTGCCGACGCAATGGCGTCAGAAAAAGAAGCGATTATAGCAAGAAAAAAGCGCGCTCGCTCAGCCATAAGATATTTAACAAGCGTGATTCATAAGTTAAGGGGCGAAAAAGGCCACCCTGACATACTTGAAAACCATCAACGTTTGGTGTTGCACATGGCGGATTTTATGGATGATGCCTTGGTGAGCTTTCCTGTTGACTTTTTTACGCAAGTTCATCGTTTACAAGAGCGCGTGGATAGACACGTCAACGTAGCCGCAACGCGCCACCTCAATAATTTAGTCAGCCAGATATTAGCGCTACGTACACGCCCAGAGTTTAAAGCCATGACAGAGGGAGAAACGGCGCTGGTTGCTTATCCTGCCCATACGGACACCGTGCAATTGTTGGAGCAGTTTCATGAGGAAATGAGGAGAGCACAGGCTAGAGCGGATAAACTTGAGCGCCAGAAGACCATCGCAGAAGAAGAAAATAGATCATTGAAGGAAGAACTTGAAGCAACTAAAACTAAACTAAAATCTGAAACACAGACTTGTGAAGAGCAAACACAGGTAATAAGCGAATTAGTACGACGGTTAGAGAAATTAGAAGGACATCAGGTAAATCAAGACGCCAGCTCTTCTTCCTCAAGTTCAGAGGAATCCTTCTTTTCAGGCCGAAAACAGAAGCGGGCACCTCCCCCTGAAGAGAATGAATCGGATAAAAATAAGACAAACCCGAGACGCTTTAGGATTTGTTTGATACAATAGGTGAACAGTTCGAGACAGTGACGATCATGGTGAATAGGATATGTAGAACAATTTTTATTAAAATCAAGTGGTTATCCATGGTCAAAACGGTGTTGTTGTGGCAATGGCACTATCGAGGGGAAAGCTGATGACAAAAGAAACAGACAAAGAAGAACCAGCAATAGCTGTCAATGAGACACCATCTTCTGAAGGTAGTGGTGCTCCAAGAAGACCTGCCTCGCCAGAAAGTTCAAAACCGCATCCCAAATCAGATTCCTCTGAACCCATGATTCAAGCGCAGCCCAAAAACGAAAAGCATGCATTTGCCTTTAGAGTTTTTAAGTTAGACCCAACTGTACCGATTAGTAAGCGTGAGTTGAAAGCTCGTTATTTAACCATGTTCAAAGAAGGTCACGTTGATAGAAGCAGCGATGATAAACGTACAAAGGATTTAATACCAGCTTTTAAAATTATCCAAGCAATGCTCAAGGGTGACGCTATTCCTGATGACGTGTTCGACCTATCAACGTATACAAGAGAAGATGGAACCGTAGACAGCGCTAGATTAGAAAAAGAACTAGAGCGTTGTGTTAGGGAACTTTTTGGGCGATTTGATGCTCTTGATGAAGGTTTTAGCGCAGTCAGCGTTGAACAAAAAGAAATTCGCTCAGGAATAGTCAGGCTTAGCGATAATATAGAGCAATTGGTGGCTAGACGTAAAGATCAAAAAGAACAGCTTCATCAAATAAGTCAAAGAATCGGTCAACTTGAAGCTTCTCGCTCTGCATCATCGAGTGGCAGCCAGACCCTCAGCGTTGGTGACGAAGCCGTTACAGCAGCAACTCCTAGCAGGAAAAAATCAAAGTCATCGTTTAATAGAGCGACATCTTACGAAGAGAGCATTGCAAGCTATGCCAACAGATTATCCGACTTGCAAGCTGAATTACGAACGCTTCATTGGGCATCAAAAAAAGGTCGAGCCCTTAACAGATTTTTAGAAAGAAAGCCTGGTATAGACGCCATTGTCACTAACAACAGCAAATCACTGCTCGCAGGGATTGAGACTTTCTTAATAGCACATGACGCTAAGCCATGGTGGTCCAAGTGGTGGTATCAACTCACCACACCGGTCTCTCAAGCCCGACAAACTTACAAAGAATTATTGTTAACACAGAAAATTAACCAGGTATTAGAAGATGAATACCATGCCCGTTGCCGAGCTGGGGAAATAGAAGAAGGGCGCGAGGACAAACCTTATGCGCAAGATGACATTGCCTCCCAATTTTCAAGATTTAGACCCGCCGCTCATGTATTCTACGACGGAACACTAGAAAACCCATCATTGGCACGTTTGCTCAAAAATGCCTATGACGGCGCTAGCTGGTTTAGCAACATCCGTTCTTCACTAAAAAGCGTATGGTCGGATGTCAGTAAACTATTTTCCGCAAGAAGACCAAGAGCGCAGGCTCAGCACGTACGACGAAACGCTGAGCGATCTAAAGCATTGCGTTCAACCCCTTCTAGTAGTAGCGGCCACAACTGTCGTGATACCGAAGCCATGATAGCGGAGCCTGCAAACCGCCGAACGCCAAAAGCAATGCCACTACCCGCAAAAGACTTAGCGAAATTCAGTGCAGTTGCAAGCACCAAAAAGTCAGCACGCAGCGATAAACACAATAAACCAGTAACCCTTACAGCAACACAAAGAATCTTCGGTGTTACTCGATAAGAAGGAACATCATATGGCAAATGAAAAAGAATTTGAACGCAGTTTACGTGGCACCACACGCCGCACCATTAACTATACGCTCACTGGCGTGCATATGTCATCAATTGCAATGCGGGCCTCAAGAGACGGCCTCACATTAGGGCATGTTGGTAAAATTGTCCTAAATGTTATCTTTCATAGTATACACGAGGTACTTGAGCATTATGACTTAGAGGATGCGGCGAATGCTATTGTCGCATTGCATGCTGCTTTTAACATTGTCTCACTCATCCATGAGCTATACCAACTGGGTAAAGACGCCTCTAAACTGGAGGTGGCAATAGCCTCACAATTACATCCAGTGCTAGCAACTCCAATGCGTTGATATGTAAGCGTTGTGCCAACGACATAGAACCGCTCTGTCGCTGGAATAATTTTTTAAAAAAACATAGTCTATCACCCTAGCTAGTGATGGTTATAAAGAAAATGCTCGTTCAGCGCTACCACAAGGTGCTCCCCCGTGACGCTGCGCTCTGTCACTTAAAATAACAATAAATAAAAAAGCTTCGTTGAACCTATCTAACTCTATTGCTTGCCCTCCTCGCACCATCGTGAATGTTTGCACGGGTGTATCGCTTGGGTTGTGGGCTAACGCTTGGTCCAAAATAGTTCTTATGAAGGTTCTCGCAATACGACCCATTAATTCTGCGGGCCCTAGATGCCCGCTGCTCAATGACGTGGCGACAAGGCGTGAATACAGTCGCGTTACATGACTGCCGCGAAACGCCCTGCGTTGCTTCGAACCTGTTTTAAAACTCACTTTTCTGTCTCGAAAAAATCGCTCATGATGTCGCTGTTTCCCCGCGCTTTTGCTTGTCTCTGGCGGGATAGTAGAATCATCTAGCCTTAGCCTGCGGCATGCACGTTTCACTGGAGCATCTGGCGCTACCGGCGTTGCTGGCGGCGTTATCTCTGGTGTTCTCGGTGTTTTTTCCGGCGTGCCGGGTGTTGCTTTTTTATCATCTTCATCACTCATCCTGGTTTCCTCTATGGTGGTGGTTAATAATAATGATTTTTTTTAGGTGCTTGATTCGTCACTCACCTCCCTCTGATCATTGCCAGCATCCAATTGATTCAAACCATAGCGATAAGCTACTTCTTTAAACCAATAACACTTGTTGGCTTTAACGGGATTTTTTGCTTCGATTAATATGATTTCTTTTTTGTGCGATAACTGCATCAGCTCATCGGGGCTCATCAGTGCCCGCGCACGATAACTCACGCTTTGACTACGAGAGCCCGGCCTATCTCCATGCCCCGTATTCACTGAGCTCGAAGTGACTTTCACGGTCTTGCTTCCTAAAGCTTTTGAAAAGAATTGCGCATCATCAATATCATTTAAGGCAAAGGCGATTTTAACTTTGCTGTTTAAAAACCCTTTCGCATCATCGCGCCCATACACAGAGATAATTTGCGCAAGATATTGAACGATGATAATGCTTCGAATATGGTAACTTCTTAAAAAAGACATGCCATCTTTCAACTTGTTAATGCGCTCCATATTGCCAAACTCATCCATCAACGCTAACACACCGTAGGGCTCATCAGCGCCAGGTTCTTTTGCAGACATCACATCCAGCAGCTGCGCCCAAAATAAGGTGAGCAGCGGGCTGAGGCGCTCTTTATCACCATCAGGAATATGAATGTAGATGCTCATCTTCTTTCGCCTGAGCTCCCTGAAATCAAAATCATTTTTGCTGGTGGCATAACCCACGACCGGATCGTTAAACAGCCCCGTACGTGAATGAAAGTCTTTTAAAATATTGGTTTGCGTTTCGTGATGAGCACCTAAGATGGCATAGGCATTTTGTTTTAGAAATTTTGAAAACACATGTTCGTTTTTCATTATTTCTTTCTCAAGCCATACAAAAAACTTTTTCTGTTTTGAGATGTCATGAATTTCAGTCAAGGTGACAGCCCCCTTGGTCTCAAGAAAATACAGCGACAAGGTTAAAAACAATTCCCGTGAGGACTGGTACCAAAACCCAATTCCCTGCTTCGTTGCTGGAATCAAAACTTGTGCAATCAACTGTAAATCCCGAATGCGGTAATCCGGATTATCACTCACATAAAAGAACGGGTTATAACTGACAGTTTGCCCGGCTCTATCCGTGGGTGCCCATAAGAAGCACTCATTCTCTAAGACCTCTTGACGGTAGCGCGCTGTTTCCCGGTATAGCTCACCCTTCAAATCATTAAACACCCCAGAGCCGTTCCACTCCAACAAATTTGGGATCGCAATGGCCGTGGTCTTACCCCCACCCATGGGTGCGACTACTAAGGCACCTTCATAGCCTGGTAGTCGCAAACGCTTGCCATAGGCTTTGCCCAACACAATTCCTTCTTCTGAAAAGAGTCCCGCACGCTGTAGCTCAAAAGCACTGGAAAAGTGCGCGCTACCAAAGACTTTCTCAGCCTTAGTTTTTGCTGAAAATAGCTTCGCCACCAATGCCAAAGCAAAGAGCGAATAGCTAGCAAATAAACTGATTATTAAATGATTCATCCCCTCACTGCCTGCTTTCATCCGAATGGCCATGGCAGTAATGAGCCACGGATAGGGTTGCAGGTTTAACCCCTGCCATAAAATAAAGGCATAAAACCCGAGCCAGCTCATGAGAATAAAGGCAGCCCAGTACAACAACAGCTGCCCCGCAATGGCTCGCTTCACGCCACCCTTGATCCAAAAGTTTACCGCCACCAAGGGGCAGGCCACCATCACAAAAGCAATGGCCGTGGTAATGAAAAACCCGTTTTGTATCACGGTGATAAAGCTTAAAGGAAAGGCTGGATTATTCAGCCCCAGCAATTTCATCAATAACACATTGGCTAACTGTAAACCCATCACAGCAACCACGCACAAAAGGATAACCCCTAAGCCTTTATGGGCCTTAACACGATACGCCATGAGCGATAGTGCGTTTATCATAGTGTGATGTCTCCCCATTTATAATAAACACTTTGGACCTGCCGCCCCATCGGCGCCTTATTGACTTGCACAATCACATCCACCACTTCATTAATTTCTCGAAGGATGTCTTCATCGGACATAGAAGGCACATTGTTTTGTTTATACAGCTGTGTCATGCGCATCAAGGCCACGCGTGGGTTATTGGCATGAATAGAGGTCAAGGAGCCTTCATGCCCTGTGGAGCAAGCCCCCAAAAAGTCCAAGACTTCTTTACCTCGAATCTCCCCCACAATGATTCTGTCTGGCCTTAGCCGTAAACAACATTGCACTAAGTCTTGCATCGATACTTTAGCAAGGCCCTGCTCGCCCTTACTGCTTAACAAGCTCACTTGATTGGGATGAGGAATGTCAATTTCTCTGGCATCTTCTAATAACAACATGCGCTCATCCCGGGGGATGTGACGCAAGCAGGCATTTAAAAAGGTGGTTTTACCACTGGAGGTGCCTCCTGAAATCACAATATTCTTTTTCAATTCAATGGCGCGCCGAATAAAGCCATCCCACTGTTGTTGCTGGTACAGCTGAATCAGGTGTTTTTCATCTGCACTTAATTGCGAGCGCATATCGCCGTGAAGCTCAAAGGGAACAGCCTCTTGATAAAATCGCTGTTCTTCGTAATCCTCCAGGCAATAGTGACGTACCACCTTTCGACGAATCGACAGCGTAGGATATTTGGCTGTGGGTGGCAAAACGATTTGAACACGAGAGCCATCGTGTAAACTTGCTGACAGCAAAGGCATCTTTTCATTGAGCACTTGCGCATTCTCATTGGCAATCAATTGAAAGAGGCGATAAACCGTGCGCTCATCAAAGGCGGGCACTGACACCTGCGTTAACGTGCCCTCTTTTTCAATATACACCTCCCCTGGCCGATTCATTAAAATCTCTGCCACCTGTGAATCCTCTAACCAAGGAGCCAGGGGTGCCAATAGTCCTTTCGCATGCGGCGCAAACTGTCCGCGCATCACAGTCATTTCACAAACCCCGGTAATGAGCTTGCCACACGCACCTCATCCTTTAGCACGTCATAAAAACTCAAGTCATGAGCTACAAACACATTAATCCTCGCCCCCTGATAAATATGCAGGCTCGGCTTCATGGCCACACTGCCTTGCAGTGAGTCTTGTGCCGACTGGCGAAAGGACTGTGAAATGGCCATCCGGTATTGCGAGGCAGAGTTATATTGGTCGTTATCATTCACGCCTGCCGTTGCAGTTCCAGCACCAATGAGTGAGAGTAAGGCAGATTCCCCAAAGCGCTCAAAAAAATGTCGGTTGACGCTATCAGCGCCCTGCCCTGCACGACCCAATGCATCGACACCCGGACTATTGAGTTGCACCGTAATACCATTCGGCAGCAACATCCGATTCCAAATTACCATGACGCGACGTTGTCCTTGCGCAATCTCTGAGGAATATTGCCCAATGAGTCTGGCGCCCGCAGGAATAATGGGTTGCTCTCCCGTATAGGCATAGGCCGGCCGTGACACCACAGCGCGCACCATCCCCGGTAAGTCTGAATCAATGGCCGTTTCTAACACTGCATGTAAGAATTCACCATTAGCAATGGTATAGGCGGGATGGGCCAAGTGAGAGGCTTTAACGGCGGTGGCCACCGTGGCGGTATTGGCAAAACGTGCATTGGCACTGTGCCCAGCAAAGCCACTTGGGTTATCTGAGGCCGTCACACTGGTTTGTCTCTCACTGGCAGGACTTGAATACATACTGGTGGGTGCATGCTGGCGCGCCACATAATCTTTAGACGGCGTAGCCCTTGTTCCCTGCGGCACTGGCGTCATTGGCGGCTCCAGTGTGAAGGCCTCGCCCACCACAGCGTGCGTCTGCACGGTCTCTGGTGTATTCAACTGCTTTAAGTTCGCGTTGAGTGCCGAGCGAAACTGTGCACGCTGGGGAGACGTTGTTGCAACCTCGGCGGTGGGCTCATCGGATTTTGCCGACAAGAGCAATACCACACCCACCATGAGGGCACCGCCCACCAGCCACAACCACCCCGTGCGCTTCGCGGTATTCTTTTTAGAAACCTGAGACCATTGCCCTGCACTTTTTTCAGCGTCCAAGGGCGCAGCCTCTTTGTCTTGCATGGCGTCACTCACAACCTTACCCTCTTCGCTTTGACGGCTGCGTTAGCCGTTTGTTAAAGACACTGGCTACATGATCTTTACCTTCACGCAAGGTAAACTGGGGCGCAATTTGTTGCACCACTAAGTAATTGCCTTCGCGGCGGTAATTGACTACCGACTCTTTGCCAGATTTATTGTCCACCGCAAAGATTGCTGGCACCACTTGCTCAGGTTGCAATTGCATATAGGTAAAATGGCCATCATCAAAAATATGCAGGGGCATGATGCTATGATCCCCACTGAAACTATAATTCCAATGATAGTTTTTGGGGTTCTTATGAGCATTTAAAATAGCGTGTTGCTGCTCGCGGTTATAACGCACCGCGGCTAGCATCGCGGTATGCGCTTGCTCCGGATAGGTAAACGCCAATGCATAGGTGGTTTTCCCTCGTCCTTGGCGCGGCCCACTCATTAATTGAAAGTAATAGGTGTGACGATTGGTGACCACCGTCATATTGGTATTGGAGTCCAACATGGTGGGCTTTAAGAACATCATATTGGGCAACCCTTTTTCAACGCTGATGGTCCATGCCGTCAAATCCCCGTTTTGAATATTTTCAATACGCTCATCCGGGCCAAAGACAATCTGGGTGGTGGTAAAGGTCGTTGCCCGCACCGGCACCACGTTGTCGCGCTGGTAGGCCACCCGCTTAATGCGAGCATCTGTGGATAAACCACGCGGCGTTTGTGCGGCAAAGGCCCTAGGGCCACCAATGAGTGAGCCGACAAGCGACATCATTAATAGGATGGGTAACAGTCGCTGACTCGTACGATAATCTTTCATTAGAATGCTCCTTGTGTTGAGGTGATATTTCGTTGTTGAACGGTATAGCGGGTGACGGTAAACCCATTCCAATCCTGCCAAGCCTCCGCAGGCGATACGGGGGTTCCACGGTAAGTCCACGAGACCAATGCAACCTGTGGGTGTGACCGACCACGGGTGGACGTTTTACGATAATCGGTGGTGGTGAAATACACCTTTGCCAAATTTTGGTGGGTTTGCTCTGTTTTGGGTAACCCTTTGTTATCAGCCGCTGAGTCCAAAAACACAAGGGTTTCCACACGTGCTGTTCGATACCCCTTCTTGCCGAAGACATTGATGGGGGAATTTGGTGAGTGTCTATCTTGCTCTGCCATATACTGGTTGGCAACGGCTTTATTGGATAACACACTCGCTAAAATATATTGTGACTTATACGAGGTTGAATCATAACTCTCACGATTAATCACATAGTGAACCAAATCGCTTTCCACTTCGGCCTTTGAGGCGGGCGCTGCCGGCTGGCTTATGGGTTGTACCACCACATGTCCGTCTTGATAGTGATTTACCAATAGAGGCGCAAGGCGTTGCAGTGGAATTAAACCGTCAATCGCAATGCTCAACGCGACACATAAACCCATCGCCACAAAAAAGGCTAACTTGTAACGATTCCTTGAAACAATGGCGCTCGTATACACATCATCTGCCCAACTACGTGCGGTAACAAAATATTGTTTATCCTGTGAAGCTTCTAATATAGCCTTTGCGACATCTGGCTCAGTGGGTGGCTCACCCATGTGCCGCTTCTCACCGGCAGGCCCAGGCTGAGCGAGCTTAGCGTGTGCTAATTGCTGGCGCAACCAGCGCATGCCCTTTGTGATTCTTTTTCCGAATGGTTGTCCCATTGATGTCTCCTGTTGTGTCATGTTGTACGTTATGGTTTAGTCAAGCTGCTGCGAATCGCACGCATGGATGACAGCGCGTTTTGGCCGATAGCGCCACCCAAACCCATGAGTTTTTTGCTGCCTGAATTCCCCATACCCATTAATTTTTTACTTGCACCACCTGTCCCTTTTACGACGGGCAAGGCACGGCTGGCCAAGCCACCAACGGTGCCTGCTAACAAGGCTGAGCCTGATGATGTGGTGACGGTTCCCCCAATGGATTGGGCTAGCTGTGCCGCCTTAAGAATGATGCCAATGCCGAGTGCGCCCACCACCATGATGGGGATATAACCCACGAGGTTTATCCCAACTGCATGATCGATATAACTGGTACCGATAGCCCACTGAGCCATACTCAATGCCAGTGCTAACATGCTAGAGACAAAAATCATTAAGAGCCCAAAGCCCACACAGGCACCCAGCCAGCGATCAAAGAACGTGTGGGTGGGTTTAAAGAGGGTAAATCCCACAAATAAGGGCGCTGTGGCAAACAGAATGGCTAGCATGATTTTAGCGAGTGCTAACTCAATGACGGCAATTAAGATTAAGGCATACCCAAAGGCCCAAATCATTCCGGCGGTAAAATAGGGCCCCATGTTATTCCACGAACCCTTATTCCAAATCCAGCCACCGATTTTGACAAATTCGATAAGGGCGAATTGCATCGCCCCATTGATGCCACTCCCTCTCACATGCGGGATGGGCACCGGCGTTGCATCAATGAGTACTTGACCCAATTGGCCAGCCCCCACGTTAATGAGGTTAACCACAGTGTGACTAAACCAACCCCACTTCATCGCAGCGGTATACACCAGCGCTAACTTAACGCTCGTTTTAAGTAGATTGCTCATGGAGAGCTTAACGTGGCCCTGCGTAATGGACCATCCCAAAATCACAATCGTCAAAATCATTGCCAGCGCCAGCGGCGTTTTTAAATATTGCGCCAATGCCGTATAGGCATTAAAGACATAGTTGTTAAGCAATAAATCCAACTCTTGAAACAAGGTTTCAATGATGGTCATACTGCTAGGCGCTGGAATGATGTCAAACATGGTCGCGTTTCCTCAGGGATTTATGGATTCATTAAATGTTATTAAACTGCTCTCGCTGATAATCTTCTTTTAGCTGCTTAAACATCGTCTTATCCATTAAGTCACGCTGTGTCACGGCCTTGAACGCTGGCGACGTTTTAGCATAGACCGCCATGGCTTTATAGAGCGACAAACACCTAAAGGTAGCGGTATGGCCACTCATACAACGCCCATACTGGTAACCCCCCGGCGCACGAAATACCTTTAATTGCTTTTCTGCCGCCACGGAGGCTTGTACTAAAAAGCTCGCCGCCTCTTTAGGCGCTGCCTTGCTTAACGGGTTTTGATGCCCTTTGCAGCCAACCAATGTCGCTACAACGATGAGTGTCGCCACCCCACTGAAAAGTGTTTTTGCTCGTGTTATTTTCATCCAATCGTCTCCTTGGTTTAATGTAAAAAAAGTCTTACTCATTCCCGCCCCAGCCATTCACTGGAGATTGGGCGCAATTCGCGCCAAAGTTCGGGCAAGGCGCCCGCAGGTTATCGCCGGTACACCCTGCAGTTAATCCGGTGAGTACGATGAGTACCAGTACTAAGCAACATCGTTTCATTGTTCCCTCCTATTCATCGGGTATGGTATTAAATTTAGCGCTCGCCGTTTTACTGGCCAGGCCCTCGGCACTGGTTTGCGCCAGTTGCTGATTCGTCACAATTTGCATTTTTAATTCTTGGGCTTGGATGTAGGCGGACTCCGCCACAATTCTGGAATTCAAATCCATCGCGGCTTTCGTATTGGGTGCTGTATCAATTTTTTGGGTCAGTGCATGCAAGGTGTCTAGGTGTGTTTTGATATTGTCAAAGGCATAGGTTGAATTCACCACAGCTGCTCTATTGACCTCTACCGACTGCTCGTAAGCCGTTGCTCTTTCTTTGCTGGCGCCCTTTTCATACTCTGCTGTCGGCAGTGTTGGGTGATCGCGTTTATAGAGCGAGACCAGCTCCTGGTAGCGCGCCGAATTCCCACCTGATAGCCCTTGCAGGGTCTGCTTCCAACTGCTGGGCGACCACTGACGGTTTTTAAAGTCAGACGCACTATCCTTTAACCCCCCAAAGCCATAATGTCCTTCATTATCATTGACCAATGCCTTGGCTCTATCTAGCTGCTGCTGCGCATTTTGATAGGTTTGGTGCAACAGATCATATTGGGTTTTCAATTGTTTGTAACTTTTAATGAGGTTTGTCACTGCGGCAAAATCGATGACGGGCGCATCGGCAAAGGCGCGTATCGACACGATGAGGAAGAGCCCCATTAATCCAACCTTTAAATAATAACGTCGTTTCATCATAATACCTGTCTCCTCTTTAAAAATAGCGGGATCCACGCCGCCGGGTCGTCGCCTACCTCTTCACGAAGGCGCGTGAGGAGATTCACCGTCGCTTGTGTGCCCGACATGATGGAGAGCAATTCTTTTAAGTGGGATAAATTCAGTTTTCCCAGTGACGATGTATGTCCTTGCTTATATAAAAAGAGGCGCGATTGTGGTTCGTTGTCACGAATGCAGGCAAACTCGGTCTGTGTTAAGTTAAACCCGTCGATGTAATGTTCCGGCTTTGCTTGCGGGTTGGCAAAGTAAAGATTCGTGGCGCAGTTATCTAAAATAGTATGGCTAATGGCCGAGAAGGCCACACTCTTAGGGGACTGGGTTGCAAACACAAGATGACAATTGAGTTTACGCAAGGTCGGCAACCATTTTTTTAATTTGCTTTGCCAATAGGGGTTATCTAAATATTGCCACGCTTCATCCAAAAAGACCGACACGAGCGGCCCGCCCTCGTTTAAGCTAATGTCCAATCGATGAAACAAATACATGGTCACTGCCGCTAACACACTGGGGGGTTCATTATCCAGAAAGTGGGTCATATCAAATCCCATTTTTTTCCGCATGGATAAAGCGTCCACCGCATGATCGAATAAATACGCATACTCACCATCCGTCTGTTTTAGATCCCCTTTGAGCCAACGCTTTAAGAGAATCCAGCGCTCAAAGTTCACCGGCAACACCTTAGTGGCATTGCTTAAGGTACGATGCTCTGCGGCTAATTGTTCAAAGGCATACGCCACACAGTGCTCTAATTGTTCCAC
Source organism: Gammaproteobacteria bacterium (assembly GCA_021773295.1). Taxonomy (GTDB): domain Bacteria; phylum Pseudomonadota; class Gammaproteobacteria; order UBA1113; family UBA1113; genus JAJFKI01. Next base: position 3,261 of record JAJFKI010000057.1, on the reverse strand, counting down.
CACCGCTTCGTCAACCGCCACTTCGTCTTCTCGTCGCACTAACTGCACGAGCCAGTCCTTACAAAATTTTCGATTTGTCGGCGTATCTTCCAGCTGCAGCGGATTAAACTGGATATCTTGTGCATGATCGGGAGAGAGCACCGCATAATAACCGCCACTGGCACGAATATAAATTTCGGCACCACGATTTCTGTCAAAGAAAAAACTGCTGCCACCATACCGGTTCAACTGTGCGTCCAAAAAGCACATAGCCACGGTTTTACCTGAGCCATTGCCCCCAATTAAGGTGGTATGGCCTGGCGCTGGATTATCGAGAGGGCCACGGGCATGTAAGTTTAAAAACAGCGGTGTTTTAGAGGGGGTTTGAACCAAGGTTAAGGCAGCGCCTAAATGGTTACCGTCACGAAACCCCGTGCGATAATTATGTAAGGGGAAAAAATCAACGAAGTTTTCGGAGGTCATTAAGCTGGCCCGTGCCCGATAGCGCGCATTGGTAGGAAGCTGCGCCCAGAACGCCGCTTCTTGTCCCAAGGTTTCTCTCACCGCAACCATGCCTGCATTCATGTAACAGGTGATGGTATTAGCGACGTGCCCTTCTAGCGCTTCCTTTGAGTCACTGAGCAACAATACACTGTTGTGATGGTACCCCATGGCCATGCGATCGCTGGCCAACATATCGCGCGCTGCCAATAAGCCCTCTAATTGACTCACCGCGGCATCCTCTGCATTGAGTAATTTATTGGTTTGCCGTGAAATCCGTTTGTCTGCTTGTGCTTTACTTTCTATGGTAAAGCTGTGGGTACTGATGAATTCGCAATCTAAGCGCAGCAAGGGATCCAACATAACGCTGGCCGTGTCTGCGCCATAACGTTTGACTGAAACCATGGCGCCAAAGCGAGCGTCGCTGGGTAGCGCCCCTTGAAATTGGATGCAGTCTCCAAAGAATAAGCGTTTGGCCGTGACATACTGCGCCACATTGCCAAGGGGGTAACGCTGTTGTGCTGCTAAGGCATTATCAAAGGTTGTCGCAACCGGTGGGCAATGGGTGGGGTATTTAAATTTCAAGGGCTCACCACCGTTCACCAACAGGCTCACATAGGACAGTAATTCACTGTATCCGAGTGCCTCATCCTCTTCGCCCATCACGTGGGGACGAAAGGCGGATAACGAGGTGGTTAGCTGAAATACCGCTTGTGTTAATTGCTTGATGTCATGTTCACGGCGAGCTTCTCGTGCTTGTTTGACATAGCGCCCGCTGACTTTTTGGAGTAGACGCGTTACTTTGCCGGTATGGCCGGTGGTTATTCCTTTATAGACAATTGCTAAGTAAAGTTCATTCACGTACATTGAAGAGCCTTTAAATTGTGCGTGATAAGCATCATCCACGGACGTTGCAAAGGCAGTGCTAAAGTACCCGCCTAAGTCACAGTTTTCTTTGCGACGATGCACGGTGCCCACCACACTAAAGCGTTCATCAAGGGCCGTTAAGGCGCGATGCCAAGCCTGCTGATGTCCATTCACCGTATCGGTCTTCTCCGTTTCAAACGGCACGCCGGCGACTTTAATCACTGAAAACAAGGCACCACTAGTAGACTCCAAGATAGTCGGTGAATTAAAGTGGGTGATCGGCACATGTGTTGAAACACCCACTTCTTGACGCGCTATTTTAACGCTTGAATCAATACGGCTCATAACTTTGACATCCCCAACGTGATTTATTTGGTACGGTTTGGCAGTGTAGGCGTGTATACAACAAGCGAAAGATGTTGTGATCGATAGCACACACCATCACGCCCAGCATATGCAGCGGTAACACCATGATTAAAAACAGTGGCGAGGAAAAAGCGATAAAGCCACATAAGGCTACCATGACATTAAGCCCTAAGTAGTCCATCGTTACGCCAAGCAGCATCGGCGGGCGGGTTAGCGCCACGAACAAGGGATTTATCATTAAGTCTTCTTCGCTTGTACTCATTGCGTTATACCCCCAGCCCCATCTTTTGTGCGATGTAAAAGCCACTAAAAACAATCCCAATGCCTACCACAATGCCGACAGCTCGCTCTTTGGGAATTTTACCAAGCACTAAGGTGCCATAGCCCACGCCAATGATGGCCACCACAAACATTAAGCGTGCCGGGGTTGAGGTAAGCAAGGTAATCAACCCGCGTAAAACACTGGAAAGCACATCTTCACCGCTGCCCGCGAAGGCTAGAGATGGCAAGAAAGCCAGGGACATCAAAGACAACCGTGGTTTTATCCGGCTGTTAACATTCATGTTCATTCTGCCTCCGCTTGTGTTGATGGTGAGAGACGAAGCGCGTCTATCACTGAAATATCATTGGCATGAAACGCTGGGATGTAAAAGGCATGGGCTTTCCCCTCACTGTCTGCGACGCTTTCTTTTTCGATTTTAACGTTGGCCTCCACATACAGGCGCAAGCCTGGGCGTGCGCTCCCACTTAAAAATGTCGCGGCAACGCCCCACACCGTGATAGGAATCCATTGCGTGCACACAGGCTCTTCCTTGCCATCCTTGTAGCTAACCTCATCCACGGCTAGCACAATGTTAGTCACGGGCGTACCCGTGCTGGTGGCCCGCAACGTGGGCACTTCTTTTAAACGACCAATGACGACGAAACATGCGCCGGTACCTTTGTTAATTTTCATCATTACCTCCTCAGGTGTTTGTTAGGTTTCTCTCAGTACTCTGTATTTCATTACGCGGCGTCATCAGGGCAAGCGCCCTGTGCCTCATCCTGTTGTGCTTGTCGCTGTTGTCGCAAGACTTTTGCGAAAGATGCTAGCGCCGAAGCTTGCTGCTTCAATGCCGGCGACAGTGTTTCCAACGACGGCGCAGCCTCCGCTGGCACGTCATGACCGTCACTGCTCGCACCTTTATTGTTGTTAGCATCACTCATTTTTATAGGAGTCCTCTTCGTTGTGTTTACCGTCACTTCCTCATCCGCCGATAATCCAGCGCACTCATAAAGGTACGTGCCGCTTCGACGGTATTGGGTTGTTCACAGTCCACCTTGCTCATCACGCGATAAAAGTCATCCACCCGCTTATTACGATTCCAAAAGAATGTCGCAACAAAGCCTTTTCGTTGTTGCCGTCTTTCCCGTGAAAGTGCAGCGTAGCGCGCCAATTTATCGTGAGCAGACAAGCCAGGCTCAATGGCCAGCATGGCTTTAATACCCGAGCTATTGGTGCGATATGTCTCGCCTGTTTTAAGGGTGGCTAAGGTGGCCTCAATGCAC
>JAJFKI010000056.1 GCA_021773295.1 Gammaproteobacteria bacterium | reverse complement strand
ATGCTGAGTCTAGGCATATTTGTGCAATCTTTATCCTGTTAGATTATGGTGATGATAACGTAGGTATTGCTGAATGTCGACCAATTTGGGTCGCTTGGGGGTAGCGAATGAAAGATTCCGGCGCTTATGTCAAATCACCCTACATCACTCTTCATCTATATGTATATTCGCAAAGAAGCATTGCTCTCTAGTCAAATTGAAGGAACACAGAGTTCATTTTCAGATCTCATTCTGTTTGAGCATCACCAGAAACCAGCAGTATCTGAGGAAGATGTGGAAGAGGTATCTAATTATGTCAAAGCCATTCAGCATGGCTTGCAACGCCTTGATGAAGACTTTCCCCTTTCTTTAAGGTTACTGAAAGAGATGCATGGTATATTGCTCTTGGGCGGTCGTGGATCCAATATGTTACCTGGAGAGTTTAGACGTTCACAAAACTGGATTGGCGGCACAAGACCTGGAAATGCTTTATTCGTACCACCACCCGTTGAGCACCTTGCGGATTGTCTATCCAATTTTGAAAAATTTCTGCATGATAAAACACTCCCTGTTTTGATTAATACAGGCATCGCGCATGTACAGTTCGAAACAATTCATCCTTTCTTAGATGGTAATGGTCGCCTTGGACGTTTATTAACAACATTGTTACTCTGCGAAAATGGCATGCTCGAAGAACCCGTCTTATACCTTAGTCTGTACCTTAAACAACATCGAAAAACTTATTATGACTTATTACAAGAAGTACGAACTCATGGCTCATGGGAAACGTGGCTTGAGTTTTTTCTAGAGGGAATCTATGTCTCATGTAAGCAAGCGGTTAAAACCACCCATGAAATTAATCAATTATTTAAAGTGGATCTAGAAAAAATAGCAGCCTTAGGCAGAGCAAGATTTTCTTGTGAACAAACATTTGAGTATCTAAAAAAATTGCCACAAACGTCCGCGCCCCTTTTGGCCAAAGAACTCCATATCACAGCACCAACTGCGAGAAGTGCATTAAACAATTTACTTACGCTTGGGATTTTAGAAGAAATGAGTGGTAAAAAGCGCGATAAGGTTTATGTCTATCGTAACTACCTCAACATCCTTGAAAAAGGTACTGAACCCTTTTAACCTAGAAACGGCAGTTAAACGCGAACTTTTGGTGTCTTAACTGCCGTTTCTAGGTTTAAGGTGGCAGCCAACATTAGCCACACCCCGGCGCCCGAGTCCATCACTACCGCTGCTTCCTTCCGGACCTGACGGGGTTTGCGATTTATCGTCGCGAGGGGACCAATGTGGCCACCATAAAACGTTTGGCGGAGAGGGAGGGATTCGAACCCTCGGTACGGGTTAACGTACACACACTTTCCAGGCGTGCTCCTTCGACCGCTCGGACACCTCTCCTACTATGCTACGCGCGGTACACGCCCGCGCTTGCACTTAAGGGGGAGAATCCCGATTCTCCCCCTTAAGAATCCCCCATCGGGCGAGGGTGTCATTCATGCAATGAATGACAAGCTATTCCTACACAGCATCATCTCTGTATACCTGACAATGGAAATTTCAGGTAATTGAAAGTGGGTGCAAGGGTAAACTATTAGCGGACAATTCGCAAGCACCTGGGCTTGTGTAATATTTTCACATCATCATGCTAGCGTTTTATGATGTATCGCGTTAACATCCATACCCATCGTAAACGATGACCCAAGGATAAACATGCCGTACGAAGTTTTAGCGCGCAAATGGCGGCCGCAGCAGTTTAGTGACGTGGTAGGACAAGTTGCCACCTTGCAAGCACTCAGTAATGCACTGAGGCAACAACGCTTACATCATGCTTACCTGTTCACCGGCACCCGTGGCGTCGGTAAAACCACCATTGCCAGAATACTGGCTAAATGTTTCAACTGTGAACAAGGGATCAGTGCCCATCCTTGCGGTACATGCCAATCCTGTGAAGAAATTCAGCAAGGTCGCTTCGTCGATTTGATTGAAGTAGACGCCGCTTCGCGCACCAAAGTGGAAGACACCCGTGAATTGCTCGACAATGTCCAATACAGCCCCACTCGTGGCCGTTACAAAGTTTACTTAATCGATGAAGTCCATATGCTCTCTGGTCATAGCTTTAATGCCCTCTTAAAAACCTTAGAAGAGCCACCGGCGCATGTGGTGTTCCTATTAGCCACCACCGACCCACAAAAATTACCGATTACGGTGTTATCACGCTGCTTACAGTTTCACTTACGCCACATCAGCATCGACACCATCAGCCAACAATTAGCCCATGTTTTAACGCAAGAAAACGTAGCATTCGAACCCCAAGCCTTAAACACGCTGGCAAGTGCCGCCAAAGGCAGCATGCGTGACGCCTTAAGCTTACTCGATCAAGCCATCGCTTACGGTAATGGTCAGATACAAGCAAACGCTGTTAGTGAAATGCTAGGCTTACTCAACCAACAAGACTTAATTCCCTTACTACAAGCCTTAGTTGCAAAAGATGGTCAACAATTATTAACACTAAGCCAGGAGCTCGCCATGTCTGGCATGGATTTGCAACTTGCCCTTGGCGACTTATTACACTGCTTCCATCGACTGTCTATTTTGCAATTGGTGCCAGAAGCCGCCACCCAAGAGGATGAACACTTAAAACCATTAGCCGAGCAAATCAGCCCCCAAGATTTACAATTGTTTTACCAAATTGGCCTCATGGGCCAACAAGAAATGCCCCTAGCCCCGGATGCCAATACGGGCTTTGACATGGTGCTGCTACGCATGCTCGCTTTCCAACCTGAATCTGGCCAAGCACAGGCCAAGGCTGTCACTACTACTCGTGCAACAGTGGCTACCCCAAGCACCACTCAACAGGCACCCAAGACAGAGACAAACGTGCCTGCAGTCCCACCTGTAGACTTAAGCCCAACAGACTGGGAGCAAATCCAACAACAATTGCACCTCCAAGGCTTAAGCCAAATCCTAGCGAGTCACTGTGTCTTGGAAAAAATTGATGGTACTCGGGTTTATTTGCAAGTAGACCCCCACCAAATAGCTTTAGTCAATGATAAACAAAAGCAAATCCTTGCTAGCAGTTTAAGCAAACACTTTGGCAAAGACTTAACGCTCACTATCACCCCAGGCCAGAAAGGCCTAGCAACTCCCGCCTTTCTAAGCCAACAACGTGCTAATGCCCAGCAAAAAGCCGCTGAAGAGGCGATAAGCAAGGATCCCAAGGTCCAGTCGCTCATGAAAGAACTCAACGCAACCATAGAACCTGGTTCAGTCAAATACTAGGGACTTCTTCCAATCCAGGCGCTATTTGTGATAAAATATTGTCCACAATGGCTTAGCAGTAGTAATCACTGCTAATTGAGGTTAAGATCCATCATCAACGTAAACAGAGGTAAAAGACTATGGCAGATATGCAAAACCAGTTAAATGAATTAATGAAACAAGCCAAAGAATTGCAAACCAATATGGAAGATGCTCAAAAGACACTTTCCAATATGGAAGTCACCGGGGTTTCCGGCGCAGGTATGGTGAAAGTCGTCATGACAGGCCGTAATGAAGTCAAACGCGTTAGCATTTCACAAGAAGCCTTCCGTGAAGGTAAAACTATCCTTGAAGACTTAGTTGCTGCTGCATTCAATGATGCACGCCGCAAAGTTGAAAAATCCACCCGCGAGAAAATGGTCGACTTGACCAAAGGTTTAAATCTACCCGAAGGCTTTAGTGGTGCTGGTGGTGAAGGCGGTAAAGGCGAACAATAATCATGAGTTTTAGCCCCCTGCTGGAGGAATTAATCCATAGCCTACGCGCACTGCCCGGCGTAGGCCCTAAGTCAGCACAGCGTATGGCATTTCATTTGTTATCACGCGACCGCCAAGGGGGCAAATCCATCGCTACAGCATTGCAACACGCCATGGAGCACATCCAACATTGTCAGCAATGCCGTACCTTCTCAGAAGTCCCCCGATGCGGTATTTGTAGCAACCAAAAGCGCGATCATCACTTACTTTGCATCGTCGAGTCCCCCGCAGATATGCTGGCTATTGAGCAAACGGGCTATCGCGGCTTATTTTTTCTGCTCTTAGGACACTTATCGCCTATTGATGGTATCGGCCCGCAAGATATTGGCTTAAATCACTTGCAACAACGCTTACAACAAGAAGTGATCGAAGAAATTATCATTGCGACAAACCCCACAGTAGAAGGTGAAGCCACCGCACATTACATTTTGCAATTAGCAAAACAAGCCAAGGTTAACTGCAGCCGCATCGCTCACGGTGTACCACTAGGCGATGTGCTCGAATACATTGATACACGCACATTATCACTCGCAATGGCGGGTCGCGAACGGTATCAATATACTTAATCCTCATGCAGAAAAACTTATGTTAAACTCCACACACCAAAATAAAGAAATAAATTAGTCAGAATTTTTGCATTCATGCGAAAAATATCATAAAAATAGGAAAAAAATCATGGAAACACCTATAAATCAGTTTACTTTTACTAAGGATGAGCTATCATCAATGGACGAGAACACAGTAAATAATGTTATCGTGCATTTAGAGGAAGGCCATGTTGTATACCTCTCTAACATGGCTTTCCTACTAAACGAAAATGAATCCCAATTTCTTTCCCCAGATATTATCGACAATAACGCCAAAAATATTAGTTATCATCCAGCAACGAAACAGTTAGGCGGTTGTTCTAAGTTATCAGACGTTAACAGCTTGGCAATGCAGCAATTCATGCATCGCTATTGTGACTACGCGAAAGAGTTAATACGCTGTTTGCTGCCGGCATACTACAACCATATTGAAACTGGCCGCACCAGCTACCGCCCAGTGGAAATAAAAGGTCGTCCTAGCTCCTATCGTAAAGATGATACACGCTTACATGTCGATGCTTTCCCATCAATGCCCGTGCAAGGCCGCAGGATTTTACGTGTTTTTTGTAATGTGAACCCGGAAAACACCGCCAGAGTATGGAATTTAGGCGAACCCTTTACCAACGTTGCCAAACGCTTTCTTCCAACAATTCCTAAACACAGGCAATTTACGGCAAAAGCCATGAAAGCATTGAGTATTACGAAAAGTGAGCGATCACCTTATGATCACTACATGCTAAAAATGCACCATGCTATGAAAAAAGATCAACACTACCAAAATGTCGTTAATAAAACCGAAATGCGCTTTTTACCAGGCACCACCTGGCTTGTGTTTACCGATCAAGCCTCTCACGCGGCATTAACTGGCCAATATTTATTAGAACAGACCTTTTATTTACCCGTTAGTGCAATGGTGAACGAGGATAAAGCGCCTTTACGGATGTTAGAAAGCATGTTACAAAGACCGCTTATATAGTCCTAAAATGTCACGTTCAACAATGCTTTCTGGGATCATTGAGGCGAAATAAAAATGAGAAAGGTAATTTACCGATTACGAAAATTGAATAGCCATTGGCTCAAGCTAAGCACAGTGCTTGTTTGTGTTTTAATCAGCCAAGCCTCACTCGCTGCCGAGACTTATATGCTACCAGCGCCGGGTGATGACGTGGTAGGTGCCATGCAAGAAGCACATGTAGAGCCAGGGGACACCCTCAGTCGCATTGCGCAGCGTTATGGTATTGGTCTCACTGCCTTAATGAGAGCCAACCCTAACATCAATCCTAGGCGTCTTAAAATTTGGCAAAAGGTAAAAATTCCGACGGCTTATGTCTTACCACCTTATGAACGCAAAGGGATTATTATCAACTTGTCTGAAATGCGTTTATATTATTTTCCTCCCCATGAAAATGTGGTGATTACAGCCCCCATCGCCATTGGTCGTGAAGGCTGGGAAACGCCGCTCACAACCACTCGTATCATTGAAAAGAAAAAACATCCCTCTTGGTTCGTCCCTAAATCCATACGCGCCGCCAGCGCCCAAAAAGGACGTTATTTGCCAGAAGTTGTGCCACCGGGTCCTGAAAACCCCTTGGGGGACTATGCGCTGCGCTTAGGGTTACAGTCTTATTTGATTCATGGCACCAATAATCCTATGTCGATTGGGCGTCGCATTAGCTCTGGTTGTATTCGCATGTATCCGGAGGACATTGAGTATTTATTTTACGAAGTCCAAGTCGGCACGCCAGTACGGATTATCAACGAGCCCTACAAAGTAGGTTGGTTCAATGGCAAACTCTATGTAGAAGCCCATACACCGATTGATAATGGATTTGACGCGAGTGAAGCCGTGCAGCGGAATTATCATAGAATCATTAAAGAAACCATTGGTCATTATGATTTTCCCTTGCAGTGGAATAAAATTCAGCATGTCATTGAACAACATCGCGGATATCCACAGCGAATTTTTTAATGAGGATGGTTTATGAGAACACTGTTTTTTATTGTAGCGATGATCATGACAACCTTACCTGCTAAGGCTGCGACTGGCGTCACAAAAGGTTTTTATGGCGATGTGCAAGCTGGCTGGGGACGAATCAATGAAACCTTGAAACATTTTAAACGGCGGAATATGTCTGGGTTTGCCTTTAATGGAAATCTCGGGTATCGGATTAATCGCTTTTGGGGCGTTGAAACAGGCTATTACCATTTTCCTGATAATAACTTCCACTATGGGGTTAAGGGACGTGATAATAACGCCATTGCTTTGAACCTTAAAGCCATTGCACCCTTTGATAATGGGATAAATATCATTGGTAAAATTGGTGCGGCGGCATCGAATCATACCTTATCGCCAAAGGTCGTGCCCGGCGTTCATAAAGTGAAAGGGGCAGGATCTCATACGGAAAACGTTTTTCTCTTAGGGCTTGGAACCAGTTATTCTTTGACCGATCACTTAGCCATAGCACTGCAAGGCACTGGCTTGGGAAATGCAGGGGCTGTTCCTGCGAAGATTATGGCAACGATGGGATTTACTTATACCCTTTAGCATCCTTAACCGGTGACATGTGTAATTGCTTACTGGCAGCACTACTTGCTTCTCCTGCCCAGAATGAACAATGGCTAGAAGCCGCAGGTTGTATGTTGGTTGTTGCTGTGGACAATGCATGTTGCTGCTCTTGCCACAAAGTGAAGGATGTTGCGATTTGTTGTGGTAATGCGAGCTTTTGCGTACCAGTAACGCGCGGTTGCATTTTCATCATCGTTTTAAAACTCTTTTCACAGCGCCATGCTTCTTCAGATAAGGCATGAATTAAATCTTCTCGTACCTGTTGTTGCATGTCCTCAGACATTGATGCTGGTAACTGCCTCAAAGCCAATGCACGTTCTAAGGTATCATGACTTGGTCTTTGAGCCATATCCTTAAGTAGATCACTATTTTGAGTGGTTATCATATTGGTCAATATTGCGAATAAATGCGATGTGTCAAACAAATTTAATTTGGCTTCCATTAATCGAGTACGTTGTTGCAAACGTTTATTGGTACTTTCATTAGGATTGGATCGTTGCGCTAAAATAGCTAACGCCAATTCAAAGGTGTCTGGCCCATTTTTTTGCGCGAGTGTGGCCAACAGCACGGCCCGAGCCTGCTGTTGTTGAGCTGATGTTTTATATCTGTCTGTAGCCATAGAATCTCTCGGTTTAATAATGTACCAGAGCTAGTATAGACTCGAATGCTTAAATTTTCATTAAAGGTTTTGTAAAAAAGTTTATAGTTTAAGAGTTTAATGGCTTATGTATTAGATGGTCGTTTAACTTGTTGATTTTATTTTAATTTTCCCCCTCCCTAACCCTCCCCCACGAGGGGTGAGGGAACATTGTTCAAGCACTGAAAAGTAACAAAACGTATTAAATTACTATCTTACATAAATTTTTTATATTTTTTATGTGTTTATGCTTGCAATTTGATCACAGCATGTGTTAAATTTGACCTGCTTAATCTAGAGTCTATGGCGCCTGCCGTAGAATCTAGTTTTAACATCGCACATTGGGGAAACCAAAGGCTTGATGGTGGTGTTTACCACCATCGAGGCCATTTGGTTCTACTACCTTACAAACTATTTCCATAATGGTATCATCCTCCAATACGTTTATTGAGGAGTAAACCATGTTTGATACAGAACACGTCCCGGCTCGCCGAACTAGATTCTTTATGTCTAAAAGACAGATCGCTTGTGCCGCAATCGCACTCTACACTTATAATGATATTTTGCAAATGGACACCTTACCTACCGTTTTAAAAGTCCTGATTGGTTTATTGGTTTTGTTAAGCTTCGTTATCGCAATTAACTTAAGACTACAACGATTAGCTGCTGAACCTGAGACGGCTACGCCTCGCCCATAGATTGAGAATATTAGACAAGGATTTCACATGACAAGCCATTACCCTGTGCCACAAAGCTTTTTAAGCAATGCATTTCTCGATAAGCAACGCTATGAAACCCTCTATCAACAAGCTACCCTGTCCCCTGAAACCTTTTGGGCAGAACAAGCCGAGCAATTTATCGACTGGCAAACACCTTGGGAGAGCGTGTTACAAGGCGATTTCAGTGATGGACGAATTAAATGGTTTAGTGGAGCCACGCTCAATGTCAGTTACAATTGTATCGACAGACACTTACCACAACATGCCAATAGAACAGCTTTCATCTGGGAAAACAATGAAGGCGATACCTGCAAAACCATTAGCTATCAAGACTTACATGATCATGTGTGTCGCTTGGCCAATGCCTTAACATCATTAGGTGTTGCCAAAGGCGACAGGGTTTGTATTTACATGCCCATGATTCCAGAAGCTGCCTTTGCCATGTTAGCCTGCGCACGCATCGGAGCTGTGCACTCTGTTATTTTTGGCGGCTTTTCACCTGCCGCGATTGCGAGCCGCATTGATGATGCAAACGCCAAGTGCGTGATTACGGCAGACTATGGTTTGCGTGGCAGTAAAACCATCCCTCTTAAACACAATGTAGATAAAGCCTTGGCGGATAATGATTGTGTCGAGTCAGTGTTAGTAGTTAAACATGTGGGACAAGATATTCAATGGCAGCAACAGCGGGATCATTGGTACCATGAGTTAGTAGACGCTCAAGCCAGTGACTGCGAACCCACTTGGGTTGAAGCTAATCATCCTTTATTTATTCTCTATACCTCTGGCTCCACTGGCACGCCCAAAGGTATTTCTCACCGTACAGGCGGGTATTTACTGTATGCCACCATGACGCATCATTATGTCTTTGATTATCATCCTGACGATATCTATTGGTGTGGGGCTGATGTGGGTTGGATAACGGGCCATAGTTATTTAGTCTATGGGCCTTTAGCCAATTGCGCAACTTCAGTAATGTTTGAAGGAACACCAACGTACCCTACGCCCGCGCGTTACTGGCAAGTCATCGATAAACATAAGGTCACGATATTTTATACTGCACCAACGGCCCTGCGCGCTCTGCGCCGTGAAGGTGATGACTATGTTACACAAAGCGATCGTTCTAGTTTACGCTTGCTCGGTAGCGTTGGTGAACCTATTAACCCTGACACTTGGGAATGGTATCAGCGTGTGGTGGGAGGTAATCGCTGCGCCATCGTTGATACTTGGTGGCAAACAGAAACCGGCGGTATTATCTTATCGCCCCTATTAGGCCAACTCGAGATGACGCCTGGCTCAGTGGGCAAGCCACTCTTTGGTGTTGCTATTGATGTCGTCACGCCAGAAGGCAAACCCGTTGCAACGAATGAAACCGGTTTATTAGTGTTAAAAAACCCTTGGCCCGGTCTGGCACAAACGGTCCATGGCAATCATCAACGCTTTATCGAAACCTACTTAACAAGCTTCCCCGGGTGCTATGAAACCGGCGATGAAGCCTTGTGTGATGAAGCGGGTAATTATTGGATCATCGGCCGCGTCGCCGATGAATTAAACGTCGCCGGCCATCGCATTGGTACGGCGGAAGTTGAAAATAGTTTAGTGCAACACCCTGGGGTCGCCGAAGCCGCCGTGGTTGGTTTCCCTCATGAGATTAAGGGCCAAGGCATTTATGCGTTCATCACCTTACAAGCTAATCAACAAGGCAGTGAAACCTTAAAACAAAGCATCAAACAACACATCGCTGATCATCTAAGCCCTATTGCTAAACCTGATGTAATTCAATGGGCCAATGCGCTCCCTAAAACACGCTCCGGTAAAATCATGCGCCGCATCTTAAGAAAAATCGTCACCGGCAACACCGACGACTTAGGCGACATTAGTACCTTAGCCGATGAAAGTGTGGTAGCACAATTAAAAGCGGATATTATAAAATAAGTCTACAGAAATACTATCCATAGATAGTATTTCTGTAGACTTAGAATTCAGCAAGTAACTTTTTTTGCTCTCTATACCCATTACAGATGAAAATGCGGAATTAAGGCTATTGATTTTTGTTCCCTTTGAGCGTTCGAAATGCAGCTAATAGCTGGTCTATTGGCAAATTTCGAACGTTCAAAGGGGGCAAAAAGCAATAGCATTAATTTCGCATTTTCATCTGTGATGGGTATAGCCATCATCTTCAATTTGAAAGACTTTTTTCAGGTAGCGGATATAGGAGTCATCGGAGCACATGGACTTGCCGGGGGAGTCGGAGACTTTTGCCACGGGTTGACCATTGCAGTACACCATTTTGATGACATTGTTTAAAGGTGTTGGCCCTAAGTCATTTGTTAAGTTAGTGCCGATGCCGAAGACGGTGCTAGTTTGCTTATGGTAGCGTTTGTAAATTTCCACGGCCTTAGGAATGCTTAAGCTGTCACTGTAAACAAGCGTTTTGGTGCGCGCATCAATGCGGTGTGCTTTATAGTGCGCTAACATTTTATCGGTCCATTCTATGGGATCGCCTGAGTCTTGTCTGGCACCATCGAATAATTTACAAAAATATAAATCAAAGTCACGGAAAAATGCATCCATGCCAAAGACATCAGATAAGGCAATGCCTAACTCACCACGATACTCTTGCGCCCACTTTTCAAAAGCAAACTTTTGACTGTAAATAAGACGCGGGCCTAAGGATTGACAGGCTTGTAAATATTCATGGGCCATGGTGCCGATGGGGGTCCAATCATGTTTCATGGCAAAGTAAACATTTGAAGTGCCGCTATAATGTTCCGGTAATTCCCTGGCTAAGTTTATTAAGACATGTTCCTGCCAGGCATGAGAAAAACGTCGGCGAGTGCCAAAGTCTGAAAATTTAAAATCGGGTGTGCCGATATGTTGTTTTAAATAATTAATTTTATCGGTTAAGCGTTTTTCACCTTCACTGAAATCTAAACCGGGATGCGTGTTGCTGGTGTAGACTTCGCTAATGATAGCAAGCACAGGGACTTCAAATAGGATGGTATGCAACCAGGGGCCTTTGATACTTAATTCAAAGCCATTTTCAACATTAATTTCTATAAAATCAGCGCTCAAAGAAAAAATACGCAAGAATTCAATAAAATCTGATTTAAAAAAACGAATGCTGCTGAGATAGTCTAATTCATCTTTCGTTAAGCGTAATTTACAAAGCGCATGAATATTTTCCCAAATTTCATCAACAAATTGTGCGATGTCCATACCATCGTTGCGGCACCTAAAACGATACTCTACCATCGCACCAGGAAATTGATGCAACACAGCTTGCATCATGGTGAGCTTATAAAAATCCGTGTCTAGGAGTGATTGTATGATCATAGTTGAGTCTCTTGTACTAGCTCATCCGTTGACGATACGATAACCGCCCCCGCTTGCAACATGTCTTTCTTCGCTTGTTCCACCGTCTCGGCTGCAATACCGCGACAAGCCGCTAAATTAAGCACCACCTTAAAGCCCACGCCTAATAATTGCAACACTGTATTTTTTACACAATAATCTGTCGCCAAGCCACCAACAATGACCGTTGTAATATCACGAGCGCGCAAAAACTCAATCACTCCGGTACTCATCTTTTTAGCAAAATCATGAAAACAAGCCCCATAGGGATGCATATCCAACTCTACCCCTTTCCACACGAAATAATCATACTCAGGAATAGCTGGCAACCCTGCTATTAACTCAAAGCCTTTGGTCCCTGGCACGGCATGCTTTTTCCATTTTATATCGACATTGGCACCTTCTACCGGTGCAAATTGTTCATCATCACTGTCAGCCACCCAAACCGCTTTTGGAGAATGCGCATCTTTAGATCCAAGACGCAAAGATGCAAACCGCGCTTGTGCATTTAAATGAGGAACAATCGCCAAAGCATCAGGAACAGGCAACTCATCAGGACACTCCGGCGTAAAACAATACTGACAATCCACATCAAAACAAGCCACACGACTTGCAGGGTCTATTTGTACCGTATTAGCCATCGCAACATCCTTCTTTTAACTACTATACCCATCGTACCTCAAAATACGAGGTTAATGCGGTTTCTTTTTGCCCCCTTGGAACCTTTGAAATTTGGCAATAAGAATGGCTATTACCTGCATTTCAAAGGTTCCAAGGGAACAAAAACTAAATCGCCTAAACCTCGCATTTTGAAGTACGATGGGTATAGTCCGGAGAGGGCGGGATTCGAACCCGCGTGGGGTTTAACACCCCCGACCGATTTCGAATCGGTGCCGTTATGGCCACTTCGGTACCTCTCCATTGAGCTTGCCTAGGATAACGATTGTGGGTGATTAGTCAAGGTAAGTGGTTGTCCTAAAAACTGTCGTTGAAATGCGCATTTTGGCAAAGCTTGGACTTCCCTGATAGGCAACTCGCTCCGCGCTCACTACGTCCACAGCTTTGCCTTGAATGGTCCACTCGATGTCACCATCCCCTAAATCTCGGCGTTGCAAGCGTTTACCTTGACGAGCACCATAGGCATACAGCGCGCTTAAACACGCTGATAACCAGGCTTCAAAATTGTTCGTTGCTCTTGGCATTGTATTTCCCTAAAAAATAAATGCGCACGCATCAAAAGCGAGGGCTATAGCTACTCGAAGCGCTACCATGTGCGCTCGACGAGGATGCTTCAGAGCCTTCATCGCCGCCAGTGCTGCTCGAAGCACTCGCACCATCGCCACGCTCTCTTTGAGCTAATAACGCCTCTAGCTCTCGTACTCTGGCTTCTGCCGCTTCGCGAGCTGCTTCTGCCGCTTCGCGAGCTGCTTCTGCCGCTTCGCGGCCCGCCCGCTCTTCCTGGGTCTCTGCTTTGGCCGCTTCGCGAGCTGCTTCTGCCGCTTCGCGGCCCGCTCGCTCTTCCTGGGTCTCTGCTTTGGCTGCTTCGCGAGCTGCTTCTGCCGCTTTATAAGCTGCGCGTTCACGGGCTAGCTCCGCACGTGCTGCTGCTTTTCTTGCTTTCCACTTAACCACACTTTTTCGACCTTTCTCAATCTCTGGCTTTAGGTACTCAACTCTAACTAACTCTTTTGCAGTCTCATCACGCAAATAAGCGGCTGCTCGCATTTCACGACGTGATACGTCATAACGTCTAGCATTCTCAGTCAATGCTCTGCGAAGCGCTTCTTTTTCATCATCATTAGTGATTATCGCTTCTATCATCGCATACAAATCACTACGCGTGTCCACGTCTCTTAGCCGTCCAGAGGGTCTCGCGTCTAAAGAGGGCGGT
>JAJFKI010000055.1 GCA_021773295.1 Gammaproteobacteria bacterium | reverse complement strand
TTTGTTTTTTTTTTTTTTCTTTTGTTTATTTTTTATTTTTTTATTTTTTTTTTCCGCTTTTCTCGTACTCTCATCGCGGCTGGGGTTACCCCCAATGGATCGTCGGCCTGGGGGCCTCCTGCGATTTATTTGGGGGAAACCCCTGCCGCGATGAGAGTACTCTATTGGGTGTGCACAAAAACCATGTGTTTTGTTTGTGTTGGGGGTGGTAGATTGAGCAGTGTAAGAGAGAGAAGTGTGACTTTTCCCGATGGGCGATCGAAAATCGTCGTCATTCCGGCCTTGGGCCGGGACGACGATGCAGGGGAAAAATCACCCGACAGAAAATCGTATTTTGAGGTACGATGGGTATATTTTTTAGCCTGCGAGGAGAAAAACACTTGATTTAACCTTTTAGCGATCCGGGATGGAAAAATAATGTTTTGTAACTTGTTGAGGTAGCTTAGGAAATAAAGTTTTTGGGGTGGGGTGGTTTTAAGTTTTTCTTGGGGCTTTTGAATGTGGTATATTTGAGACCACATATTTTGAGAGTGGAGTAGGGATTATGTTGAAGGGTGGTTCGTCATCGATTTCTGATGAAGGTGAGTTTTCGCCGGTACGGGCTGCTAAAGGCTTGCATTGGGTTGCATTAAGTCAGTGGCTAAATCATCAGGATTCTAAGATGTCTTCTGAGGATTATAAGACGTGTCTTAGCGTAGCCGAGGCCATGAGAGAAACATGGATTGTTGTCTTGCTTCAGCGCAATGTAAGCCAATTACTCTCTCAACCTAATGATGCTGCTGTTGCTTCATCATCCGTGCAAACGGCGGCGAAAGATTCTATAAAATTCGCAAGCTTATACCCTTTATTAGACGGCTATCCTGAAAAAACAAATGGTACCGTGGTGGACATTACCGCTGTGCTTAATCCAGCAGACGAAGTTACATCTTCTGATTTTGGCGGTGTAGCCGCCGGAAACCCAGAAGAAGAATTACCACCCGTGCTTGATCCTGCTGCGCAAGAAACTAAGAGCACTGTAGTTGATAGTGCCAATGTGCTTAATCCTGCTGAAGAAGTTTTAGAACCCGAAGAACAAGCGTTGCCTGTAGAAAATCATACGGTTGAGACGCCTAATACGTCTGAGTTTTCAGCTGACATTGCTGCCCCTCTAGCAGACAACAATTCATCTTCTGCAAGTTTTTTTGCAGAACCTTCAGCGCCTCTATTCACAGCAGAAGAACTGCAGTCATCGACCAACAGTAGTGCTGCATCCTCACCTTCAGCGCCTCTATTCACAGCAGAAGAACTGCAATCATCGACCAGCAGTAGTGCTGCATCCTCCTCTTCGGCTGCGAGTACTGCTCCGGTGCTTGTTAGTATTACCGAGGAAACTTCTACAGCAACGGATCTTGATCAGATTTTAAAAACCGGTCATATACGAATGGTGAAGGAATTTTACGAAGAATTGTACCCCACTGCAATCGAGAAATATAGCGATGACAAACCGCTAATACAAATGCTGAGTCAATGTGATATGATGATGAAAAAAATTAAAGAGTTTGTCCAATATTTAGGGCAGTCCTATGCAGAAGACTTGAAGCATCGCAATGCATATTATCAATTGCTAGAAGGCCATTTTTGGGTCATTAACGATAAGTTTAGTAAAAAGATGGATATGCAAGAAAGTGAGCGCAGAAAGCGACTGTCCAATCCAGAAAAATATCATTTAGATTATAAAAAATTGGTGCATGATGTTGTGTTGTATTTGAATGAACAAACGATTTATCAGTATAATTCTGAGGTGAGTAAAGTGGTCCTTAATTATATTGAGTTTCAGAATATGCTGATGAAGGCTTACGGAGACTTTCTTTATTCATTTATAAAACGACACCATCTCTATAAAGATACGGTGTTTGAGCGAGCAGATAATATTACGCCGTTTATTACGCTGAAGCGTCGCCACGCGTTAGAAGTGAGGTTAAAGAGAATATTAGCCCAAGAACAATCCTTTGCAGAAATGTTTGTAGAAACTAGAGCGTTAGTGATGGATATGACCAAACTATTTACCTATCTGACCAATACCCCCTTACTAATGGCTGTTAGTGCCAGGGTACAATTAATCATATGTGATAAAAAACGGTTTCCATTAACAATGTTGCTGAGCAATAAAGCGCTCCGTAAGAACCCTGAGATTACACCTAAGTTGAAAAAGGCAATAAACAAAAAACGTGAGATTAATTTAGAACAACATTATAGTGATGAACATTATCGTAACGTCATTAATATAATAACCAATGCTTATGGAGCGTTTGCAGATGGAGAAGCAGCTAACGACATTATAAACTCATTTCATGGAACTCCCTACATCAATGAGCGTTACGAAGATGATTGGCTGTTTACAACGGAGCTTGGCGCTCAACGTGACTTCCAAGATAGACTTAACACATCTATCTTTGGTCAATTTCGCGCTCTTGCAGGTCATCACACATTTTTCCGATTGAAATCGAAAGAATGGGGAAATGGTATTAATTCCAAGAAACTACATCTTAAACCATCACAGGATGCTCAAGGGACAGCATCAAGCAGTCGTTCTGCTAAGAGTTCACAGCAAAGTAACGTGTGGAATTCATGGTTTCGTAATCTATTTGCAGTTTCGCCTTCGTCCTCCTCCTCATCATCACAGCCAGGAAGTAGAAACCCAGGCAGAAAATAATCATCACCCATAAAATGCATTTATTTATAATTAAATAATTGATTATTTGATTGTACCTCGATATACTCTCCAAAAAATGGAGAGTATTCCTATGGTGTTAAGCATCATTGCTACAGAAATATGCACTGCTATTGGTAATTGCATCATGGTTTTGCAACAGGCAGTATTAAAACAACAAACTGCCATCAATGTGCATGATTTTTTGCGAACAGCCAATAAGCAAAACATTTGCTGGGCACCTAGCGCCATACCATTGCATTATCAAGGCATCGAGCGTTATCTTTGTTTATTAGAACAACTTTTACAACAATTACAACAAAACCAAGCAAGCATCCTAGCAAGCAATAGCATTCATTTTTCATTATTAACATCTGAGGTTTTAACGGATGAGCAACGACAAACACTCGTCATACTGATTCAAGAGTTTTTCCCAACGAACACAAACATCTCATGTCACGTACCTGATAATGGCAACACAAATACTTGCAAAGAGATATTAAGCCAGTTTGTACAAATGAATAAAACCTTATTAATCCTGGTGGGCTTAGATAGCTTTATCAGCTCCAAACAGATTGATAATTGGATAAGAACGAATAATATTAAAACGCAAAGCGATACTGAAAATGCAGCCCCAGGCGAAGCTAGTGCAGCAATACTTATCAGCAAACAAAAAAGTGACGTCTTATTCAACACAAATTCAATCGCTTCTGCACTGCCACAAACAAATCACAACGATAAACATTTAGTGATTCATTATCACAGCAACACAGAAAATTTCATCGAAGCTTGGCATCACTTACAACAAACACAATGGAAAAAAGAAAAAAACCAGCGAGTCATCAACACAATAAATATAGAACCAGTGTTAGGTGAAACTGGCTGCGTAAAGCCTATTTTATCATTAGCACTGGCTTATAGCTTATTAACACATAATAAGGCAACAGTAATTACTACAACTGAATTAAGACAACACAAACAATTGTATTTACAGAGCATAGTGAAGAAAACTATTTCTTGCTCAGCAAGTCCTGCATAAACCATCTGCGGCAGGTACGCTGCAGCTATGCCTCCAGGGATGGATTGACGGCGCGTTTATGCGGGACTTGCTGAGCATGAAGCAGTGTATAACAGTACCACTTCAAAATCACGTTTATGCCATGAACGGTAAAAAACAATGTAGGGGCGCGTCTGAAGCGCGCCTACATTGTTTACAGAGTATAAGTCAATTATATTATTTCTGGGATTTTAAATTGGAAGTACGATGGGTATAACACGGAATAAGATCATGATAGAAAAAACATTAGAACATTTAAAAAATGATGAAATTATAAAAATAGAAGACGATAGCTTATATATCCATTTTGGAGAAAGTAAGCTATGTCTAATGAAAAATGGTGAAATAACATTGGAAAATAACCATAGCCATATTAGTTTGTCAGCTAACGGCACGGTAACGATTAACGGCGCTCATATAGAACAGCGCTCGTTAACAGATTTCATTTTGCAAGGCCAACAAAGCATTCATTTAAACAGCCCATGAAATATCCATTAGCACTGACACCCAGTGAAAAACAAGCAACAACAGTGCAGCATCATGTGGCAACAGCCGCTGACACTTGCCAGAATGTTGCGTTAATGGTTCCAACGGTCAGTGGAGAACAGTTTAAGATTCCATTAGTAAGCGCTCTGACATGTAGAAAAAAAGAAACTATTGATAAACCCAATGTGCAGTTAGTAAAAATAAGTTTTTGCCAAGAACCCTATGCTAAAAACGTATCACATTTACCCTTAAAAATAGATTCCTTACGTTATGCGAGTCTTTGTGATAGTGATAGACAGCGCATGCGTGAGGGTAAAAAACCTTTGCTGAATCAACACTGTCAACAGCAAGCATTGAGACTAGGCTGGCTTTATCTATTTAAAGAGGGAAAGCTATGGCGAGAATTTGAAGTTAAAGCTCAGGCTTATTTAAGTGAAGTTGATTTATCTAAGAATTCCAAAAATGATGATCGCCTGGCAACAGGTGTTGCAAGCCAGTCAATCGTAGTACCTGTCAAGATTGAAAATAATGCCATTGACTATCAAGTTGCTTTTTCAGAAATACAATGGAGTTGGCCTCGTGTTCGGTTTTATCAGAGTCACTCGAACAAACGCCAACAACGCATGGACAAGCTAGCATTGTCTGATTATTTTTCACAGGCTAGATCAGCGGATGATAATATCATCATTAAAAAAAGATCCATTATTGTATTAGTTAAAGATCCACTTGCCTTGATAAGACGCGTGCAAATGGATCTATCGCAATGCTGGCAGCAACTACTACAACAATTAATGATTATTGGTAAAAAACCTTACTTTGACAGCGCGATCACGGCTTACCATTTATTTTATAGTGATAAAGTACAACACCCCGATAAACCAGTTTCTAATAAAATTCCATTCGGTACTTTCACAACAGGACCAATGCTGCTTGAAATAATGAAAACCCCGCTACCTGAAATCACAGCGATACGTAATGCTGAAAAATATTTAGATAAAACAAAGATAGAAAGTACTCTAAATGTAGATGAACGCAAGACGATAAGAAAAAATATTCGTTCATTACAAGCACTGTTAGTTAAATTGTTAAGACATGCTTCTAGCAAACATGACAATGTGACGTTTACACCATCACCTCATTTGGATGGAGTAGATTTTACGACAGCTTATAGTGATTATTTTGCAGCAAGCATAAAAAATTATGTGCTAGCATTCGCACACTTGCAAAGCTTTCTTGCTGTGGTGATGACAGATCCTGCGGCGATTGATGGTAACCTGGATTTAAAAAACGATGCTAATGATGATGCTCTAGGTGTTATGTATTTGCTGAGTTTATTAGAACCAACACATCCTTTAAATAGTTTGTTGATCCCATCCGATGACATTATTAACATCTACCAGCCAGGGAGTGATACTAGTCCTGCAAGGTGTATTCCTAATGATGAAAATGATGGTAGTGGTGTTTTTCGTATGCAAACGTTTCAATGCTTATACCAAGCAAGTTTAAAACGTGCCCCGTTTGTGTATGTAAAATCGCTGAATAATAATGATTTGGTGAGGGGTGAATATGATGATGATAGTCAAGAATATGATGTTATCACACAAAAAGCGCCTACATTACTCAACGAGGTATTTGATGCGCTATTAAATACCTTAAGAAAGGGCAGCAGAAGTTTTATGCGACACATGCGTGGCGCAGCCGACATGTCAACAGCTGCCAATCCAGTTACTACCAGCATAAAGCTAGTCAGAGCTACAGGCTTATTCAATAATCTGTATTTAGCAAAGCCCAATGATAAAGATTACATCCCTGGCATTGATGATATACAGCAACAATCAGAGCACCCAGCATTAAGTCCAGTGACTGATGACGCAATTCCCATTTATGAGCCAGGGAGTCAGCAAGTAAAAGGTGTTGCCAGGCTCAATGAAAATCCCGGGTTTAAATTAAAAAAGCTTGGGCACAATACAAGAGATTATCTGCGAGAAAAACTATCAATGCGTTGGTTAGTCGTATTGTCTATAAAAGAAAATAAAGCGGTTAACGTCAATGAGAAAAATACTTTTATTTCACACGAAACACTTCATCGCTGGTTAGGGCATGGTCAAAAAAGTGTGAGTGGTTTGCTAGCAACATTGGCAGTGATTAACTTAGAACAAGCAGTTGCCGCGTTTGTTGATGATGAGAATCGTGGCATCATACGTAAAGACATCGAAGCTATGAATGCTTTGTCTGCATGTTTAGTCAGTCTTAGGGATTTTTCAGAATTAATACTATCACCCAATAAAGTCGAGCAAACCTTATCGAGTAATCGCATCTCTTCACTGTTGCTCTTGAGGCAATTTCCAGTGTTTGGCATGTTATCAAGTATCATGGAGCATGCCGTCATTTTCTTTTCTTTTTTAGGCTTATTTTTCGCAATGGCTGATTTGTCCAAGGAATATTTTCATGGCGACTGGGGTGAAATGAGTGGTGATTTAATGAGTGTTGTCGGTAGTACCGTGGTCTTGGCCAGCCAAGCCGGCAAGGCAGTTGTAGCGCAATTAGACGTTGCTGCGGCTAGTGTAGAAGAAGATTTGATGACCACAGCCGTTACTGAAATCGCTTTTGCTGATGTTTCTTTGCTAGAAGCTGGTTTGTTTTTCTGTGCACCCTGGAGTTGGGTTGGAATCGTATTAATGATAGCGGGCAATATTATTGCCGCCATTTTAAATGATACAGACTTACAAAAGTGGGCAAAGCACGGTCCTTTTGCTAAAGATAAAGCTTTTCAATTTATTGACGAATATCAATATTGGGCTCAGCCTGGCATGGAACATTATGCTTATCAATCACTAATGAGTATTATCTCGAGTCCTGGCTTTGAGAGAACTTCTGAGCAGGAAGATTCAATTGTACTGGAAGTTGGTTTGCAGCGCTTTACCCCAGGCAGAGATTGGATTGACTTACGCGCATGGTGGGAAGTCGGTCATGCTACACCGTTAGATTATCGTCCCAAGGCACTGGAAACATTAACCTTGTTAAACCCTTATAAAATCATACAAGTCAAATCAAAAGAAACGCTGCCGCGCGTGATTAAAATGCTGTATTACTTTCATAAACCAAACAAAATCATAAAAAACAAAAATGATTTAATCTTTGTTTCACGCATTAATGCCAAACTGCGTTTAATTATGGATGGCGGTAAATGTATTCTACCGGCCTCTTTACTTCCCTCGGAAAAAGACAATGATCTTCACTCTTCCAACAACTGGGTTCATCTCGCTAACTAAAGGAAAATAATATGAATGACTATGAAGCATTAGATGTATTTAGCAAGCCATGGTA
Source organism: Gammaproteobacteria bacterium (assembly GCA_021773295.1). Classification (GTDB taxonomy): domain Bacteria; phylum Pseudomonadota; class Gammaproteobacteria; order UBA1113; family UBA1113; genus JAJFKI01. Next base: position 116,101 of record JAJFKI010000055.1, on the reverse strand, counting down.
TTTTTTAGGATCCTATTATCCTCCATTGATACAAGCATTTCCCATTAATCACCAGCGCTTAGGGTTTCCACTCCATAGACATGATGCAAAAAAATCAAAAAAAATTATCAATGGTATTGCTTTAGTCTTTATCGTGTTTGGCTTGAGCCAGTGGCTTGTTGCTGCTTTTTTACAGCCCACACATTTATTTGACATTGCTACAGCATTTTTGATCATGATTGGCGTAGGTATTCATTATGTTTATGATTGCTTTTTAATTGTAGATGAGCTTAGTGATGAAGCGATTATATTTGAACGAACCAGTGGTAAAGTCAGGACGTGTCAACACAGCATCGACTTTAAAGATTCAAATATTAAGCTTATCGCACAAAAAATAGGATTTAAAAAAATCTTATACACAGTATTTTTATCAAGCGCAGACAATAAAGTAAAAATGATAATCTTACGCTCACAAGAAATGAAGATTACAGAATTAATGAAAGACTTTATCAAGCACTACATGGATGTAGCTAAACCCTTACCCGACGTCCCAGCCCTAGAGCCTTACCGGACATTCGATGCTATTACCCTCGAACACGATCAAAACAATAACCGCCAGCCAAACTACTGGCAAGATAAAACAGTCAGTATAGAAGAAGGATTAAAACCATGGCATTAAACTGCAATATTTGTGACAAACCAGCAAAAAGTAATTACGAGCATTACACTGCAAATAAACTCATACAAAAACTAAGTCGCCACACAAACTTAGCTCGTAGGCTATATACCCAACATAAAAACATCCCAAAAAATTTAACAAAACGCACGCCCCCCACAAGCCCAACTATCTTTTCAACACTCTTACCATTATCCATCCTCATCTTTCTAATTGACGCTCTCAACCAAAAAATCCCCCTACACCCAAGCAACGACATTATCCAACTAAGCATAGGCATCACAACCCTAACCGCCATAATCACCCACCAATGGCTACACTGGCGCTACAAACAAACACTAAAAAAATGGTACGACACAGCGATCTGCGATGAATGTATTTGACGCTCGATCTGCTTCCTTTCTCACCCATCCACACACCCATTATGGGAGTGGGGAACTCTACATGCTATTTTCTCAGCCGGAGGGCTTACATAAACTGTAAGCGGCAGGGATGCCGCTTCCAAGCCTACAGGGAAGTATTCACGGCGTGTTTATGTAAGCCCTCCGGCTGAGAAAATAGCATATCTCACACAAATCTCAACAAACCAGCTTCTTAACAAAAATATCTTTCAAAGCATCTTCAACACTTCCATAATCAAACTCAAAGCCAGCATCAATTAAAACTTTAGGATAAATATTCTGCCCATTGAGCAGTAACTCTGTTGCCAATTCATCGCCAAATAAAAGTTTCGCCGCAAAGCCGGGCATTGGCATTATAGTAGGCCGACTTAAGGCTTTACCTAAAGCACACGCAAATTGTTTTTGCTGCACGCAATGGGGCGCAACGATATTAACTGGCCCTCTTAACTGATCATTTTTCAAAATAAAATCAATGGCGTTCGCAACATCATTAATATGCACCCATGAAAAGGCTTGATTGCCAGAACCGATGGGCCCACCTAAACCTAATTTAAAGGGCGTTAACATTTGTGATAAAGCGCCACCGTTTTGACCTAACACTACTCCAAAACGCAGATTAACAACACGTACGCCATGCGCTTTGGCAATTTCAGTTGATTGCTCCCAATCGTGTCCAATCTTACTGATTAAATCTGGGTATTGTTTGACGTTCAAATCTGTCTTTTCCGTGAGTGCACGTGGTAAATTTGCACTGGTTTCTTGTAATCCGTAAACACCAATAGCACTGGCATTGAGCAAAGGAGGAGACTTATCACCAAGGGTTGCGCAAATTTTTGCGATGAGTCCCGTGGTTTCTATACGGCTTTGTAAGAGTAATTTTTTTTGGGCTGTGGTCCAGCGGTGTTCGCCGATATTGGTACCGGCTAAGTTAATGACGAAATCACAATGTCGCATCACCTCAGAACCGTGTTCACGTAACTCGGCCCATGTCATACTATCAACATTGCCCAGAAAGATACGATTGATTTTAGTTTTATCGCGACCTACAACAGTAATTTGTTTATTCTGTTGTAACCAACGTTTAATTAAATACTGGCCAATAAAACCGGTGCCACCTGCTACTATCCCTGCCATATGCTCCCTCGTTATGTCATGTTTGCAAAAACCTTTGCCGCAGTTGCGAGCGTTTTATCTATGATAGCATCATCATGAGCGATTGACATAAAACTTGCTTCAAACGCTGATGGTGCTAAATAAATACCGTGCTCGAGCATACCATGGAAAAAGTACTTAAAGCGGTTTTTATCACATAGCATCACGTGGTTAAAGTCCATGACGGCATTCTGATCTGTGAAAAATAGGCCAAACATGCTACCCACTTGCTGACACAAAAGTGGTAGTCCTGCCTTAGTCGCTAGTTCACTAAGTCCCTGTAATAACCGGGCCGTTTGCATTTCCATCTGTTGATAATAGTTATGCCTGGCTAACTCTGTAAGTGTTGCAAGGCCGGCTGCCATGGCGACTGGATTACCCGATAAAGTACCCGCTTGATACACGCCACCTTGGGGTGAAATTAATGCCATGACATCTTCACGTCCACCATAGGCCCCAACCGGCATACCGCCGCCAATAATTTTTCCAAAAGTGGTGATATCAGGTGTGACTTGATACAGCTGCTGTGCTGAAAAAGGCGCGACGCGAAAGCCAGTCATCACTTCATCAAAAATCAATAGACTGTCATGATCATCACATAATTGACGTAGTCCAGGCAAAAAATCTTCCTGAGGTGGCACACAATTCATGTTGCCCGCAACAGGCTCGACGATAATTGCGGCGATTTGCTCTGGGTATTGTTCAAAAAGGGCTGCCACTTCTTCTAAATGATTGTAATTGGCTAATAGCGTATGCTCAGCAAAGCTTTTCGGTACACCCAAGGAGTCAGGTGCTCCATGGGTCAATGCGCCAGATCCGGCTTTCACTAATAATGCATCACTGTGCCCATGATAACAGCCAATGAATTTTATGATTTTATCGCGTTTAGTAAATCCACGGGCCAAACGAATGGCGCTCATGGTGGCTTCAGTGCCAGAATTTACCATGCGAATTTTATCGATAGAGGGTATGCGCTCGCAAATGAGGCTAGCGAGTTCTGTTTCAAGGTTTGTGGGTGCACCAAAACTTAAGCCGTTTTGTACGGCAGCATTCACTGCAGCGATGACTCTGGGATGAGCATGTCCTAATATGCAAGGCCCCCAAGAGAGCACATAATCAATATAGGGTTTATCATCGAGATCATACAAATAGGGACCCTGGGCCCGTTGAATAAAAGGCGGGGTGCCACCGACATTTTTAAAGGCACGTACGGGTGAATTAACACCACCAGGGATATATTGCTGGCTTTTGCGAAAGGCGTCATCAGATTTCGTCATTGGCTTGGCCTCGTTTTTCTTTTGCTGATACATGTTTTTGTCGCATCACTTCAATAAGGGCGGGTAGTACCGAAATAATAATAATCGCAGTAATGATTAAACTAAAGTTTTGTTTTACCGCAGGAATACTACCAAAATAATAACTGGCATAGGTAAACAAACAGATCCAAAGGATGGAGCCTGCAACGCTAAACCCGATAAATTTATTGAGATTCATTTTACCGATGCCAGCAATGAAGGGTACGAAGGTGCGAATGATTGGTAAAAAGCGTCCGATAATAATCGCTTTACCACCATGGTTTTCATAAAAGGCGTGAGTTTTCATGATGTGCTTTTTATTAAAAAATCTCGATTGTTCGGACTGAAACACTTTTGGCCCGATGATGCGACCAATCCAATAATTCAATAAATTTCCCAAAATAGCCGCGATCATTAAACTGATTGCCAGGGTATGAACATTGAGATCACCCAGTGCCGCCAAAGCGCCTGCGGCAAATAACAGGGAATCACCCGGTAAAAAAGGCATGAAAACCAAACCTGTTTCACAAAAAATAATCGTAAACAGTAACGGATAAACCCAGGCACCATAGTGCTGTACGAAACTTTCAAGATAAAGGTTTATGTGAAGAAAAACGTTGATAATTGTATCCATGGTTTTGGTGTCTTCTCTATTAAAAATGGGGGGATTATACGTTAATTATGTTTTTTTTGCGATATGTTTGGTGCTTTTTTGCCGTACTGTGTGAGCGGCAGGGGTACCCCCAATGGCTCGTCGGTCTGGGGCCTCCTGCGCTTTATTTGGGGGTAACCCCTGCCGCTCACACAGTACTCTATTTGGTGGCAATCATTGCTTGGCGCTAATTTGGTGGTCTGTGAGTTTTTAATAGACAAGTGGGTGTGCGTGGTGTGTGGGGGAGGGGGACAGATTTGGCTTCGTGAGTGAGAGTGACTTTGTTGGATGAATTTTTTTTCGTAGTGAATGTTCGCGTGGGGTGAAGCTTAAATTGACTTAGTGGGAAGAGTCGTCGATAATTAGGGTGAGTAGTAATTAATCAATATTTAATGAGGAATCTATGTCTGAGGTAAAAACATATACGCCACAGCCGATCACGGTGACTGAGAATGCAGCGACTAAAATTGCTAATTTATTAGTGGATGAGGGTAATTTGGCATTGAAGCTTAGGGTTTATATTGAAGGTGGCGGCTGTTCTGGACTGCAGTATGGCTTTACCTTTGATAATGACGTGACCCCAGAGGATTTTACGGTTACCAAAGCCCTAGAGAAAACCATTGGGGAGTTGCAAGCGATTGATTTAGTTGTAGATAGTGTCAGTTATCAATACTTAGTGGGCGCTGAGATTGATTATGAGGCTAATATCAATGGTGAGCAATTTATTATTCGTAATCCTAATGCAGCGACCACCTGTGGCTGTGGATCTTCTTTTAGTGTTGAGGATTAGCGGTGCCCTTAATATGCCCTTAATATAATAATCCTTGTCTGTCTATTTTTTCTACTATACAATTCTTTTTTGCGTGTTTTTAACGTAACAGATTTTCTATGTACCCCAAAGTACGATGGGTATAATTATTGAGGTTTTTATATGGCAGCAAGCAGAGCTAGCAGTAGTTCATCAAGTAATAAGGTGCAGAGGTACACCGCTTTCTTAAACGGTCAAACTATAGAATCACTTTATTCTGAGGCACAAAGATGTGATAACGGTACGAAAGATGAGATAGAGAACGCATTAATTTATTACCATCTTGTGTTAAAAAAATCTGGGAGATATGTATCGCGTCCACTAAACGGTTATCGCTCAACCGTGAAGACTGCGATAGCACGTTTTGTTGGTATCATTGAGACTACTGGTCATGAGTGCTTTAGCAACAATACCTTGTTAATTATCGCTGAAAGTTATTTATATGGGTATGGTAATCTTGTACAGGAGATTGATGATCCAAAAAGCCATGATTTGATTGCCGGAAAGACAAATTATGAAGAGGCCTTAAGATGGTACTTTAAACTATTGGCAAGAAATCATAAGCATGAGATGGCAATTGAAGGCATCAACAAAGTATGTATTAAAAAACATGATGACAATACCGACTCTACAACGCCTATGACAAAAACAATGCTCATCGAATTAGCCTATCAAATCAAGGAATTTAATATTGCTCAGGTTTTGAGTTTGGATGTGCAGCCTTATTCATTAGAAGCGAAAATTGCGACTCGCTTAGCCTTTGAAAGAAACAATTTTAGCTTATTAAGAGAGATGGCTGAAAAAGGCTTAATTTGTTTATGGCATGTCGAAGGGGAGAACTATGACTATGTCTATAATCTTTTAATCCCTCATTTATTAGACTATCTGAAAGCAGAAGATTTTTTAATACAGGCAGCAAGGCTTGGTAATATTGGTTTGATTGATGCTTGTCTGGCGCAATTTGGCACACTGGACATTAATGCGCTAGATAGAGAGGGCAATGCGGCTATTACAACAGCAATACACTATGTTCCTCGGATTAGAATAGTTGATTTTATACGGCAACTGTTACAGCGAGGCGCTCATCCAAAAATAACACGAGGTGATGGTAAGACGGCGTTGCATTTGGCCATAGAAGCCATCAATATAAAGTTAATTGAATGCTTGTTGGCTGATCCTAGAACAAAAATTAATTCAGGAGATATTCACGGTAATACACCGTTACACTCAGCAGCAAAGATTCTAACCTTTAGAAAAGAAGTCGCAACAATGCTGCTGGCAGTACAAGAAAGTGAGCTTGATTGGGTTAATGCTACAGGTGATTCTCCGCTGATGTTGGCTATAAAAGAAGGTAATCTAGACATGGCGGCAGCGTTGCTTGCTCATAGAGCATCTGTTAGCGTATTTGACCATGATGGCTTTTTCCCCCTACACCGTGCAGCCCAAGCGGGGCACGGGAGAGTGATAAAGCTGCTACTGTCTTATGGTGTCGATGTGAATCAAAAAAACAAACAAGGTGACACAGCCCTACATTTGGCAATACGCCATGAAAGAGAACAAGCAGCGATGGAATTACTGCTGCACGGTGCTGACGTTCTCATTAGCAATGACGCAAATGACTGTGCCAGAAGCTATGCTGCAGAAATTGTTAATTATTTTGATCAACAATTTCAACAGATTTCACAGCGTGTGCAAAATATCGTTAAAAAACCTGAAAAATTTAAGCATAGGACAGTATGGCGGGCATGCAATCGATTAGCGGATTGTTTGAAAGATAACTCGAGTAAATCCGTTTATAACACGCTGCAGAATTGGTATGCTAACGAAGATAAACGTTTATTTATTGGTCCCATGGGGCGTCCCACCTCATTTAGGCTGTTTATTTTAACGCTCGTTCAAAAAAGCCCTGCGCCACATATATTAATAGAACTCCCCGTGCCACCGGTGATGCAAAGACCCAAAGAGAAGTCATCTAGCAATGCCTCTAGTTCTATCTTTCGTCCTTCGGATTCATCAACTCGTGCAGCTTCATCTAGCAGTGCCCAAAATTCTGGGAAAGACAATCATTCTTTTTTTTCTACTATGGCGATCAACGCTCATTCTGCTGATTCCTCATCAGATGATGATAATTTATTAAGCCGTGATGTTGTTTATATTGAAGTATCTGATTCTGGTAAAAAGTGTGAAGTTATAACTTATGATTCTTTCACAGAGATATTAAATTTGTCTGAATATGACTCTGGCTCTGATGAAAGCTCATCGAGTGATTCTGAAAAAGACGATCACAACAATAGCGTACCACTTGTATCACCAAAAAAATAAGGATCACACGCAATGACTGACAAGAAAGGATTCACACGATGCTTAATAGCTATCATTTTATTAGTAGTCTCTATGGTGATATCTGCAAACCAAGCCCTTATCATCGATACAGATATGGGCAGTGATGATTGGATTGCGACACTCTACCTGTTAAATAATCCAGCTGTCACGGTTAAAGGTATTATCATCACAGGTGATGGTGCGAGTGAACAAGGTGATGGCATACGCATGGCAGCCTACTTGTTAAACCTTACGAGCCAACAAGGCACCGTCTTATTAACGCGAGGTGAGTCTCATCCCATTACTGGTCATCAACCATATCCACCATCTTATCGCCAGGCTAATCATGAAGAAGTGCAGCGTTTAACACCGAATTTAAACACTCACCTGACATCAAAGACTATTTTCATTCATCAAATGCAGCAAACTGATAATATCTATATTGCCTTAGGCCCCTTAACAACACTGGCGAAATGGCAGGGCTTACACCCAAGGATTCAACATGTCTACGTAATGGGAGGTGCTATTAATGTAGCGGGTAACATCCCTTATTTATTACCACACTCAAGCAACAAAGTAGCCGAGTGGAATATTTATAGCGATCCGGTTGCCGCACAACGAGTGTTTAACAGTGATTTAGCCATTACCTTAGTACCCTTGGACATAACTCAGCAAGTACCATTAAGTAGCACCACCGTGAAACGCTTATCGGGACATTCTCCAATCACCCACTTTTTGCAACAGGTATTAGCGCCACGCCTGCCGAGTATCAAACGAGGAGAGTACCAACTTTGGGATCCCTTGGCGGCGATACTAGCCATAAACCCTAGTTTCTATCAACAAACACTGTTACCTATTCAAGTAATCACCCAGCAAGGCGCGAGTTGGGGCAATACACAGCAATCAGCACAGGCTAAGCCCATTGGGGTGGTGACTCACGTTAATACCACAATGGTCACTGATCATCTGGTTAAAACCCTAAAAAATAAAACCTTTAAAAACAACGTGTTATAGTTGTTACTAATTATAATTAGTAAAACAGCCCACTTTTACTAATTATAATTAGTAAAAAAGCTTGATTTTACTAATTATAATTAGTAACTTTAATGGCATGATATCTAATTATGAACAAGCATTAATCGCACAAAACCCTCATTGGCAGGGCAAGGTTTATGATCATTTTCTGCGACGTAAGCATGATGCTACAGCTATAGCAGATTTAACCCTAGAAGAAATTCAAATTATCACCGGTATTCGCCGCTGCGGTAAGTCTACCTTGATGCAAGTGTTGATTAATCATCTTAGTAGCGCCGCTGAAAAAAACATTCTCTATATAAATTTTGATGATCCAAATTATACCCCGGCGACAAAAAATAGCAGTGAACTTTACAATATTGTGACAATGGCAGAGAAACTTACTGGCGATACAATCCAATATTTGTTTTTAGATGAAATACAAACCGTTGCATCGTGGGAAAAATTTGTAAAAAGTGTTTATGATAGTAAACGCTTTACAAAAATTATCGTCAGTGGTTCTAATGCGGATTTGTTAAATAGCCAGTATGCAACATTATTGTCAGGTCGTTATATAGAAACACATATTTATCCATTATCGTTTAGAGAAATATTACAAGCTACAGATATAACGGATTACCTAAATTTAGTAGAAAATAAGGCAACAGTATTGTCGTTGCTAGATAATTTATTACTGTACGGAGGATTTCCAAGAATTCATAAGGTTGAAAAAAATGACCGTTACCGCATTTTAAAAAGCTATTACGAAACTATTTTATTAAAAGACTGTATCAGTAATCATAATATTAGAGACTCGTCTTTAATGACAAACTTATCCTATTATTTGATTAATCATACGTCAAGCTTGTATTCTTATAATAGTTTGCGTAAAGCTATTGGTAGCAATGAAAACACCATACAGCAATTTATTCATATCCTACAAAATGCGTACTTTTTGCATGAAGTAAAGCAATTTTCCTATTCGCTTAAAGATCAAAATCGCGCTAAAAAGAAAATTTATTGCATTGACAATGGTTTAATCAATGCGGTGACATTTAAATTTAGCCAAAATTATGGAAAGCTATTAGAAAACTTGGTGTATACCGAATTTTGTAAACAAGACATAAAGGATATTGTTTTTTACAATGATAATAAAGAATGTGACTTCATTATTTATCAGCAGAAAGATCCTTTAGCGGTACAAGTATGTTATGAGTTAACTGATTTAAATAAAGAAAGAGAAGTGAATGGCTTACTAGCGGCAATGAAACACCATTCAATTAAAAAAGGTTTGATAATTACCTACGATTATGAACAAGCATACTCCGATGCCGTTGACATTATTCCTTTCTGGAAATATTTTTTTCAGCCCACTGAACGTAGTTGATAAGGCGTTGGCATGATTCTGTCGAGTTGTGCAATGTACGTCCGTGCTTCTTGCAAAAAGGCTTTGCGATATTTTCTGGGTACGGGTGCTGCTTGCGGCAAGGCAATTTTTACAGGGTTTTTAGGCACATTATTAATGCGGTATTCAAAATGTAAGTGGTAACCAGTGGCTAAGCCCGTGCGGCCAACGTAGGCGATAGTTTGTCCCATCTTCACATGCTTTGCGGGTTTGATACCTTTGGCAAAGCGTAGTAAATGTCCATAGCGTGTCGTAATGCCGTGGCCATGTTTTAAAATCACTAAATTACCATAGCCACCACGTTTCCCACGGAACTTAACGATGCCTGCACCTGCAGCTTTTACCGGCGTACCACGATAAGCAGCGAGGTCAACACCTTCGTGGGGACGTTTAAAGCCTAATATGGGATGTTTGCGACCCATGTTAAATTTAGAACTGATATAAACATATTTAACGGGGAAGCGTATAAACGCTTTTTTCAAACTGTGCCCATTAGGGGTGTAATATGCAACATGACCATTGGGGGATTTAAAACGAATGGCTTTATAAGCTTTACCTTTTATGAAAAATTCGGCAGCGACAATATCGCCTGTTTCAACAAATTTATCACCCAAATATTTTCTCTCATACAAGATATTAAAACTATCACCCGGGCGTAAATCCTTCTTAAAATTAATTTGCCAAGCGAAAATTTTAGATAATTTCCACAGCATGCTATTGGGTAAGCCAGCATGTTTTGTTGCCTGATACAGTGATGATTTAATCACACCGTGAGCATTGGTAACGCGAGTTTCTAAATTTTCAGAAATAGTTTTTGCGACAAAGGTACCATTGATTTTATTGATTTCAAGAAATTTATCAGCGGTTATTTGATAAGATAATTTTTGCAGTGATCCATCAGGATTAATCAGTAATTTAACCTGGTTCCCAGGCTTAATGTGTCGCAAGGTTTTTTTGACGTGTGGGTGATGCGTAATCGCTGCTAAATCCTGTTGATTTAAATTATTGCGATAAAAAATACCCGCCAGTGTATCGCCTTGACTGATATCAATAGTTTGCCAGATAGGTGTGCGTGGCGCCGCATATACCTGCGGCAACGCAACTTCACTCGTATTAAACTGGGAAGTGTTTGCTTGGCCAATAATAAAAAACTTAATGGCGAGCACGATCAAAATTAACGCGCTTGCAACAAAAAACAACACACTTATGGATAAAGGCGTTGTATTAGCTCGTCCCATTTGTTCACTGTGCGATTGGTTGAAATCTTCCATTGAATTAAGCTGGTTACAAATTATTCTAATAATAAGCCACTACAATACCGGTTCTTCAGGTTAGAATCAATAATTTGTTTTGGGGGGGGGGATTTTAATTTGTGTGATTTTTGCCGTCCCGTCATCACGGCAGGGCTTACCCCCAATGGCTCGTCGCCCTGAGGGCTCCTGCGGGTTATTTGGTGTGGCTCAAGCTTGGCTCTGTGATTGCCGTACTTTTCTAGCGGCGGGGGCTACCCCAATGGCTCGTCAGCCTCCGGCCTCCTGCGCTTTATTTGGGGGTAACCCCCGCCGCTAGAAAAGTACTGTATTGTGCGCGCTTGAACCACGGGTTTTTGTGTGTTTTTGGGAGGGTTAGATTTGGCTTCGTTAGAGAGAGAAGTGCGACCTTGCCCGATGGGGGATTCTTTCCCTTTAAATTTCTATTTATCCAGTATGGGTCGATAAGTAATACTCATGGGATTTTAAAGTGGAATGAGTATATAATGCGGACAATTTATGAATGATTGAGGGAATGAAGATGGCGAGTGCTGATGATGTGGCTTTGTTGAGCCGTGGGTGTGATGAAATTATACAGCTTGAGGATTTGCAAGCGCGGTTGCAGCAGGGGAAGATCTTGCGGGTGAAGGCGGGGTTTGATCCGACGGCGCCGGATTTGCATTTGGGGCATACGGTCTTAATTAATAAGATGCGCCAATTTCAAGACTTGGGTCATGAGGTGATTTTTTTAATTGGTGACTTCACGGGCATGATTGGCGATCCCACGGGTAAGAATGTTACGCGCCAACCTTTGACGCGAGATGAAATTATTGAAAATGCCAAAACCTATGAACAACAAATTTATAAAATTTTAGATCCTGAAAAAACAGTTATTATGTTTAATTCGCAATGGATGGCAGAAAAGTCAGCGGTAGATATGATTCAATTAGCGGCGACACACACAGTGGCGCGGATGTTAGAGCGGGATGATTTTAATAAACGTTATGCTAGCAATCAACCCATTGCTATTCATGAATTTTTGTATCCTTTGGTGCAAGGTTATGACTCTGTAGCCATGAAAGCAGATGTGGAATTAGGTGGGACGGATCAAAAGTTTAATTTATTAATGGGCAGAGAATTGCAACGTCATTATGAACAAAAACCACAAATTATTATGACCATGCCATTGCTCGAGGGTTTGGATGGTGTTAGAAAAATGTCTAAGTCATTAAACAATTATATCGGCATTGATGAACCCGCCAACGAAATGTTTGGCAAGCTAATGTCGGTATCGGATGATTTAATGTGGCGCTATATTGAATTATTAAGTTTTCGCTCTAATCAAGCCATAAAAGCATGGAAGGACCAAGTGGCTACAGGTGGTAATCCTCGTGATGTCAAAGTGGAATTCGCTAAAGAAATTGTGACGCGATTTCATGATAAAGCCGCGGCAGATAAAGCCCATGAAGATTTCATCGCGCGCTTTAAGCAACATGAAATCCCAGAAGATTTAACCACACAAACCTTATCTGCCAGCGACGGCCTGCCCATTGCTAATCTATTAAAAGAAGCCGGCTTAACTAGTAGTACTTCAGAAGCAATGCGTATGATAAAACAAGGCGCCGTGCGCATCGACGGCGAAAAAATCGGTGATACTCACTTACACATCAACAGCGGCACCGAGCAAATCTACCAAGTAGGAAAACGCAAATTTGCCAAAGTAGCGTTATCTGATTAAGCACGAAAAATCTGCGATTTTTATTGACTGATCATCTTAGAAAGTTTGGGTTTAGCCAGAGCAACAATGATGGCAACGCTGAAGGTGAATAGTGCAATGAATAGAAATTCCCCCAGGTAATCTTGATGTATCATTGGCAGTTTTTCGGCAACCATGTGTGAAGCGCTTGCTAATAAGCTACTAAGATAACCGCCGATGGCAATGAATAATAACCATGCACCCATCATCGTGCTTTTTATGCCGGCAGGGGATAAATCACTGATAGCGGTATAGGCTGCGGGTGTAATCACGAGTTCGCCAGCACTTAAGAAAAGGTATCCCGTGACGATAACAATAATAAGATGATTGCTAATGGTTGCCAAAGCAAAGGCACTAATGCCAAAGGCTGCCAAACTAATGCCTAAGATCAGTTTGCTAGTGATATTAATCTCATTGCCTTTGGATTTTAATCGTGCCCATAGCGCAGTAAAACAAGGCGCAAGCAATAATACAAATAAGGGGTATAACATATTAAACGTACTGGCCGGTAATTTTAACTGTAAAACACCTTGTTGAATTTTTTGTTGAATAAACAGTGTAATGGTTGTTCCAATTTGTAAGCCGGCAGCAAAATAAAACATTGCAAAAAAACACAATAATAGCAAGGCAATCAGACGTTGCCTTTCTTTCGCTTGGTAGCGACGAGTGGCAGCAATGAGGTAGAGAAGTCCTATCGCAAACAGCGAACAAATAACAGGGTTGATACTGTTTGGGAAATAAAATAAGAAACTTAAGATCACACAAAAGGCAACAATACCAGGGAAGAATATAAAGAGTTTTTCTTTGGTAATGCTCATGGTTGTGACTTCGTGGGAATCAATCGTGCGCCAATGGCTTAGCAGCAAGAGACCACTGATTAACAACCCCAACGCGCTACCAATAAACGCATAATTCCAGCCAAGAGAATAAGCAACCAAGCCATAGATCAAGGGTCCTAAGGTGCCGCCAATATTGGTAGCAATATACAAAAGTGTGAATCCTTGTTCTTTTTTAAAATGACCTTGCTGATACAGTGTCCCAACAAGATGTGTCGCATTACTTTTAAAAAGTCCTGAGCCAATGAGAGCTGTTGATAGACCCAGACTAAAAAGATAAGGATTAAAAGACACCAAAAAAAGATTACCAATAATATTAAGCAAACAACCCGTCATCATCGTGAGTTTACTTCCCAGCCACTTGTCCGCAATCACTCCACCAAACACCGGCGAAGAAAAAGCAATTGCTGCATAAGCGCCATAAATTAAATAGCTCGTATGCTGCTCGGTATGAAATATTTTGATGAGATAAAGCGCGAGAATCGTCTGAGTGCCATAATAACTAAAGGTATCCCAAATCGTACCAAAAGAGATAATCCATAATTTTTTCGGCTGATGGAAGAATGACAAGTTTTAAGCTCCGCATTTTGAATCACGATGAGTATATAGCACTTCTATCAAAACCGGAAACTCTCACTAATTCACCCTTAATCTTAAAAAAATCAACTCGGCATTTTCATATAGAGGGTTGTCAGCCAGGCAAAAGACATTTAAACATAGTTAATAATAAATTTAAAGCATATTTCTGTGCGCTTATCCATTTATTGATCGTTAGCTGAGTAAGAAAAATGACTTACTTCTCGTGAACAAATTTCTTATTGGATAACAAAATTATCTATCCGGCAAGGTTTTTGCTTATATTGCTCAAAAAGTATCTATAATTAAAGGTGGTTATGTATATATATAGAACTATACCTTGTTGACTGAGGGGTGTGATGGGGACTTGATGGTACGTCACAGACATCGTTCAGCCGTGAAAACAATATAGCTTTGAGAGACGGTAGTTAAGAGAGTATGAGCGTTGCAACAAATCAAGTAAAAAGCAACAAATTGCGAAAGAAGAGTAATCGCTTCCAGGCCCTCTTGCATTGGGTGAGGGTGTTTACGGCTATTATCGTTTGGATCGCTTGTGTTGTTTACATGTTGTATGAGCCAAAGCCTTACTACTATTGGCTGATATTAAGCGTCATGGCCTTCATCATGCCGCAAGTTGATACCCTCATTATCAAAAAAACTAAAGTTTATCAAAAAATTGATAAATACATGTTAATAGATTCTTTATTTAGTGCGGGTCTGGCATTTGGCTTATTAGATTTATCACTTTTCATTTTTTTAATCACCGCGATTGGTGGTTTAGCCATAGGACCCGCGATTGCAGGTGGGGTTAAAACATTTTTGAAAGGTGCTGTGGCTTATATCATTGGTGCCTTTGTGGGTGCGGCTATCAATGGCTTTAACGTCGATTTCCAAACCCCATTAGCCGTGCAGATAGTTAGCACCAGCTTGTTAATGCTTTACTGCTTTATCGTTGCTGTCGGTATGCGCGCTAATACCCTCTACATGCGTAAGAGTCGTGATGATTTATTCGAAACAGCCCGTGCCATTGAAACCTTCAATGAAATTATTAAAAACACGAGTAGCAGTTTATCTATAAAGAAAATGTTGCACAGTATGTTAGAACCCATCAGCACTCTTTATTTCGATTACTTGATGTTGTTAGTTCATGATAAGGAAAAGAATGAACTCATTGTACGTTCAGTCGCAGGGCGCCACCTCAGCGAGCAGATTATTGAGTTACAACGGCAAGTAACCATTCCCTTAAGCAAAGAAGAAGGTCGCAGTAGTCACTTTGAAATTGCCTTGTCAGCAGAAAAGTATTTTTATATTGATCATATCGATGAAATTGATGACTTTCCTGATGTTGAAAAGCAATTATATAAAATTCGAACATTTAGCGGCATGCTGTTGGTACCATTATTTGTAAAAAAACAATTGGTAGCACTGTTGGCATACTTCCCCGAGCAAAAATCTAAAACCTTAAACAAAAAACAACTCGGCATTCTATCACACCATTTATCGCAAATAAGTAGTATCGTCAACAATGTGCTTGTTTACAAAAAAACAGTGACTCAAATGAAAATCGTAGAAGAGCACCGCCAACGATATCAAAAACTCACGAATACCTTATCACGTTATTTATCGCCCACCGTGTTTGAGAGTCTTTTCAAAAGTGGTAAAACAACAGAAACAACACATAAGACGCGCTACTTAACAGTGTTATTTGCAGACATTGTTGGCTTTACAGACTTATCGGATACCCTTGAACATGAAGACATGACCAGTATGATTAATCACTACTTTAATGAAATGGCACACATTGCAGTGAAATATGGCGGCACTGTGGATAAATACATTGGTGATGCAGTGCAAATATTTTTTGGTGATCCTGAAACAAAAGGTAAAAAGGAAGATGCCAATCTTTGTGTGAAAATGGCTATCGATATGCAACACGCCTTGGATAAAATACAAAAGTACTGGCTATCACACGGTGTATCAAAAGACTTAAAAATTCGTATCGGGATTAACTCTGGCCTCTGTAATGTGGGTAACTTTGGCAGTGAATATCATATGCAATATACCATCGCCGGGAGGCATGCCAATATTGCTGCCCTCGTTGAAGAAAATTGCACACCAGGAAAAATAGCACTTAGTCAACATACATATACATTACTAGAAGAGGAATATACTTTCGAAGAAAAAGAAAAAATTTATGCAAAACATTTAAATGAAGAAATCACTGTTTATACCGTGATAGGAATAAGGATATGACGACAGACAGCAGCAACATTTTGTTTTCATTTTCGAGCTTATCAAATTATAATGGTAAGCTATACCCGTCACACTTCAAAATGCGAGATTTAGGCGAGTTGATTTTTGTTCCCGTGCAGGCTTTGAAATGCAGGTAATAGCTATTCTATTGCCAAATTTCAAAGCCTGCACGGGGGCAAAAAGCAATAGCATTAATCTCGCATTTTGAAGTACGATGGGTATAGTTAAAGGTGTTGGTGATATGGCGATATATGACATAACTGGAGTTAAAATCTAATGCAGGAAAAGCTAACTACACAACCGTCGGAACAACACGAAAAAATCCTCTATCAAAGCCGAGTCATCATTTATGTTCTCATGGGTATTGCCACCGCCGTCATTTTTTTGGAGAAAAAAGCACCGGCTGCATTTTATGTCGTGTTACTTTTTGTGCTCGTAGTGCCGCATATTGAGTTTTTATTATCGAGAAAGATAGCCTTTTATCGCGATTCGAAATTCTTCTCTTACATCATACCCTCCATCTTTTTCCCATTTTTTTGGGGCTATACTGAATACTCACTACTTTATGGCACGCAATTATTTGTCATCATCAGTGTCGCCTTAATTACCCTCGGTGGTGTCAGCATGTTACTAAAATCATTATTGCTTTGGGCGCCGAGTGCCTTTTTCGGAGGGTTTTTAAATAATTTTGGTTTTTCAGTAGAAGTGAATGTTGTGACGGCTTATACCTGTTGTGTAACCTTATTTTTATTTTTAATGTTTTTTTCGCTCAATATGAATCGTAATTTATCTTATCTTAGGGAAATTCGAAGAAGCCTCAACTTAGCAAAAGAAAAAATTGGACGGGTGAATAAAATCATTACCGCAGCCAGTTCTAGCTTATCCATCGAGAGCATCATGTTAGTGTTGATGGATGCCTTGAATGATAACAGGCTCTATGAATGTGTTGGCTTCGTGGCTCTCGATAGAGACAGTAATCAATTTTACTTGTATGGTGTTTACACCCATGGTGATAGTGCCGAAGAATTAAATTATAGAGAAAAAGTTACCACTTTCCTATCGCAGGATGAATTTTTCATTTCAAAGTTGTTAGTGAAAAAAGAAATGACCTGCTTCTCCAGGTATACTAAAGAAGAAAGTGATTGGGAAATTTATACCAATTTGGAGAAAGCCAGTGTATTTCAGACGCTATTCTCAATTCCCCTCATCGTTGAAAACAAAGTGATTGGGATTATTACTAATTACTCTAAAAATATTGAAAAACCTTTTAGTGAAGATGAATTGCAACCCATCCGTCAATACATCCCACAAATCGCTGCCATTATCAATAACACTTTATTGCACCAAAGTATTAAAGTGAAAACAGAAATGGCCGAGAAGCAGCAGCAAGAGTATGAAAAAATTTCGGAAGTCCTTTCAAAATACTTATCCCCGCAAATTTATAATAATATCTTTGCCGATGAACGCCAGGTGGATATTGCCAGTAGCCGTAAATACTTAACGGTATTTTTCTCAGAATTGGTCGGCTTTACGGTCTTCTCTGAAAATTTAGGCCACGAAAAAATGGCACTGTTACTGAATAGTTATCTGGATGAAGTATCTAAAGTGGCCCTAGAGTTTGGTGGTACGATTGATAAATACATCGCCGATAATGTCTTAGTATTCTTTGGTGATCCTCTATCAAAAGGTGCACATGAAGATGCGGTAGCCAGCATTTATATGGCGATGGCCATGCATAAGAAAATCAATGAAATGCAAGCCATGTGGTATATGCAAGGTATCACGGAATTAAAATTACGCGTGGGTATTAATTCTGGCCATTGTAATGTGGGTAACTTTGGTAGTGAAGATCACATGCAATATACTATCATCGGCAAGCAAGTAAACTTAGCCTCGCGCGTGCAGTACTTAGCAAACCCTGGCGAAATCATTGTGAGTGAAAGTACGTATTTGTTAATAAAAGATGATTTTGAGTGTGAAGATAGAGGCCTGGCGCAAGTGAAAGGGATTGCGGAAGTTGTAAAAAGTTATAATGTGTTAGGGCCTAAAAAGACCAAGAATACTGATTAAGGTATACTCATCGCACTCATGGTTTGGTGATTTGTTACTCAGCTCATGAATTAATGCTTGAGCTTTGCAGATAGATATTTTATTGTTGTTGATTAAGGTATAAATGCGCAAAAGGAGCCGTTATATGTTCGCCAATGCCAAAAAACTCATAACAGTGATGTTATCTTGTCTATTAATTGCCATGTTTGCTTTCACACCAGCCATGGCGCAACCTGCTCAAGCTAAGAACATGAAAAAAAATAAAGAACGCATTGTGTTTCAAGGGCAGCAATTCTTTCTAGCGGGTGTTGGTGATTTAGCTGTTGAGTTACGCTTATTCAATGGCAAGTTAGGGGCCCTACATTTTTGGAATAATGCTAAGCAGCCAGTAGTGGTAGATGTCAGTCACGAAAAATTCATTGTCCCCGCTAATGGTTTTCACCAAATGAAAGTGAAACCGCTTAATAAGTTTTTAGTGACAGTAAAACCTTATGATCCAACAATGGATAACAACACCAGTCGATTTTTCCCAGGCCATGAGTTTTATTTTGTAAAATCAAAAGATGCTCCGACTTATGATATGTACGCCGTTTATCATCCAGGTGACCCAACAATGAATGGTTCGAAAAAAGAAAACGCTGATACGGCTAAGAAGCAGTAACTTATCCTCCGTCGTCATCCTCGGGCTTGACCCGAGGACTCAGGATCTAAATTACCTTTGGCAACTTCTCTAGCGAAGCTAGAGGGAAGCAAATGCTAATTTGATCCTGGGTCCTCGGGTCAAGCCTGAGGATGACAGTGGGAGAGCCGAGAATCAATACGGATCGGTGATAGAAAAACTAAGAGATCATAATGAATAATAAAAAAGCACTTCAAGTTTTACATGACACCTTTGGTTATGAACAGTTTCGTCCTTTGCAAGAAATCATTGTCAACAGTGTCATTGCCGGCGAAGATAATTTTGTATTGATGCCAACCGGGGGTGGTAAATCACTGTGTTACCAAATACCGGCAATTGTACGAGAAGGGGTTGCAATAGTCGTGTCGCCTTTGATTGCATTGATGCAAGATCAAGTGCAAGCTTTAAAAGCCAATGGTGTGGCTGCAGAATGTTATAACTCAACAGCGACGGCTGAAAAAGCGCGAGACATTCTATCGCAATTGCACAATCATGAATTAGATTTACTTTATGTGGCGCCAGAGCGATTAATGTCAGATGCGTTTATAACGCGCTTAGATTCTATTGATATTTCATTATTTGCTATCGATGAAGCCCACTGTGTATCACAGTGGGGGCATGATTTTAGGCCTGAGTATGCACAACTAGGTGAGTTACGGACATGCTTTCCAGAGGTACCCATTATTGCCTTAACGGCAACGGCCGATAAACAAACCCTACAAGATATCTTGCAACGCTTGCAATTAGAACAAGCCAATCTTCATAAAGCGAGTTTTAACCGTCCCAATATCCGCTATACCGTGCTAGAAAAGCAAAAACCCATTCAACAAGTGACTAGCTTTTTACAACAACATCAAGATGCATACGGTATTATTTATTGCTTAAGTCGCAAACGCGTAGAAGACGTTGCGTCAAAATTACAGGGCTTAGGATTTTCAGCAAAGCCCTATCATGCCGGTTTGCCTGCAAAGCAACGGCATCAAACCCAAGCTGAGTTTCAACGGGACGATGTCAATATCATCGTCGCCACGATTGCTTTTGGCATGGGGATTGATAAACCTAATGTCCGTTTCGTCATTCATTATGATTTGCCAAAACACATTGAAGGCTATTATCAAGAAACAGGTCGTGCGGGGCGTGATGGCCTGGACTCAGAGGCTTTGCTATTATACGGTTTGCAAGATATTGTTGTCGCAAAGTCATTAATTGCTAATACGGCTAATCAAGCGCAACAGCGCATCGAACTGCATAAACTCAATTGCATGACAGGTTTTGCCGAAGCGCAGACATGTCGGCGTCGAGTGTTACTTAATTATTTCAATGAAGCCTTAGATGAAGACTGCGGTAATTGTGACGTGTGCTTGAATCCACCACAAACTTATGACGCCACTGTCGATGTACAAAAAGCATTATCCTGTGTTTATCGCGTGCAGCAACGCTATGGGGTTAGTTATGTCATCGACGTGCTTCGAGGTAAAGACGATCAACGCATCAAACAATCGTGGCATCATGAATTATCAACCTATGGTATTGGTAAGGAGTTAAGCCAAGATGAATGGCGAGGGGTATTCAGGCAATTGATTCACTTAGGCTATTTAGAGCAGGACATTGCAAATTATTCTATTTTAAAATTAATGCCCAAGGCGAAAGAATTATTACGCGGGGAAACGCAATTAATTTTAGCCAAACCTAGGTTGCAAAAGAAAGCTAAGAAAAAAGCAAGTAGGAAAGAAAAAATCACGCATACAGATTATGATAAACACTTGTTTGAACATTTGCGCAAATTAAGAAAGCATTTAGCAGAGCAAGCGGGTGTGCCACCATTTGTGGTATTTAACGATGTGTCTCTTACTGAAATGTCAGCAAAATTACCGCGCAATGATGAAGAGTTTCTAGCGATTAACGGGGTAGGGCAAAAAAAACTCGTTAGCTACGGCGAGGTGTTTATGCAAGCTATAAAAGAATTTGCTGTTTGAGGATGTTACTCATAATACAATTCCCTTCCGTCATCGCTTGGACATCGAAACACTGTCGAATTGATGGTGAATAGCCGATTAATTGTGTAGCACGGTTAGGTGGGAGAGGCTGAGTCATATACTCAGCTGACTCCCAGAGCATAACCGCCCCCCATAAATTTTTTTTAGGATCGGAAATCCAAAATTTTAACCGCATGCCGAGAACAGATTCCCAAGGCTTAACACCTTCTTGTTTTAGATAGTCTCTTAGCGATTCAATTGTTTGTTGTGAGTGTTGTAAATCCCACCATGCGATCGTTGCTTTCATTGTTTTAAAACCTCCTTGATACTTTTTGCAATGATGTCGACGCCATTGCGTGTTAACATTGATTCTGGATGAAACTGTAATGAAGTAAAGTGTGAACCTCGTAAAGAGTGGACCTCATGATTATCTTTGTCTCGACACACGGCCACATTCATTTTATTCAAAAACTTTTCTTGTGTGTCATCGCATGTTGCAGCATACGTATTGTAAAAACCAACTAATTCTTTAGTGCCATAAAAATCAATTTCTTGCTGCACACCTTGGTTCACTTTTTCTTTACGTGATAAGCCGAGTCCATATTCATGACAAAGAATTTGATGACTTAAACACACGGCTAAAAAAGGACGTTTACTAGCTAACAAATTAACCACGGAGTCGCGCATGCAATTAATTCGATAATCACTTAAATCAAGTGGATTGCCAGGCCCTGGTCCCATAACGGTTAAATCCCAGCTGCCTTCTAATACATCTGCCTTATCATATTGATTAATCGTCACCAGTAATCCGAGTGACGATAATTGCTGTGCCAGCATTTCAGTAAAGGCATCTTCAGCATCCACCACCATCACTCTGCGTCCAAGGAGGTAGGTATCCACTTGAATTCTGGCACTGGGATCGGTGAACCAAAAGGGTGACAAAGGTTTAGTTCGATGGCTTAAAGCCGCCTGTATACTAGGGTGGTTTCTATACATTGGTAGTTACTCCTATATTCATAGCATTTAACATCGCTGTTGCTTTTGCTCTGGTTTCTAGTGCTTCCATCTCAGGATCTGAGTGCCTTACAATGGTTGCGCCAACACCAATGCGCGCAGTACCCTGGTTGTCAATATCAGCGGTACGAATTAATATTGTAGAATCTAAAGAGGGATTACCCATGGCATCGTTACCAATCAGTGCAGCGACGCCGCTATAATAAGCCCGGCCCCTAGGTTCATATTTTTTAATAACACGACAAGCATTTTTAATAGGGCTACCCGTCACAGTGGGGGCAAATAATGTTTTTCGCAACATTTCTCTAGGGTCGCTATTACTTCGGCCTTTAATAAAATACTCCGTATGGGCCAAACGCGACATTTCCTTTAAGTAGGGGCCAATAACTTTGCCACCTTCAGGACAAAAGCGAGAAATCATTTTTAATTCTTCTTCAACAACCATGTTTAATTCATCGGTTTCTTTATCAATATTTAAAAACTCTAACAAGTCATTTACCGTAGCACCTGTTGTTGGATAACGGTACGTGCCACTGACAGGATTCATGGTAGCAATACCTTCTGTTAAACTAAGATGCAATTCAGGGCTGGCGCCAACAAAGGTACGTTCTCCGGTATGAACAATAAAAGTCCAGTATGCGCCACTTTCATTTTCCACTAATTGCCGGAAGATTCTCAGTGCACTCCCGAGAGTGTAATCACTGATTTCAGCAATGAATTGTCGCTTTATCACAAAATTGCATCCTTCACCGGAACCAATTTCATCGTTCATTATTTTTCTAACAATGGCGGAATATCGTTTGTCATTAATGTCGAAACTACCACGTTTTAGCTTAATGGGTTCTTGTCCTATATGCTTGAAGACTTCACTCATGGGTAATCGCTGGTAATCATTGATTAAGAGTGAAATGAGCTTGCTATCATCATCGATACACTCATAATTTTGCTCTTGCAATTGGCAGTAAGGGATCAAGACTAAGCTTGAGTAGTGATTACTAGATTGCTGATCCTTGCTAGAGTTGCATAATGGAATGCTACTAATAGTTGTTGGTTGACAAATCTCACCCTTAATCATTTCTAATTGCTTACTGCCTGTGATATGCGGCCTATGCAATAAAGCAAAAGGTTTTTCAAAAGATAACATCATGCTAACACCTCGCTTGCTAAAACGTTTACGGCACAACACTTGGCTGCATATTGCAAGGTCATTAAGTGATGTGATTCTGAAAAGTCAGCCACGGCATCTGCCACAATAAAGGTTTCGATATTATGAGAAAAAGATTCGATGGCGGTTGTCAGTACACCAATGTGGGCATAGACGCCACAAATGATGAGTTGATCACGACCGGCATCTAACATTTTTTGTAATAAACTTGATTGATGAAAGGCGCTGTAGCGCCATTTTGCAAATTGCCAATCGTCAGTGTCTGGGGCAAGTTCATCCACCACTTGTCGATCAATAGGCTCAGCTTGCATGCCCTCGCCCCAGAAGTCTTTTAACAAGCCGCGCTGATCCTTGGTCATATTACCGGATTGTGCTGTGTAAGCCACGGGCACACCGGCCGCTTGACATCGTTCACGAACCAGCACGGCGTTTTTAATTAATTCAGATCCCAAGTTTACAAATGGAATTTTTCGCAAGAAATACCGCTGCATATCATGCATTAACAACACAGCTCGTGTTGGATCAATGTGCCACGCTGCTACGTTAGCTGGTAATTGTGCAGCTTGCGGCAATGAGTAGGATGTTATTTCTGGTATTTCTGACATAATGTTTACTCCATCTTAAAGTCGAGATCGAATTAATGTGTTATGCGTTATCTTCGCTGCTTTTTTGCGACATGCTCTCCCGCGGCAGCTTTAGGAATTTTATCTTGATTAGCCGCATCATCCGTGGCAAAAATACCAAACCTAGCGACGGCTCTACCAGGACCTGAAGCGCTTGATGAGCTTGATGAACTCGAAGAGGCAGCCGCCGCATTATCGTCATCATCATCATCGGATATATCACAGGCTTCATGAACTCTGAAATTGAACATGCCAGTGGGATCGTATTTATCACGGACTTCTAATAGTCTTTTAGCGACATCTGCTGGCCACGCGCCCATGAGTTCAGCCTCGGTGCGAGGTGTCCCCATGAAATTATAATTATTCTGTGGGTGAACCCATGTTTCCATCGACTCATACATCTTTTGCTCTTCTGCTTGTAGTTTTGAGTCGTACAAATCTTCACTTTTACCCACAAAACCAAGTAAAAAGCTGGTGTCACGTCCACCAACAGCTGATCGACCTCCATCATAGATAGGTTGTGAATGCATTGCCCCACCAAAATGACGAAGACTTGAAGCAAGAAAAGGTGATTTAGCACCTTTACCCACATAGCTTAAGTAGCGAGTTATCAAGTCCTGATCAATGCCATGTAACAGGCGACCGCTTAGATACGTTGGCCCAGGTGTTGTCGGATCGTTATGAATTTTATCCAATTCGGTAATGTCTAATTCACCAAATTTACCAAGATAAACGGGTGCCATTTTCATTAAAGGCTCAGCCAGTTTTTCACCTTTGACCATATCTTCAGGGTAAGCAAAGCGCACACTCAATAAGCGCCGACCACGCAGGGGCGCCGGAACTTGAGGGAATGGGGGGAAATTAATGATTGAAACACTCGACGATGCATTTGGATCGGCTGTTTCTGTCCAATCAGCCCAGGCACGTAATGCTTTTTCTATATTATCTTCATCAAAGAAAATAGAACCACCATAGACTTTACTTAATTTAGCAAGTCGCATGGTCATCTCAGTGATAACGCCATAACCTAAGCGGCCACCACCACGCAATGCCCAGAATAAATCAGGATTCTCGCTAGCACTTGCCTCAATATCTTTACCTTCAGCAGTAATAAGACGAATGCTTTCTATATAATCTGAACTTACACCATGACTGCGAGCTAATGGTCCAATGCCACCACCAAGCATGTAACCAATGCAGCCAACACCAGAGGATGAACCAGCAATTGGCGCTAAACCATGAGGCGTAGTTTTCGGCACGACATCCGTCCAGCGAGCACCAGCTGCTATTCTTGCAACACCTCTTTTAGCATCGACTTCAACTTGATTTAAGTCTTGTGTATTAATTAATACACCTTGTGTTGCTGGCAATACAGCACCATGCCCTGTAGATTGTACAGTAACCGGTAAATTATAAGCACGTGCAAGCTTTATCGTTGCGACAATATCAGCAGGGGACTTTACTTTCACCACAACAGGTGGTTCATGTTTTACTGCCGTATTAAATGCAGCGACGGCCTCTTTGTAGGCTTGTGTACCAGAAACATAAACACGGCCTTCAACAGCTTGGGCAAGTTTTTGTATAAGCTTTCGCATAATACCTCCAATTATTTAAAATTATGCAATTATTACTTTTTGTCCCAGTTTTTAAATTCTGAGTCACCAAAACCTCAACCTTTTCTATTCTCTCACTCTTTTGTTCTCCCTCTCTTATTCCCTTTTTCCGCAAGGGGGGAAGGAACTAGTTCACACAAGATAATTCTCATATTGTGCATAAGCGCTTCTCTCTCGGGCTAACACATTAGGATCTGCCACAGTTAGACGCCACCTATCAGCAACATCGAGTATCAGCTTCTCAGTTTGTTCCCAGCTAATGCAAGGATCGGTAACCGACAAGCCGTTTAACTCAATACTGTTAGCATCATGGGCATCAAGCTTTTGACTGCCTTCTAGCAAAAAGCTCTCTAACATAAAGCCTTTTAGCAACGTTTTCAAATGTGGAAAACTATCCGCATTATCGAGCACATCCATGACGACACTCGGTTGTAAGCGATAATCCTTTTTACCATTGATTAAACTATTGTCATGACTAGCATCAACAAAAACAGCAGGGTTTCGCACTTCATTAGCCACCATCACTTGACTTAATTCTTCTAAGTACTCAAGGGAATAATTTTGCTGTCCATTACCTCCACGTAATACAGCGTGAGCATAGTTATTACCATGGGTATGGACTTCATAGCCATCAAATGCTGCTGCGTGTGGATTTTGTGCTGCTATGATGCTATTCGCACCAATGTTAAGAGAACCATGCGTTGGATTTTTTATACCAACAGCACAATCAATAGCAGATGCAAAAATTCTGTGTTCTTGGTCTTCACAACTACGCGCACCAATACAACCCCAAGATAGTAAGTCTAAAAAGCTCGTAAAGTTATGAGTAAATAAAATTTCACTTGCGATTGGCAACCCCTTTTTAACCACTTTTACCATCATGTCTCTGGCATACTGTATGCCAGCCTCAATGTCTGCAGGCGCAAATGGATCGGGTTGAACTGCTGGGCCCAACCAGCCAACCTTAGTCCTAGGTTTTTGCACATAAACACGCATGACCACCTTGATTTTATGTTTTACTTTATCACTTAATTTTAAAAGTTTATCGGCATACGCTAACACCGCTTTTTTAGGCCAAGCAGAGCAGGGGCCAACAACCATAATGAGGCGATCATCCTTGCCGGATAAAATATTTTTTATTTCCTCCCGGTGTTTTTTTATGATTAAGCGATCGGAATAACTAATGCTATTGTGCCTTAGAATTTCTTCTACTGATGGTAGTTTCTTTACGTAATTACAATTCATATTCTTTACTCCATCGTGTGCGATTATTGGATGCTAAAGTTTCCTCTTGGCACACCCGCATGTTCAATTTCTAATTGTTTAAGTTTTCTTTGAGCTCGTTGCAAGCGAGTTTCAATTTCTGATAACTTCACTCTATAGCTCATGGGTTTTTTTTGAGGTTGATAAGTTGCAGTACAACCATAATATGGAACAAAGAAATTCATGAAACCCGGTCCGGCATATTGATTGCTTAAGTTATCATATGCTTTTTTTAAACTGTGAATATCTGCTTTTAACACAGTTTTGTTTTTCTCGAAACGGATTTGTTCTGGTGATTTATCTGCTTGTTCTTCTCCTAAGACACTCTTTAAAAAATCAAACATTGTTATTCTCCTCTTTCTAATAGCACACTACTTTTAGTTTTCAATTTAGATTCTTTTGACAAGTGCTTTTTAAGCCTTGCAACGCCAATATAGCGCTTTCAAGTAATTTGAGAAATACGCAATGCTACCTACGTAGTTTTCCGGATTTTATAAAGATGAAAAGTGCGTTTTAATGTAACCATTAAAATTGCAACAGTAATGGGCAATCAACACTAAGATTAGAGGAGCATTACAATGAGCTCAACAGATGATGTCGAACAAAAATTAGCTGAAATTTGGTGTCAAGTACTAAATATTAATAGTTTAAGTATTAATGATAATTTCTTTGATTTAGGTGGGCACTCACAGTTATTAAGGACTGTGAAGTCACTCATTAATAAGCGCATCAGTAAAAAGGTATCACTTACTGATATGTACGAAAATTCAGAATTTGGATTATTAGCCTCGCATATCAGATGTCTTACAGAAGAAAGGGAAGAAGTTTGTGGATATTTCGAATAGTAAAAGCGTACAGTTATTAGTACTGTCAGCTACAACCCCAGATGCGTTGAAACAGCAGTCAATGCAACTGGCACAGTATTTAGAAAAAAAACCTGAATGGTCTTTGGCTGATATCGCTTGGACGTTACAAGTGTGCAGGCGTGAACACCGTTATCGCGCGATGATTATTACCAATGCTGTCAAAAATACAATTAATGCGTTAAAAAATATAGATAAGGACAGTATTGTTAAGCGCGATGCGGATAATATACTTTCTCGAACTAATACATTTCACTTTTCAAACAAGATGGCAGAAAACGTATTGGCAAGTTATTGCAACGCAGTACCCAGTCTTTGTGATGACATCAAGTGTTATTTGAAGCTAACACAAGTAAAATCGGAACGCGTAAAAACATTTATCGAGGAATATGTTGTTGCAATTTTTATGATGCGTTGCGGCATCAAGCCAAATTTAGTGATGGGTGATGGCGTCGGTGCCTTTACAGCAGCGGCTATCGCAAAGGCACTGCCGCTTATTCAAATCGTTAATTTATTAGAATTATCTGAATTTGATAAAGACTTGTATGACAAAAAACTAGAAAAAATTAAATTTAACCCCAATTCGGTTCAACTTTTTTCTATACCACAAAATTTATTATTTGGCGTGGGTGACAGTATTGATGAAACATACTTTGCTAATGTCTTCAATCCCAAAAGGGCTAAGCAATACCCCAAAGAAACCGGAAGCTGCATCATAAAAATTGGTGAGCTATCAGGTGATACTAAAGAGAGCGATTCATCAATATTAGAATTAATCGGCAAAAAATGGTTAGCAGGTATTCGTATAGACTGGACACTGTTACACAAAGACAGCAAGCGTTATCGAATACCGTTGCCGACATATCCATTTCAGCGTAAACGCTATGTAACTGATGAGGTAAGCACGCCGAATGCTTTAGCATCAGTTGTCGTAGAAACAAGGGGGAATAACGCATGAGAGAAGCATTAACTAACGATGACTTGTTATCATCAGAAGATATTTTTGAACGACCGCCTTCTGAGCCACTGTTGTTGGCACAACAGTGGCTTGAACAGGCTAAAACACAGCAGGTTAAGCAACCTGGTGCACTGGCCTTAGCGACACATGATGACGCTGGCCATGTATCAAATCGAATTGTACAAATTATCAGTATTGGGCAGGAAGGTATCGTATTCACTTCCCACGCACAAAGTCAAAAAGGGCGTGATATTGCCGCCACTGGGTGGGCATCAGGCTTGTTTTATTGGCGTGAGACAAAGCAACAAATTATTTTATCTGGCCCAGTAGAAAAATTATCACCTAAAGCATCAGATGAGCTATGGGATAAGCGACCAAGCGTTACCTATCCTATGTCTGTGGCGTCCACTCAGAGTGCGATACTTGATGATGCCGATGCCTTACTCAGATGGGCTGGTGAATTAGAAGCTTCTGGTAAACCGCTGGCTAGACCAGATACCTGGCTTGGTTATGTATTAAAGCCTGTGAATATTGAATTTTGGCAAGCATCAACTGACAGATTACATAAGCGATTACGCTATGACTATATCGATCATTGCTGGACTAGTCGCCGCTTACAACCATAATAGAAGGATTAACCATGAGTACAAGAAAATTTATGACAGCTGACGTTTTTACAACGTCACCTTTATCGGGAAATCCGGTTGCTGTTTTTACAGATGCAAAAGGCATGACGACTACTGAAATGCAAAAGGTAGCCCAGGAGATGAATCTCTCTGAAACAACATTTATTTTACCGCCGAAAAAAGATGGTGACTTTCACGTGAGAATTTTTACGCCGGTAAATGAGTTACCGTTTGCTGGGCATCCAACACTGGGTACTGCCATTGTCATGGGTCAAGCATATCCCAAACAGCAATTAAAATTAGAAACAGCCATGGGGACGATTAACTTTGATTTACAATGTACCGAAGAGGGGGATGTAACGGCTGCAACGATGCAGCAGCCTATTCCAACTTGGGAATTGTATGAACATCAAGAGAGATTATTAGAAGGCTTGAGTTTAGAAAGCTCAATGCTTCCTGTTGAGATTTATCGCAATGGTCCAAGACACGTTTACGTGGGATTACCAAGTGTTGAAGCGCTAAGTGCAGTAAAGCCTGATCTTAGAATTTTGGCTGAGTTTCCTGATGTGGCTGTCAATTGTTTCTCAAGAGATGCCGACCATTGGCGCATGCGAATGTTTTCTCCTGCCTACGGGGTTACAGAGGATGCTGCGACGGGTTCAGCTGCAGGGCCATTGGCGTTGCATCTTGCCCGTCATGGCAAAAGTCCATTTAACCGTTGGATTGAAATTTGGCAAGGCGTGGAAATGGGGCGGCATTCGAAAATGCGAGCAATCGTTAAAGGTTCGGCTGAAAAGATTGACGCTATTCATGTGTCAGGATCAGCCGTTATTGTACAACGTGGTGAATTAAGATATTAAGGAGTATAAAGTATGTTAAGCAATCAAACTTATTCTGCAGCATCAGAAGCACAAGCGGCAGCGCGTCGTAAAAACCGTGCGGTGGTTGAAGATTATATGAGTCGCATTGGTGAAGGGCGCTTAACGCGTTACTTATTATTTACTGAAGATGGTCGCGGTGGTTTGTGGACCGGTGATACGGTTGAACCCATTGTATCAACAGGCCATGCGGGCTTAAAAGCACACGGTGCTTGGTCATTACAATGTTTCCCCGATTGGAAGTGGTACAACATTGAAATTTATGAAACTCAAGATCCTAATCGTTTTTGGGTTGAGTGTGATGGTGAGGGCAAAATTTTATTTCCTGGTTACCCTGAAGGATTTTATCGCAATCATTTTATCCACTCCTTTGTATTGGATAATGGGAAAATCAAACAAAATCGTGAATTCATGAATCCATACCAACAAATGCGAGCCTTGGGAATCCCAGTGCCTGAGATAAAACGTGACGGGATCCCTACAACAGGGGCTAGCGGGATTAAATAGTACATTTACTTACGTAATTAATGTGATTATACTACAAGCCAGGTCAGGGTAGTTTTGAGCGAAAACTGTACTACCAACTTACAGTGTTCACTGAAAAATTAGTCGATGTATTATATCGTTTGTCATCACAGTGTAGAGTGACGTAATAAAAATAAATGGGGAGCAAATTATGTTTTCAAGAAACTTCGCAAGATTATTAGTCGGATACCAACAAGCAGGCACCACTGTTCATGCCAGGGCATC
Organism: Gammaproteobacteria bacterium; assembly: GCA_021773295.1. Classification (GTDB taxonomy): domain Bacteria; phylum Pseudomonadota; class Gammaproteobacteria; order UBA1113; family UBA1113; genus JAJFKI01. The sequence goes on along the minus strand of JAJFKI010000055.1, from coordinate 85,269 downwards.
ATCATCTTCTTCTTCTTCTGGTGCTGATGGCCATGGTGAACATCTTTATGCTGACGTATTGGCTCGTGAGTGTGTACCTGAAAATTATCAAACAATAAGAGACGCTATTAGCGTACTGGAATTTGATATTGATCAGCGGTTGCGAAGCTTATCGAGTGCAGTTATATCACGTCCACCGTTTATTTTTCGAGTTAAAAACCCTCGAAAATTAACGCCCGCTGAAGCGACGCTTAGAATAAAATTACTACATTTACAAGTTCAAACACGATCATTAATGAATGGCGTAACAGGCGCAAGGTCATCCACTGTTGGCGAGCCTGATATTACGACAGACGAGGCTGAGGAACAAACGGCATTATTAAAAAAGGAATTATTAGAGATTAGTCCAAAAAGCCAATTGGATGAGAGTAAGCCAGCGTCAGTACCAGCTGCACCTTCGATGAGGAAATAAGACTCGATGTTTCTACGACAATCAATGAGAGCCTATCGTCGTGCTGCAGTGCTTGAGGACACAAAATTCTATGCTGATTTAGAGAATGAAGAATCACCACTAAGGCAAATGTCTGCAGAGCTAAGTTTCCCACTGTCAGAAGAAGACAAAGCTATATGTACGTTATTAAGACAGAAATTAGCGGATAATGCTGATAGCGTTGGTTTCGCTGCGCCACAGCTTGGGTTTAATAAACGCATCATTGCAGTGTCAATTACCGAAGATATGGTTGCGTGTTCAGAGGGTGGCGTCTCTTATTTTCCCTTAACGGTTTTAATAAACCCACAACTATACCCGCGTCGTCGCAGTGGCATGGAAGCAGATTGGGAAGTATGTTTTTCCGATCGCTATTACACAGCCCTTGTTAGTCGCTACCGCACATTGACGTTCAAAGCCTATGATGAAGAGGGTAAATTGATCCGAGGAGATGCGACGGACTTATTAGCCCGTGTCTTACAACACGAAACCGATCACTTAGATGGCATTATGTCGAAAGATAAAGCTATCGGCTATTTATCTCTCAAAGAAGTTTTCGACATCGATAAACTCGGAAAGGATGAAGACTATATCGAAACCCCTAGAGTCATTTATTCTCCAAGATAAGTTTAAATAAACGTTGCAAATTCACATGTTGATGTGCAACGCCCACCGTCTGTAGATGTTTTTTCTATAGCTATTGGCATTACTGATCTCATATTTAACAAGGAAGGTTTTTTATAAACCATTTCTCTATCGCATTTTCATTAGTGAGTGCTATATACCCATCACAGATGAAAATGCGAGATTAATGCTATTGCTTTTTGCCCCCTTGGAACCTTTGAAATTTGGCAATAGAATGACTATTACCTGCATTTCAAAGGTTCCAAGGGAACAAAAATCAAGTCGCCTGAATTTCGCATTTTGAATCACGAGGAGTATAGCTCCGTAAATCTACGTAATGCAATCGCCCAGCGCTTTGAGTATGATGAGTCTAGCTTACAACAAATGCTCAAGATGAAACATAGCTTATTAACGTCTCTAAGCTATTTATTGTAAGTACTTCGGTTTAACTATTTAGGAGGAGGTGATAAATAAAGTTGATAGCTTAACAATGATTGCAATCCTAAGGTATTAAACATACTGACACTTGCTTCATTAGCTTCAGCCATTACAAAGTCGCATTTGCAATTGCTTTCCTGTGCTAAGGCTAGACCATATTTACACAGGTTCATCATTAAGCCTTTGCCTCTGTGATTTTCAAGAGTGGCGCAGTTAAAAATACCAAAGCAGTTTGTTTTAGGGCTAAGCAATAAGGTACAAGCAGAAACGGGATCATTTTGAGTATCATAAGCAATTAAGTGGATAAATGATTCAGCAGAACTCGTTTGTTGATGATGATGTTCGAAAATAGCTTTATATTGGTTCGCATCGTTATCAACAATATGAAAACACTGCTTAACGGGGTTTATCCAATCCTTAAAATCATCACTAGTTGCCACGGTTTTGATTTTATAGGCTTTTGAAAATTCAGACATATTAATGTGTAAGTCTAAGTTGGAAATGTTAGCGAGGACACCACAAATATTGCCGTAACATTCAAAGCCTGCCTTATGTAGCTTATCACCAAAATCAGCATGGTCATCACGCGAGATCCACCAACAAAAAGGAACGTCACGCTGAGAAAAAACATGACGAATACTTTGAATAAAATTAGGATTAGAAACTTGGTTATTGTTAAAGTCAATCAGTGTGTTAAATAAAGCATTTTTAATAGTGCTATAGCAAAGCACATAATCGGGATTGTCCTCGTAGTCTAGGTAAGGTGTTGTTGCTAGCATTTTCCAAAATGCTTTACGAGTGTTTTTAATTACTTCAGTATCAGTGAGTTGTGCTGCGGTCATTTTAATATCCTCTAAAGTTGTATTATTCGTTAATCAATAATTTAAGGTATAAGAATAGGATCGATTAATTAGACATTTTAAGAGTTTTAAAGCATAGGATCAAACGTTCTTTGATAGGTGTAAAAGTATATGATAGTATCTCGGAAATATTATAGCGTAATTAGGGTAGCTTATGGATAATAATAACTATCAAAGAAAAGTAGTAGATGTTAACGGATATAAAGTAATGAGTTACTCTATAGGTTCTGGGGACAATGTATTATTAATCCTACATGGTGGTCCTGGTGTTCCCAGTAATTATTTACGAGATACCCACCGTGTTTTTTCCAATCAAGGTTATAGAGTAGTCATCTGGGACCAACTGGGATGTGGTGAGTCTGACAAGCCAGATGACGATTCCCTATGGACAGTTTCGCGATTTGTCGAAGAAGTTGAAATCGTTAGACATTCATTACAATTGGGAAAAGTAAATATACTAGGGCAATCCTGGGGCGGTGTTTTAGGATTGGAGTATTGCTTAAAATATCAGAGTAATGTTAATACATTCATTGCAACTAATACTTCCTTTAATATACCGCTAATGCAGCAGGGTTTTATAAACTATAAAAAAAGTTTGGGTGAAGATATTTTTAAAATGATGCTCGAACATGAATCCAAAGGCAGTACAGAACATCCAGAATATCAAGCGGTTTTACAAAAACTGATAAGAAAACATATTTGTCGAAAAGAAATATGGTCAAAAAGCTTATCCTATTCAATGAATAATGTTGCTAAAAATGTTATGTCAAAGATTTTTGGCACAGAACTATTTAACTGCACGGGTGAACTTCGTGATTATGATAGAACAAATCAATTACACACTATAAAAATTCCTGTATTTTTACTCCAAGGTGAACATGATTATGTTTCACCCGAATGTGCAATCTTAGCAAATAAAAATTTACCTAATTCCGAGCTAGCAATAATCAAGGACTCATCACATAAATTATTTGAAGAAGTCCCCCAAGTGTACCAAGAATTATTAATAGATTTTTTAGATAAACATAACAAGATTCAAGAGGAAAGATTGTCTTATGTAAGTGCATTTTAGAACGATAGTGTCACTAAATCTTAATAATAAAAGGAAGAAGATAATGACAGATACGCTTAATAGTGTTTTTATTGGTAGCGGCGGGTTACTCGTAAAATGTTTAGATTTAGCAGCGAAACGTTCGGTAAAAATCCTTTCAGTTATTAGTACAGATGAAAAAGTAATTTCATATTGTCAGGAAAACAATCTTGAATTTTGTCACAGCATCAATGAACTGAAGATCAAATCTTTTGACTATTTATTTAGTATCGCTAATCCATATATCCTAATAGAAAAAGAAATTAAACGCGCTAAACGTCTTGCAATAAACTACCATAATGCACCACTTCCACAGTACGCAGGATTAAATGGTACCACCTGGGCAATTATCAACAATGAAAAGGTCCATAGTATTTGCTGGCATATCATGCAAAAGGAAATTGATGCAGGTGATATTATTGAGTCAGAAGAATTCCTTATTGATAAAACTGAGACAACACTGTCTCTAAACTTAAAATGTAATGATGCTTGTATCATAAGTTTTGTAAGATTATTAAATGGTCTGGTAAAAAATAACTATTGCTTAACGGCATTGGATTTGTCAAAGAGGCAATACTATAGCGCAAAGTCAAAAATTTCAAATGGTGGAATGATTGACTGGCATACACCGGGAGAAAATATAGAGAGAATAGTACGCGCTTTAACCTTCGGACCTTATGAAAATCCTATGGGCACGCCAAAAATAAGAGTAAGGAATAAAACCTATATTGTTGCAAAATGTGAAGTCCTAAAACAACAATCATCAACAACTCCAGGTCAAATTATTAAAGCGAGAGAAAAATATTATTATGTCACAACCTTAAGCGGCATTATTAAAATTACACAACTAACCAGTCCAACAGGCGAAGTGGTTAATAAGTTCCCATACGTAAAAAATGGATATGATTTACATAAATATGTTATTGATGAGGAGGAAGCTAATAAGTATTTTAATACCAATGAAAAAATAATTGCTAAAAGGTTAAGTGCGCTTTCACCACTAACCCTAAAATCGCTTGAAGCGAGTAAATTATTAAAATCTTATGAGGTGGTTGGTAAGAGTTATAAAGTTGCAAGTTATAATCGCACAGAAATCACGGCAGCAATACTATTTTCCTTAGCTACGATTACAAGCAATAAACAAGTATCAATAGCAGTTGCAGGATCATCGGAAAAAAGTATGATCTTTGAAGATTTTGATTTTATAAATTTTGACATGAAGCAGCTGGCTACAGTTAAAGAAATGCTTAAGCAAATTTCAACGAAGCTTGGCACGCTAAACAATGACCTACCAATTGATATGTTGAACCGCTATCAAGAAGATGGTGGCGTCAGATTTTCTGACTGTGCAATAAATATTCCACTCTTAATATTTGGCAATCACAATAACTACATTCAACAGTACAAACCTTTTTGTTATTTTACTGTTGTAGACGGTAAATTAAGCCTGCACTATAGAAAAACAAGCCAGAGCTCACCTCTAGAAGAGACATATTTATATTTAATAGATACGATCATGCTTGCGCTAAGAAAGTGCTTACCAAGCATGGTAGGTGAAAATAAAAAATTGATAACGCTTTCACAGCAAATTTCATTATTATACTCAAAACAGACGAACTTACTTTGTGGTGACAAGAAGCCACTGCCTGGCAATTTGCTTCAAGCTATCATGACAGGTTTAAATCGGAGGAAAAATGTATTAGCAATCACTCAAGGAAAGATCTCTATATCCTATGCAGAGCTAGTTACAGCTTGCAGCGAAAAAGGGGAATGCTTAACTGACTTGAATGATTCAGGACGGGTTGTGGTGATAATGATGGATAAAAGCATTGATTATCTCATCTGCACGCTTGCTTGTATTATTAGTCGAATTCCATTTATACCTATCCCAACAAAGTTTTCCAAGAAAAAACTACAAACAGTGATTAAGACATTAGATATTAATTTAATTATTACGACAAACCCCGAGCTGACCATTACTAATTTTAAACATTGCTACCAACAGCAAGCTGTCAATATATTTAAAATTGAAACGCCCTTGCAGTCACAGAAAAAATTAAAAAATATAACATGTGTGATGCACACATCAGGAACGACTGGTTCACCCAAACTGATTCCAGTAAAAAGCACTTCTATCTATAACCTGTTAGAAAGTGTTAACCAGCTTAAAAAAATTAAATTATTTGAACACTATGCCGTATGGACAGATATAAATTTTGACGTATTTTTATATGAGGTTTTGTCTTGCTTTATTAATTCTGGAACGCTTCATCTTTATTCTGAAGAGACAAGACTAGTTCCCGAAGCATATATCAAGGCACTGCATAAGGACAAAGTTGCTTCAGCTTACATTCCAGCCTTTATGTTACATGAGTTAAAAGCACACCTGTCAAAAAATAAAAAAACTAGTTTAAAAAGAGTTCTTGTTGGTGTTGAGCCAATTAAATTGGAGCTTTTGCAGGATATTACTAAAAAAGCTCAAGGGGTGACGATCATTAATGGTTATGGCCCAACAGAAGCGACAATTTGTGTGACATTATTTAAAGTGAGTAATAATAGTCGATACGCCAGGATCAATGTACCGATTGGCAAACCTGTCAATAATTCAAAAGCGTTAGTAATTAATCATGATAATAAGGCTGTACACCCCGGTATCAAAGGAGAGCTGATAGTTTCTGGTGCGCCAATATTTTCACATTATCTAAGCGATGATATTGCGCCAATGATTAAAATAAATAATGCGCAATATTATAAGACAGGCGATCACGTGTGGTATGACACTGATGGTAACCTTCACTTTTGTGGTAGGCAGGATCGCCAAATAAAATTAAATGGCATTCGTTTAGAACTGGGCGAAATTGAAGCCCAGTTATCAACGATTGATCAAATAGAAAAAGCAGTGGCAATCCATAAAAAAGATGAGTCTTACATTCAAATTTATTATACAACATACAAGGGTGCAGCTTTACGCGCAGAAGTCCTTTCACAAAAAATTAAAGCGTCACTTTCGCAGGTAAGTTATTTATGCCAATTTACCCACATCCAACAGTTTAATTATACTGCTAACGGAAAAATTGATTATCAATACTTAGATAAACTTAAAACTACTTATAAAATTGATAGTGGCAGCAGACATTCAAATTATAAGACAAACAAAGTAAGCACAAGATTATTAGCGCTATATAAAAAACTATTTAAAGTATCAGAGATTGATGTTGAGGCGGATTTTTTTATGATGGGCGGCAATTCAATAACCGTCGCACTTTTACTGATAGAAATTGAGAAGGCGTTTAAAGTTCGTCTAAAAAACCGTGATATTTATGAAAGCAGAACGCTATCTAATGTGGCAACACTCATTGCTTTGAGCTCAAATAATTCTAATTTAAAAACACTGCCTAAAACAGGTAAGAAGCTTGCTTTAGTTAGTAAGGAACTTCGATCATTGTTGTTGATCGATGAAATATCAGCAGATTTAACAAGATATAATCTTATTGTCGCATATCAACTAAATTCAAATCTAGTGATGAAAAAGCTACAAAACACTATCGATCTAATTATGCATAATAATGCTATTTTTAGAACACAATTTTATAAATCGGGTGATAGCTATTTTCAAAAAACAAAAGCGTATGTTAAAGGCTCTATACCCATTATCGTGGACAACGCAATCAGTGCATCAGCAATAGTAAAGTTTGCTAATGAGCCTTTTGATTTAATGAGTGGCAATTTATTGCGAGTCATGGTTGATAATGACAACCGCAAACTTTTTTTTATCATGCCGCATTTGTGTATTGATGAGTTTTCAGTACGATTACTTCAAAGTGAGTTTGAACGTTTCTATAATAACGACAAGCCAGTCAAGTCTTCGAATAACTTGTCCTACTTAGACTACAGCATTTATAAGAAAGATGGTAAAGCGCAGCAAAGCACCGGTAAGTTGCTTGAAAAACTCAACAGTGGTGATTATAAATTTTCAATCTTTAACATCTCAACGAATCATGCTATTTCACAAGGGACATACCTTCAACACAATTTATCTTCAAATGCAACGGCAAAATTAGTGAGTGATCTAAATCATTACTCAATAACACCATTAGCCTATTTGATATCATTAATTTCAATTGCAACGCATTATTATTTTACGACAGATAAATTTGTCATCGGAACCCCATTTTCAACCAGGGTTCCAGGAACAGAGAGTATTATAGGTTGTTTTATCAATACGTTACCTCTTCCGATTACCGTTAATAATGACACTTGTTTTGCTGAACATCTTGCACATGTAAAACGGCTTATAAAATTATCGTATGACGAGCGTTTTACAAATCTTTCTGATCTTATTACCGGCTTAAATAAATTAGATAATAGAAGAGATGTTATTTATGATATTTTTGCTGCGTTTGTTCCAGAGTATTCACCAATCGATGCTGGCGATGTTAGTGCTGAACGGTTTTACTGCTTTAATGGTACAACAAAGTTTCCATTAAGTATTTTCTTGCAGGCTGGAGAAAACTATAGCCTATGGGCTGAGTTTGATAAAGAGATTGTCAATGAACATATTGTAGGCCATTTCCTTGCTTGCTTAGAGGTGGTGTTATTGTCCAGCAGTGCAGAAAGTACGATTAACCAAATATTTCAGTTGTCAAAAGCCGAAACATCCTTTACTGATGAACATTTAATAACTGCAGAAACAAATGATACAAAGGCAATAACAATTGATTCTGATGACTCTTTAGCAATCTATGCACATCAGAAGCTTAGCTACAGTGAGTTTAATTTACTTGTCAGCTCGTTATCACATTATTTCACAAGAAAATATGGTATCGATAAAAAAATTGGATTGCTGCTACAGCGCTCTGAAGCATATCCAGTTCTTTGTTCTGCCATTGCATTGAGTAATAATTATATCGTCGCGATTGATGCAAACTTCCCTGTTGCGAGAATACAAAGCATTATTGACGATGCATTGCTTTGCATGTTGGTGTTTACTGAATCATTATCTGCGAAGGCAGAGCAACTAAAGGTGAATAAAAAAATAAGTTATGAAGCATTGAGTGCTGATGCGCAATCAATAAAGAAAGCTTCTGTATCAAATATTTTATTAACTCAAATAAAATATATGATTTATACCTCTGGTAGTACAGGGACACCAAAAGGTATTGTGCAGAATGCTAACACAGTTCTACATTTGGTTAATTGTACTAGCGAGTATATGGAAAAAAACAGTAGGGTTGCACTTTACTCAAATTTTGCATTTGATGTTGCGTTGCAAGCAACCTATGCGGCAATTTTAACTCACTCGACTGTTTATGTTCTACCTGATGATGTTCGAACTGATCCGCTATTGTTTTTAGAATATCTTACACAGCATGAAATAAATTATCTTTTCTTACCGCCAGTAGTTTTAGAACTTATTTGTATGGCGAGCGAAGCGAGTGATTATAAACACTTTCCACATTTACAGCGAATCATGTCTTCTGGTGAGCAGTTACATATTACCTCATCTATAAAACATTTTTTTCATAACAACAGGCACTGTCGTTTAGAAAATCACTATGGCCCTGCTGAAACGCATAATATCACTCGCTACATTCTTCCTGCTGATTTGGCTATGTGGCCGGAATATCCACCTGTTGGTAAGCCTTTACCAGGAATGAAGCTTGCTATTTTAAATAAAGAATTTAAACAAGTGCCCGTGGGAGTGCCTGGTGAGTTGTTTCTCAGCGGTTATGCTGTAGCTGATGGTTATTTGCGAGATCCGAGCAGTGAATATTTTTTAACACTTAATAATACCCGCTATTACAGAACACGTGACATTGCAAAACTAGGTTTTGATGGAAATGTTTATTATGAGGGAAGAAGTGATTCGCAAATAAAAATTAATGGTATCCGGGTTGAATTAAGTGAGATTCAATCTGCATTATTATCAATCACAAATGCAAATCATGTGTTGGTCATATCCCACAAAAACCAAGCAGGGGTTACTAGAATTTTAGCCTTTATTAAACCTGAGCTTAATCAAGTTATTAATTTTGAATCCGTTTATCAAGATCTGAGAGAGTTGTTGCCGTCATATATGATGCCTGCAAGCATCTCTGTGATTGATGCGATACCTTTAACATTAAATGGAAAGCTAGATAGAAAATCGCTGATTGCGCTTGCACAAAGTAAACAAGGAAATGACAGCACTTATGCGAATAATACTCCTGATGATAAAGTTGCTAATTTTATCACTTCAAATGCAGCTTATTTAACGGGACATGATGAAGGTAATATTCAGCTTAACTCAAACTTCTTTGATATAGGCGGCACTTCAATCACAGTTGCAAAGTTTGTAACGGCCTTATCGCTAAAGTACAAAAAGACATTGAGTATTTCCAAATTTATTAAAGATCCAACACTAAGTAATCTATATTATCAAATAGTAAGTCATACTAAAGATAATTCAATAAGCATAATAAAGTCGATGGTAAATTCCTTGTTAAATTCATCATTGCCAATTGTTGTTGATAAGATAAAGCCTACTAAAAGAGTTGCTTTAATAACGGGTGCAACTGGATTTGTTGGTTCGCACTTGTTACATAAACTGGTTAGTGATTATGATCAGGTGGTTTGTCTTGTACGTAAAGTAGATGAGAGTAATCCATTATCAAGGTTGGCAGCGTCTAATCATGTTTATGGAATTAAACTGTCAAAAATATCGAAGGTTTTTGCCCATTATGCTGAAATCGACAAACCCAATTTTGGGTTAGATATGACAATCTATAACTATTTGAAAAATAATGTGAGTTCTGTATTTCACTGTGCAGCGCATGTGAATCACTCCATGGAAGTTGATGGTTTACAAGGTCCTAACTTCAAGAGTACACTTGAGTTTATTAAGTTTTCAAAACAAGGTTGCCAAAAAGATATCATATATTTATCAACAACTGGTCTTAGTCTAGGACTTGATACTCTACAGCCTGAAGTGCTTTTTAAAAATACTCGAACATTGCAAAATGGATATCTACAAACAAAATATCTATCAGAATGTGCTCTAATACAAGCTCAAAGACAAGGGTTAAAGGTTAAAATATTTAGGTTGCCATTTATTATGCCCGTTTATGGCCGTAATGATATTGATCGAGAAAAAACGCATATATTACTATTCATTAAAGCTTGTCTACAGTTAGGCTATTACCCCTGTGACTATGCGGCTTTTGATTACTTACCCGTTGACAATGTTTCCGCATGTCTTATGAATTATGATCAAGGCGAAGCTGTTAATGAGTTACATAATGAGTCTCCAGTGGTATGGGACAGCGTGTTTGGTGTATTCAAAGAAAAAAAACTAAAGCCGATCACATATACACAGTGGAAAAAATTACTGATTGGTCAAGCTGATTATACGAATTCACTATCACCTTTTTTAAGCTTTTATACAGATAATGCAAAAGAAATGTATTCAAGAAAATCACCGGATAATAGAGTTAATGCTATTTTTCTTAAGACGCAGGATGATTATCTGCAAACGTTAATCCAGATGAATCGAAATTGGTTGTTGAGCTGAGTATTGAGGAGGAAATATGTATTCAGAAATGACAGTTGACACGGCTTTACCTGAGGATAAGGGTATTGAGTCAAGCTTAATGAATGGTCACTTGAATTGTGATCAAATTAGGGAACAGCAATTTCCTTATGTAAAGGAATCGGTTCAAAAATTATGGTCGATAGATTCAAAAGAGCAATCATTGACAAAAACGATTTATTGTTTTTCTTCATTAAATAAAGATTTACAACTAGATTTAGTCCTTGAGAGCGGCGCTGACTTTAATAAATTCTTATGTTCACTTTGGGATGTGTGTTATGAAACGGATATATTTAAGTTTTTAGTACCCAAGATTATACTGGATCAAGAAAATGCTTGTATAAAGTTAATCTTTCCTCAGAATAACTTAAAGGCTTCAAAAAAATATATTGCCTCTATCATTAGATTAATGGCTAAATTGCGAGAATATAACTTTAAAGAGTTACATGAGAATGATGCTGCATTACATTTTTATATGTCTAGTGGACAAGAGATTTTGCACGTAAATAATTATCCACCATTGTTAGTTGATTTTTTAATGACAGAGCACAATAGTTTTGATAGTTTATTACATGAAAAGAAGCACACGTATACAACCTTGGTAGAGGTTGGTTGTGGTGAACTTGAAAATGTACAATTGGCACAGAAAAATCAGCTTAAATATATTGGAATAGATTTCGATCCTACGCGTATTAATACCGCTAATCAAATCATTCAAAGGCATGGTTACCAACAGGTCCAAGTTGCATGTGCTGACATAATTAATATGAAGTTTTTTGATTTATATCAGAGCCAGCATGATAAACCAATATTAATTTTTCCTTTCAATGTATTTGGTAACATTGCGCCAATTTCTTATTTACTGGCGAAATTGAAATTGTTTTCTATGGATTTTATTATTTCCTCATATAAAATAAATACCACGACAAATAATGTTCGCGAAGCTTACTATAGAAATTGCGGCTATCATGATTTACAAAAAATTGAGTCTTCTTTTGGCGTTACCTTTAAATCGAAAATGGGCTTGCACACAATCGCATATAGCCAAGTATATTTATGTTCACTGTTACAAGCTTTCGGTTTTACCGTTTCTGTATTAGAAGCCGAGCATGGTTTAATGTTTGTTGTGAATGCTTGATGTAGCGGCAATGATCTCATGGGCCGCTGCCGTATTCACAGAAGCTATAAACTTTACTGCTATCGTAATATTCTTCGGGGGCTTCTTTACCATTTAGCACCTGAGACATATGGGAAACTTTAACAGCAGTTTTAAATAAACCGATACTTGCAGCAAGCTTAGCGGCATCAGGGTTGGTACCATCGGTATCAAATATAATAGAGGTAGGCGCGTTGTAAGCAATTTCCTCAAGCTCTTTAGCTGCTTCAGAGTCTTTAGGTTGAGCACAAGCAACAGACATAGAAACGTCTAATAAGCGTTCTGCAGTATCCGGATCATCTGCATACAGAGGTGCAATGCGTTCATGCTCAGTGCCAAATTTTGGTAAGTTGAAATGAAAAGGGTGCACACAGCTGTAGCCAACGACCTCATTATGGTCATTTAACGCAACTAATACTTCAATTCCGGGCATAGTAAACCACTGAAACAGTTGTATATGGCGGTTTAGTCCATTTTGCACTTCTTGGTCATATTTGACTAATGCTCTTAATACTGCAGGTGTAAAGTCATGCTCAGTAATATCATGTGCCAAATGTTTTTTGTAAGGTTTACCTAACGCTGCACAGTGGATTGTGTTTTCATGGGTTTTTTGAAAACCGTAAGCATTGTATAAAGGCTCTAAAGCGCCAACACATTGAAAATTGATTTTTCTTACGCCCCGTTTTATGTCAATATCCATCACGCCATTGAATAAGCGCTCGGCAAGGCCGGTACCACGATACTTTTCTGTCATGAAGTAATAGCCATACCACGCCTGTTGGTTGGATTTACGATAACTGGCTATCGATGCCACTGGGGCTGTGCCTTGTTGTGCCAGGCAATACCATCCCTCTGGATTGCTTTCATACAAAGCTGGTAGGCTGTTAGGAATTTGTATTTCTGGAAACCATTGGTAAATTGGTTTTCTAGCTTCTTTTGCTGTCATGGTTCTAAGAGAGAATGTTTCATCAACTGTGGTGACTTGCCTTGCTGCCTCTGTGGGTGCTTTTATTTTTTTTGATGAGTGTAACAGTGCCTTTAAGCGAATAATCGTAGGCATGGCGTCTATCCTTATTATTATTTAGATTATGTTCACCATATGCAATAAAAATGCTTATGATACGTTCGGTCAAGGAATTATACGCTATCTCGGTAAATTTACGTATACACTTTTTGCTGCTCACTATGAGATAGTGTAGTTGGGCATATTTCCAAAATCGCATTTTGGGGCATGTTGCTAGACAAACTCGGGATTCTATGGTAGTTATGACCATATAGCGTATCAATTGTTCTGTTATCAGTCATTTGAGTAGAGAGGGATCAATAATGGATACAATGTTTCATGAGCTTCACGATTGTATGAGTGGCAAACATTATAACACTATAATGAAAGCGACAGCGCCATTAGTTGATTTACTCAACATCCCTTACTTTGCCTATGAACGAGTTGATGCTGTTGGCAACTATTCTGTTTTCTGCAATAAACCTGATTATTTCCAGTTTTACTTAGATAATGAATTTTATTTACATGATCCTTATTTAGTTGCGCCCGGAAAATACCAAGAAGGGAAAAATGTGCAAGTGGTTAGTAATAAGCTGCATGAATTCGATGATGGCATGACAACTATTTTCGAAGGAGCCAATAAAAAATTTAATTTTGCTGAAAACATTACATTTATAATAAAAGAGCACGACTATTACGAAGTTTTTATTTTTGCACTTTATGAAGAGCAGTCAAAGCTACTGGAAGTTTGTATTAATCAAGTCGATTTGCTGGAACGATTTATTGCATATTTCAAAAAAACCAATCGTCATATGTTAGCAGATTTTAACAATTTACACGTTAATATAGCCGAGTTGCGGGGCGACAACTTTCAACTCAATCATCCAAATTATAATTTAATCAATCATGATTTGCGTAATACGTTCTTAGAAACTGTTTCACCTGAAGAACATATGCTAAAAATGCGAATGAAGGATTTAACAAACCGAGAAGCAGAATGTTTTCACTGGATGATCAAAGGAAAAACAGCCATAGAAACGGGTGAAATACTTAGTATTTCCAGAAGAACTGTAGAGACATACCGCGAAAAGGCAAGAGGTAAATTAGGTCCTCATTATACTTTGTCAAATTTGTGTTATCTAGCGGGAAAATATTCATTACTCTGATCCCATAATAATATTTATTATTATCAGCCGTATCGCCAACCATAAACATTATTTTTGTTTACGGGAATTTAAAGTGGAAGTGCTATATACCCGTCACACTTCAAAATGCGAGATTTAGGCGAGTTGATTTTTGTTCCCTTGGAACCTTTGAAATGCAGGTAATAGTCGGTCTATTGCCAAATTTCAAAGGTTCCAAGGGGGCAAAAATCAATAGCATTAATCTCGCATTTTGGAGTGTGGCGGGTATATACCCGCCACACTCCAAAATGCGAGATTTAGGCGAAATCATATGGTTAAAGTCAAACAAGCGGATTATCACTTGCCGGATGGCAGTATCAATGTTGATACATGGCTACAGAAGCTATCTGAGAAATATGGCAAGCGCCAGCTAGCAATAATTCGTCTTGCCTGTCATTTTGCGCAGTATACCGGTGGTGAGCATCCTACGATTTCTGGGCAATCATGCTTACAGCATGGCTTGACCATGGCGGAAATATTAGTGGATTTGAATGCCGATGAGGACTCTATTGCTGCGGCTATTCTTTATAATAATGTCGAATTTGCTGACTTAGTATTAGAAGATATTACCGAACAAGTAAGTCCTGAGATTGAAAAGTTAATTCGCGGAACTCATCAAATGGAAGCCGTGCATAACCTACCGATTTACTTACACAGTTACACACAAAATCGTAGCCAGATTGATAACATCCGTAAAATGTTATTGGCTATGGTTGAAGACGTGCGCGTCGTGTTAATCAAATTAGCTGAGCGCTTATGTATGTTGCGTTATGCTGCAAACCTAGCACCACAGATTAAAAAAACTGTGGCACACGAAGCGAAAGAAATTTACGCACCACTAGCAAGCCGTCTTGGGATTGGGCATATAAAATGGGAACTAGAAGACTATGCCTTTCGATATTTAGAGCCTAAAGATTATAAAGCCTTAGCCAAAAAGTTGGATAGCCGTCGCATTGATCGCGAAAATTATGTCGAACAAGTAAAAACCATTTTGGCTAAAGAGTTGCAAAAAGCGGAAATTACCCAGTTTGAAATTACGGGTCGGGCTAAGCACATTTACAGTATCCACCGAAAAATGTTACGTAAAAATGTCGACTATGAACAAATATACGATGCCATCGCTGTACGAGTATTAGTGAATACAATTGAAGAAAGCTATACGGCCCTTAGTATTGTTCACAGTCTATGGGAACATATCCCAGAAGAATTTGATGATTATATCAGCAACCCAAAACCTAATGGCTACCGTTCTTTACACACGGCTGTTCATGGTCCTGATGATAGAAGTGTGGAAGTACAAATCCGTACGCAAGACATGCACCAAGAATCAGAGCTTGGTGTGGCAGCTCACTGGAAATATAAAGAAGGCAGCAGCTCCCACCGTGGCTATGAAGAAAAAATCAATTGGTTAAGGCAAGTCCTTGATTGGCAGAACTACTTGGTTAAACAAGGTAAACAAGTCGAGCAAGAAACCACGAAAAAAATCTTTGGCGATCGCATTTATGTCTTTACGCCCAACAATGAAATTGTAGATTTACCCAGTGGCGCCACACCGCTTGATTTTGCTTATCACATTCACACAGAAATTGGCCACCGTTGTAAAGGCGCTAAAGTGAATAAGAAAATTGTGCCATTAACATATAAGCTCAAAACAGGTGAGCAGATTGAAATTATACGCGCAAAAGAACCTCATCCCAGCCGTGACTGGCTTAACGTGCATGCGGGTTATCTCTATACTTCACGCGCCAAAGCCAAGGTGTTAAATTACTTTAAACAACAAGACGTTGAAAAAAACAAACGTACTGGCCAAGAAATGTTGGATCAAGAATTAACGCGCCATCATTTGGCCAAAGTAGATTTGACGCCTCTTGCGCAGCGACAAAATTACAAAAGCGTCAACGACATGCTAGCAAGCATTGGCCGCGGTGATGCCAGCATCCATTCCTTGGTACATCAAATCCAACAAATGCAAGGTATTATGCCTGAAGAGCAAAAGCCAACGATTATTGCCTCGCCGAGTAAACCTCGGCGCCACTCTAAAAATGATGTCGTGATTGAAGGTATTGATAATATCTTGGTAAGCTTTGCTAAATGCTGTAAGCCTATTCCAGGGGATGATATCGTAGGTAACGTTACAAAAGAACGTGGGGTCACCGTTCACATTAGGCAATGTAATAATATCCAAGCCATGCCTAATAAAGACAAGTTAATGAAAGTCAATTGGGTCGCCCAGCCACAGTACTACTATCCGGCTGAATTAGCGATAATGGCAAACGATCGTGAAACATTACTGCGTGATATTACAACATTACTTAATAATAAAAAATTACGCTTGATTCAATTGAGCACACATACATCTAAGAGTTACGACATTGCTTCCATCAAAATGACAATAGAAGTCAACAAACTGGAACAGTTGGAGCAATTGATCAAGCAGATGCAGCAAATCCCTAATATCATTGATGTAAGACGAGTCAATTAGCTTAGTAATTGTTTTACTAATCCTGGGCCTTGATAAATCAAGCCTGTATACACTTGCACAAGTGAAGCACCGGCATCAAGCTTCGCTTGCATGTCTGTTTTAGTTTCAATACCACCTAAACCAATGATTGGGATCTGGTTTTGTAGCGCTTGTGCTAAATGAGTAATGACATGGGTCGACATCATTGCAAGCGGTTGCCCACTCAAACCACCTGTTTCATTAGCACGTGGATGTTGTGCTACGGCTTCTCGACTCAATGTCGTATTACAAGCAATCACTCCATCAATGTCATTATCTAATAAGCACTGCGCCATCTCAGCAATTTCTTCATGACTCACGTCCGGAGAAATCTTAACAGCAACCGGTTTATAAATACTATATTGCTGCGACAAATTTTGTTGCTCATTCTTGATGGCTTGTAATAAGCCTCGCAACTCTTCACCAAATTGTAAATGACGTAATCCAGGCGTATTTGGTGAAGAGATATTAATTGTTATATAGCTTGCATATTGATAAACCTGTCTTAAGCAATCAATATAATCATCGATGGCTTGTTCGTTGGGCGTTATTTTATTTTTACCGATGTTAATTCCAAGTATCCCTTTGTACTGGCTTTTTTTGACTTGCCCTACCAAATACCCAACACCTTTATTATTAAAGCCCATGCGATTAATCAGAGCATGATGTTTGGGCAACCGAAACATCCGTGGCTTTGGGTTACCCTCCTGTGGTTTCGGTGTTACTGTGCCAATTTCAATGAAACCAAACCCAAGCCTGGCTAAACCGTCAAGATACTCCCCATTCTTATCAAGCCCTGCGCCTAAACCCACAACGTTAGGAAAATCTAATCCCATGACGTGTTTTTTTAAAGAGACATCTTGTGATTGAAAAGCAGGGTACAAATGTAGTTTGGACAATGCTTTTAAGCTGCCTAGCGCTAAATGATGCGCTGTTTCTGGTGATAGCTTAAATAATAAAGGCCGTATTGTTTTGTAACACATACTATTAATTATTCCACCACACAGGTATTTGGCCACACCCGCAACATAGCATTACTTTTCTTTTGGAATTGATAATCTACTTCTCGGATTTCAACGCCATAATCATCTTGTTGTAATTGCATCATCACCGGCCCAACTTCTTCTGCAATTTCACCCTCGCTATTTAGCAAAGGGTATACTCTCACTTCCCTTGCCACGCGGCACATTTCTTTTATACAGGCCGTGATAAATTCAGGTTCTGGACGCTGCAGACCATCAAATAAAAAATTAGCACACAGCGCTAAATCAAATTCATAGTCAGTGAATGATAATGTTGGTAGGGTTTCACCACGGTAACGCTGGCGCTGCTTATCGTTTTTAAAATCTTCTAAAAATAATTCCGCCGTGCCATGATGTTCATGTTTTAATTCATCCGGGCTGGCAACGGTATGCCAACTGAACTGATCTTGGTTTTCGCTGACTTTTTCCATCAAGGCATCAATCATTTCATGGGTTTTCATCTCCACCTTTTCCGTGACTTTTTCATAAAGTGGATCGCAGGCAACCACCCGCCCGCCTCTTTGGGTTAACTCTGCTGCAAAACTTGACGGCCCTGCCGCACAATCTAAAATTTTAAGTGTTAAATCTTGCGCGCTTAGATCGAACATTTGAACATAATCATCTAATTCATGCACCCAACACCAGGGGGCGTGTAATTGCTTAGACATTGACTACTCCTGTGGTCTATCGGTTCTTGGCGACAAATATACCGAATACAAAGGGATTCGTCTACTTTACCCCGCTGCCAATACGAGGTAGTCTTAGCGTTTATTTCACACGCTCAGGAGAGAAAATGCTCAATTGTCTAAAGTTCAACCTAGGTGAAACTGCTGACTTAATCCGTCAAACCGTTGCTGAATTTGCCCGTGAAGAAATTGCTCCTCTTGCTCAAAAAATCGATGAAAATAATCAGTTCCCCAATGAACTATGGCGCAAATTTGGCGAGCTTGGTTTATTAGGCATCACAGTGCCTGATGCTTATGGTGGTGCTGGCATGGGCTATCTTGAGCACTGTATTGCCATGGAGGAAATCAGTCGTGCTTGTGCGGCCATTGGTTTAAGTTATGGTGCGCACTCCAATCTCTGTGTGAATCAAATTAAATTAAATGGTTCAAAAGAACATCGACAACATTATCTACCAAAACTTGTTTCCGGGGAATTCGTCGGAGCACTGGCGATGAGTGAACCTGGCTCAGGTTCTGATGTGGTTAGCATGCAACTAAAGGCAGAAGACAAAGGCGAGCATTATCTTTTAAACGGCAGTAAAATGTGGATTACCAACGGGCCCGATGCTGATGTCGTGGTAGTCTATGGCCGCACCGATAAAGCAGCTGGTTCAAAAGGCATCACAGCTTTCATTGTTGAAACCGCCAATGGTGGCGTTACACCTGCACAAAAGCTCGATAAGCTGGGCATGCGTGGTTCAAACACCTGTGAGTTAGTGTTTAAAGATTGCAAAGTTCCCAAAGAAAATATACTAGGAAGCCTTCATGGCGGTACCAAAGTGCTGATGTCTGGATTAGATTATGAGCGCTTAGTACTTGCAGCAGGCCCAATTGGGATCATGCAAGCTTGTTTAGATATTGTGGTGCCATACACCCACGAGCGCAAACAGTTTGGCAAAGCCATTGGTGAATTCCAATTCATCCAAGGGAAAGTCGCCGATATGTACACGAAACTAAGCGCATGTCGCGCTTATCTTTATGCCGCTGCACAAGCTGCTGACCGGGGTGAAGAAAATCGTAAAGATGCAGCCGGTGTTATATTGTATAATGCTGAACGCGCAACTGAAGTTGCACTGGATACCATTCAATGCTTAGGTGGCAATGGTTACATTAATGAATATCCTGCTGGACGCTTACTGCGTGATGCCAAACTCTATGAAATTGGCGCTGGCACGTCAGAAATTAGGCGTATGCTCATAGGGCGTGAAATTTTTGCAGAAACAAACTAAAGGAATAAGCATGTCAGCAACTGATCCCATTGTCATTGTCAGCGCTAAACGCACTCCCATTGGAAATTTTTTAGGTGAACTAACTTCCTTAAGTGCTCCTCAACTTGGTGGCCATGCTATCAAAGCTGCCCTTGCTGCAGCGAATGTTTTGGCAAGCGATATAGACGAAGTCATCATGGGCTGCGTCTTACCCGCCGGTCTTGGTCAAGCTCCTGCACGCCAAGCAGCGTTTAATGGCAGCCTCGAAGAAAAAACGCCCTGCACTACCATCAATAAAATGTGTGGCTCTGGCATGAAAGCAGTGATGCAAGCGCACGATGCCATCATTGCTGGTAGCCAAAAAATTGTCATTGCTGGTGGCATGGAAAGCATGAGTAACGCACCCTACCTTTTGCCCAATGCCCGCAGTGGTTATCGCATCGGCCATCAAATTGTCCTAGATCATATGATGCATGATGGCTTAGAAGATGCTTATAACAAGGGCCAATCCATGGGAGTATTTGCTGAAGCCACAGCAGAAAAATATGATATTAGCCGTGAAATGCAAGATGAGTTTGCGATTAGTTCCGTACATCGTGCTCAAGAAGCAGCAAAACTGGGTCCTGATGCTAATGGCATCGTGGCCATCGATGTTACGAATAAAAAAACTACAAGCACAGTCGATAGCGATCAAGGTCCACGTACGGCTCGTACCGATAAGATTCCTCAATTGCGCCCTGCCTTTAAAAAAGAGGGTAGCGTCACTGCCGCTAATGCTAGTTCTATATCAGATGGTGCCGCTGCATTATTGTTAATGCGTCAATCAGAAGCAAAACGTCGACAATTAACGCCACTAGCTACTATTATTGCTCACAGTACCCATGCTCAAGCGCCTGCATGGTTTACCACGGCGCCCATCGAATCGATCAATAAAGTCATGGCGAAAACCGGCTGGCAGATGGATGATGTGGATTTGTTTGAGATTAATGAAGCCTTCGCTGTAGTAACGTTAGCTGCGATGCAACAGCTGAATATTCCTCATGAAAAAGTCAATATTTTCGGTGGGGCATGTGTTGTGGGCCATCCTATCGGCACAACTGGCGCTAGGATTTTAGTCACATTACTCCATGCATTAAAGCAGCGCTCATTAAAAAAAGGCATTGCCTCATTGTGTATTGGTGGCGGTGAAGCAACCGCAGTGGCCATTGAATTAACCTAAAGGGAGACAAGGAAATGACTGTCTTAAAAAGCAATATCAATAGTCGCAGTGAGGGTTTTCAAGAAAATGTAGAAGCGGTTAAACAATTAGTCGATGACTTAAAACAAAAAATTGCAGCCATTGCCGAAGGTGGTGGTCATGAAGCGCAAGCGCGCCATATCAGTCGTGGCAAATTGCTCACGCGCGATCGCATTAACTTGCTCATCGATAATGACAAACCCTTTTTAGAAATCAGCCAATTAGCAGGTTTCGACCTTGATCCTGACACTGTGCCTGCGGGTGGTGTCGTCGCTGGTATCGGCAGTATCAATGGTCAAGAATGTATGATCGTTGCCAATGATCCCACGGTTAAAGGCGGCAGTTATTATCCCATCAGTGTTAAAAAACATCTTAGAGCTCAGGAAATTGCTGCACAAAATCGTTTACCCTGTATTTATTTAGTGGATTCAGGCGGTGCTTTTCTACCCTTACAAGATGAAGTCTTTCCTGACAAATTACATTTTGGCAGAATTTTTTATAACCAAGCACAAATGTCAGCAAAGGGCATTCCACAAATTGCTGTTGTCATGGGTTCTTGCACGGCAGGTGGTGCTTACGTCCCTGCTATGGCAGATGAGTCGATCATGGTAAAGAATCAAGCCACCATCTTTTTGGCAGGCCCACCCTTGGTAAAAGCAGCAACGGGCGAAGTCATCAGTGCCGAAGCATTAGGTGGTGCCGAAATTCATTGTCGCACTTCTGGCGTTGCCGATTATATGGCTGAAGATGAACAACATGCATTACTACAAACAAGGCGCATGGTCGATAATCTTAATAACAAAAAAACTATTTCTCTCGCGCTGAAAACTCCAAAGGAGCCCATTTGTAACCCTGAAGAACTTTATGGCTTAATCCCGAAAGATCCCCGGCAACCGATGATTGTCCGAGAAATCATTGCGCGCATTGTTGATGGTTCAGAGTTCGATGAATTTAAAGCGCTCTATGGTACCACATTAGTCTGTGGCTTTGCCCACATTCATGGATACCCAGTGGGGATTGTTGCCAATGATGGTATTTTATTTTCTGAGTCTGCCTTAAAAGGTGCCCATTTCATTGAACTATGTTGTCAACGAAAAATTCCTTTGGTATTTTTACAAAACATTACTGGGTTCATGGTAGGCAGCAAGTATGAAGCCAATGGCATCGCTAAACACGGCGCAAAAATGGTAACAGCAGTCAGCTGTGCCAATGTACCAAAACTGACTGTAATTATCGGCGGTAGCTTTGGCGCTGGCAATTACGGCATGTGTGGTCGTGCCTTTAATCCACGGTTTTTGTGGATGTGGCCTAATGCCAGAATCTCTGTAATGGGTGGTGATCAAGCCGCTAATGTCTTAGCGCAAGTAAAGCGAGACAAGGCTGAAAAACAAGGGGAATCATGGCCTGAAGCTGATGAAACAAAATTTAAGGCAACGATTAAACGGCAATACGAAACTCAAGGACACCCCTATTACTCAAGTGCAAGATTATGGGATGATGGCATTATCGATCCCATGGACACACGTTTAATATTAAGTTTGGGCTTATCAGCTTGTTTGAATGCACCGATTGAAGATACCCACTTTGGCGTCTTTCGCATGTAAGGAATTAAAATGGCAAGTATACTCTTTGAAACACAAAACCACATAGCAACAATTACTTTAAATCAACCTAGCATTCATAATGCCTTTGATAATCTCATGCTGGAAGAATTATTAAATCATTTTGATACTATTGCTAATAATCCAGAAATACGCGTACTAGTGCTACAAGCTAATGGTAAAAGTTTTTCTGCGGGTGCTAATCTCAAATGGATGCAACGCATGAAAGCGTATGACTACACGGAAAATGTCATTGATGCAAAGTTGCTAGCCGATATGATGCAATCACTCTATGAAATGAGCAAGCCAACAGTAGCCGTGGTGCAAGGCGCCGCCTTTGGAGGTGGTGTTGGCTTAGTCGCTTGTTGTGATATCGCAATTGCCAGTGATAACGCTATTTTTTGTTTATCGGAGACACGCTTAGGTTTAATCCCTGCTGTAATTAGCCCTTATGTCATCAATGCCATCGGTGAACGTCAAGCTCGACGTTATTTTCTAACCGCAGAAAAAATCGATGCAACAATGGCTTTACGCTTAGGTTTAATACACGAAGCGTTATCCGCCCCTGCATTGGCAGAAATGAAAAAAATCTTATTACAAAACTTGAGCCAAAATGGCCCTCGGGCAATTGCAGCCGCTAAAAAATTGATTGTGCGCACGAGTCGTAAAAGCATCGATGATGATATGATCAATTACACCATTGAACAAATTGCAAATATTCGGGTTTCAGAGGAAGGCCAAGAAGGCTTATGTGCATTTTTAGAAAAACGCCAACCTGCTTGGCAGAAATAATTTAGGAACGCTTATGTTGCGTAGCATTCTCATTGCAAACCGCGGCGAAATTGCCTGTCGCATCATTAAAACCTGTCGCCGCTTGGGTATTAAGACCATTGCTGTTTACTCTAGTGCCGACTCAAACGCACAACATGTGCGCTTAGCAGACGAAGCTTATCACATTGGTCCCGCGCACTCTCAAGAGAGTTACTTATGTATTGATAAAATAATAGCAGTTGCAAAAACTGCTAAGGCGCAAGCAGTACACCCAGGCTATGGTTTCCTGTCAGAAAATGCTGATTTTTGTGCAGCCTGTAATAATGCAGGTATCGTGTTTATTGGCCCCGCACAATCAGCTATCAATGCCATGGCGAGTAAAAGCACAGCAAAAACCATTATGAGCAAAGCAAATATCCCTTTGATCCCGGGTTATCATGGTGACAAACAATCGGAAAAACAGTTTCTTGTTGAAGCTAAAAAAATCGGCTTCCCTGTATTATTAAAAGCTGCTGCTGGTGGTGGTGGTAAGGGCATGCGAGTAGTCACTGAGGAAAAAGACTTCTTCGCAGCTTTGAATGCTGCCAAGCGAGAAGCAAAATCCAGTTTCAATGACGATTTAATGCTTATTGAGAAATACCTAACAAATCCACGCCACATCGAACTACAAATTTTTGCAGACAATCACGGCAATGTGGTTTATTTATTTGAACGTGATTGCTCGATTCAGCGACGTCACCAGAAAATCATTGAAGAAGCCCCAGCTCCAAATTTCCCAAGCAATCTACGCAAGACCATGGGTGAGGTTGCAGTAAAAGCTGCAACTGCGATTAACTATACAGGCGCTGGAACCGTTGAGTTTCTAGTAACCGATAATCATGAATTTTATTTCATGGAAATGAATACTAGATTGCAAGTGGAACATCCTGTCACTGAAATGATTACTGGACTTGATTTAGTGGAGTGGCAGCTCTTAGTCGCCAGTAATCACTCCCTGCCTTTGCAACAAAATGATTTAAACATCCAAGGCCATGCCATAGAAGTGAGAATTTATGCTGAAGATCCACAACAAAACTTTCTGCCCTCAGTAGGCAAGCTGCATTTACTGAAACCACCCAAAAAATCAGACCATGTGCGCATCGATAGCGGTGTCGTTAGTGGTGATGATATTTCACAATACTATGATCCTCTGATTGCTAAACTCATTGTTTGGGATAAAGATCGCCTTGGTGCCGTGCAACGCTTACAGCGCGCCCTTTGGAATTTCTACGCTATCGGTGTCACTACAAATATTGCATACTTATCAAAAATCATTCAACTACCAGCATTTCAACAAGCAAATCTGAGCACAGATTTTATTGACACTCATACCAGCTCACTGCAACAAGTAAACACGGCAGAAGAGCAGCAAGCCTTAATTCTTACCTGCCTCTATGTGTTATTATCTGAAGCCAAATTTAATCAGCAAAAATATCAGCGAAGCGCTGATCCAAATTCACCTTGGAGCAGCAACAGCGGCTGGCGCATGAATTTACCCTATCAACGACAAATTCAATTAATTTCTAATAATACCGATCAAGCCATTACCGTACACTTTCTAGAAGAGTCTTTTCGTTTTGAAATTGGGTCGCAACACTATGCCGTCACCGGTATTTTAGATAAAAAACACCAATTAATCGCCACCATCGATGGTAAGCAAATTAAAACCACCGTTTTTCAGCACGGCAATGATTTATATCTCTATGGCTATGGTTTTCATCACCGCTTAAGCTTACAAGATTTAAGCTTGGTGGGCAGTCATGAACCAGTCGTTGCAGGATCACTCAGCTCACCCATGCCTGGCACAGTGGTTGCAGTCAATGTAACACCTTTGCAAAACGTTAAACAAGGCGCCAGCTTGATTGTAGTTGAAGCCATGAAAATGGAACACACCATTAGCGCTCCTAGCGATGGGTTTGTTAAAGAAATTTTTTATAAGATCGGCGACACGGTCGACGAAGGCGCAGAATTGATTGCCTTTGAAGCGGAATAAGGAACGTAAAATGGATTTACCCTCTGCGGTTACTCTGGTTGAAGTCGGTCCAAGAGACGGCCTGCAAAATGAAACCGGGTACGTTAGCGCTAACGTAAAGATTGAATTTATCAATCGCCTCTCTGACACTGGTTTAAAGGTCATTGAAGCCACTAGCTTTGTGTCTCCGAAATGGATACCGCAATTAGCTGATCACGTAGAAGTCTTTAGCGCTATTACTAAAAAACCCAATATCGCATACCCCGTATTAGTCCCTAATGAGCAAGGAATGAAAAATGCAATTGATGCGGGCGCTGATACTGTCTGTCTTTTCACGGCGGCCTCAGAAACCTTTTGTAAAAAAAATATCAATTGCAACATTGCTGATAGCATACAACGTTTCCAACAAGTCTTTGACTTAGCCAAGCAGCACCATATCCGCGTCAGGGGCTATATTTCCTGCTGTCTGGTTTGTCCCTATGAAGGCAACATTAATCCTCATATCGTGGCTGATTTAGCCTTAAAACTATATCAAGCTGGTTGCTATGAAATTTCTCTTGGTGACACCATTGGCGTTGGCACACCCGGAAAAGTCCAACGCTTATTAAAGCTCGTCAACACTAAAATACCCAAACGTGCAATTGCCGTGCATTTTCATGATACCTACGGTCAAGCCCTAGCAAATATCCTTGCCAGCCTACAACTTGGGATCAGTACCATTGATAGCTCTGTAGCAGGACTAGGCGGTTGCCCCTATGCGAAAGGTGCTAGTGGCAACGTTGCCACTGAGGATGTACTTTATATGCTTAATGGGCTCGATATCGAAACCGGTGTCAATATGCAAAAGTTGATTGAGGCAGGAAAATTTATTTCTGAGAAACTAGATCGGAAACCCCAATCAAAATTAGCGAACATCGTCCTAGACCAACATAAGTAATTGTTTTTAAAGGATAAACTCTCATTTTGTCTGTTTTTAGGTCAAATGTGAAGGCAACACATTGTTTTACTTAGCAAAATGTCAACGGTAGATAGCTTTTTATGCCGACAAAAGAAAAATAATTCATAAACATTTTGCAAACCGTAAAATATACGTTATATTTTGCTATGTTAAATTTTTTACCTTGCTAGGACAGTATTAGTCTTAATTCTATTTTGCTGGTGCCTTGTATTTTTAACGATGTGGCAGTCAGTAAGGTGTTATTTGAGGTGCGATAAGGACAGTCTGTCAGATTGTCATATCCTCTCTAATAGAAATATGATGGTTCATAATCAATGTACTACTTACTATAAGTAGTCTCGTTAACTGGGGAACATATGCTTGATTTGTACTCAAGCTTCTTGGAAGCAGCAACGACACATAAAGACGCCACCGCGATTATCAATGGTGACAATTCCTGTACCTATGAAGAACTAAGCTCCTACGCTGATAACGTCTGTCAGTCGCTTTATTCATTAGAGCAGCCCCTTTATATAGGCATTGCGTTAACTCGCAGTATTGACTTATTTGCGGCGATTATTGGCTGCCTCAAGGCAGGCATTGTCTATGTGCACTTAGACTTAGAATTGCCTGATCAGCAGCTTAGCTATATCCTCAACAATCTTTCGATTGAGCATGTCATCACCGATGAAAACAACTTAGAGCGCTTTAAAGCGATAGGTTGCGAAGCACTCGTATACCGAGAAATATTAAATCCCCCCTCAGTAGCAAATTCTAAACCTTACCAAACAAACCCTAACTGCTGTGTATTATATACATCCAGTACAACTGGGCGCGCCAAAGCTATTCTACTGAGCCAACAAGCTATCATGAATACAGTACTAGATGTCGATTATCTCGACCTAAAACCTGGCATTCGAGTCGCACAGTGCAACAGTACAAGCTTTGATCCTATCTTATGCGAAACATTTTGGGCATTACTTTATGGTGGCACTTTAATCATTTGTCACAAACCAACGGTCATCAATCCCAAGCAGTTTGCAGATTTCCTGAATCAAAATCCCATCGATATCTTATTTTTAGCCACCCCTATTTTTCATTTACACGTAAAATACAAACCCAGCATTTATCGTAATATAGACACATTGCTCGTCGGTGGTGATGTTTTGCAGCCTAAAATCACTCGACATGTTCTCTTAGAACCGCATAATGCGCCTCGACGGCTCATTAATATGTACGGTCCAACGGAAAACACGGTGATGACCACAATGCATCAAGTGAAACTATCGGACACGCGTTCTTGTATACCCATTGGCACCACTGTTAAACACTCCACGAGCTACATTCTCGATGAAAACTTAAAACCGGTTAAAGAGGGTGATGTCGGTGAACTCTACGTATCTGGCGATAAATTAACGGCAGGCTATGTAGGTAAAGAGGCTGCCTTTCATAATCAAGCCTTTATTACTATTCCAGCCAATCAGCTTTACCTAAACCATGATAAACCTATCAGGATCTACAATACGGGCGATTTGGTCTATAAAGAAGACGGATTACTCTACTTTGTTGGCAGAAAAGACGATCGAGTTAAAGTAAATGGCATTCGAATTGAGCTTGAAGAAGTGCGATTGGCACTCTTGGGGCTTAAAGGAATAGAAGATGCTTATGTTACTGCCCATAAACACGATGATGATACCCACCATCATCGGGATTATATCCAAGCCTACGTAAAAACAAAAATTCATAAGCAAACAGCCATTAGAAAACAATTGAAAAAAACCGTACCCAAACATATGATCCCGAAAAAAATCTTCCGCATTGAACAAATACCATTGTCTCCCAATGGAAAAATCAACCGGAAACGACTCCATGAATATATCATCCCCTTCGCTGAGGATATGACTAACAATCCTTTTCAAAGTCATTATCCCAAAGTTCCACCCAGAAAAGTCATTAATTTACACCGCCCGCGCATTTTAAAAATTCGTGCTAATAATAGTCAATCATAAGCACCAAAGTAATCTTTTGTGTCCATAGCACTAAATCTAAGGTAAACTTGGGCCAATTAGAAGAGTTATTGCAAATGCTCGCTAGGATTCGCTGGCATTGATTAGGAAGATATAGATGAAAAAATCTAACATAAATGAAACTTGGCACTTAGCCCATAGCAAAGAAGAAGCAGATATCACTGGGCTAGAAATTCAATTGTTCCGCGTGTTTTATGCCTTCATGCACTGGCAAGAAGAATGTGAAGGCGCTGCGAATGGCTTCGATTTAGGCGGTAGTGATTTAGCAGTATTGCACTTAATTCGCATGCAAGGCCGACCAAAGACAGTTTATGAGCTAGCACAATTGCTTAATCGTCAAGATTTACCAAATGTGCATTATTGTGTAAAAAAACTAGTGAAGCTCAATCTCATTGAGAAAGCACCTGAACCCATTAAAAAGTCTATTGGCTATCAAATAACAGAACTTGGCCGAAAAGACACCGAAAAATATTCACAAATGCGCCGTGATATTTTCGTTAAATTATTTCTGGAAGAAGCAGGTAATGTCGCTGCTGAAACCGCCATCATATTAAGAAAGCTGAAAAATGCCTATGAAGAAGCCAGTAGAATTGTCGCCTTCTATCAAGGCGATCCTAACAAACTTTAATAATCTTAGAAACGGCAGTTAAGCGAATTCTAAGAATTATACCTCTTCTACTCTAAAATCCCCTGATTATCACTTATCGGCTCATACTGAATAAAAAAACCTTATTTTTTCTAAAAAGTTATTTTTTAGTACTTTGTACAAAAATAATTCTTTAAAATCAATAAGATCCTGTTGTTTAGCCCCTTAGAAATCGCCTTATTTTACTCTAATCAACACCATTTATTTGATTTTACTCTGTAATTTACAAAGTAAATTATTGACATTATCCTCAGGAGATGATTAAATAGACATCAGTCAAAACTTTGAACAGGATCACTTCAGGAGATCACAATAATGATTAACGGAAAACGGAAACAAGTTATGAGTAGATGCCAGCAAATCGTCACCTCTTTCTTAAACAAAGTTTCTCTGTTAGCAAAGATCTTCGAGAGTCAAATCCACTTTACTCACGTTAAACCCGTTTGTATTCGCAGCAATGATTACAGGCAAAACCACCGCTAGGGAGAAAGCTTATGTTGATATTAACTAGAAAACCTAATGAATCTATCTTAATCAATGACAATGAAGTTGAAGTCAAAATCTTAGAAGTCAAAGGTAGATACGTCCGAATCGGTATTAACGCCCCCAAAACAGTGAGCGTGCACCGTGAGGAAATTTATCAAAAGATTCAAGAAGAAAAAAAGCTACATGAAAGCGAAGTAGTGGTCGAACTACCCTTCGCAGAAGAGGCTTAACTAATAATAACAATAAGGGTATAACTGTGAAAATGCCATTTAAGTTAATTATTATCGGTGTTCCAGCAAGCATCATTATTTGGGGATTAGTAGTTATCGGCATCCAAGCCGGCGTACTCCCAATATAAAACAAAATTCTATGAGGTCTGTCTAATGAAGTAAGCGGCTACGGCTGCTTACTTCATTATTTATTCAGATAAGATTATTAAGCTTACAACCACATTAACTGCACAACAAATTCACCAATACTGTCTATAGTTAATATGTAAGACTATTTTTGGAGAATATGTTATGCCTTGCCCTAGCTTAAAGAATTATTTAGACAAGTATCATATCCCGTATTTGAGTATTCAACATGCGCCTGCGCCAACTGCACAGGAAATTGCACATGAAGCGCATATTTCAGGTAAACTATTTGCGAAACCAGTCATTATCAAAATCAGTGAACTTTATGCGATGGTTGTGATCCCTGCCAACCGTCATTTAAATTTTGAAGCACTGCGTCGCACATTACGTGAAGAGAACCTAGGCTTATCCTCTGAATCAGAATTCATGCATTGCTTTCCTGATTGTGCCGCAGGCATGATGCCGCCTCTTGGAAACATCTACAATATGGAAACTTATCTATCGGATAGAATGAAGCAAGATGGTATCATTGCTTTTAATGCCGGAGTTGATGATGAACTAGTCCAAATTTCCTACCACGATTATGAAGCACTCGTGCACCCTAAAATACTAATAGGAATAGCGTAATATACCCATCGGACTTTAAAACGCCGTTACCTATCCTTCTTGATTTAGAGTGTCTAATTCTTTCATGGTATGCCGTAATTCATACCAAAGCCCTACCATGATGCCGATAGAACAAGCAAATCCTAAACCTAAAATCCAACTAAAATACCACATGCTTCTTACCCCTTAATAACTTTGTTTATCTGCAGCAATATCCGCTGGGGTTACCTTTCCACGCATTACTCGATACACCCAAGCGGTATAGCCTAGAATAATTGGCATAAAGATAATAGCAGCGATTAACATAACGAGTAAGGTTAATTGACTCGATGACGCATCCCATACCATCAAACTCTGGCTAGGATTAGTTGATGACGGAAATAAAAATGGAAACAGGCTAAAACCAACGGTTGTCACAATGCCAATAATACTAAGACCACTCAAGGTAAAAGCAAATTTACTATTGCCACGGGATCCAAATAACATAACACCAATAGCGCCCAAAAACCCTAAAATAGGAGCAATCATCATCCAAGGATAGCGCTTATAGTTATGAGTCCATGCACCTATTTGCGTGATGACTGATTTATGTAAAGGGTTCGAAGCTGCATCATGTATCATCGGTTTAGCTAATACATAACCCGAAATCCCATAGCTTATCCAAAAACCTGCTACCGCAAATAATATAATCGTTAATAAAGCAGTCTTTTGTGAGTAGCGACGCGCACGTTCCTGAATCACACCGGTCGTTTTGGCTGCTAAATACAAACCACCATGAGTTGCCAACATGCAAACACTCACTAAACCACACAGCAATGCAAAAGGGTTAAATAAAGCAAAAAAGCTACCGGTATAAAATGAACGTAAAGTCTCATCAAAATGAAAGGGCAACCCTTGTAATACATTTCCTAATGCAACACCAAAGACTAAGGCAGGAATAAATCCACCTAAAAATAACATCCAGTCACCTGTGCTACGCCAAGTAGGATGTTGTATTTTACTGCGGTACTTAAAGCCCACTGGTCGTAAAATAAAACCTAATAATAAAATCAACATCGCCAAATAAAGCCCAGAAAATGCTACTGCATAAATATAAGGCCAAGCAGCAAAAATAGCGCCTGCCCCTAAAATAATCCAAACTTGGTTACCTTCCCACACAGGACCAATCGTATTAATAACCACTCGACGCTCTATGTCTGTCTTGCCCACAAATGGTAGAAGCATACCAACACCTAAATCAAAGCCATCCATGACGGCAAAACCTGTCAGCAAAAAACCTAACAAGACCCACCAAATAATTCGTAATGTTTCATAACTCAGAATCATAATTCCCTCTTCGCTTAAGCGGTTGCTGTTTCATCACTAGCATTTTGAGATATCCCATCAGGACCTAAGCGGACATACTTCGTCATTAAGAAAATTTCAACGATAGCAAGTAATGTATAGAATAAAACAAAACCACCAATAGAAATCCATAAATCGGATGTTGCTAATGATGATGTCCCTAAGAATGTTGGTAACACTCCTTCAATCACCCATGGTTGCCGACCCACTTCAGCTACTACCCAACCAAGCTCACTCGCTACCCAAGGCAGTGGCAAAGCCAAAAAGCAAACCCACAACCAAAAGCGATGATTAAAGTTGTCTTTTACGCAATAGACCAATGACCATAAGAATAAAAATGCGAAGAATAAAGCGCAGCCTACCATAATCCTAAATGACCAAAACATGAGTGGCACATTAGGCACTGTATCCCAGGCTGCTTTATTAATTTGTTCTGGAGTTGCCTTTGTGACATCTTCCGTATATTTTTTTAGTAATAAACCATACCCAAGATATGGACCATAGTGATGTAAAGCAACATTGGCATGCACATTTTTAGGATCACTCTCTAAACTCATCAATGCTTCATAGGCTTTTATCCCTTTCATGATCCTGACTTTATTAGCATCAACAATATCTTCAATGCCATAGACTGGCTCTGTTAATGAGCGGGTGGCAATAATCCCCAACAAATAGGGTATGTGTATCGCATAGTGCGTTGTTCTATCTTTCTGACTTGGAATACCCAACAAAGTAAATGCTGCCGGCGGGGGGTGTGTTGTCCACTCCGCTTCAATCGCTGCGACTTTCATATCTTGGTTAGCATTAGCGAGATAGCCACTTTCATCACCAAGCACAATCGCTGACAACGCACAGGCTAAACCAAATGTACTAGCAACAACCATTGAGCGCTTTGCAAACTCGATATTGCGATTGCGCAAAAGATAATAAGCACTCAAAGATAAAACAAAAATTGATCCTGTCACATAACCAGCACTAACAGTGTGAACAAACTTCGCTTGTGCCACCGGATTAAATAACATGTCTGCAAAGTTAGTGACCTCCATGCGCATTGATTGAAAATTAAATTGCGCACCGATCGGATGCTGCATCCAACCATTGGCAATCAAAATCCAAAGCGCTGAAAAGTTTGTTCCTAATGCTAAGAGCCAGGTTACAATTAAGTGAGCCCTTTTTGATAAACGTTTCCAACCAAAGAAAAATAAACCTACGAAGGTTGCTTCAAGAAAAAACGCCATCATGCCTTCAATCGCTAAGGGTACCCCAAAAATATCGCCTACGTATTGCGAGTAATACGCCCAGTTAGTGCCAAATTGAAATTCCATGGTGATGCCTGTTGCTACCCCCATGGCGAAATTAATACCGAACAATACGCCCCAGTACTGAGTAATTCGTTTCCAAATTTCTTTGCGAGAAAAAACATATATTGTTTCCATGATACCCAAGAGAATAGATAAGCCTAGGGTTAAAGGAACAAATAAGAAATGATAAAGCGCAGTTAAACCGAACTGCAATCGTGATAAATCAACAACACTTTCTGAAGGCAACATAAATTTTAATACTCCTTGTTACTTAATTATGTGTTGAGCAATGACACTAGCATCTTGGAAGTTAATGACTGGCGATGAAAAGAAAAAATACCAAATCGCAGTAATCGCTAATACTTTTACGATGACAACGACCATTAACTCTTTCCCTAAAGTTTTTATTTTCTCACTCCTGACATCTAATCACTAGCACATCACAAATAGCACCGTGCAACACTGCTGTTGCCGTAGAACCAAGTAACAAACCGATGCCATGGCGACCATGGCTACCCACAATAATCAAATCTGCTGATAACGTTTGTGCCGTATCTAATATAACCGTCTTCACAGAACCAATCTCAATTTTTTGGTTGGCTTCGGGAACTACAATTTCTTTTGCTAATGCGGCTAAATCTTTTTCGGCTTTTTCTAATAATTCTTGTTCGATATTGACACTGCCAAGATAACCGACAGCGTAGGGAGGTAAGCTTTCAACAACATGCAACATCGTGATCTTTGAGCCATAATGTTCAGCCATGTCTAAGGCTTTATGGGCAACTTGTTTGCTATCTTCGGATAAATCAGTGGCGAGTAAGATGTGATTATAAGTTGTCATAGCATTGTCTCCTTGTCTTGACTGGATAACTATATCACTAGCGTATATATCAGTACCACTTTAAATTCTCATGAATATTACTTATTGACTCATTCTTTGTCACACTTCATTGCATAAATGGGATTTTAAAGTAGAAAATGAAAATGGTCGGGACGACTGGATTTGAACCAGCGACCCCTTGCGCCCCATGCAAGTGCGCTACCAAGCTGCGCTACGCCCCGACACTCTAGGGACAGGCCTAGAGACAGCGCATTTTAACTAAAAATATTAGGAAATGGTAGGCTTATTTTAGGATTTCTAGGATACCTTCGAGCTCTTGGATGATGCCGTCCACTGGTGCATTTTTTGACTGTCGTTTTTTATGACTTAAATGTTTACGCGCGCCAACAATGGTATATCCTTTCTCATAAAGCAATTCACGAATCTTGCGAATCATGGTGACATCGTTAAAACGGTAATAACGACGGTTGCCACGACGTTTACAGGGACTGAGTTGTGGAAACTCTTGTTCCCAGTAACGTAAAACATGGGGTTTTACGGCACATAAATCACTGGCTTCGCCAATGGTAAAATAGCGTTTATTCGGTATAGGAGGTAAATTGGTCGTCTTGTTGTCCTTGTGAGGAATTTCTTCCTGCATATTGCTCAACCCTTGATTTTAGTTTTTGTCCCGCGTGGAATATTACGACTCTTCTGGCACTAATCTCCACTTCTTCACCCGTTTTAGGATTCCGCCCTGGGCGTGAGCGCTTGTCTCTCGTTAAAAAATTACCAAAACCTGATAATTTCAATTTGCCGTATTTTACTATCCCTGTAATAATTTCTTCAAAGAATAAATCCACCATTTCTTTTGCTTCACGCTTATTAAACCCAAATTTGTTGGATAATCGTTCCGCAATGTCCGCTTTTGTTAATGCCATGGTACTATCACTCCCTCAGTACAGCACCCATCTCCTGCTGTAACTTATTAACCACTCTATCCATGAGATCATTGACCTCGCCATCTTGCAGCGTTCGCTCAGAATGCTGTAGCAACATGCCAAGCGCAATGCTTTTTTGCCCCTTCGGCAAATTTTCGCCGTGATAAACGTCAAATAAGGTCAAATCCACTAACAGTTCGCTTGCTTCTTGTTGCACAATCAACTCAAGTTCGGCCGCTGTTAATTTTTCGTCAATGACCACTGCGATATCACGTCTTATCGCCGGGTATTTTGATAGTGTAGCAAACTTTGGAAGTTGTGCATTATCAATAGCTTGCAGATTTAATTCAAAAAGCCATAGATTGGCTTTTATGCCCAATTTTTGTTTAATTGCTGGGTGTAAGGCACCCACATGGCCAATAATTTTACCCTCTTTCAATACATCAGCCCCCTGCCCTGGATGTAAGGCGGTGTGCTTAGTGGCTTGCCATTGAAACTGTGATTGTGCAAAACCTGTCATTACGAGCAATGCTTGCACATCACTTTTTATGTCGTAGAAATCCACTGGGCTGGCTTTGCTGGCCCATTGTTCATCAAGTTTTGGCCCTAAACAAAGGCCACCAATGTTAGGCACTTGTTGGATGCCCTCCTTTGTCTGGCTAAAACATAAACCAAGTTCAAATAAACGGATTCTACTTTGTTGACGATTTAAGTTATAAAGCATTGCTTGAATTAAGCCAGGCCACATGCTGGTGCGCATTACCGACATATCTTGGGAGATAGGATTCAGTAATTGAATCGCTGTTACATCCGGCGCAATCACTTGCTGAATCGCGTTATTGACGAAACTGTAAGTGATAGCTTCCATATAATCCCTATCTACAAGTAATTGCCGAATTGAACTGTGTGCAATGTTTTCTTCTGGCACAGGCTTTAATTGCGCATCTAACAAGCCTTGGCCATAGGGTATTTGATCGTAACCAATCACTCGCCCTACTTCTTCAACACAGTCGACTTCCAAACGAATATCATAGCGATAACTGGGTGGTATCACCGACCATTGTGGCGCCTCTTCTGCTACCTTCATTCCAAGCTGTTGTAAAATGCGAACAACATTAGCTGTTTCAACCTCATAACCTAACACCCGCTCTATGCGAGAATGTCGAACGTTAATGTTTGGTAATGAAGGCAATGCATCAGGCTCTAGGGTTTCGGTCACAGATCCTGCTTGCCCACCAACGATGTCGAGTAATAATTCTGTAGCACGTTCCATGGCTTTTGCTTGCAATGAAAAATCTACGCCGCGTTCATACCGATGTGAAGAATCTGTATGCAAACCATAACGTCTTGCCGTTAAGGCTAAGGGCTCAGCCGCAAAATAGGCACTTTCTAATAAAATATCTTGGGTATCACTATTCACACCACTGTGCAAACCACCCATAACACCAGCTAATGCTAGTGCTTTTTTATCATCAGCGATGACTAAATCTTCTGAGGATAATGTTAATTCTGTGTCATCCAATAATGTTAACGTTTCTTTCTGGGCTGCCAAGCGCACGTGAATGCCTTTATCAATCATCTTCAAATCAAAGGCATGCATAGGTTGCCCTAGTTCCAGCATCACATAGTTAGTCACATCAACTACTGGATCAATACTGCGAATGCCGCTACGACGTAATCTCTCTTGCAACCATAAGGGCGTAGTCGCATCGAGACAAATACCACGAATGATGCGTCCCACATAGCGAGCACAGTGTTCAGGCGCATGTAATTGAATACTCGGTTTATCATCAATGCTAGCAGGAATAGACCTTATAATGGGTGGCTGATATTCAAGATTATTTAATACAGCCACATCTCGCGCCAAACCAACAATCGATAAACAGTCACCACGGTTTGGTGTTAATTCAACGTCAATCATCGTATCATCGAGTTGCAAGTATTCTCTGACATCTTGCCCCACTGGTGCATCTTGCGGCAGTTCATAAATGCCATTTGCTGTTTCGGCTAAACCTAACTCTGTTGCAGAACACAACATCCCACAGGATTGCACACCACGTAATTTACTTTTTTTGATTTTAAAGTCTTTACCAATTTTGGCCCCGACGATGGCCGTAGGAACTTTCATTTCCGGGCGCACATTACTCGCACCACATACGATTTGCAAGGGTTCCTCATCCCCAACAGTCACTTTGCATACACTGAGTTTGTCTGCATCGGGATGACGCTCAACAGATAACACTTGCCCGACGAGGATGTTACTAAAATCAGCGGCAACTGCTTGGACGCTATCCACTTGCAGACCTGCTTGAGTCATTTGTTCAGCTAAAGCGTTGGTATCAAGGGCTGGGTTGATGTGTTCACGTAACCAAGTCTCGGAGAATTTCATTTAGCCCACCTTTTTTGTGCCTAAAATTGTTTTAATAAACGCAGATCATTATCAAATAAGAGTCTTAAGTCATCAATGCCGTAGCGCAGCATTGCCATGCGATCAATGCCTAAACCAAAGGCATAGCCCAAATACTTTTCGCTATCGATGCCTACCCACTCTAAAACATTTGGGTGCACCATGCCGCAGCCTAAAACTTCCAACCAGCCGGTATCACTGCAAATACGACACCCTTTGCCAGTACATTTGACGCATTCGATATCCACTTCTGCTGATGGTTCGGTAAAGGGAAAATACGATGCGCGAAAACGCATAGTAAGGGATTTTTCAAAAAAGCATTGCATGAATTCTTGCAGCAACCCCTTCAAGTCTGCAAAGCTGGTGTTTTCATCCACCAACAAACCTTCCACTTGATGAAACATGGGAGTATGCGTCACATCAGAATCAGAACGATACACACGCCCTGGCGCAATCATGCGTAACGGTGGCTGTTGCTCTTGCATATAACGAATTTGCACAGGTGAGGTATGAGTACGTAATAATAAATTATCTGGAAAATAAAAGGTATCCATCATGGCTCGCGCCGGATGATGCGTTGGAATATTAAGCGCATCAAAATTATAAGCTTCGGTTTCAATTTCAGGACCTGTCTCTACATTAAAGCCTAATTGCGCAAAGATTTTTTCAATGCGTTGCTGAGTGCGGGTGACTGGGTGCAGTGCACCACGCTTTACGCCGCGGCCAGGCAAGGTGATATCAATTGTTTCTTGTTGCAGTTGTTGATTTAATTGCGCCTGCTTTAAACTATCTGTGCGCATAGCGATGTTCTGTTGTATTGATTGCTTAGCTTCATTGACTAAGCTGCCAACTTTAGGTCGCTCTTCGGCTGATAAAGATCCTAAGGATTTTAAAATTGCGGTAAATTCACTTTTTTTACCGAGGTAACGCACTCGAATTTTTTCTAAGGTGGATAAGTCGTCTGCTGCATTGACTGCAGATGCGGCTTCCTCAACGATGGCATTGATATCTTGCATGGGATGTTCCATTATCCCCCCACGGCTTAACTGCCATGGGGAGTCAAATCATTATTTACTGACTTAATGCCGTTTTAGCTTGCTCTGCAATTTGTGCAAAACTATCTTTATTGCGTACTGCCAAATCAGCTAAAATTTTACGATCCACTTCAACGCCAGCTTTCTTTAAGCCATTGATAAATTGGCTATAGCTCAAGTCGTGTAAACGAGCCGCCGCATTGATTCTGGTAATCCAGAGCGCTCGAAATTGACGTTTACGTTGACGACGATCGCGATAAGCGTATTGACCTGCTTTAATCACTGCTTGTTTAGCGACGCGGTATACTCGGCTACGTGCGCCTTGATACCCTTTTGCTTGCTTTAAAACTTTTTTATGGCGTGCTCTTGCAACAACGCCGCGCTTTACTCTTGCCATGATATGTTCCTCGTATTAAGTTAGCTGCCGTTTAACAGACGATCGATTGCATTGCTATCACACTTTTTCACCACAGCTTGAGGACGCAAACGCAACATGCGACCAGGCGCTTTTTTGGTGAGTATGTGATTACGATTAGCGCGACGAAATTTAAATTTCTTTTTCACGCTACTACTTATACGACGAAAACGCTTGGCAGCGCCTCGATGAGATTTCAATTTAGGCATATTAAACTCCGCATTTACCAATGTGTGAAGGCTTTACATAGAAACCCTAACAATTTACACATGGTTTTTTTATTTCATTTTAGTAAGAACATTGCTCTTACCAACCTTTTACTACTCAAGTAAGACTAAAAACCTATTTACTCTTACGCTTAGGAGCCACGACCATCATCATTTGTCGACCTTCCATTTTGGGGCGTTGTTCAACCGTGCCGTATTCGACTAAGTCTTTTTCAACGCGTTCTAACAATGCCATACCGATTTCTCGATGTGTCATTTCACGCCCTCGGAAGCGAACCACAATGCGGGCCTTGTCCCCTTGTTCTAGGAAACGTATCAGGTTGCGTAGTTTGACCTGATAATCCCCTTCTTCAGTACCTGGACGGAACTGAATAATTTTAACTTGCATTTTATGCTGTTTTTTCTTTGCAGTCGCGGCGCGTTTCTTTTGTTGATATTGAAACTTGCCGTAATCCATAATGCGACAAACGGGCGGCTTGGCATTAGGAGAGACTTCAACTAAGTCTAAACCGGCTTCCTCGGCTTTCGCCAAAGCATCACGCGTAGGCATAACGCCTGCTTGTTCACCTTCCGCGTCAATCACGCGAACTTCACGAACCCGTATATCACGGTTTACTCGTGCTTGTGTGGTCTGACTTGAGCTAATTGTCTATTCCTCCGCCTTTCGGCTGCTTAGAGCCGCTCCACACGCTTATTCTGTGGCGCTCCTTTTTGTTTGTGACTTCTGCTTCTAATATTGCCATTAACGCTTCAGGGGTCAAGCTCCCCAAGTCTTCACCTGCTAATGTGCGCACCGAAACAGTTCCATTTTCCAGCTCCTTATCACCGATAATCACTTGATAAGGAATATACTGCAAAGTATGTCCGCGAATTTTAAAGCCAATCTTCTCATTTCGCAAGTCCGAAATGGCCCTAATTTTGCTATTTTTCATAATTTTTGTAAGATTTTGCGCATATTCATCGTGGCGGCTGGCAATTGTCATCACTGCCACTTGAATTGGCGCCAGCCACAGAGGGAATTTCCCCGCGTGTTGTTCTATTAAAATCCCGATAAATCGTTCAAATGAACCCAAGATGGCACGGTGTAGCATAACGGGCACTCGCTTTTCACCGGTTTCAGCAATATAGTGCGCACCGAGCCGCTCTGGCATGGAAAAATCCACTTGGATGGTTCCACACTGCCATTCCCGTTCTAAGCAGTCCAACATGGCAAATTCGACTTTGGGCCCATAAAACGCCCCTTCGCCAGGCTGTAATTGCCAATCTAAATCCCTGGCATCTAATGCTGCAGCCAAAGCCTTTTCGGCTTTATCCCAGACGTCATCACTGCCAACACGCTTTTCCGGTCGAGTGGATAATTTATAGGTTAAACCGGTAAAGCCAAAGGCTTGATAAACTTGGTGTAATTGATCAATAAAGGCTAATACTTCTTCTTGAATTTGATCTTCGCTACAAAAGATATGACCATCATCTTGCACAAAACCCCGTACCCGCATCAAGCCATGCAAGGTCCCTGAAGGCTCTGAGCGATGACAATGCCCAAACTCCGCATAGCGAATCGGCAAATCACGATAACTGTGTAAGCTGTCTTTAAACACTTGAATATGGCAAGGGCAGCTCATGGGTTTAATAGCGTACGTGTGGTTTTCCGAGGTGACACTAAACATTTCTTCATCAAACTTGGCTTTATGGCCTGACTGTTGCCACAAAATTTCATCGACTAATAACGGCGTATTAATTTCTTCATAACCGGCATCTTCTTGAACCCTGCGCAAATACTCACGAATTAAATTCACCAAACGCCAGCCCTTTGGATGCCAAAAGATTTCACCCGGCGCTTCTGGTTGGATATGGTATAAATCCAGGCGCTTAGCCAGCAGTCGATGATCCCGCTTTTCAGCTTCTTCAATGCGGTCTAAATAGGCTTTCAAGGCTTTCTTATCAGGCCATGCGGTACCATAAATCCGCTGCAACATTTCATTATTAGCATCCCCACGCCAATAAGCGCCAGCAACCTTTGTTAACTTAAAGGCTTTTAAGCGACCGGTACTAGGAATATGAGGACCTCGACATAAATCAATAAAATCCCCTTGTTGATAAAGAGATAACACGTCCCCCTCAGGAATATCTTCAATAATTTTCGCTTTATACTCTTCGCCCCTATCACGAAAAAAAGCAATGGCATCATCACGCGGCATTTCTTGACGAGATACGGAATAATCTTCCTTCACAATCTTCGCCATTTCCGCTTCAATCGCCACTAAATCTTCCGGCGTAAAAGAACGCTCAAACGCAAAGTCATAGTAAAAACCATTGTCAATGACTGGCCCAATAGTCACTTGCGCACTGGGAAACAAACGCTTCACTGCTTGCGCCAGCAAATGCGCACAGGAATGACGAATGATTTCTAAACCTTGTGTGTCCTTATCGGTGATAATGGCCAGAGTGGCATCCTCAGCAATAACAAAGCTGGTATCCACCAAGCAGTCATCCACTTTCCCTGCCAATGCTGCTTTCGCTAAGCCCGCACCAATACTCGCCGCAACCTCAGCCACAGACACAGCATCTGCAAACTCCCGCTGACTCCCATCAGGCAATGTAACGATTGGCATACACTCCACCTTAAAACATAAAAAAATAAGAGGAGATGAAGAAAGAAATAATGATTGTCCTCACCCCCAGCTACCCGATCAAATCACTAGCCTCAAAACATAGGGCATTAATCCAACCCCATACTTCTAAGCGCTAACCACTCATCTGGTAGGCACGAGTGGGATCGAACCACCGACCACCACCATGTCAAGGTGGTGCTCTACCACTGAGCTACGTGCCTAAAGAGGTGGGTAAATTATCATTTGCTGCTATATGGGTCAAGTACCAGAACAAATGGCACTTTTTCTCTGTCTGAGATTAACGTACGATATAAACTAAATCGTTTAATCAGGGTACCACGTGTATGAAGCAGCCAAATTTTAAAATAACTAAAATTGATAAAAATACTATCACTTACTATCTCAGCCTCGCTCATGCCTATGAAGCTGAGTTTTCTAATCTCACTCATAAGCTTCCGGATGAATCAGGCATATTTCATCCAGATACAATGCCGGTTGATCCCTGTGTGGGATACCTCTTATATGTTGAGAAGCTGCCCGTTGGGTTTTGTGTTGCTAATACCAAAGGCGCCATTCATGATATTGCAGAATTCTATGTGATCCCTGTCATGCGTCGCCAGCAGCTCGGTTTAAAACTTGCGACCGCGATTTTCGACAAATACCCGGGCCAGTGGCAAGTGAGGCAAATTGAAGGCGCCGAGCAAGCGATCAATTTCTGGCGGCATGTTATTAACACGTATACTGACGGTAATTACGATGAAGCTATTGTTGATGATCCAGACTGGGGGACTGTCACACGACAATCCTTTATCACGCCACAGCGTTAATTAAAAACTCTTATATTTACTTTAAGTTATTGCCCTATAAATCTGGACTTGCTGAGCTAAGCCATAATACAGATCTATCATCAACGCTTGCTAAAAAGTCACAGTATCCTGCTCGTGCATGCAACACCTCAGGAATCAATGAATGATAACTCGCATCAGGAAAGTCAAGTAATTGAGCACTTACACCCACAGCTTCTCCCAGAGAGTGGAACCCGCCGCCAATTAAATAACAAGTCACAACAAGATGGTAAGACTGCATCTCCTCACTCGATAGCTCCGCGGCAGATGCAGCAATTAGTAAATGCATCATTGCACCTGAGGGTGACGCCACTAATGGAATATTCTGACTCGCGGCCGTTTTATTAAAAAAAGAACCAAAAGTCGCGATAATATCATTTTGTGCACGATAGTGTAATGGCATTGTGACACTATGTTTTTTAAGCGCTGGTAATCGTTCCTCACCGCTAATAATGCCAAACTTTTTACTCAGATTATAACGCCCTAAGCGCTGTCGACTTCTGCTTTTAATAAGCGGATCTAGCTTTGCATGTAAATTTAAAAAATAATCTCTGCTTAATTTTGTTTGTGCACTTGGGTAATCGTAAGCTTCAGGATTTACGGTTGCCGCCTCTTCTGACATGAAATGAGAATATCTGATATTACAGCGAAGATGCGTATAAAGTGTCGCAGGATCATCACTGGCTAAGGAAGTTAAGAGCCAAGTTGCAATTTTTGTATCACTAGAAACTGTCTGATCTTTTTCAAGTATCATGCGGCCTAACTCATTACTGTTCGGTCTCATGGGCTCTATAAAAAATTCTACGAGGTTTCGCTCTTTTTCAGTGAGTGACTCTGCGTCACTAACGAACTTTCTCAGTACTGGACCAATCACTTCTAACATATGCGCAGAGACTTTCAACACAACAGGCATTAAAGGTTCTAGATCACTGAGGATAACTGAGGCAAATGCTGTTTCTGTTTCCATGCGCCGCAGATCATTGAACCGTTCATCATGCATTAGTGCTTGCTTTTCACGGGATCTGGCGCGCTGTTTCGCAGATTGCATTAGACCAAAATCATCAAGCGTTCGTGACGCTCTGTATTCACTTTCTTTATACGTTAAATGCATGGTGGTAATATCATCTTTTGACGTTTGTTCGATGGGCATAGGTGCCAAACTTAATCTTGCTGACATTTCACGAAAATGTTCATCAAACCATTGCTCATGCTTAGCTGTAAGCATTTGTTGCCTTAGAAGTCGTGATGCCGTTCTATGAGCGCTCTCAGTTGAAACAATATCACCGGTTGCACAAACAGGGGCAATTTGTTGCATGCTAAAGCTTGTATCAGTACGGCGAGTAATCACAATATTCGCATTCTCTAAGCCACGCATCGTGTAAAGCCAATTGTTTCTCTGGAAGGTATTCCAATTTTTTCTAAATGCCGCAGCATCGGCACCACGTTCTTCAACGTCGCGTTTTAATCTAGACGCCTCAAGCACAGCTTCTTCATCCGGCTTAATAAATACTCTCAATACCAATTCGTCTCTCAGTTCTTGTGGAAACCTAGTATGTTCCATCATAGCACCACTCAATGAACTTACACCTTCATAGACAATGATCCCTCCTTTGGGAGCCTCAATCATTTCATAGCGTGCATGATCATCGGTAACTTCTTCTTTTCCGAATGCTCCTATTGCAGAACTTCCAACAATGGTTCTCTCACCACTACGCTTATCACGCAATGGAAATTTACCCGATTCACCTCGTATCATTGCTGCTAATTGTAAGGGTGTCACATAATCTCTGGAAAAATCAGCACATGGACTAATTTTCAAACTGTTTCTAATTGCCCTGTCCATGCCAAATCTATCTTGATCGAAGTGTTGACGAATAACATCGAGCTCGGATAACGCTCTCAATAAATCACAGGTAAAGGTCGTTTTACCAATGCCTGCTGGCCCATCAATTACAATCACGGGAATAGATTCAGTACCGCTTGCAGAACGCCGCAATACTTCTTGTCGCGCCATACGAGCAATATCAAACACGATTGCCCGGGTATTTTCACTGTATTCATCTCTTACATCTGACATAGTTTTAATCTCAATAATCAATACACTTTTCTGTATTATGATTAGCATTATGCCAGTGTATAATTAAGGGATTCTTAGCTGCATATAATGTTTTGTAATAGCGTTATTGCATTGTCTCTAATGGCGAACGCTGATAAGACTTTCTTACATGATCATTTTCATAAAGTTACTAGCGCGATTACATAAGTAATAAGATAATGCTAATAATTTTTTTCATTTCCACACATGAGGGATAGCTATAATCATTAGTAAGCAATAATAAGAAAATAAGAAGAGAGATTATGAAAACCTTAACAACTTTCCTCATGGCTTGTGGTTTATTGTTTGCGAGTT
The DNA here is from genome assembly GCA_021773295.1 of Gammaproteobacteria bacterium. Taxonomy (GTDB): domain Bacteria; phylum Pseudomonadota; class Gammaproteobacteria; order UBA1113; family UBA1113; genus JAJFKI01. Next base: position 40,392 of record JAJFKI010000055.1, on the reverse strand, counting down.
CTGCTTTTGCTGAGTTATTGCATCGCGGCATGGGCGTTGGCTTATTTCAATCAGGCACTATGGGACATCAATTTACGGTTTACTGCACGCCCAAGGATCCATCCTATGCGTTGTATCGTGAAAAGTTTAATACGCAAATTGCGTTGAAAGGTTATGTCTACTCTGAACCCGGCAGCAAACTCAATGCGAGCTGTCACATCACCACCAGTCCCAAAGCATACACAGGCATTCAAGTCATCCCCACTTCGCAACCCAATAAATCATTAATTCGGGGATACTTCAGCATCATGCAAAAACGCTCTGAGGGATTACCACCACTATTCAGAGTGATTTGCAACACTTATGGCTCCCCAGGCAACGCCAGCGTCAGCTTTGCCATGGGTATGACGAATTTCACTAAACCGGGCTTTATCGGCCTTAACTTCAGCTGCAATCTCACTACTAACGGTGGCATGCTGATGTATGATTATCGTTAAATTTGCCCTTTTGACGTATTAACAAGCTGATCTATACTCAATTAAGGCTTATTCTGTTACATGATCTTTAACAAAATACCCTTATTTTGTTACAAGTCTTGTAGTAAAATACCCTTATTCTGTTACAAATAGGTCTGTAGACATGCTTAAACGTGATATTAATCAAGAACTTATAAATTGGTCTGAAAAAGCAAGCCGTAAGCCGCTTATTTTGCGCGGAGCGCGCCAAGTGGGCAAAACAACTATCGTCCAGCGCTTTGGCCAGCAATATGATCAATTTATAGAATTAAATTTAGAGAAAAAAGCCGACCGTGACTTATTTGAGCAAGATTATGACATTAATGAATTAATCGCAGCGATTCATTTCCATTTAGGTCAGGCCATGAATCCTGAAGGTAAAACCCTACTGTTTATCGATGAAATTCAAAACTCACCTAAAGCAGCTGCCATGTTACGTTACTTTCATGAAGACAGAAATGACATCCATGTCATCGCCGCAGGCTCACTCTTAGAAACATTAATCGATAGGCATGTTAGTTTTCCTGTGGGCAGAGTTGAATACCTTTTTATGTACCCCATAAACTTTTCTGAATACTTGCTTGCAAGCAATGAAACCCAAGCACTTGCGGCAATACAACAAGCCCCCTGCCCTGAGTATGCTCATGAGAAACTCCTACAATTATTTCACCAATACACACTCATTGGTGGCATGCCAGAAGCTGTCAGTACCTATCTTGAAAATAGGGATATCCTTGCTTGTAATAGCGTTTACCAAAGTTTGGTGACTGGGTTTATGGATGATGTTGAAAAGTACGCAAGCAGTAAGGCGATGGCACAAGTCATCCGTCACGTCATTCAATACGCACCTATAGAATCAGGGGCAAGAATACAATTCCAAGGCTTTGGTAATTCTAACTATAAATCTAGAGAAATCGGTGAAGCGCTGCGAACATTAGAAAAAGCAATGATCTTAAAGCTCGTCTACCCCACAACTCAAACAACTCCTCCAGCACAAGCGGATCATAAAAAATCACCACGATTGCAATTTTTAGATACCGGCATGGTGAATTATGTTGCGGGCCTACAACAACATTACTTCACACTAAAGGATTTAAACAACCTTTATAGTGGTCGCATCATAGAAAACATGGTTGGCCAAGAGTTACTTGCAAGCACCCGCTTGACCCAACAGCACTTAAAATTTTGGGTCAGAGAAAAAGTCCAATCCAATGCTGAAGTGGATTACGTTGTCCCTTTCAATCAATTCCTCATCCCCATCGAAGTAAAATCTGGCGCAACAGGACGCTTAAAATCACTCGCTCAATTTATGGAGCAAACGAATCACGAATATGCCGTCCGCTTGTATGCAGGCAAGCTGCAAACCGATCAATTAAAAACCCTATCTGGCAAACAATTTACGCTACTTAATTTACCCTATTATTTAATCAGCCAATTAAAGCAATACTTGCAACACCTAATCATTTAGCTAAGACGACTAGCAAAAAATCTAGGCATGAAGAACCCGGGAGAATGATGAAGCCCTATCAACCTCCAAGATAAATAAGAGGTTTGACCCAAACAAATTGGCAGGGCCCATGGTCCTGTCATACAGGATTACTCAGCATCACCTATCGCATATTGCTGCAAATGCAGCACTTCATCACGTACTTTAGCGGCTTGTTCGAATTCTAAATTCTTAGCGTGCTCATACATCGACTTCTCTAAGGCTTTTATGTTTTTTGCCAACTCGGTTTGTGACATGTGTCCGTATTTCAATGACTGTTCGGCGACTTTTAAATATCTGACCGAAGACGGCTTATTCTCCGTGCGTGCCCCTTCCATCACGTCGTGAATTTTCTTGGCGATGCCCTTTGGTGTAATGCCATGTTCTTTATTATATACTTCTTGTTTTTCACGGCGACGGTTGGTCTCATCGATAGCGCGTTGCATCGAGCCTGTGACTTTATCCGCATAGAGGATAGCTTTGCCGTTGATGTTTCTCGCAGCACGGCCGATAGTTTGAATCAGTGAGCGCTCTGATCGTAGGAAGCCTTCTTTATCAGCGTCTAATATTGCTACTAAGGAGACTTCTGGCATGTCTAAACCTTCGCGCAATAAGTTAATCCCCACTAGCACATCAAACTCGCCCAAACGTAGATCGCGTATAATTTCCACTCGTTCCACCGTATCAACGTCGGAATGTAAATAACGCACTCGCACCCCATGATCAGCTAAATAATCTGTTAAATCCTCCGCCATGCGTTTTGTCAGCGTTGTGACTAGCACTCTCTCTTGTACGGCCACGCGTTTTCTTATTTCAGAGAGTAAATCATCGACCTGTGTACCAACCGGCCTTATTTCCAACTCTGGATCCACTAAACCCGTGGGCCGAACGACTTGCTCGGCAATTGCGCCGGCACGATCCATTTCATAAGGACCAGGCGTCGCCGACACATAAACCCGCTGCGGCGATCGGTCTTCGAGTTCTTCAAACATTAACGGCCTATTGTCCAAAGCTGATGGCATGCGAAAACCGTACTCCACTAAATTAAACTTGCGCGCCCTATCGCCTTTAAACATGGCGCCTAATTGCGGCACCGTGACATGGGATTCATCAATGATTAATAAACCATTCGGTGGTAAGTAATCAAATAAGGTCGGTGGTGGCTCACCGGCTTCGCGCCCCGATAAATAGCGAGAATAATTTTCAACGCCATTGCAATACCCCAATTCCACCAACATTTCGATATCATACTTGGTGCGCTCTTCTAAGCGTTGCGCTTCGACTAACTTATCCAAGTCGCGCAATTGCTTGAGCCTATCCACTAATTCAACTTTTATTTTATCAACAGTTTCTAACACTCGCTGTCTGGGCGTCACGTAATGGCTTTTAGGAAAAATCGTTACTCGTGGCAAACGCTGTAACACTTCTCCTGTTAAAGGATCGAAATAACTAATATTCTCAATTTCTTCATCAAATAATTCAATACGCACTGCATCTTTTTCCGATTCTGCCGGAAAAATATCAATAACATCACCCCGTACTCGAAAAGTAGAACGCCGCAACTCTATATCATTACGCTTATATTGTAATTCCGCCAAACGCCGTAACACTTCCCGCTGATCAATTTGCTCACCACGACTCAAGTGCAACACCATACTCAAATAAGCATCGGGATCGCCTAAACCATAAATCGCAGATACTGTGGCAACAATGATGACATCACTGCGCTGGATTAATGCCTTGGTGGCTGATAAACGCATTTGCTCAATATGTTCATTGACTGAAGCATCTTTTTCGATATAGGTATCTGAGGAAGGCACATAAGCTTCCGGCTGGTAATAATCATAATAAGACACAAAATATTCCACAGCATTGTCAGGAAAAAAAAGTTTCATTTCGCCATAGAGTTGTGCTGCCAGGGTTTTATTGGGCGCTAAAATCATCGTGGGCCGTTGGCAAGCCTCAATCACATGGGCCATGGTAAAGGTTTTACCCGAGCCGGTGACGCCTAATAAAACTTGATGCGCCAAGCCGGCGCTAATACCCTCGGTCAAGGTGTTAATGGCTTTTGGTTGATCACCAGCAGGTTTAAATTGTGAGTAAACTTTTAGCTTTTTTTGCTTCAATAATGATCCCTCCGAAGAAAAGTATAAGACTTGTCGACTACGTCTTGATCTGAATTAATTTTGTGGCATAGTTGTACCCCTTGTACCCCACAACACGGTTTTCTGGAGTACAAGAGGTTCGACCCCTACAATATCGGAATGATCTGCTAAACTCAACAGTCGAAATCTAGCAAAATAGGAACAACGATGGAAATAAAGTTATCACAACGATCACTAAACGTAAAACCTTCAGCCACCCTAGCCATGAATGCTCGCGCCAAAGCATTAAAAAAAGCCGGTGGTGATATCATCAGCCTCAGCGTTGGTGAGCCAGATTTTGACACCCCGCTCTATATAAAAGAAGCAGCCATCGCTGCTATTAATGAAGGCTTTACCAAATACACTGCCGTTGACGGCATCCCCGCATTAAAAGATGCCATCATTACGAAATTTAATAATGAAAATGACTTGCACTATACTCCAGAGCAAATCCTAGTTAGCACCGGTGCCAAGCAATCTATTTATAATTTATTGCAAGCCTTCATTAATCCGGGGGATGAAGTCATTATCCCAGCTCCTTATTGGACATCATATCCTGACATGGTGATTTTAGCGGATGGCAAACCTGTTATCGTCAACACGAGCTTAGAGTCGCGTTACAAAATAACACCACAAGAATTAGAAGCGGCCATTACACCTAACACTAAGTTATTAATGTTCAATACTCCATCTAATCCCTCTGGCATGGTTTACACGCACGAAGAATTAGCCGCATTAGGCGAAGTCTTAATGCAATATCCGCATGTTTATATCATGACGGATGATATTTATGAACATATTATTTGGACGCACCGCAGCTTTGCCAATTTAGTCAACCTCACGCCAGACTTATATGATCGTACCATCGTCGTCAACGGCGTTTCCAAAGCGTATGCCATGACAGGCTGGCGCATCGGTTATGCGGCAGGCCCGAAAGAAATCATAGCCGGCATGCGAAAAATCCAATCGCAATCTACCTCCAACCCAAACAGTATTGCGCAAAAGGCAGCCGCTGCCGCCTTGCAAGGCGGGACTGACTGCATCAAGGAAATGGTACAAGAATTTAAAAGCCGCCATGATTTTCTCTACCAAGGCTTGCGTAATATTCCAGGATTCAACGTCCAACCGAGTGATGGTACATTTTATTTATTGCCAGACGTCAGTGACATCATCAATAGTAAATCCAGCTATAAAGACGACGTCGAATTTGCCGATGTCTTGCTTGCTAAAACCGGTGTAGCTGTCGTTCCAGGCACAGCCTTTGGTCAGCCAGGCACCATCCGCATTTCCTTCGCCACCAGCATGGAAATGTTGAATGATGCTTTGAAACGAATCAAAACGATCGTTTGAGTTTCGCTTCCCCGTAAGGCTGAAGGATCGACACTTTTTTGCCGGTTTTGTCCGTCGTCAATAATCGTCAAACTAGCAGCGTTATTGACAGCACAATATATAACCAAAATACTCTCTCATTATCCACACACACACTTTTTGGCAAAAAAACTTGACCCACCCAACGCTTATGATTATATTGGCAGCCTGTTTTGAGTGCTTCCTCGGTAGCTCAGTTGGTAGAGCAAGTGGCTGTTAACCACTGGGTCACAGGTTCGAGTCCTGTCCGAGGAGCCATCCTTACCCTGCTCATTTACGCACTTAAAGTCTAAAAAACAATCAACTATCACTCTGTGAATTGAATAACACAGCCATTTTTATTACAATTCTCTCCGTCAAATTATCTTATTGGAAAAAAGCCATAACCACCATAGAGGAATCAACCATGTCGAGTAACGAATTACAAGCCACCATCCAACAAATCGCCGTCCCTGGCAAAGGCATTTTAGCCGCCGATGAAAGCATGAAAACCATTGCCAAGCGCTTTGCACCTATCAATGTGGAATGCAGCGAAGAAAACCGTCGCATTTATCGTGAAATGTTATTCACCACCAATGAACTCAGCAGCTTCATCAGTGGTGTTATTTTATTTGAAGAAACGCTCGGACAACAATCGAGCTCAGGTGATACTTTAGGTAAAGTATTAGAAAAGCAAGGCATCGTGCCTGGGATTAAAGTCGACAAAGGCTTAATTGACTTAGACAATACTGACGACGAAAAAGTCACGCAAGGATTAGATGGTCTGGCCGATCGTTTGGCAAGCTATAAAGAAATGGGAGCTCGTTTTGCCAAGTGGCGCGCGGTGTTTAATATCAGTGATATTAAACCAACTAAGCGTGCCATCAATACTAATGCGCACAACTTAGCACGCTATGCAGCTATTTGTCAGTCACAAGGCATCGTGCCCATCGTTGAACCTGAAGTGCTGATGGATGGAAGCCATACCATTGAACGCTGTGCTAAGGTAAGTGAGTCTGTTTTCCATTTAGTATTTCACCACCTTCATTTACAAGGTGTAATTTTAGAACACATGATTTTAAAACCTAGTATGATCATCAGTGGCGCTGATTGTCCACAACAAGCCAGCAGTGAACAAGTAGCGAGAGAAACTGTGAAAATTTTAAAACGCACCGTACCAGCTGCTGTGCCAACCATTAATTTCTTATCCGGTGGTCAGAGTGCTGAGTTCGCCACTGAAAATTTAAACCTCATGAATAAATTACATGATGATTTACCCTGGTTCTTAAGCTTTTCCTATGGCCGTGCTTTGCAAGCGCCATGTCTTGATGCTTGGCATGGTAAAGATGAAAATATTGCTGCGGCACAAGAACAGTTGCACAAGCGTTCTAAATTGAATGCTGCGGCGACTTTGGGTGAGTATTCTGAAGGGATGGAATAAGAGCACCAAGGGACGGGCAATATGATTGCCTGTCCCTACCAAAACTCCCTCAAGCTCTAGTAAGTTTAACTATCATCGTCACTACTGTCACTTTGACTGCTATCATCACTATCAGATGAATCATCTGAACTACTATCGCTGTCACTTGAATCTGTGCTGTCATCACTGCTATCCGTAGTGTCAGTGGTTGTTGGTTTATTACTATCTGTGCTGCCTGAGCCACTCGAAGCATCAGTGCTATCTGATGTATCAGAGCTGTCAGATGTATCTGATGCATCAGCTAATAATAAATAATTATTTACCAGGCTGGCTTTTTGCAGATTAGCGCTTTCTGAAGTTGCCACAGCTGACAAGCTCAGCGCCATTAAACAGATCCCTACTAGACTTATTATTGTTTTCATTTTGTGATCTCCAAAAATGATTAACTACCACCGATAACTATAGCAGCTCCAGCAAATTGTTCCATATTTGGGCATTAAAAAATTCATGCCGTTAATGGTTGGTGTTAGCTTGATTTTCAGGTATAAGACTATACCCATTACAAATGAAAATGCGTCCATCGGAAAATCGCATTTTGAAGTACGATTGCTACAGTATACTAGCTAGCTTGGAGAGACTATGAAAGATAATATAGATTTAATAAAGCCTCATGAGTTTGAGCAAAATAACCATTTTTACCCCAAGGCGCTAAACTCTGAATTACATCCTTTGGTAAGCTATTTCCTTAATTTAAATCGCGAGCGGCTGATTGAGCGCTATTGCCATTTAAACCCGAAAGTAGACCCTGCTGCGCTAAACAGCATCCTTGAGAAGCCAATGAAACACTTCTACTGGGGCGGCGCAGATTTATTCTATGTCACTACCAAACTTGGCAATCGAAAAATGATTGTCTTAGAAACGAATTCTTGTCCTTCAGGCCAGAAGTCCATGCCAGCAAAAACTGACGCCGATGAACATAGAGGCTACGGCTCCCTCATTGAAGCATCCTTCTTACCCACTATGAAAAAGAAGCGCTTACCGGAAGGTGTGCTTGCAGTAATTTATGATAAGAATCACATGGAAGCTTCTGGCTATGCAGCGACCCTTGCCGACTTAACAAATGAATCTGTTTATTTAGTCCCATGTTTTGACAAAGAAACTGAATTACTCAATTTTGAAAATGGTATTCTTCATATAAAGCTAGAAAATGGTGAGCAAAAACCTGTTAGAGCTGCACTAAGATATGTAACACAGCGTCCGTGGAACCGCATCCCAGTAATAACAAAAACCTTTATTTATAATGCCCCATTAATCTGTTTAGCAGGAGGAAGAAACAAACTCCTAGCAAGTAAAGCTTATGAACTTTATAATTCTGAAATTAGAGATTCAGGACTAATGATTCATGTTCCAAATACCATACGCGATGTGACAAAATTAGAAATTCCACTGTGGGTTGAACGTTTTGGCGGTTATGCAGTTATCAAAGATCCATACAGTAACGCTGGGCAAGGCGTTTATACCATTACCTCACAAAAAGAATTAGATGCGTTTTTAAAAGAAGAGCACACTTACAATCAGTTTATTGTGCAAAGTTTAGTGGGCGACTACCACTGGAGCTCTCAGCATGACGCCGGCACCTTCTATCATATCGGTACCGTTCCCAATAAAAAACGAGAAATTTACGCGGCGGATTTACGGATGATGGTATACTCCAGCCCCAATGGCTTTTATCCCTGCGCAACCTACGCGCGCCGTGCGCGAATTCCCTTGGCGAAGCACATCGATAGTCAAGTCAATAGCTGGGACATGTTAGGTACAAACTTATCTATTAAGAAAGGACCTAATCAATGGGAAAGTGATACTTCTCGGCTATTAATGATGGATAGAAAAGATTTTAATACCTTAGGGTTAGGTATGGATGATTTAATTGAAGGATACATACAAACGGTGCTCACAGTCACAGCCATTGATCAGATGGCCGTTAATTTAGTTAACAGTAAAGGCCAATTTAGATCAAAGCTCTTTCAATCATTAGACAGCGATTCGGTATTAGCAAATGAAATCATGTTGAGTTAAGGTACAAACATTTATGATTATGAATGAAATCGATATAAAAAATATTAAACAAGGGGTTATGGTAACTGGTAAGCTCAATATGCTAAAAGACACATTAGGTGGCTTTTGGCAAGTACCCGTTATGATTGCAAAGGGGAAAAAAGGCCCTACGCTAGGCATTACCGCAGCACTGCATGGTAATGAATTAAATGGCATCTCTACTATTCACGAACTATGGAGCTCTGTTATTAATACTGACGACCTTGAGGGGACCATTGTCTTTATTCCAGTGCTCAACTCACCTGGCTTTCTCAATAGTCAGCGGGAATTTCACGATGGTAGAGATTTAAACAGAGTCATGCCAGGAAAAGCTTATGGCTCCTCTTCTGAGGTCTATGCACATGCGATTATGAATAAAATTGTAAAACATTTAGATTATTTAATTGACTTACATACTGCTAGTTTTGGTCGTGCCAATTCACTTTACGTTAAAGCTGACTTAAGCAATCCCATCATTAAAGAAATGGCGATCTTACAGAACCCACAACTCATTGTGGATAACCAAGGTCCTGAAGCTTGCTTACGCTACCAAGCAAATATTCTAGGAATTCCAGCCATCACCATTGAGATTGGTGATCCTCATATTTTTCAACAAAAACATATCAATCCATCCATTGCCGGTTTAACCAATGTGCTCATTGAACTGGGTATGATTCAAGGGGAAAAGATACGTCTGGAGCACGAACCCATCGTGTGCCATGATTCAGACTGGCTCTATGCTGATAATGCTGGAATACTGGAAGTCTACCCTGATCTAGTTCAGCGTGTGACTAAGGATGAAGTGATAGCAGCTATTTCCGATATTTACGGCACTGTCTTTGATGAAATTAAAGCGCCCTTTGATGCTCATGTTATTGGGAAGTCAACCAATCCGCTATGTAGGGTAGGCACTCGAGTTATTCATCTTGGCAGAAACTAAACCGTCAATCAACATGCACTATTATGCTAAGTGTTGCTTGTTTTAACTTTAATAAATTTCACCAGTAGCATTGATACCACCGAAGTGAGCGGTAAAATCGTTAACGCAGACTGAAAGGCTTTAAAATTTTCTGCGTTTGTTGCTATTGTCATGAACCAATCGTGTAATTCACCGATGGTGGGTTGGTAAATGGCACCCATTATCATGATCATCATATTGGTGAAGGCGACGACCGTTGCGCTATGAGATAAATCAAAGCGTTCTTTGTTGATACTAAAAGCAATAAGCATAGTGCTAGTGGCAAAGCCGAAGATAAACAATAAGATGCCTAAACTGATTGCATTAAGTTGCAAATAATAAATCACGATGAGCAAACCAACAAAAGCGATAAAATTACCCGTGAACATAATGTGTTTTGGATTTTTGACAACGCCTGCTAAAAAGCCGTTAACAGGCCCGCCTACGCCGATACCGATAAAAATCATGGTCACCAAATTTGCCGCTTCGATTGATGAGAGTTGATAGGCACGCTCAAAAAATGAAACCGCCCATAATTCTGCAAAAGCAATAATAGGCGCCACCATTAAGCCTGCGTAAATTGCAGTTAACCATGTTTGTCGTGATTTTATAATTAGCGTCAATGATTCAAGGATGTGTTTCCAACCACTTTTATTGTCTGGTAAATATTGCTTATGGTGATCGCGGATCACTAAATAAAGTAAAATACTGATCCCAAAACCAATGATAGAAACAATGATCATTGATTGCTGCCAGCCGACATATTGCACTAATTTCGCAAAGGGTGCCTCCCCTGCCACTGCACCGAGTACACCTAACGTGTTAGTCAAACCAACTATTAACGGATAACGACTGTTGCTAAACCATATGGCTGCTAATTTTAATACGCCTATAAAGGCGAAGGCAGAGCCGAAACCAATTAGAATTCTGGCTACTGCTAAGATCCACAGCATTCCTGAAGTAGCAAACAGTAAAGAGCCTAAGGATATTACAAAACAAGATAAGGCTAATAAACGCCTCGCCCCATATTCATCGAGCAAGAGTCCGACTGGGATTTGCGCAATAGCATAAGCATAAAAGTAAAAAGAATTAATAAAACCTAGGGTGGCTTCATTCATATGAAAGCTTTGCATCAAAGGTTCAGCCATGACGCTGGGCGATACTCGTTGGAAGAATTCAATGCCATAGAATAAGGATGCGACGAACCAGATGGCCCATGGATAAAATATGATTTTTAATGGGTGTTTAGCTTGTTTCATAGCCTACCTTCTGCATTCCCTACAAGAGCATTAACACATACACCGTAACATGTTTCCAAAAAGAATGTAGGCAGATTTAGAGCGTCGTCTCTAGACTCGCTCTTCAATATCAAGGATAATAAAAACCTTCATTCACCAAGCCCCGGTGGCACAGCTGGATAGCGCGATCCCCTCCTAAGGGATAGGTCGCAGGTTCGAATCCTGCCCGGGGCGCCATTGACATCATCTCTAATCGCTAGCCACCATGGACGCCAATATCACTTGTGCCGTTAATACCACTTTCTTACTTACCCCTAGGTTAGGTTGCGCGCTGGGCGTAGTAGCTGCTGATTTGTAACGTGCCATCATATTCAATTGTGGTACAACCGGTCCCGGTCCTTGAGGCATGAAGATAATTTGATTCACAAAAAATTCTTGTTTATAGGCTTTATCAAGATTTTGAATTTCTTGCTGTACTTGTTGATAAATCTTAGTGCGTAATTGATCTTTCACCGCTTGTACATCGGCAATGGTCGGTTGGTAAGAAATTTGTGAAATTGTATATTTCATCCCTGGCTTGCTCATGCTTTTCGCCTTTGAACGAATAGCGGCTAATTGATTTTGATTAATACGTGCTTGGGCAACGACATTTATTTTCTCCAGACCTGATTGATCTTGAGAGCGGTCGAATCGCACAATCGTCCATTTGGCATCATCCCCTAATTTTTCTAAATTCTTGTTAATCATCTTTTGCAAATCGTCTAACGTACTCTGCCCAACATTAGCTGCCACGTTAACTGTCACTAAAGCTGCTTGGGTATTGACCCATTGCTCCATACTGACTTGATAACTCACCGTGTTGAGTCGAGGATATCCTGTTACAGGTTGCACGACTTGCGGTGGGGTAACGGCGAAGCTTGACACACTCATGAACAATAAACTTGAGGCTAAAATTGCAGATATTTTTTTCATAACAACTCCTTAAAATAGTCACAAGGTTTAACATAACACAATTTATACTCAATCCAAATCATTCCCCTGACAAAATACAACTGAAAGTTTTTAAATCAATTTGTGGTACAGTCAGATCATTACTTGAACGATTTTAAAAAAATAGCCCGCATTAATTTACATATTATGATTTTCTGATAACCTGTCGGGCAACCCCATGCTTGTCAGTCGCTACTGCTTAGCCATTGATAAAGCATCACGACATATATAAAGGAGAATAAAAATGGTTATCTCTGATTTAAATTATGAAGAAATTACCAATGCGCCTAATAGCGCTTACCAATCTGAAGATTTATTTACTCTTATCGAATTCATGGGCGTTAAGGATTTACACATAAAACATGATCAAGAAACCGGCCTCAAAGCTATCGTCTCCATCCATAGCATTAAGTCTGGTTCATCCTTGGGTGGTTGTCGTTGCATAGAATACCCATCAACCCGAGCAGCAATTATTGATGCCATGCGTTTATCACGCGGCATGAGTTATAAATCTGCGATTTGTAACTTGGCTTACGGTGGCGGTAAATCTGTCATTATCAAGCCCAAAGTTATTGAAGATAAAGAAGCATTTTTCAAAGCATTCGGTCGCTTCGTGCAGCAATTAAATGGCCGCTACATTACTGCGAAAGACAGTGGCACCCTGGTGAGTGACATGGACATCATTGCCACCGAAACGAACTACGTTGCATGCACAACACCACATGACAATCAAGAAGGTGATCCCTCTCCATTCACTGCCCATGGCGTATTAAAAGGCATAGAAGCCTGTGTTAAATACAAGCTCAACCGTGATGATTTAGAAAACTTGCATGTCGCCATCCAAGGTGTTGGTCATGTGGGTTATCACCTCGGAAAACTATTACATGAGCGCGGCGTTAAACTCACTGTTGCCGATATTAATGAAGCGAGTACCAAGCGCTGTCGCGATGAATTCAACGCAAACGTTGTCGGGGTTGATGAAATCTATGCCGTTGAGTGTGATATTTTCGCACCCTGTGCCTTAGGCGCCATTCTTAACGAACATACTATCCCTGAACTCAACACTAAAATAGTTGCCGGTAGTGCCAATAATCAATTAGCCTTAGAGCGCTATGGTTTAATGCTTCGCAAACAAGAGATCCTCTATGCACCTGACTTTGCCATTAACTCTGGTGGCTTAATCCAAGCTGTTGCTTTTTATCGCAAAGAAAATGTTGAAAAAATCATGATGGATATCGATTTCATTTACGACAGAATGCTTGAGATCTTTACTCGTGCAGACAAAGAGGATTTGCCAACCAATAAAGTTGCCATCGAAATTGCGAAAGAATATACCTTGTCTCATGATGAGAGTTAATCACTAACAGAGGAAAGTATGAGTGACAATAATAGCTGAGTTTTCAATTGAATACCTACAGTGTTTAGATAAAAATGCCAACTTAGTCGGTGATTTACCAAGTTTTGCAAAGGATAATGCACAACTCATCAATTTATATGAATTAATGGTTTTAAATAGAACCTTTGATACCAAGGCCATTAATTTACAACGCACCGGAAAAATGGGTACCTACGCCAGTACCTTAGGCCAAGAAGCCGTATTCGTTGGTATTGGTCATGCCATGAAAAAAACGGATGTCTTAGTCCCTTATTACCGTGACTATGGTGCACTGCTACAACGCGGTGCGACCATGAAACAAATTTTGCAATACTGGGGCGGAGACGAACGCGGCAGTGACTATGAAGAATGTCGTGAAGATTTTCCATTATGTGTGCCGATTGCTACTCAGTTTTTACATGCCACAGGCGTTGCCACTGCCATGAAGTATCGCAAACAAAAGCGTGCTGTTGTGGCGACTGGTGGTGAAGGCGCTAGCTCTGAAGGTGATTTTTATGAAGCGTTAAACGTTGCAGGCCAATGGCAATTACCTGTTGTCTTTGTCATTAACAATAATCAATGGGCCATTTCCGTGGCACGTCAATCACAAACAGGTTGTCAAACCATCGCGCAAAAAGCCATTGCCGGCGGCATGCCTGGGATTCAAGTGGATGGTAATGATGTGATTGCTATGCGTGATTGTGTGAATCAAGCGTTACAAGCCGCTCGTACGGGTAAAGGACCGACACTGATAGAAGCTGTCACTTATCGTTTATGTGATCACACCACGGCTGATGATGCCAGTCGATATGTTCCCAAAGAAGATTTAGATAAAGCATGGCAAGAAGAACCTATCAAGCGCTTACAAACGTATCTTGAAACTGAAAAACTCTGGGACAAAAACAAAGAAGATGCCTTAATAAAACAGTGCCAACAACAAGTCAGCCAAGCCGTAGAAGACTATCTCAATATCGAACCACAGGCTGTGAGTGCCATGTTTGATTATATGTATGAAACCTTACCAAAATCACTACAACAACAACGTGGTTTGGCGGATCTATAAAGGAGTTATTAATGGCAGAAATCACCTTAGTCGAAGCCGTTACCCAAGCATTAGCCTATGAAATGCAGCGGGATGAAAATGTTATTTTATTAGGTGAAGACATTGGCCTTAATGGCGGTGTGTTTCGTGCCACTGATGGTTTATATAAAAAATTTGGTGCTGATAGGGTTATGGATACGCCCTTGGCAGAGTCTATGCTTGCAGGTCTTGCCATTGGCATGGCAGCACAAGGTTTAAAGCCGGTGGTTGAATTTCAATTTATGGGCTTTATTTACCCCGCTGTGGATCAATTAGTCAATCATGCGGCGCGCATGCGTAACCGGACTCGTGGTCGTCTCACTTGTCCTATGGTGGCACGCGCACCCTTTGGTGGCGGCATTCACGCACCAGAGCATCACTCTGAAAGTACCGAAGCCATGTTTGCACATATCCCTGGTTTGAAAGTTATAATACCCTCCTCACCTGCTAGAGCCTATGGTTTGTTGCTAGCGGCAATGCGCGATCCCGATCCTGTTATATTTTTAGAGCCAAAGCGTATTTATCGTATCGTCAAACAAAATGTGCCTGATGATGGTAAAGCCTTACCTTTAGAGCAATGTTTTGTGCTACGTGAAGGCAGTGATATCACACTTATCAGTTGGGGTGCGTCCATGCATGAAACCCTACAAGCTGCCACGCAACTAGAACAACAAGGTGTTAGCGCTGAAGTGATCGACGTTGCCAGTATTAAGCCCTTGGACATGGATACCATCCTTAATTCAGTTGCAAAAACTGGCAGAGCCGTAATTATACATGAAGCGGCCCGTTCTAATGGCGTCGGTGCTGAAATCACTTCTGTGATAAATGAAAGCGGTTTACTCTCCTTGCTTGCTCCCGTACAGCGAGTCACGGGCTATGATACCGTCATGCCCTATATGAAATTAGAAAAACATTACATCCCATCCGTTGAAAAAATTGTAAATAGTGCCATAAGCACTTTGGAGTTTGCATGAGTATTTTTCATTTACCCGATTTAGGCGAAGGTTTGCCAGATGCCGAAATTCATCAATGGCATATCAAAGAAGGTGATAAAGTCGAAACCGATCAATTACTGGTTTCCATGGAAACGGCTAAAGCCGTGGTGGATGTGCCCGCACCTAACAGTGGTATCATCAAAAAATTATATGGCAAGCAAGGTGACACGATTAATACTGGTGATCCACTGATTGAATTCGAAAATGATGTAACAGAAAGCAAAAAAAGCAATGGTAAAGCAGCGGTCAGTACTGCAGCACCCTCCTCTGCCGCCACCGTCGCCGGCAGCATTGAAGTGGGTAATACCGTCTTAAAAGAATCAGCCATGGGCATTACGCCTGCGAGCACGCAAAGTCATGGCATCAAAACGTTACCCGTCATCAGACAGTTAGCAACACGCTTAAATATCGATTTAAATAACATTACGCCCACGGGAGCTGCCGGCAATATAACATTGGATGATTTTGCTAACGCGATGAAACAAATTATGAGATCCACCACTGTTAGTAGCAAAACAAAGCTCGAAGGTGAGGTAGAATTATTAAAAGGCGTGCGTAAAGCCATGGCGCAAAGCATGTCACAATCTCATGCTGAAGTAGTTCCTGTTACTATTATGGATGAAGCCGATATCCATGCATGGTCTAAAGGCACTGATATCACGGCACGTATCATCAGAGCTATTATCACGGCTTGTAAAGCAGAACCTGCTTTGAATGCTTTATATGATGGCGAACGCATGGGCCGTCAATTACAGCCCCATGTTAATTTAGGCTTAGCCTTAGACTCAGGCGATGGTTTATTCGTCCCAGTGATTAAAGAAGCTGATACCTTAGATGACAAACGGTTACGTGAATTCATTAACCGCTTCAAACAAGAAGTTGCTTCTCGTAGCATCTCGCCAAAAGAATTAACCGGCGGCACAATCACACTATCAAACTTCGGCATGTTCGCCGGCCGTTTTGCCAATCCTGTCATCGTACCCCCAATGGTTGCCATCATCGGCGCTGGCCGCTTACGCGAAATCTTCGTCCCAGTTAATGGCAAACCAGAATGCCACCGCGTAATGCCGCTATCTGTCAGCTTCGATCACCGCGCCGCAACAGGCGGTGAAGCCACACGCTTCTTAGCAGCAATGATCGAAGATTTGCAAAAAGAAAAATAACTCCCAACATTGAACCCATCGAATAACCACATCAAAAAATGTAGGGGCGGTTCAAACGCGCTCCTACACCGCCGCCATTCGCATCGCGCCATCCAAGCGGATCACGGAACCATTTAGCATATGGTTTTCAATAATATGCTGTACCAAACTTGAAAACTCGGTGGGGTTAGCCAAACGTGAAGGAAATGGCACTTGTGCCGCTAGACTTTCTTGAACGTTTTCCGGCATCAGTTGCATCATTGGCGTTAACACAATACCTGGCGCAATCGCCATGACACGGATCCCAAAGCGTGCTAATTCTCTGGCAGCTGGCAAAGTCATCCCAATGATCCCTGACTTAGACGCACTATAAGCCGCTTGACCTATTTGCCCTTCATAGGCAGCAATCGATGCCGTATTAATAATAACACCGCGCTCACCGTCATCATTGACAGGCTCTTGCTTACTCATAGCATCTGCCACTAAACGCATGACATTGAAGGTACCAACTAAATTAATTTTAATAACTTTATTAAAATTTTCGAGTGGCATTGGGCCCTCTTTACCAACGATGCGTTTGGCGGGGCAAATACCGGCGCAATTAATCAAAATCCGTGGCACGCCTAAATCATCAGTAATATCAGCTAAACACATTTCAACGTTTTCACTATCCGTGACATCACACTGATAATGTTTACTATGAATTTTTTCAGCCACGCTAGCCGCTTTTGCAGAATCGACATCAACGATTGCTACTTTTGCGCCTAGGCCGGTTAACCATTCTGCCGTTGCGGCTCCCATACCAGAGCCACCACCGGTTATTAATGCAACTTGATCTTCGATATCCATTAGTGCGTCCTTTTCTTACATAATTGAAGAGATGTTATCATAGCCCTACTTTCAAACCAATGAATAACCTGCTAAGGTACAGCCCGCACTGAAGAGAGATGTATCAATGTCAAATAATTTACCATATCCACGAAAAGCTGGGGATATTCAGCACTGGGGGCAATTGCATGGCTGCAGTATAAGCCTTAGCATTGTTAATCTTGCCCAAGAGACTCAAGGAATGGTCGCTGTGATTACCGCCGATAGCCACAGCGCGAATCGGCTAGAGCAGGAGTGTCAATTTTTTGCAGGTGAGGATGTGCCTATCTTGCATTTGAGTGATTGGGAAACCCTGCCCTACGATAGTTTTTCGCCACATCACGATATTATTTCACAGCGTCTTGCTACGCTCTACCAATTAAATCAATACCAGCGTGGTATTCTCATCGTCCCGGCTCAAACCTTAATGCATCGCTTACCGCCAGTAGATTATGTTAGTCACAATAGTTTTGCGTTAAAGCTAGGTGATGGCTTTGATGTATCACAGCGACGACGCGAATTGGAACAGCGTGGTTATTACAGTGTGTCACAAGTATTAAGTCATGGTGAATATGCCGTGCGCGGTTCTATTTTCGATCTGTATCCCATGGGTAGTGACTTACCTTTTAGAATTGATTTGTTCGACGATGAAGTAGAAAGTATCCGTACCTTTGATCCACAAACCCAACGAACCATTGCAGCAGTCACACAAATTCAATTATTACCCGCCAGAGAATATCCGCTGAATGACGAGGGAATTCATATCTTCCGACAACAATGGCGTGATCATTTCCCAGGAAATCCTTTGGACTGCCCTATCTATGAATCAATTAGCAAAGGCATGACCAGTAATGGCGTTGAATATTATATTCCATTATTCTTCGAGAAAACGGCGACGCTGTTTGATTATTTACCCGAAAACACGCTACTGCTGACCCATGCCAATTATCAAGATGCTGCCAATAAGTTTTGGCATGAAATCCAAACTCGATATCAGCAATGTGCCATTGATCCAAGACGACCCTTGTTAGCGCCCGACGTATTATTCACTCGCAGTGAGGAATTATTTCAGCGTTGCAAGCAATATCCGCAAGTTCGCATGCATCATGAACCCTTAGAAAACAAAACGGCACATCATAATTTATCCTTTGAAACCTTACCAAGCTTAACAGTGAATCATAAGCTAGAAAAACCAATGCAAGCCTTAGCGAATTACCTGGCACAAAGTGATCATAAAATTTTATTTTGTACAGAAAGCCCTGGGCGTAAAGAAGCCTTATTAGAGTTATTGCAAAAAATAGGGATTTATCCCGCCAACGTTGAACATTGGCATGCATTCAAAAATAATGATGAACTCATAACGATAACCATTGGCCCCTTAGAGGCAGGCACTCATGCTATAGAAAGCGGTATCATTATAATTACCGAGAGTGACTTATTCGGCGAATACATCATTCAGACCCGCCGGCGCCGTACTAAACAGCAAGATCCCGATGCCATCGTGCGTAACTTAACAGAATTATCTATCGGTTCCCCAGTCGTGCATATCGACCACGGTGTTGGTCGTTTTATTGGCTTGCAACGCTTAATAAGTGGGGATGTCGATGCCGAGTATTTAACATTAAGTTACGCCAATGATGATAAGCTGTATGTGCCCGTAGCCAACTTACATTTAATTTCACGTTATAGTGGCATGGATGCCGATCATGCACCACTGCACCAATTAGGCAGCACCAAGTGGGACACGGAAAAACAAAAAGCTGCGGAAAAAGCGCGCGATGTGGCAGCAGAATTATTAGACGTTTATGCTAGGCGTGCTGCACGTAAAGGCATCGCCTTCGATTATCCCAAAGAGCAGTATCA
Source organism: Gammaproteobacteria bacterium (assembly GCA_021773295.1). Taxonomy (GTDB): domain Bacteria; phylum Pseudomonadota; class Gammaproteobacteria; order UBA1113; family UBA1113; genus JAJFKI01. The sequence continues at coordinate 20,898 of JAJFKI010000055.1, read as the reverse complement.
CAGCTTTGCCAATAGTTTTGGTTTTGCTGAAACGGATGATCAAGTCAAAGCGATATCCGATGTTTTGAATGACATGACTTCAGAGCAACCCATGGATCGCTTAATTTGTGGCGACGTTGGCTTTGGGAAAACCGAAGTAGCCATTCGAGCATCATTCATTGCTGTCCAAAATAATAAACAAGTAGCGATGCTGGTCCCTACGACCCTCTTGGCACAACAGCATCATGAAACCTTCTGCGATCGCTTTGCCGACTGGCCCGTTAACATCGAAGTCTTATCACGCTTTAAAACTAAAAAAGAACAAACTGAAATCGTAGCACAACTTAATAATCAAAAAATTGATATCTTAATTGGTACGCATAAGTTATTGCAATCCGATGTGAAGTTTTCTAATTTAGGATTACTCATTATCGACGAAGAGCATCGTTTCGGCGTCAGACAAAAAGAACATTTAAAATCCTTGCGATCCGAGGTGGATATTTTAACCTTAACCGCCACCCCCATACCAAGGACTCTAAACATGTCCATCTCTGGCATGCGAGATTTATCCATCATTGCCACACCACCAGAAAAACGTTTATCCATTAAAACCTTTGTCATTGAGCGCAACAATGGCATCATCCGTGAAGCCATCATGCGAGAAATTCTGCGCGGTGGCCAAGTGTTCTTTTTGCATAATGCCGTGGACTCAATTGAACGCATGGCTGAGTCTATTCAAGCGCTAGTCCCAGAAGCACGTGTCGGCATTGGTCATGGCCAAATGCGCGAGCGAGAATTAGAACATGTCATGTATGATTTTTATCATCAACGCTTTAACGTATTAGTCTGCACTACTATCATTGAAACAGGCATTGATATTCCTTCTGCCAATACGATCCTCATTAATAAAGCCGATCGTTTTGGGCTAGCGCAATTACACCAACTTCGAGGGCGTGTGGGACGGTCTCACCATCAAGCCTATTCCTATCTGATGGTTGAAAGTAAAAAGGCACTAACACGAGATGCCCAAAAACGTTTAGATGCGATTAGTTTATTAGATGATTTAGGCATTGGATTCACCTTAGCAACTCATGATTTAGAAATCCGTGGCGCCGGTGAACTCTTAGGCCAAGGACAAAGTGGCAATATTCACGCCATTGGCTACGCACTCTATAGTGATTTATTAGAACGCGCTGTCAATGCGCTTAAAAGCGGTGAAGAAATAGATTTAAACAAACCCTTAACCCAAGGCATTGAAATCGATTTAAAACTTTCAACTCTAATCCCAGAAGATTATTTACCGGACGTGCATGAACGCTTACAACTCTACAAGCGCATCGCCGATTGTGGTAATGAAGAACAATTAAATGACTTGCAAGCAGAAATGATTGATCGCTTTGGTTTACTGCCCACGGCCACTAAACAGTTATTTGCTATCACTGCTTTAAAGCTAAAAGCCGAGCCCATGGGCATTCAAAAAATTGATGCGAATCTCAAAGGCGGTAGAATTATGTTTAAAGACCAAGCCATGGTAAATCCAAAAACGATTATCGATTTGCTGCAAGACAAATCACACGTTTACTCCATGGCCGGTCCTACAACCCTGAAATTTAAACAATCCTTGGAAAGCAGCCATCAACGTGTTGAATTTATCGACAAGTTACTCGGTATATTAAAAATATAAGCGTGACAACTATGCAATGTTACAATGCAACTGCTATAGTAGACAGAGCAATTTTATTGTCACAAAAGGAACATCAATGGCTGCGACTGCGGAAGAAGATCCAAGCATTACTTCTGATAAAGAAAATAAACATTTCACCAGTAACCACTTTCTACGATATGCAAGCTCTAGCCTGCAGCAATTATTGAAAAAACATCATGCCTTTATTGAGTGTATGCCAACTCATACTGAGCATGGTTCATTATTTGCAAAGCTCTTAGGAAAAGATGCTTCAAAGCACGGTGCGTTTGGCGTTAGCAAGTATTTAAGATTACTCAACAACAGTATCACACAAATATCTGCTTATCACCAATATCAATTCATGGATGCCGAAACAGCCCGTGATATTATCAAGGCACCAATAACCTATAACACCGCTGTGTTGAATTATTTGCACGCTGTTATTTTTCAATATATTGTCAATAAATTTTTTCTTCCAATTATCTGTACACAAGCATCGACCACCCTGACGCAACAAATAAAAGAAACACTTAACGTTAATTTGATGAATAAAGCTGGCCACCACGAAAAGCCCCAACATTACTCGCAGTTACTAGAAGGACTGCCTGAGGACTTTGTCAAGGAGTTTGATTTTCTCAAAATAACCAATAAAAAATTATTTTCTGTCCTTGACACTCTACTCAAGTATATCTCTAAAAAGCAAAAATATTTAACAAAGCAACAAATCAAAATAAAAGCAGGCGCATCTGCACTATCGAATACTACCGATAGAACGTATTACTCACTAAAAGATGCTTATGCTTCATGGCTCACATTAATGCAACGTCGTCGGCGTCATTACAAGACCTCTGACATAACAAGCTTCACAAAGGCTTTTACTGAGTCAATAAAAAGGCTCGATAGGACTTTTAGAGAAGACTCATCACCTTATAACTTTCACCAATACATTCGCTACCGTGAAATGCAAGGCGCAGGTCTCCAGGTAGAAGGCTGTGAGTTTTTTATTTCTAAAGAATTCTTAGGAATATTACAAACTCACGTCACAGCAGAAAACCCTGATATCGTTGATGCGCTAAATTTATGGTACGAACGTGGCTGCAGTATGGATCCTCATACTCAAAATGCATTACAGATGCAAGCCAGCTCTTCCTCCAGCACTGATTCCCTACCAGCGTCTGCTTCTAGCTCTTCTTCTTCTTGCTCGTCACCCAGAACAAAATACCCGAGTCCCAGGCAACCGGCAAATATAATTAAAACTCATTTGGTGCAATTTGAACGCCGTCATTCATGTGACGTGGCAGGCGACCGACATGTATCTTTTGCCATTGGCTCACCAGCCTTATTTGTTTGGCGTCAACCTACTGATAATAGCAGTGGCCACTCGACGCCAAGACGAAGAGAGGACGATGACTGCACTATCCCAACTCTTATGAGTAAATTTTAACTTCAAAACGGTCGTTAAACTTCCAAAACATTTTAGAGCAATACTTGAACACTGGCACGTTCGCTGCTATCATTGCTTATAATTAGGACTGTAAAATAATTGAGAGGACCGTAAGAACGATGACTTCATTCTTTGACAATTTAACAAATAAAGTAGAAAAACTTTGCCCTAGCGAACAAGCCTTAGAAAGTGATCCTCTCACGTCCCTGAGCCACACAGAACGACATGAAATTTCATTAAAAATCATGGGATTACCTGGGTTTAATGAGGGGGTAGCCAGCTCCACCCTCAAGCTAATTAACCAAATTTGGCATGAAGCTGACTACGCAGATTTTAATTATCAAAGCCTCTTCGATTGCACCAGAGCCCTTGGTGAATTCCTAAAAGCACACAATAAAACCCTAGCAGATGCTTTCACACCTGAAAATATCACCAGCATGGCCAATAAGACCCACGAATTTGCCTATAAAACTAGCCCATTAGCCCCAAGCGGATAAATCTTTCAATTTTCATAAAAATCATTATAATTCAATAAATTAGCATTACGCTGTCAAGAGTTGTTCAAACTTTAGGTTGACAACTTTTGTTATTATGGTACAATACTTGCTCAATTTATTAAAGAACATGAGGTTGTTATTATGTATAACGAATCGCCCGAACCCGAAGTAAAAGGAAAAGGAAAAGGTCCCGTTAAAAAGAAATCACCATTTGGACCATTTAGATTTAGTCTGCACCGTAGAAGTAGTAAAAATAACCAAACTGTTCTACTTTCCAGCCCAAGCTCATCCTCTAGTTCCAGTTCATCTCCTAACGCGTTGGGTAGCTCATCCTCATCAAATAGCAGCAGTGCCAATACAACCATGCCAAATTCTTCTACAAGCCCAAGAATCAGTGAAAGTGAACAAGCAATCTTAAGCGAACTAAACGAAGCCTTCGAAGACGCCCTTTCGTCTGAGTCTGAAATAGAATACTTAGCAGCTATGACTAATTACGGACAAACAGAGGGAAGCTTCTTTCATCAATTAATTAGCGAACTTGGTGCAGCGGGTACTTATCAGCAATCCATTAAACTAATTACCAACTACACAAAATTGGTTAAAGAGATACAATCACGTACCATTATTCACAATGATGATGCAAAAACAATTATTCGTGCTAATTTAGAAATGTCAGCTCAAAAAAGTATATTGCTGCAACAATATGCATTGAAATGCCTATTTGATGAAGTACTTGTTCATTATGGGGCAAATCCTGACTCATCAGAATACGCACAATTCAAAGTCCTGCTAGAAAACTTTGCTAGCCATAATATCAGTAACCTTACATCTCATGCAGTTCGTAGCCTTATTCCACAACACATTAGAGAAAAAATTGCCGCAAACTCCGAACATAACACCTTATTTGAATCACGACTGAAGCAAATTCGAGATTATGGTAGACAAGCCAAATCGTGGGTTGCTAGTTCAAAAACATTTACTAGAGAAATTGATACTCCATCCACCTTGCTGCTGCACCCTTGTACTAAACAGCAGTATATAACTTCCCATGAATTTGCTAAACAATGGTTATCACAACAAGCCAGTAAAGATGAACCGTTCGATACCTCTAATGAGCGAGCTATTGATCATTGGGCTTTAAAAGTTAGAGAATATTTTTCAACAGCGATTGAATCTCGACAAAAATCAATCACGCGCACCTTGAATAATCTAGAAACAAAGACTGTCAAACTATTTTTTCAACAACTCAATGATGAATCAAAAACACACCTAGGCAATTTAGGTATTGCTACTGATGCCTTATTTTTACTAAGGGATGTTGAGACAGTGATCGATATTTCATTCGCAAATAAGATAAAATCAATCTTAATGAACAGTTTTAAAATTGCTTATAATGTTCCTGAAGGAACGACTCTTTTACAGATGGGTTTAGTACCAACTTTTCGTTCGCTTATGAAACATTACGATAAATTAGAGGGTTTAAAACAAAAACTTGTAGCTCAGAAAGACAATAGCGAATCTCACTTTTCTGACGAAAAGATAACAGCAGCAATAGCTCAGTTAGAAAATCTTCAAACTCGAATTATTCCTAGTTACCAAGCTGTAAAAGTGCAAAGAGATACATTAGTTGCTAAGGTTACGCATAAAAAAGAAAAGCAACCAGCACAGCTTAGCAAAGTTTATAATTTAGCCTCTAAGTCTGCCAGAATCACAACTCAAACTTTTATCGAAAGAAACTTGGCAAACATATTTTTAAAATCGCTCAGTGACAACCCCAACCTTGTTTTAACAGATGCCATAAGTGAATATTTGCTAAATCCTAATGTCGTTGCGGAACCTATCAGGAAATCTGTGAAAAAACCTACAATGCTAAAACCAGCTTGTGTGCCAGAACTCAGCTTAAAACCACTGATAGATCCTAAGGCCGTTGCAACAGCGACACTTGTTGACTCACCTCCACAAGCCTCGCGCATGTCTAGTACATCAAGCAGCACTAGTGCTTCATTTGCGAGTAGCTCATCTAGCAGCAGTACTGCTGAATCTGCAGCAACCAGCAGCGGCTCAAGTAGCCCAGCGACTAATGAAGCATCTAATGCCTTCTTTAGTCTACCGCCTAAACGCCCTACTGGCCCCCCGAGAGCCCATAGCGACAGCAGCTTGCCTAGATTTGCCAAACAATAAATGATGACGTTCACTCATCGCCCGCATGCGCCTATACCCATCGTACCTCAATATGGTAAAAACAAACAAAGTTGTTCAATTTTTTTCTTGCTGTAATAGATATAGGGTGCTAGAATGCACCCATTGATTGTTAGTGTCATTATCAACTTTATGGAGATACCACCATGGGTAAACACAAAGTGACTGCCACATTCAGCAGAATGTTCAAGCCAACAGGTACACCTGTTGAGTCTATGCTTAAAGATCAATATGTCGACTATTTCAAAACTGAGACTGGCTTTGGCCCTAAAAAAGCTGCTGATGTCATTTCTCAATATTTCCAAGAAAATCCAAAGGCCAGTAAGACACATCCTGATAAAAGAGCGGTTTTAATTCGCATGATTGTCAATAAATTTTTTGATGCGACTTCAGCACAATTATCAGATCTATCTACTGACGCGATACCAAAAACCTCACTAAAAACATAATCATTGGGTAACCGTGAAAAAAGTACTGCTGCTTACATGGACGGTATGCTTCAGCTTTTTCTCGCTGACAGCAAGCGCCGCCACACTCTACCAAGTCGAACTCATTGTTTTTAAATACAATAGTCCTCAAGACAAAGATAGAGAAACCTGGCCTCTAGAGCCCGCTTGGCCTTCGATTAATCAAGCAGTTAACCTCAAGCCTCCGTTAAAGTCATTAGCTACAACAAAGCCCAAAACGGACACTAGCACCGATGCCCACCCACTCTTAGAAGCCAATAATACGCAAAATAAGGCCCCTGAAGTAGATATCACTGAATTGCTCTACCGATACCTGCCAACATCCGATTTCAAGCTGAAAAGTCAGGAAAGGCGGCTAGTGAATAGTAAGCAATACCAAGTCTTGCTACATGTCGCCTGGCTGCAAGCCGATGGCAATAGCCAGCCCGTGCATATCTATGGCGGCAACGTTTATAACGCTGAGGGCCAGCGGCTAGCAGTAAATAGCAACTCCAACCAACCTGCTCCCATAGAATCCGATGGCAGCGCTCAATGGCAAATCAACGGCACAGTTAAGGTAAACAAAAGCCGCTATTACAAGGTGAATACTAACCTTCTACTCATCCAGCCCAACCCTAAACAAAAGCGCTCCTGGTTCAGTAATACACCTGAATTACCCACCTTTGCCCGCTACCTCCTCAAGCAAAGCCAACGCATGAAGCGCAATGAATTACACTACTTTGACAACCCTATGTTTGGCACACTGGTTGTCATCAACAAAGCTGATCTCTCCCCCCAGGCTAAATAAGCTATACCCATCGTACTTCAAAAGTTCGCGGTGAGCTCTAAAGATGAGATTGATGTGAAGCCTTTAGATGAAGCTGCTTAGAGAGGCAAGAATCTCGAGGCGTATATCTAGGATTATGTAGAAAATGAATTTTTAGACTAAAATATAAACAAGAGCATATAAAGACAAGAAAAGGAATTATGCCTTGACTGATAACATTAAAATTACAGATACCATAAAGCTTTTTTCAGATATGGGGCAAGCCTTAACGGCCATCGAAAGCAAAGAGCAAGTTTTGCATGTCATCAAACGTGCTATTGATCTCTTTTTTAAGCCAAGTAATTGGAGCCTGTTACGCTTAGATGATAATACCAATGAATTATTTTTCATGGTGGCTGAAGGTATCGACAGTGCTCAGATTCAACATGTTACCATAAAGCTTGGAGAAGGCATTGCCGGCAAAGTTGCTGCCACAGGCAACCCTGAAGTCATGAAGTTTGTCGACAAAAATTCTAACTATTGCCGTAAAGTAGATGAAAAAACAGCGTTCCAAACCCAGTCCATCATTGCGGTACCGCTTTTCTTTAGGCGTAAAGTTCTCGGCGTACTTGAACTGATTAATGTGGAAAACCCCGATGAATTTCAGGGTGATAAAATGTTACTGTTAAGCGCGATTGCTAATTTTGCTGCCGCGGCAATTTCTACTTCTTCACTTTATGTTGATATGGTAGCTTCTGCAGAAACTGATCCCTTAACCGGTGCTTATAATCGCAGAAAGTTAGAAAACTTTATTAAACACTGCCAAATACCGCCTACAAAATTTCATCGTAAAAACGAAGTTATTTTCGATTATCTCTGTGTGGCCATGATCGACTTGAATAAGTTCAAGCCCGTCAATGATCACTATGGCCACCAAGCCGGCGACGAAATACTCATAACGGCCGTTAAACACCTAAAAGATGCGGTACGAGAAGATGATTTAGTGATTCGCATGGGAGGTGATGAATTTCTTGTTTGCCTACTACATGTTAATCCCTTAATGGAAAAAGACGTAGTCACTCTTTTAGAAGAGAAGCTAGAAACGATTTCTCAACAACTCCCCTACGAGGTTAGCTTCGCCCATTACAGTGCCTGCGGACCCTGCAAACACGTGGTGGAACTTATCGAAAAAGCCGATAAAGGCATGTATAAACACAAACAGTCCAAGAGTAATGGCAATCCACTCTCCAAGCATGGCTAATCAGACAGCTCATTTGCTAGACAATAATAAATAAATTATGTATACTACCTCACCTTTAGCAGGTACTTAAAGGACTATAATCGCTTGTAATTATTAACAATTAACTCTAAAGAAGGTGCAATAATTATGACCCGTTTGGTCTTTATACCCTTGATATTACTGGCATTTATAGGCATTGCCATAATAACCATCCCACAGCAATTCCATGGCACGCCAAGGGCAGACAGCCCCATCGCACAAACTGTCCCTGCTAAGCCCGTTATAACACCTAACATTAACCGACAAAAAATCCTCGCCAATGCACCGGATCTTAACCCAAAGGCATTACAATACGCCGTGAATGGCTATAAATGGGCGAATAGAAAAGGCAAAGTCAGTAACCCTGATGTCATTACCATTGTCGACTTTAACAAGCCATCCAATAAAAAACGTATGTGGATCATAAACTTAAAAAATAGCAAAGTGATGTTAAAACTCTATACCAGCCACGGTAAAAATAGTGGTAGCAAAAAGGCAACAAAATTCTCCGGCAAAAACAATTCAAAGAAGTCCAGCCTTGGGGTTTATCAAACCCTCAACCCTTATGTGGGAAAACACGGCTGGTCCCTGCGCTTACAAGGCTTAGAAAAAGGCATTAATGCCAGCGCCTATATGCGTAATATCGTGTTACATCCTGCCAACTATACCACCGCTAAATACATTAAACGCCATAAAAAAGCCGGCAACAGTTGGGGCTGCTTCGGCATTGATCCGGCTATTAGTAAGAAGGTGATAAATCTTCTCAAAGATGGCAGCATTATCTTTGCCTATGCCAAGCAAGAGAGTCACGATCCGATTGTTGCTTAACGCCGCATCAGACAAGGCATGGAATACCGTATGTAACACTGGGGATCTTCCAGTAATAATTACCGTATTGAGGTCGACCAAAAAATGTGTATAATTTACACTACAGACAATTTTGATTAATACGAATATTATTAACTAAGTGAGGTTATTATGGCAGCAACATTATTTGAGAAACCCATCAGTTCATTTCAAAAAAGGAATAATAGGCTTTCTGTTTCATCGGATGAAACAAGCTGGAAGTACTATGATAAAAAAAGCAAGCAACAAAAGCCTTTAGAAATCCAAGGAATAAAGCCAATCGATGCATTTGAAATAGAGGGTACCATTTTTGCAAAATTACCCGATGGGCGCTGGTTTGGTTTTGGAGAGAATAATTCTGGTGTTTTAGGTATTGGTAATTGGGAGCCAGTTGATGAACCAATGGAAATCTTAATTGATGGAAAAAGCCCTGTCAATATTTTAAACCGAACATCAGAACAACTCTTACTAGAACATCCGGACGGAACTTTGTTTGGAATTGGGTGGAATTGTGCTGGTCGCCATCAGGGAAGTGAAACAAAGACTTGGCATTCTCCTGAACCTCTTGAGTCTTCTAATTTTTGGGCGAAAAGGGATGCAATAAAACATGCTGCATTGTTTAACTTGAATGCTGTTTTTGATTATGGAACGCCAGGTGAGTGGCATATCCATTATGCTAAATACAAACGGATCAAAAACAATAAGCATTTGGATACGAGTGATAGCAGTACTACTAGCTTGCCCAAACCTACTGGTGGCCGGTGATTTTTTGTAAGTTAAGGGTTAGAAAATAGTGCTCATATCTTGTCTAATAATAGAATACATGACATCATTGCGATAAATCATTATGTTGTTAGATGACCTGGAGAATCAAACTATGCCAAGAATTGTTGTGCCTTATGAGGCTGATAAAACTATTTTTACAACTCAGATCCCCATCTTAGTGAACCATTTAAGTTATGGCGCTCATCTTGGTAATGAACATATTCTTAGTTTCGCCACCGAAGTTAGAATCCGCTGGTTAAATCAGTTTGGGTTAACCGAGTTAAATCTTGGTGACGATATTGGCTTGGTGATTGGTGATGTGTGCATTAATTATAAAGCTGAAGGTTTTCATGGCGAACTGTTAACCATAGAGTTATATCCAGATGAACTGAAAAAGCATTCTTTTCAATTGTATTATCGCTTTAGCAAACAAACAGATAATACAACCGTGGCACTCTTAAAAACCGGCCAAGTCTTTTTTGATTTTGAACATCGTAAACTCACTCAAGCACCACAATCTTTTGCCGCGTTGTTTGAAGTAAATTTTTCATCATGAAGATTGTTTTCATTGGTGCTGGCAAAGTTGGTAAAACCTTAGCGAAGTTAATCACCTTAAAGACTTCACACCATATTATTGCGATTAGCAATAAGGTGTCGACTCAACAAAGCTGTGAGTTTATTGGTGCTGGAGCCACAATCACAAACATTGAAGATTTGCCTAGCGCCGATCTTTATTTCATTACAACGCCTGATAGTGAGATTGAGGTTTGTTGTCAGCGCTTAGTCGCACAAGCAACAATACCTAAAGAAGCTATCATCATCCATTGCAGTGGCGCTCTACCCTCTGGCATTTTGCACTGCGCTAAACACAAAGGGATTGCCATAGCCAGTGTGCACCCCATAAAAAGTTTTGCCCTGCCAGAGCAGTCAATTAAATCATTTGCGGGAACTTATTGTGCCTATGAAGGTGATGCAAGTTGTTTTCCTAGCATTGCGTCATTATTCTCTGAGATTGGCGGCAAAGTTTTCAAGCTCTCTTCTGATAATAAAGCACGCTACCATGCAGCAGGCGCCTTTGCATCGAATTTCATAGTAAGCTTATTTGATATCTCCACTAAGCTGCTGCAACAATCCGGCGTCGATAAAGAAAATGCAATTGATATTAGCTTATCTTTAATGACTAGCACTTTAGAAAACTTAAAAACCACCCGCTCTGCCAATGAATCCTTGACTGGCCCTGTAGCCAGAGGTGACACAGCAACGATTAATCAGCATATCGCGGCCCTGGATAACCAAAACTTACAACAACTCTATGCCATGTTAAGTACTTATTCTTTGGACCTTACAAAGCTTTCTGCCGAAAGAAAACATGCCTTAAAAATATTACTCTCGTAAAAAAGAATGTAGCAACAGTTCGCGAACCACCCTGTCGGAACTGCACTATTGTTGGTTTGATGTGACGTTTTATCATCAGCACTGTGCCGGATAGAGATATATGTGAAATAGGAAGATCATCGGTCAGTTAAGAGGGTGTTGTTCATACGCCCTTTCAAAATTAACGATTTGTTTACTGTTTGTAATCAATGAACCATGTGGTAATTCAAGTTATACATTATCCATAAGGTGCCACCTACTAACAGTAAAATAATCGCTATTACAAAAATAAACGGCATGGTATTCCAGCGGCCTTCTGCCGTTTTGTTGGTGAGGCATAAGAAAAATATAACTTGCGCCAATAATTGCATCACAGCCAATAAAGACAATGAAACATATAATGCCGTTGTCGATAGCGTGTGTTGACCGACTAAGTAAAAAGCGGTGAATGTAAAGATGAGTGACAACACTAAACCCGTCATGTATGACTTTAATGTTTTACGTCCTGTGCCGTAAGTTTCGACTTTTTGTTGACTCGACATATTAGATTGCCCCCATTAAATAGACGAAGGTAAAGACAAAAATCCAAACGATATCCAAGAAGTGCCAAAATAGGCCCAGATAGGTTAAACGTCTGCTCGTGTCTGGTGTTAGTTTGAATTTCATTAACTGGAACATCATCAAGCCCATCCATATTAAACCGATGGTGACGTGCAAACCGTGCGTACCTACTAAGGTGAAAAATGCGCTCAAGGCGCCACTTGATTGCCAGGTATGTCCTTCATGGACTAAATGTACAAATTCATTCACTTCCATCACAACGAATGAAACACCTAAGATGAAAGTCACCATTAACCATTGTAATACTCGCCGCGTATTGCCTTTATAATGGGCCATCATGGCTAAACCATAAGTGAAACTACTAAAGAGCAAAAACATGGTTTCGCCTAACACATAGGGTAAGCTAAATAACTCGTGCAACGCTGGGCCGCCGTAAGTGCTAAATTGCAACACTGCAAATGTGGCAAACAACGTTGCGAATAAAACACAGTCACTTAAGATGTAAAGCCAAAATCCAAAGACATCGACAGCATCTGCGCTGTGATGATGATCTGCTGTTGTTGAATGATCTGTCATGATTACGTCGCCTTATTTAAAATTTCAGAACCCAACATCCCATCATCTTCAGCTGAATCACCTAATGATGATGCACCTCGCTGACGCAGTGCTGCGTATTTTGCTTCAGTTGCTTCAACGTCAGCTGCTTTGACATAATAATCAGTGTCTGTGCTAAAGCTGCGAGCCACCATGGCGACAAGCACACCAATAAAGCCAACCGCTATCAGCCATGGGATTTGCCATACCATACCAAAACCAAATAGCCCACTAAGCGCACCGATGAAAAATCCAGTCGACGTATTCTTAGGCATATGGATATCTTGATAAGCAGGCTTTTGTACTGATTTACCTTGCGCTATTTCTTGTTTCGTTTTCCAAAAAGCATCAATGCTGTCGACTTCAGGCGTTAGCGCAAAGTTATAAAAAGGTGCCGGTGAGGGTATTGACCATTCAAGTGTTCTGCCATCCCATGGATCGCCTGTCGTGTCGAGGTAGCCTTCTTTATTGCGATTCTTAATACTAAGTGCAATGTTCAGCACCAGTGATGCTATTCCCGCCGCAATAATTAATGCACCGATAAACGCTACGACTAAGTAAGGATGCCAGCCTGTTGCTGCACTGTAATGATTAATGCGTCGTGTCATTCCCATCAAGCCAACAATGTAAACAGGCATGAAGGCTACATAAAAACCAATGAACCAACACCAGAAGGTGACTTTGCCTAATTTTTCATTGAGCTTAAAGCCAAATATTTTTGGACACCAATAGGTAAGACCGGCAAAGTAACCAAACACCACGCCGCCAATAATCGTGTTGTGGAAATGTGCCACTAAAAATTCACTGTTATGAATTTGGAAATCAACGGCTGGCACAGACATTAAGACACCCGTCATACCACCAACCGCAAAGGTCGTGATAAATCCAATCGTCCATAACATCGGCACAGAAAATTGGACACGTCCGCGATACATGGTAAAGAGCCAGTTAAAGATTTTAGCCCCTGTCGGTACGGCGATGATCATGGTTGCAATACCAAACACGGCATTGACATTGGCTCCTGATCCCATGGTAAAGAAGTGATGCAGCCACACTGAAAAGGATAGGAAGGTAATAACGATGGATGCCCATACCATGCTGCTATAACCAAATAGTGGTTTTTTACAGAAGGTTGCCACCACTTCCGAGTAAATACCAAAAGCCGGTAATATTAAAATATAAACTTCAGGGTGCCCCCAAGCCCATATCAAATTCACATAAAGCATGGCATTACCACCGAAGGCAGCAGTGAAAAAGTGCATACCCATGTAGCGATCTAGGGTAAGCATTGCCAAGGTGGCCGTTAATACAGGGAAAGCTAGTATCACTAACACCATCGCGCAAAGCGCAGTCCAAGTGAATATTGGCATTTTCATTAATTTCATACCGGGACAGCGCATTTTCAAAATAGTCGCGGTAAAGTTGACGCCCGAGAGCAAACTACCTACCCCCGATATTTGTAGTGCCCATATATAATAGTCGACGCCAACGCCTGGACTGTAGACTAAACCTGACAATGGCGGATACGCTAACCAACCTGTCGCCGCAAATTTTCCAACGATGAGTGAAATATTCACTAATATGGCACCAGACACGGTCAACCAAAAACTTAAAGAATTTAAATAGGGAAACGCTACATCACGAGCACCGATTTGCAATGGCACAGCTAAATTCAATAAACCAAACATCAACGGCATGGCAACGAAGAAAATCATAATAACGCCATGGGCCGTAAAGATTTGATCATAATGCGAAGGTGGCAAATACCCCATGGAGTGACCCACGGCAATAGCTTGTTGCGTTCGCATCATCAGCGCATCAGCAAAACCACGCAATAACATGACCACCGCAAGGATGATATACATCACACCTATTTTCTTGTGATCCACTGTTGTTACCCACTCTTTCCAAAGGTAGCCCCACTTCTTAAAGAAAGTAATACCACCCAGCACCGCGAATACGCCTAACACCATCATCACACCTGCGACCATGATGATGGGCTCATGATACGGAATAGCGTCTAAGGTTAAATTGCCGAAAATGAATGAATTAAGCATGGCGTTTTCCTGTTACTTCTTTACCGGTTAGTCGACGGTCATTACCATCAATGCTTTGTATTTCAGGTTTCATGTAGGAGGTAATGACTTCTTCGAATAGATGAGGTTTAACGAAAGAATAATACTTGATCGCATCATTCTCGCTAGGTTGCGTTAACTTTTGGTAAACCGCAGCCGTTAATTTATTGGGTGAGTGCCGCTCTTTGGCCAACCACTGATCGAAAGCTTTTTTCGAACTCGCTCTCACGATAAATTTCATGTTAGTGAAGCCTTCACCGCTGTAGTTCGCAGAAAAACCATGATAATCTCCCGCTTCGTTGGCGATTAAATTAAGCTTAGTGCGCATACCCGTCATCGCATATATTTGCCCGGCTAGTCGTGGTATTTCAAGTGAATTCATCGGTGCATCTGCCGTAATCACAAAACGCACCGGCACATTTGTGGGAATTTGCACGAAGTTAACTGAAGCAATACCCTGCTCAGGATAAATAAATAACCATTTCCAGTTTAACGCTACCGCTTCAATGACCAGTGGCTTGCCCTTCACATTTAAAGGACGATAAGGATCGAGCTTATGGGATGATACCCATGTCATGACCGCTAAAATACCAATAATCACACAAGGGATTGCCCAGCATACCGTTTCCAAGACAGTACTGTGGGTCCAGTCGGGGGCATATTTAGCGTTTTTATTGCTGGCTCGATATTTCCAGGCTATGAATAAGGTTAATAAAATCACTGGGACTACAACGAGGAGCATTAGGCCCGTTGCGCTCAGTAATAGGTGTTTCTCACTGGCAGCTACCATACCTTTAGGATCTAAGAGTGCCATCTTACAGCCGCTGAGCAACAGCATTACTGCGAGAAACGAAAGATAACGAAGTAATTTCATGGTTGTTGTATCCGTCTTATAGCTAAGAATTAAGCCACATTTTGTTGATTAATTATTAATTATGGTGACAGGTGGTCATTTGGGTAGCATAAGCACCCTGCCCTCGTCGATACCAAATATAATCTTCTACAATCGATGCGTAAGATACCATATTTATCTTCATTTTCAATGTTTTTTTATACAACTATGACGAGGATTATGGGTATAGTTTATCCAGCTGGCGCCATCGGTGAGCTGTCGGTAGCAGCCAAGGACAAAGATGTTTTTAGGGTTTCGATATTTTTAAGCTCTTGTTGAGCCGTTTTAAGGCATCCGTTCAGTCCCTTGATAAAATTGGGAATACCTGCACCACTCTCTACCTCTAAGGCTGCTGTCGTTGTCTTACATGAAGCCTCAATCATCCCAACAACATTTGCCAATGAGGGCAAGAGCTTCTCTAAAGTATCTTCATAGACCTGCAAGTTAATGACGTTAATACCTTCCGCTTTTGCTTTCAAGCTGCCCCTGCTGGGTTCTGCCTGATAATGGAACATCCTGAAATGGGTCCCTTCTTTCATATACGCATCTGCTTCTATGCGCGTTGGAATCCTACTAAGCGGAGAAATAATTCGTTCTCTAGCAGCGGCTAAGGCATTAATTCCTGAGTAAATTTTAATAAGCGCCAACATTAAGTTTTTTTGCTCGCCATAAGAATGATCCTCAAAATAGGTAATGGCAAGATTTGCTAAGGTACCTGCTTTATCTCTTTTGCAGGTGGCTAATTGATAATGGAAAGTAGACACTAATAATTTGTAATCTTCTACAATGAGACCATCCGCTTCTTTATCAAAGTCACGCGCTGTATCAAAGCCCTTTTGTGCTTCTCGTTTGACGGCTGTCGCTTGTTCATAGCGTTTTTTTAAGCTTGCTTGCAAGTCAGCATGATCTGGATATTTAGCCGCAAACGCTGCTTTTGTTAAACAAGCGGCATCAGACAACCGTTTCACATCGTGGCCTGCTGTGGTAATTAATGTATACTGTTTTTCGAGGTGTTCGTTTTGTGTTCTTATGATGGCTGCGGCTTGACGCATGCGGTTACGAACAAAAATAACATGTCTGTTTGCTGACAGTTCTTTTAAACGTTGGTTTATTTCATCAATTGTTACGGCCATTTTATTGCTGACTCTTTGATGATCTTCATTAATGATTTCCTGAGCCTTAACATGTGCTTTTAGTCTTCGACATTGCGCCTCTAATTCATCGAGATCCATTTTGGTATAAGGCTGTCTATCTGTACTGGCTACTTCATGTTCTGCTAGTTTTTTTTCTTTTTGACGAGAGAGATTATTGAGTTGCTCTACCAAGCGCATATGCGCTTCTTGATTCTTAGCAATAACGGGAGCTAGCCCATCAAGTACCGTTTGTAGTTCTGTCGATTCTTTTAGCAAATCAGCATGCTCCTTAAAGTGCACTTGGTAATTATCATAAATCCTATTTTCATAAGCAGGTGAGCGCATGAATTGACAGATATAACTCATCGATTCGTCAATCCAGAGTTGATCACGAAAAAATACTCTTATGCTTTCATTAATGGGACACGCGTGAGCGACATCAGGGCTTGAACTAGCGCTCATGCTGAAACTTGCACTCTTACTGGAACTTGGGCCAGAAGCTGAACTCGAAGCCGAACTCGAGCTGGCACTCGATGCGGCAATTTCTTCTCTTTTTAATCCTGCCATAGTCACTACCCCGTTCTATCATTTAATCTCGGCCAGTATTTTACCATAATATGTAATTAAAAAACACCGTATAACATACTGGGAGATGGACGCATAATTTTATAGTATTGAGAGTACTGAATTACCGAGCCTACCGCAAGCTCAACAAGCAGTAGCAGCGTGGCTACACTCGGTCCTTAAGTGATCCTCGTGACTGATATTGATTGATTGAAATTTTTTCGCCACAAGTAGCCTGGCTATATAATCATTAGCGTCTTCGTTATAGTGCCAAGGATCCACATAAATTGGCTTTGTTTCAGTCGCAAAGCAGTCAGAGAAATTCAACACACTAGGCGCTAAGCTATCTTCAGAAGCAATGATCGTCTTCACAGCATCATACAGAGGCTGCCATTCTTTGATGGTATCAAGCAATGTTGTTTCATAAGCTGTTAGATTAGGTTTATCAAACAGTGTTGGCTGCCAGATAAAGATTGGTTTGATACCATATTCCTGACAAACTCTGGTAATAAACTTAATATTTTGATTATAGACACTCACAATATCTTGCGCTAAATCATAATAATCTTTGTTAGCATTTGACGGTAGATTTTGTTGTTTGAAATTTTTTACTAAGGTGCAAATGGCAGATTTTTGTTTGAGGATAGGCAATAGCTTAGACTCAACATTATCTTCAAAGGCAGCCTTTTTCTTGAGTGCACCCAACTCAACACCAGCAGCACCCGCAAGGTAAGCACTAAACATGTCATTGACACCGTCTAAAAAAATTATATAATCAGGCACATGATTACTTTTAATGGTTTGCACGAATAACACTAGCTCCTGTGATGTCACAAAGCCAAGCTCACCATGATTTTCTATATAAGCCTTTGGTAGAAGCTTGGAAAAACAAGAAGGGATGGTATGCTCATCACGCGCCCCCCAGCCCCAGGTGGTACTACCTCCGAAGAAAAACACCTTCGGGCTTCCCTCATAACGCGCACACTGATTAGCATGCACTGTTCTACGTAAATTATTTTTTTCAATCGTAATATACTGACCATTAAAGCGTGGCGAATGCCATAATCCTAAGGAGCCCCAGCGGAACTTTTTAAAGATTTCACTCGCTTCACGAAAGCAGGCAGGATACCAGCCAGTGTTATCATAAGAATCTGCTGTTTCAAATAAGGGATCAGATACAGTGCCTTTTAAATTCGTTAACCGTGTCTTGCTTGAAAAATAATATCGATTGATAAAACAACCAATAAGTTCTAGCAATATAATTGCAATCACAGTTATTCCAACAGTAGTGATTATGGTATTCATCATAATGTTCACCTTAAAATATGGTATAGATTTTTTTCGATGGCGCTCTATAAACTGCTTGCTGAACATTCAGCTTATTGACGCAAAAAACCATGAGTGTTTCAACAAATGCCAATATGGGCGTCGCTTTGTATGAAACCTCAAGATTTGCCATGAGACAAACTCGTTTTGATGATCGCACCATGCTTGGCGCATGATTTCCTTTTCCTAGCCGCAACATAATTGCTGATGGCACAAATAGGCCGTAGTAAATCACACTATAAAAAGAAAATATTAATAACTGTTTCATAACCCCTCCCTTATTAATCCGGTTTAAATTCTTTCGCAACTTGGTTTTCCGTTGGCTGATTCACTTTACTCAAAAAATAAGTATTAATGACTAAGTGGTCCATCTCGGTATTCATAAAGCATTCATAAGCATCCTGTGGCGTACACACGATAGGCTCACCTCTAACATTAAAGGAAGTGTTCACCAATATCGGGCAACCTGTTTTTTCATTAAATGCCGAGAGCAGTGCGTGGTAAATAGGGTTTCTGTCTTTCGTCACTGTTTGAATACGTGCTGAATAATCCACATGAGTCACGGCTGATATGGATGAGCGAGCTAAGCTTAGCTGTGCTAAGCCGGTAATGTTTTCTTGCGCTTTGCTGCGCTCGACTCTATGCTGTTCATTAACCTTTCTCACAAACAGCATATAAGGGCTCTCGTGATCAATATCAAAATACTCACGGGCATGCTCCGCCATCACCGATGGCGCAAAGGGTCTGAAAGACTCACGGTATTTTATTTTCAAATTCATAGTAGTTTGCATATTAGCCGAACGTGGATCGCCCAATATTGAGCGATGTCCCAGCGCACGTGGGCCAAACTCCATCCGCCCTTGAAACCAACCCACCACATTATCATTCGCAAGCTTATCTGCGGTTTTTTCATATAAAACCTTTGGTGCAAGCTTGGTATAGTTTGCATTAACTGAGCTTAAGTATTCTTCTATCTCATGATCGGTGTAGCTAGGCCCTAAATAACCTCCATGCATCGAATCAGAGACTGCATTAACTTGCCTTTCATTGTTTAAATATTCGTACCATAAAACATAAGCAGCCCCCAAAGCACCACCAGCATCTCCCGCTGAGGGTTGTACCCAAATATTTTTAAATGGCCCATGCGCTTTTATGTAACCATTGGCAACGCAATTTAAAGCAACTCCACCTGCTAAACATAAATTATCAACGCCTAATTCACCGTGGATGCGTCTTGCTAGCTTTAATAATAATTCGTTAAAAACTGCTTGGATTGAACTCGCGATATCCATGTCTAATTGTCTTATTTTCTCATCCGGCTGTCTTGCTCGCTCACCAAAGAGTTTTTCAAACTTATGGTTAATCATGCGCTTGCCAGATTGATAGGAAAAATAGTCCATATTCAATTTGAACGCGCCATCCTCTTTAATATCGATAAGATATTTTGTAATTAAATTCTTATACAAAGGCTTACCATAAGGTGCCAAACCCATTAACTTGTATTCGCCGGAATTTACAGCAAAGCCCGTGTATTGGGTGAAGGAAGAATAAAGCAAGCCTAATGAATCAGGATAGTTAATATCAAAGATTTTTGTGATTTTAGTACCCTGCCCATGCCAAATGGTCATTGTTTCAGATTCACCAACCCCATCTACACACAATATTGCAGCTTCGCTGTAAGGTGAGGGGTAAAAAGCAGAAGCTGCATGTGAAAGATGATGTTGCGTACAAAATATTGGAGGTAACTCAATAAGTGGTGACAAATTAAGCCCCGATTTAATAGATGCTTGAATTAACTCATGCTGAGAGGCTTTGCCCGTCATCCAAGGACAAACACCACGTAGAAAGATATTTAATGACCCAGGTGCTGCTTCGATACAGCTTTTTAAAATTCGTTGATACTTATCGGCAGGGTTTTCATAAAAAATAATATAGTCTATATCCGTTATTTTAAGTTTTGTTTGTTTTAAGCCATCTTTTAAGGCATTCATTGGAAAAGAAGCATCTGCTTTGATTCTCGTATAACGCTCTTCCTGCGCCGCAAAGAGAATTTCACCATTTTGCAATAATGCAATAGCACTATCGTGATAAAAAGCAGAAATCCCAAGAATGTTAACAGCGCGACTCTTCATACATATTTCCTAATGCCTGTCTCAAGAAATTCCATTATAAATTTCTTTGAGTGAATACTAAGTATGAAAAATCATAACATTTGAGATCATTCTAAAAAATAAGTAAATTTACCTATCTATACTCCTCGTGATTCAAAATGCGAAATTTAGGCGATTTGATTTTTGTTCCCTTTGGACGTTCGAAATGCGGGTAATAGTTACTCTATTGGCAAATTTCGAACGTTCAAAGGGGGCAAAAAGCAATAGCCTTCATTTCGCATTTTCATCTGTGATGGGTATATAGCTAATATCAGTCCATATTATTACCTGATGTGGCTTTGGAGAATACAGTGATATCAGTTA
>JAJFKI010000054.1 GCA_021773295.1 Gammaproteobacteria bacterium | reverse complement strand
ATAATTGATGCCGTAGTCTGTGCCATAAATATGAAATTGGTGTAAATGCTCATCATCCCAGTTAAATAGGGCTTGAAGCACATAGTGCAGTTTTGCCAAGGAAGTCTTTTCTGGTAGTATTAGACGGCGCCAAATCATTGGGCTGATACCGTGCAGGGCAACTTTTAATTGATAGGCTTTCATGTCGTATACACTCAAAAAAATATAGGCTGTTTATTGAGTAGTTAGACCCTATTACTGATTTGTAAAGCTTAGATCTCTATGCCCCAGGGTTTTTCGCGCTCCCCCTAATTGTCATTGCTATGATTATCTCAGATGATTAGCCGGCAATATTAATTGACGCCGGTCGGCAAACAGAATTGTCGCTTAACATTTTAGATATCATTAACCCTTTTTTTCCTGCTTACGGCCTGGTGTGTACGTAGAGGCGTTTTGCGGACAACGTAAGTTCCTAGTTAAATAATGTAGTTGTCATTTTATTGATTTTCATTTACTATCAACCTCCATTACATGCGCTTTTGCGCCTAATCAGAGGATAAAAGTTCCGCCTCTAGTCATTATGGGAACTTTAAAAAGGAAAGTAAATGAGCAATAAAAAGTCAGTTGGCCACCGTTCATCAACTACCACCAAAGGTACTCCGGCAACATTGTTTAATGACATTGCCAATTTAATTAATGAGGCAAGGCAACATGTTGCTCGTGAGTATAATTCTACTCAGGCATTATTATGCTGGTTGATTGGTAAACGTATTGATGAAGAAGTTCTAAAAGCGAAACGCGCTGAATATGGTGAGACTATTATTGCCTCACTGGCTAAAGACTTATCTTTAGCTTACGGCAAGGGCTATAGTCGCCCCAACCTATTTCGAATGATCAAGTTTGCCAAGCAATTTCCTAATCGTGAGATTGTCTCAACACTGTCGAGACAATTATCATGGTCTCATTTTGTTATTATCTGCTCTATTGATGATGATTTAAAGCGTGATTTCTATGCTGAGATGTGCCGAGTTCAGCGTTGGAGTGTTCGAGCGCTACAAAAACAGGTTAGTGGCATGCTGTATGAACGCACGGCTCTCAGTAAAAAACCTGAAGCGGTAATAGAAGCACAGCTGGATAAACTAAAAAGTCATGATGAAATGACGCCAGAACTCACTTTTAAAGAACCCTATTTCCTAGACTTTATCGGTGCACACACTTACGAATCAGAAGAAGAATTAGAAAGCTTGATTTTGAGCAATATCACTGACTTTTTGCAAGAGCTGGGCACAGATTTTTGCTTTGTTGCCAGACAAAAACGCATGAGCACAGGAAAAAAAGATCGTTATTTGGATCTGTTATTTTTTAACCGACGGCTTCGCCGGTTAATCGCTATTGATTTAAAGCTAGGAGATTTTGATCCTGCTTACAAAGGCCAAATGGAGTGGTATTTAAATTGGCTCGATAAAAATGAACGTTTCGATTATGAAGACCGTCCTATGGGAATCATTTTATGCGCGGGGAAGGATCATGACGATATTGAATACCTGGAGATGGATAAAACTGGCATACATGTGGCTCAGTATTTGACAGAGCTCCCACCTAAAGAAATTCTGGAATCTCGTTTGCGTCAGGCAGTTGCTACTGCAAAAGAAAACCTGTTGAAAAAATCTCTGGCAAGCGATTAGATTGGTATGTTTGATCATCAACAACTCGATGAAGTAAAGCACCATGACTTCTGGCATATACAACCGCATGAAAAGTTGCTTTTCCAAAAAAAGAATGATGCTTCAAAATTTCTGTACCTGCTGTTTCTTAGATGGTTTGAAAAGCACTATCAATTTCCTCAATCATTGGAAGAAATCCCAGATAAGCTTATCCATTCAGGACTAGCTTCATTTGACGAGACAGTGAATCGAGGAAAGTTGCTTGAGCTTTTACAAAATGAAAGAACTACCAGGCGCTATAAACAAGAGATTAAACAGCACTTGGGTTGTAAAAGCTTTAGTTCTAATAACTCTGAATTTAAAAGTCTATTGAAAAATCATGTGCTCAAAGAAAAAAATAATGAAACGTTAATTCAACTAATCAATGAGCACTTAAAAAAAAACCGTACTGAAATTCCTTCTACAGATATCCTTGCAAAGGTAATTCAACAAGCAAAGCTAAAACAAGAAGCCGCGCTATTTGATCAAATTGAAAAATCTCAATCACAAGAACATAAAAATTACATCGACAAGCAAATTTTGGTCGGTGACCCAGAAGCTGGATTACAGTTTTTACGCCGAGATTCTTCATCCTCAAGCAAACAAGCCGTTAAAGATGAAATTAATCGGTTATCAATTCTTGCCGATCTTCGGATGCTCTCTTTTGACTTTCTTAGTGAGATACATTCCAGACAAATTAATGTCTACAAACGCAGATTATTCACCGATACGCCTGAAAGAACACAGAGAAGACCTGAATCTACACGCTACGCCTTAACAACTATATTTTGTTACCAACGAAATATTCAGGCAATTAACAATCTAACCGAACACCTATTGCACTTTATACATCAAATTAAAAAAGCTAAAGACAGGAAGCAACAAAAGCTTGATAAGGAGATTGGCAGACAACTAAGCGATTTGGACCAACTGTATCAAATGGCCCAAATTAATCGTGATTGTCCTAAGGAGATTATTGAGAAAGCCGTATACCCATTAGTATCACAACAAACGATCGATCAAATTATTCGAACCAGGAACTTTTCCAAAAAGACAAAAAAGATAATTAGGGAGACTGTTATTAAGCGATATTCTAACAGCTATCGCTATATTATTTTTAAGATTTTGGATCAGCTTAAAATCCATTCTAGCAATAAACTACTTATAGATGCTTTGGCCTTAATCAAGCGTTATCAAAACAGTCGATTCTCCCATTATCCTATAGAGGAAATTGTTCCTTTAAACAATTTGATTAGCAAGCAAGAGCAAAAAAATATTATCGAGCGTGACGATAATAATAACCAGCATGTTCTACGCAAAGACTATGAATGCGCTGTTTTTAAGTTGTTACGAATCAAGCTCAGGCATAAAGAAGCCTGGGTAGAAAATGCTAACAAATACCGTAACCCAGAGGATGATCTGCCAAAGGATTTTGAAGAACGGCGCGAAGAGTATTTTAATCTATTAGATGTTCCATTATCAGCAGAAACCTTTATTGTTCAGTTACATCAAGAAATGGAACGACATCTTAAAACGTTTGATGGCAATTACGCTCAAAATGATTTAGTTTCCATCGTGAAGAAGAAAGGCAAGCCGTGGATCTTGTTAACGCCTCTGAAAAAGCTAGAAGAACCAAAAACCATTCAACAAATTAAAGAAGCTGTCCTAAGTCAATGGGGGATCATTGATTTATTAGATGTACTCAAAGAAGTTGATCTGCGTGAAAATTTTACAGATTGCTTTAGTACAGCAGGTAACAGAGAAATCCTAGACCGCGACATCATACGCAAACGATTATTACTGTGCTTATTTGCTTTAGGCACTAATACAGGCCTCAAAAGAGCGGCTGGCGCCTCGCGCAGTACTGTCAGTTTTGAAGAACTTCGACATATCAAAAAGTTTTTTGTTAATAAGGATGATCTTCGCGAATCCATCGATACTGTTGTTAATGCCATTTTTAAAATGCGTAATCCCAACATCTGGAGATCTCTTTCGACCGCCTGTGCGGCAGATTCCAAGCAATTCGGTTGCTATTCTAAAAATCTGCTGACGGAGTGGAGCCCAAGACACCATAACAGTGGCGTTATGATCTATTGGCATGTCAACGATCAATATATCTGTGTATACTCACAGCTTAAATCCTGCACGTCTTCCGAAGTAGCAGCTATGCTGCAAGGTATTATCGACCAAGATACAGATATGGAAATTGAGTCCCAGTATGTAGATAGCCATGGAAAAAGCGAGTTAGGTTTTGCACTGAGCTACTTACAGCAATTTGATTTGTTACCACGCTACAAAACAATAGGGAATCAAAAACTATATTTACCTTACGATGGGTTTGCAGTAAGCAATATCAAAGAAATTACTACACGTAGCATTAACTGGCAGTTGATCAATGATCAATACGATGAAATGGTTAAGTATGCAGTTGCTTTAAAAATTGGCACATCAACTGCCGATACGGTTATTAGACGATTTGCCAGAACCAACTATCAGCATCCAACCTTTAAAGCCTTTATGGAGTCAGGTAAAGCAGTCAAAACCATTTTTTTATGTCGTTATTTAGATTCGCTGGAATTAAGACAGCAAATCAATGCTGGGTTAAATGTTGTTGAAAATTGGAATAGCGCTAATGATTTTGTTTTTTATGGCAAGAGCGGCGAAATTACGTCTAATTATCATGATGACCAAGAAATATCGATGCTCAGCCTTCACTTATTGCAAAACTGTATTTCATACATTAATACCTTATTAATCGAAGAACTCTTCAAAGACTCACGTTGGAAAAATCGTTTGAGTGATGAAGATTACCGAGCTTTAACAGCCTTATTTTATTTAAATATCAACCCCTATGGCACATTTGAATTAGATTTATCTAAAAGATTGGCTATTCAAAAAACAGGAGTTATCGCATGAAAGAGCGGTTACCAACCAAAGAGGTCGTGAAAAAAATTTGTAAAATCCTTCGCGATGAACGACCTGATTATATCTACCTAAGAGATCTGTTCAAAAAGGTTCGCGATGAATTCAATATCGAAGTTGCCACTAAACCAAAACGACTACCTTATGTGCCAACAGAAGAAGAGCTGAAACAGTATTATCAAACCGTTTGGCAAACTCGAAATATGAAGCATATGATATTGATCAAAGTACTTCTTTATACAGGAATTCGGGTGCAAGAACTAGTCAATATTAAAATAGCCGATATTGATCTTGATCGGTGCCAAATACGTATTAATCAGGGAAAAGGCAATAAGGATCGCGTGGTTCCATTTCCTAAATCATTTAGAGAAACATTAATATTATTCGCAGATACTGAGCGGAAAAAAGGCGCAGTTTACTTATTTGAATCTAATCGAAAAAAATCGTTTACTACTAGAGGTATCCGAAAAATATTAGCTGACTACGCAACTGAAGCGGGCATGAAACAATCTATATCGCCCCATAAACTCAGGCACTTTTTATTTACTTGGCTTAAAAAGCAAGGTATTGATGACGCGCTGATACAGCAATACTCTGGACATGAAACGCGTCAATCCTTAGAAATATATTCTAAGTTATCATTAGCGGAAGCTCAGGAGGTTTACGAGGATAAAATTAATCGATTTCCTATTAAATGACAACTACATTATTTAACTAGGAACTAATGTTGTCCGGAAATCGCCTCTACGTACACACCAGGCCTATAAGGTTATCGAATATAAATATTCTGTACATTATGACTATTTGTGGGGGCCCAATGAAGTTACTTATACTGGCAGAACCTACTGTGATGTGTAATATGATTGTCCGAAAGTAAACAGTCATTACATTTTGTTACAAATGAGTAATTTTTCTGTTACAGCTAGGTCATAACATTTACTTTTTTACAAAAGGACATAACTATGGATAAGAAACAAAAAACACCTTTGACAACAGGTAAATCCCTTTTCTTTTTATTAGTATTTCAAATATTGGGAAGCATAATATTTATCATGATGATGAATTTTTTTGCTGATCTATCTACCATGATTTCAGGCTCAATTGTCAATAATCAAGGGCCATCACTAATGGGCATAATTTTAGGAAGTGTTTATTTTGGCATGTGGGTCGAAAAAAAACACCCCGGAACAACCACTATTGATAAGAAATTAGATAAACTTGCCGCCACAGCAAGCATGGTACAAGTAGTATTAGGGGCTTTAGGCCTTTGCATTCTTATGCTAATAAACGGAGATTCTTTATCACTTGTTACTGAACATTGGATCGCAGCCACTATAATTCCATTAGTATTAATGGTTATTTTTTACTATGTAATAAAATTCTCAATTTCCAGGGGTGTAAAGTTCCGAAATAAATTCAATGGACAACCAGAATCTGGGTAAGGATTTTATATATTTCACTAATTTTAGAGAAACCACTTATGATAGCGAATGTTGAGCATGTCTGAGTGTGAAACAGCTTTGTAACTCAAGTGTTGTGGTAACATCCCGTATTTATTTTGCTTAACATTTGCTGTTACTTTTATATCACAGTTCAAATTACGCTGGCATCGCTTGACATTATCAAAGTTTCCATAAGCCCCCGAATCGTAATAAAACATATACTGTTTGTTATTTTCTAATCGTATAGTTGTAATTGTTGAATAAAGCGTACGAGTGTTTTTGATATGTTGTAATTGCACTAAATTACCAATAACAGTTTCATCAATTTTATGATTAATGTTAAATAAAACATAATAAACACCAAAATAGCCGGCATATATGCTCAAATATATCATTATCGATGATATACCGAACGCTAATACAACCTTTATGCGGCTTTTCAATCGCTGAAGAGCCAGAATTTTTTTTATCGTGCAGTATAAGCAAAGACACAGAAATACAAGGTTAACAGCAATTATAATCTTGTCAGTCAATTGATTCCGAAATGGAACAAAGCCTTCATGAAAATGAGCACTCAAACCAAATTTTGTTATCAAGAAAGCTATAACTAGGAACCCCCATATCATGTATTTATTCCATATGGACCACCTTTCATTCTCTCCGAGATTTGAAGGTGCCTTATTATTAGTTAATAATGCCGAATTAGATTTCATTGTTTTTCTTCACTTATTCTAGCTTTCATGGTCACAGTACAAATATCTCATTTAAAGCTCTCTTATGGCAACGAGCAATTTACTCAGATGATAGCTCAATCTAATAGTAGAAAAGTTGTTATCATCGATAAAGACAGCAACAATTTTAGAAACACGTTGCCATAAGTATGTTTTACAGTTTTCTTGAGACAATATTTATAAATTAGTGTTTAATACATGCCAGAACACTGCAGCGCAGCAACAAATTCTTCTCGCGTTGAATCTGTTTGTACATGCAACCCACATGGCGCTAGCGGTGTGCCATTAAAAGACCTGGCACTAATGTTAATGCTCCTACCCTGCATCATCCCATCAAAATTCACAAAATTTGGTGTATGTGTTATCCAGTTGTTACCTTTTAATTGAAACGTTTCGGTCCAATTGCCTTTTTCACTAGCCATAGCGGTGTTGAAAGAAGCCAAAAGACCTAAAGTAGTTACCATAGCAAGACCAAGTCTAGTTATATTTTTCATTTTACAATCCTCTCTTTTTAAATTTAAATAATATTTAGCGTTAATTTCATAATTTCTAACGTTCTCGCTAGAAAGCTGATACTAAACTGTATTTGTAACAATAAAAACTCGCATTTGTAACAGTATGTAAATAATTACGCTTAAGTAGATGAGTTTTATTTTAGCCGCACTTGTGGGGTCCGCGCAACTTGGGGAGCGCGAAAAACCCTGGGGCAATTTAAGCTTCATTTTGTAACGCCTGAGTTTGTTGGAACGGGTTCTCGATCTCAATCCCTGGATACCAGCGCTCAAAATACTCCGCAAGTTCCCCATTCAACGTGGCGTTTCTTGCCTGCAATAAATAATGGGCGCCAGCATGAGACCACTGCATCTGCTGCTTTTTAACCATTCTTTTTGTAATCACTTCATTAACCGTAGATTCCACAAAGCTTGTGGTAATAGTTTCATGATAACGCCATCGCTCACCATAATTTGGGATTAAATGGCGATTG
>JAJFKI010000053.1 GCA_021773295.1 Gammaproteobacteria bacterium | reverse complement strand
TGCTGCGTACTTCTGTTCTAATGCCGCAATGCGTTGGCGGTCTGCTTCACTGCGTTGTTCCGCCTCCTCTGCGCGTTGCTCCGCCTTCTCTGCGCGTTGACGTTCCTCCTCGCGCCCTTTGCGTTCCTTCTCTGCGCGTTGACGTTCCTCCTCGCGCCCTTTGCGTTCCTCCTCTGCGCGTTGACGCTCTTGCTCTGCGCGTTGATCTGCCTCCTCGGTACGTTTGTCAGCGGCTTCACGCTCTTCGCGCTCTTTTTCCGCACGGGAGTGCTCTGATTCAGCATACAATCTTTCCTTAAAGGGTCCTTGTAACGCACCGCTGATAATCACATCACGCACGGATGTCCCTGGTAACACTTCATGAGTCTTTATCACCTCTCTTAGTTGGCCACCGCCAAACATCCCTTTCCTGTGATCTTCTTTGATAGTATCCAGTTGAAACAGATACCCGCCTGACGCCGGCGACGTCAATATGCCGCGTAAAATGGCAAACAACTTGGAGACCACGGGCTCCCGTGAGAGAAACACATCCTCTTCCCAAATCCCTTTCCTCACCATTTCTAGGGCCAAGACAGGGTAAGCTAACACATAAAAGAACCGATTCATTGTATTAATTTCAATGCGTCGCTGATTCTTCTCGTTCCAATTCATATTGTAGTGATAAAGCTCTCGCCAATAACTGGCTAAATAACGGTAAAGCCCGAGTAAATCCGCATTACTGGCACCGGACAATAAGGGGACGTCGGTATCACCCTGCTGTTGTGCTGCTGGCAAATGCATCTGGGCATGAAGGCGCTTAGCACTATACCCCCCTAAGTGTTCTCGCTCCCATAACTGCGGAAATGTTTCCCTAAAATACTCAGCAATGGCGGTGCAAGGCTCCGCATAATCACCCAGTTGCCTTTCTCGTTCACCTGTGTAAGGCGCACTAAAGATAACAGACCATATCGCTAAGTTGTGGAACATATCGTTTGCGACTGTACCAGGCTTACTGTTCCCCTCCAATTGAAAAACCCCCGCCAGTTGAAAAAAATGGACCAGTGACGTGTTATCCTGAAAATAAATACGGCTATGTAACGGGATCCCCTGGTAATGATAACGCTCGCCCTCTCTTCTTAGCACAAAGTGTGTTTGAACAAAGTGTTCAATGCGATCCCTACGTGCTTGTTGCTGCTCTTCTGTTGCCTGTGGATTATTAGCAAAATCCGGACGTGTGAGCAGCTGTATAAACGGCAAATAGCTTTGCGCTTTCGTGGACGCAGATATCGCATCCTTCACCATCTCAAAGGTATTGCTGGGTTCGTTATAGGAGAAGACGTTTGATAGACCGGATTCTAAAGGGCGATCAAAGTGGGGAACGAGCGATAAGTCGACAGATGACGGTGCAGCAGGTTTTGTTACCAACACTCGAGAGCTGCCCACCGTTGAGCTTGCTGCATCACTTGATGACGCAGCCTGTGTTTGGTTTTGTAACACCTCAGCGTTTGGCTGATTCATTGGCAGTGTGCTACTGGTAGTGATCTTGGCAACGTCACTTTCTTTGGCGTTTGCACGGTCGGTAGTCACCTTACGCTGTGCACGATTCATGAGTGCATGTTGCTTCTTTCTTAGTGCCGGTGCGCCGTAAGGGTGCGGTGCTGGAAGGTCCAAACTCTGTCCTCGTAACCGTTTGATGACTTCATCGGCGATAATCACGCCACACGAACACGCATCCTCCCTTGCTTGTCGGCGACGATAAGGACTCACAGGGCGGGTTAATACCACATCGATCACCTTAGGATGTTGTGCCCTTAAACATCGCAGCAACGTATCACGTACCGTATGAGCCATCGCCTCGGGCATTTGCCCTGCACCAAAGGGATCGTGCGCATACGCCACTAACTGATAGGTAACGCCGGTTTCAGAGGTTGATTTTGATAATAATAATTCTCCAAGCAACCAATGACTTTGACTCTCACTGATTGCAAAGAGGATTTTGGCCTTGGCCTCGGGTGCTGCTAAGCATGGATACAGTTCATCCATTAAATCAACACCTTCTGCGTCTGTAATTAACGCTTGTAATGCCGGCTTGAGTGTTTCCCAGGTCGTATAGTTTCTCACAAGATCATGCAAGGTATCATAGGGCAAATCAGCTGTTGTCACTCGATTCAGTTCGCGCACGAATTCCTCGCGGCTATCATGCTGCATGGCATGTTGCGCGATGGCCGCTAACTGAGGCAACGGCTTCGTTGACTTATCAATCAGGTTCGTTAACGATAATGAGGAGGATGCGAGGGGGCTTGTGTGTGTGCCCGCACTTGATGACGTGCTTACGATGACATCCCTTTTTGCTTGGAGCATGGCGACTGGAGATAAGTAAAACGTATGGTATGACAAGGTGTCACCACGATCACGAAGAGTTTCTTGACCTTCGCTTGCATAGACACGAAAGGTTTGTTGGCCTTGCCCACCAAAGGGCGGCTCTTTAACGGCGTGTTCCACATAGCTATTAATATCCCCATCGGTATACCAGGCATAGGAAATGGGTGCAACTTGGCTTTGATTCATCGTATCATCGATGAATCGCTTAGCATTGACAAGATTCATAAAAAACATATCTGCCGGTGAGCTTGACAATTTGGTTGCCTGCGAGGACTGGGGCGGAGTAAGTGGTTGAGGGGCTAAGCCATTGCCTGGCTGAAATAAACGAACACCAACGCCGTGATCTTGGCCGAGATGAATCAAGGCGTCTCCCTGTAAAAACGCTGCCTCGCAATTAATTAATGTTAAGCGCACTAATCCTTGCTCACCAAACTCGCCTTGAGGACTTAAGGGCCTTATCACATTGTTTTCTAGTTCTTGGGCAGATGAACGGCTGTTACGAAGCGTCAAGTGTTTGATAGGGAATGGAGAATCCTTCAACGTGGTAAATAATGTTGTTTCATCGCCTCCAGATAATGTGTCGAGTGATAAATGGTCAATAAAATCCACGATAGCGTTCTCAAGGGTTTGTTGACGCTTATCAGCAAAATCCATCGCGCTAGCCGTTTGACGAGACAAGTACTGCCGAATGGTTTCCGGCTCACCTTGCACAAGCTCAGTATCCAGTTCATCTGCCAGCAATGCTTCAATGCACCAGGTGTTGCGTCTTTCCGCATCGCACAGGGCTTCATACACTTGCTGAGGCGTTAAGGGTGCTGTCATTGGCTTGTCAGATAACTTGCCTTCTTTCACACGTTGATACACCCGTTTTACTAAGGGTTGTACGGCTTGAAGCAAGTCGCTATTGGTTTTTGTCTCGTCTTTTAGGTGACGGCACACAAAGGTTTGAATCAGCACTAATTTACGATACACCTCACGCGCCATCCCAGGATAGAGCTTAATAAAGCTATTTTTAAATTCTACTGCTGATAAAACCCCCTTATTTTTTAACAGGATATAATGCAGGTTTTGCGTTTGTAAGCATTGCAACCATTGCAAAACCACCGTGGCTGGCTTTAGCCTTAATAAAAGTGTTTTTGTATAAGTGGAGAGGGGGTTATCCATGGCTGAAAAACTGTATAAAATACTATGTATATTCATCGCATGCTGATCGTGACCATTGCTCACTACTTCTAGCGAAAAGTTATCATCATTGTCGATAGGTCGGAGCTTTGTACGTTTTAATTGCTCCGTCAGTACGGTCTGAGAAGACCATGTATCGCTTGGTCCTTCGTGCCGAAGCGCGGGGCTGTGATACTCAGGGGATACTTGATTATTTTCTCCCTTACCATCGTGCGGGTTACATAGGATATTGAGTACGATATTATTACTAAAATTGGTGGGATCCAACTTCTCTAAATATGCCGGAAAGTTTTCACTCACATAATGCAAACTCTCACCTTCAATGGTTTTAGATACCATCAACAACCGCTGCTGATGTTGGTGAAATATTTTGATGGCTCTTGTGGGTGGTGTTGTCTCCCCGGTGACAAGACTTCCCAAAGAAAACGTCTGGTACTCAATACCAGGCGCAGTAGGATTTTCTTTGAAATGCATCCCTCTGGCTTGGTGTACATCATGGGTTCCCTCGGAAACTATCTTAACATCCGGTTTTTTCTCGTAGGTGGGAAGAAAATACCCGAGATGTTCGATAGGAATATAGCAGGGACCTTTGTCCTGACTGTAAAATATCGCCCGCTGATCTGCCTTAACGGCAGCTTCAAACGTTTCATAATAGACTTTTATTCTTGAGAGCGCTTGAGTTAAGTCCTGATAGGCCACTTTACTCTGCATTTGCCGAAGCAACTCCTCTATTTTTCTTACCAGTGCTGTCAGCTTTTGAGTATCCACCGCTCGTTTTGTTGTGCTGGATGATGATGCAGCCATCTGATGTTGTCCCCTAGAAGATTGCAATATCGCCATATGTTTATCTTCGGCAGAAGGTTCATCAGCTAACGCTTCTGGGCGCACTAATTCCTTCAATAATGCATCGACGCGTTTTTGGTAATCTTTCGTTATCGATCCTCGCAAACGATACCAAGTGTGTTTTACTGCATTGAGCGCGTTATGGTATTCGGTGGGTTTTAATAATTGCCTCAATGACTCAACTAACCAAGCGTCCTCCTTTTGATAAATCGGTGACATGATAAGGGGGGTTTGTTGCCTACGTAACTGACGATCGAAAAACGCTTGTGCTTTTTCTTCTTGTTTGTGTTGCCAATTCTTTTTCTCCTCAAACATAGATCGCACGAAAGATTGCCCTTGGAGCTCACCATTTAATGAGTTTGCATAGTCCATTAACGTTTGATCGTGGCTATCGCGGTGATGAAAATCGATAAGTGGGGCGCTATTCTCACATTGCTCTCTGCATAACCGTACTAACCCATAACCAACCATCAAATAATGGACGGTTCGTTGCTGTTGATTTTGCAGACATTCTTGTTCTAGCGCTTTCATTAATACGTCGAATTGCTTTATGTCATCAAGCTTTTTTAACAGGCTAACAGGTAAAGGAATGGGTGCATCTGATCGCTGCAATCTCTCCCGAATTTGATGGTAATAGTTCTGCCAAGGTTGATCCTCACCTTTGAGCGCATCCTCAATGAATACCCACGCCTGCTTCAATTGTTTGGCGTGTAAAAAAATTTCTTCAAGCTTGTCTTGATTTTCCGGCTCCTCTTGCTGAATAAGAGCGTACGCTAATCCCACAAGACATTGGAAATAGCACCATTGCAGTTGATTGAACGGTTCTTCAATAAAAATTTGTTCGCTGATGGTACGCAGCGTAGCGTGGCATACTTGGTAACCTGCAATAGCCTCATCCCAACGACTGTCTGCTAACGCTTGGTGTGGATTACCCAAATCAGTTTGGGCTTGTTCTACTGTTTGAAGTTGTTCTGTAGGTGATAGTGACATGGTTGTTGTACTCCTAACTATCTGGTTATTAACAATAATTTATTTTCAATGGCATTTCATAGAGTGAGCAGCACTTCGCGTTAAACAAAATTACGATGTGGTACGCTTAAGATCGCTTCGCAAAAGGTTTTCTGCGAAAGATAACACACGGCCTAACAAGCTCGGAAATTTGGCATAGCCAACATACGCGTGCTTGTTAACGACGGGTGGTGATGTTTCTAGTTCTGTTTCTTTAGACGTCTGTGGAACAAACGCGAGGTAAGAGTGGTGCTTAGATGACATAAATCTGTCTCCCTGTATGCTAATAGTAATAATGACCGCCACATCGTGGCCTGCTATTTTTACTTCGCCCACAAAGCAGGCTGAAGCACCTCATGTACAACAATGGTTTTGAGTTCTCTTTGTTAATCACTACAGGGTAGTAGCCATTAAGTGACTCATTTAATAGAACGCATTATATACAATGTTTCTACGCATGTATACATTTATTGTCAAAAAAATACAACTATTTGATTGTTTATAACACCATTGTGCCCACATGACGCTCGCTAGTGAGGACTCATGGGTCCGGCGACATTTTCGGAGAAAAGCTTCACTCGACTAAAAATTACCAGCAATATCAATATATTAGCGATGAGCTTTATCTTTATCATAGAATAAAAAAGCCCCGAGCGCTTCAATATAGGACCATCCTAATACGATAGCGGCAGAACCGCCTTCCAGCAGTTGTTCATTGTGACTTATTTTTTGCAAATCATGGATTTTACTGTGCCATGACTCAAAAAAACTGTCGAAGTAGTGTGCTTGATAAAGACTCATTCAAATATCCTCAATATATTGGCGATAAACAAGGGCAGCAAAAACGTTTACACATCTGTTAACCAACAACAGATGTCATCACCCTTCCCCTTTTTTTTACATCTGCACGGTATGGGCCCACAAGAAATTATCACGCATCAACAATCGTAACATTAACTGCTTGTAATCCTTGTTTTCCTTTTGTCACACCAAACGTCACCTGCTGGTTTTCTTGAAGAACTGTTCGTCCAACAATATCGCTGTGATGTACAAACAGATCTGGCCCACCTTCCTCGCGCACAATAAACCCAAATCCTTTCTCGCCATTAAACCACTTAACACAGCCTTTCTCTTCAGCCATTACGATTGCTCCTAATTGATAATTAAACACGTATTCCGGCACCACTGCCATTGAATTAAGCGTAACGCCTTTAAAATACGTGCTTTCGCATCCTTTTTGGGGGAGCGCGAAAAACCCTGGGGCAATTTAAGCTTCATTTTGTAACGCCTGAGTTTGTCGGAACGAGTTCTCGATCTCAATCCCTGGATACCAGCGCTCAAAATACTCCGCAAGCTCCCCATTCAACGTCGCTGTTCTTGCCTGCAATAAATAATGGGCTCCAGCATGAGACCACTGCATCTGCTGCTTTTTAACCATTCTTTTTGTAATCACTTCATTAACCGTAGATTCCACAAAGCTTGTGGTAATAGTTTCATGATAACGCCATCGCTCACCATAATTTGGGATTAAATGGCGATTG
>JAJFKI010000052.1 GCA_021773295.1 Gammaproteobacteria bacterium | reverse complement strand
GTAAGTGAGAGGTGTGTGACTTTGCCCGATGGGGGATTCTTAAGGGGGAGAATCGGGATTCTTCCCCTTAAGCGCACGCGCGAATTTACTTCGCGCGTAGCGATCAATGAAAGGAGGAGGGACTTTAGTCCCACCGGCTCGTCGCCCTCCGGGCTCCTGCGCTTTATTTGGGGGTAACCCCCGCCGCTAGAAAAGTACTGTATTGTGCGCGCTTGAACCACGGGTTTTTGTGTGTGTTGGGGGGGGGATATGGCTTCGTAAGTGAGAGATGTGTGACCTTGCCCGATGGGGGATTCTTAAGGGGGAGAATCGGGATTCTTCCCCTTATGCGCAAGTGCGAATTTACTTCGCGCGTAGCGATCAATATATGGAGCAATTATTATGAAGGGAAGCTTATGTGCCATTGATTTATTTTTTCATTTTTGTTATAATATGTGACGATTTGATGTATAAAAAACGGGCCATTAGGGATGATGGGTATAAATTAAGTGTATTGATTGAGGTTGTAGCGATGGCAGCATCACATTATGAAAACAGTGATTTAGTTCAGGATTTTAAGCCTGGAGATTTGTTATATGGGCTTAATGATAAAAGGGAGCCCTATACGCGCGTTTTACGTCAGAAATTTGCTGACAAGAGGCCTAACTTAAGGCTGACGGCCGATGAATTTAATAATTCTGTGATTTTCAAATTGATTGATTTTTCGGGTGGATATTCTGGTGATGCTTCTCAAACGCTTCCCTTTTCATCACCGGCTTCACTTGATTATCATAAGTATCTCTTATCGAGTGCCTTACCTGGTTTGCGCCTGACAGATGCATTAAGCGATGAGAAAAAACGACCTGATGATCTTGATGGAGAAGATAGGCGTTTGCGCAGAGGCTGCAAGGCGATGATTCAATATATTCAAACGCCAGGGTATCAAGTCGCAAATGCGCTTGGTGAAAAGGCGACGCCTAAGGTGCATTTTATTTTAGATGGGCTATTAGATCTTGAAACGGTGTTTCAAGATGAGCGTCCAAGTCCAACGAAAGGCGGGGTTGGTTATTTTTATACGCATACGGCCGCCGAACTACGCTACATTAAGAGACATTGGCCCTGTGGTGTTGTTTTTTATAAGAGGGGAGAGCGGCAAAAATCTAATTATGTGCCATGGGAGGATGAGGCTTTTAGGCGTTATGATTTTGAGAGTGCGGATGCTGATATTCAAACAGATGCAGGCATTGATGCTTTTGTTTTCGCGTTATCGACTCCGCAAAAGGCAACGTTTCGCGCTGCTAGTAGTTCCCCAACTTTTGCTTACTCGACGGTTGCTTCATCTTCACAGCCTGCTCAAAGAAAGCGTGCGCCAGTCGCAAGGTTCGCATTAACCTATCAAAGTGAGCCTTCTGATGTTGATTTGCTGTTCTTTGAGGAAACAAAGACAGATGACGATGAAACATCATCAGCCTTCTCTGATTCAGAGACAGATGACGATGAAACACCATTAGCCTTCGGTCCAACGCCTGCCTAACCTCCTGGTCGGTGACTTTAATTTCTCTCCCCGCTTATCCCTCCCCCGCAAGGGGGGAAGGAACAAAACGTATTGGCATTAAAAATTTTACCGTGCAGCCATCGCAGGAGTGCTTGCTGTATTTGCGGCATCTAAATACGCTTTAAACACGCCACGATCTAAATAGATACTTTGTAAAGTATCAATCGTTTCAGCCGTATAAGGCAAATTAACATCCATATTAAATTTTGCAGGACAGAGTAATTTAGCATTTGTAATTTCTGCACTAGAATGTTCAATGGCGTCTTTGGCATGGCCAAATACTGCTTTCATTTTTTCTAAATGTTCAAGTACTTTTGTAGCATCTCGCGTGATTTTATGATGGTGAGTAGCGATAACGGCATGGGTTTTTGCTAAGATGACCCAGCCGATGGTGCCATGTAATTCATGGGCAAAGATACAATCCTTTAGCGCATCCTCTATGAGTTTTTCTTGGATTTGCTCGGCCTCTAATAATTCGCGTCTATCACCGGCATTGCTATCTATGATTGCGCGCAAGTTACCGTGATAAAATGCTTCATCAAAATAATATTCTTTCACGGTTGCTGTATATTGTTGATAACAATAATGACCATAACAAAGCGCAAAGGGTGTTATGTTATCTTGGGGACGCAAGCCATTCTCACACTGCTGCCACACGGTTTTCCAAGTGTCTTGTAAGCTTGCGGCCGCGCACTGATTTTTGAAATTTTTGTCACTGAGGGCATGTTCATATAAGGAGTCCAGTTGCTTTTGCCGTTCATTCTTATTCTCGATCCTTAAAATAGTATGTAATTGGTCTTTTGCCAACATTCGCTTATTCTCCCGTACTAATTATTGTACAAGAAAGGTTAGCACAAATTTTAAGCTTGGCTAGTTTGTTGACAGAATTGTTTTTTTATTATCCTAGGATCACCCTAAGCTTTGCTTTGCCCGGTTGAGCGAGTCGCGGATTCTAGGCCGCCGTTGGCATCGTAGCTAACAATAGACTCATTGGCATCGCCGGTTGTTAGAATGGATAGCGTATGTCTTATGGCATTGATGCGGTTCGATAGGGCGATGCCGTTGATGGCATTTAGGTTTAAGGTTTCTTCGATAGACTGTTTTAGCTTTTTCCATAGCGTTGTTAATTGTGATTGTTTGGGGCTGTCGAGATCATTGATAACATCGTTTAAAGTTTGGTGATTGGGATTATTGCTCTTCGAAATGATGTCGACGAAGCTTCTGTCCGCTTGGAGGAAATCAGTTAATAAGTGTTGTTTTTGTTGCGTTAATTCGTTGAGTGCGGCTTGGTCGTCAGTTTGAAGTGCTTGCTGCTCTGATTGCAGTAATTGCATTAATTGTTGGGCTTGCTTTGAGTATTTTTCCAGACAAAGCTGTAATTGTTGCGCCAAATCCATTTGGGGCCTCCTTGCTATTGATAATGTTCGACGATAGCGTCTACTAATTTTTCCATATTAATTTCGTATTCACCATTATGAATGGCTGCTTTGATGGCTTCAACCTTTTCTTGTGTTTTTGGTTCAGAAGAATTAAGCAATTGCTCAATGGCCTTGCCTTGTTGTGACAGCGTTACATTCTTTGCGCTGGATTTTGAGCTGCTGGAACTGGAGGATTTTTTATTGTGTTGATCAGCTTTATAGCCCTTGACTGCATTTATGCCTGTAAGTTTAATATTATCAATCATTTTATTATATCCTTTGTTAGAACGGTCTACCTCTGTGTATATATCGGCAGCTCTGCAGAAAAGTTTAGGGCGTTTTTAAGCTAAAGGCACTTCCACTGTATTAGTATTAATAATGATGGCATCAATGATGCGCTTAGATTTATTATTACGAACTCGAATCATATCACCTTCGCGGCCTTTATTTAATGCTGTGCCGCGCATGCTCACTTGTAGGCTGCTATTTTTAGCTAAAATGGTAACGGATTGCCCACGCTTCATGACCATGGGATTTTTCAAATAATTAGCAGTCAGCGGGATGCCGGTGGCGATAGAACGTATTAACTCTTTACCGATGACGTCATTTTTTTTCGTATAAAAGCCGTGGTTGATGCCGGCAATATTCGCTTCGGCTAATTTAATATCATCCATGCTTAAACGCGTGCCACGTGACAGTGTACGGTCAGCCACAACGACATGTTTATAAACGTTTAATCTTATCGGCACGTAAATTTTCCAAGGTCTAATACCTTCACAGCGCAGGCCGACAATGATATTGGCACGGTTAGTACTCGTATTTGGTAAAAAAGCTTCAAGAGGGATATCGCATTTTGATAAATGTAAACGGCTATCTAAGTGACCGATTTGGACCTGTAAGCGTTCATCTTTGCTGGTATTCACGTGTTGTTTTGCAAACTGTTGTACGGTTTGTTTGATGGTGGTAAGGCTTTCATAGTTTGTGGCGAAACTGCTAGTGATACTGGTAAGCGTCAAAATGATGACGCTGATAATCAGTTTAAGTCGAAACTTTGGCATAAACATACTAAAAACCTACAAAAATTCGAATTTTCAAATGCTTATGCAAAATTGGGGCCAGTCTAGGCGCAGGGGTAACCTTGCGCCATTATCCTCGGCCTTGAGCTGAGGATGAAGGGATCTAAAAAGATATTATTATCTTGCGTTTTCATCTTTTCTAGCTAAAAAGATGACGATGGGGGCTCAAGGGTGATGAGGTGAAGACAAGGAACTGAAAAATTTGGCCCGCATTTTGCAGCTGCAGCCTACGTGTCAATTTTTTGTATATGGATGCCATGGATATCAAGGATGTTGTGTCAAAAGATGAAGTTAATGAGCTTCTAAATGACGATGATGACAAAAATTCGACGGCTGATGGAGCATCGGCTGATTTTGACGTATATGACTTCTCATCTCATTCCAGCAAACAAGTCAATGATTTGTCAGCCATTGATATGATCAATGAAGTCTTCGTGTCTGAGATCAGGAGCAAGTTAAGTCATTTCCTTGCACGTAATGCCTATATGATTGCCGATGCAGCGGCGATCGTTAGTTTTGATAGTTATTTAGAAAAGCTTGAGCAACCGCTGTGTATTTATTTTGTGGGTATGAAACCGCTTACTGGCCTGAGTATATCTTGCTTTGGCACGGACACTGTTAATAAATTACTGGAAATTTTATTTGGTGGTGATATTAATTATGATGGCCCAAAAGATAGAGAGTTTAACAAGGTCGAATTAAGAGTTATTAACCTATTACTCTCAATTATCAATGAAACCCTGTCTGACGCATGGAAAGCCGTTAAGCCCTTAAAATTTGAGTTAGTACAAGCGACAACTAAAGCCAGCCTTTTATCAAAGCATCATGAAGAAAAAGCAATTATCAATGAATATAAGCTATGCATTGATAAGTTAGATTTAAGTTTTTCTCACTGCATTCCAATTTCAACGATTGAGCCAATTTTACATTTAATTGAAGGACGTGATGAAGATAACTTAGATTGTGCAGAGCGTATGGCATGGCGAAAAGCATTCGTGAGTAATATTTATGGTGTGCGGACACCTGTGACTGCTGTTGCTGCCAATGTTTCAATTAAATTACATGAATTACAAAAATTAAAAGTAGGGGATATTATCTCAATTGATAATCCCACGAGCGCAGATGTGTTTACGGGCGATATTCATATGTATCACGCCAAATGCGGTGTTAATAATGGAAATCGTGCCATTAGAGTTGTTGATACAGTGGAAGATTAAAACAAGGAATAAGGAGTTATTATGAGCGATAATATCGTACAACGAGATTTGGCAGAGCCAGTATCTGGTGAAGAGCAAT
Organism: Gammaproteobacteria bacterium; assembly: GCA_021773295.1. Lineage (GTDB taxonomy): Bacteria > Pseudomonadota > Gammaproteobacteria > UBA1113 > UBA1113 > JAJFKI01. Next base: position 73,512 of record JAJFKI010000052.1, on the reverse strand, counting down.
TGAGTGAGGATTTTACTAATCAAACAGAATCATCAAATGAAGTCGTGAGTCAAGGTGAAGTACTTAATGAAGGTAACGCCAATGCCATGCCGGATGATTTAGGCTTATTGCTTGATATTAATGTGACATTAGCCATTGAAATTGGTTGTAAACAAATGAAGATCAATGAATTGATGAAACTTCATAAAGGATCAATCATTGAATTAGATAAAGCAGCTGGCGATCCATTAGATATTAAAGCTAATGGTTCATTAATCGCAAGAGGTGAAGTCGTGATTGCCAATGGTAAGTATGGTATTCGTTTAACAGAGGTAGTGAGTAAGAGTGAACGTAAACAAGCTTTTTAAATATATTGCGCTGACATTGCTGATGATAAGCCCAGTTGCTTATTGCGAGGCAAAGCATATGGAACCAGGCATTGTGGGCGGCAATATTTGGCAGGTCAGTTTGTCCTTATTTTTTGTATTGGGTTTAATTACTTTATTAGCCTATTTGTACAAGCGTACTTCCATCGGTCAGGGTCGAGGTAATGAATCTTTTAAGATTATTAGCAGTATGGCTATTGGTGCTAAAGAAAAGTTAGTATTAATTGAAGTGGGCGAGTCACAATTTTTAATTGGGGTGACCAATCATTCTATTAATAAAATACATCAATTAAGTGAGGAAGAAAAGGTGACGCTAAGTGCGAAGAGCGAGAAAACTTTTAGTAAAAAATTAAAAGAGGCACTTAAAAAAGCATGAAAAAATCAATAAAAAGAATTTCATTACTATTGTTAATTTGCTTGCCGCTATTAAGTTATGCCGCGCCTACAGCGCCCAGTATTCTAGCCTTTACCGCAACTCCATCTGGTGATGGTGGTACGACCTATAGTCTCAGTATTAAAATTTTATTAGCAATGACGCTATTGACGGTATTGCCAGCCCTGTTAATGGTAATGACGTCATTTACTCGTGTTATTATCGTACTTGCAATTTTACGACAAGCTATTGGCTTGCCTAATATTCCAACGGGGCAAGTATTGTTGGGTATTTCATTGCTCGTCACTATTTTTATTATGACGCCGGTGTTTAATCAAGTGAATAATGTGGCGCTGCAACCTTACCTTGATCATAAAATCAATGAGCAAACAGCATTATTAAAAGCTGAAGAACCCTTTAAAAAATTTATGATTGCTCAAACAAGAAAAGCGGATTTGAATTTATTTTTAAAAATGTCGGGCAATACTCAAGTGACATCGACGGATGATGTGCCAATGCCAGTATTGATGACATCCTTTGTAACCAGCGAATTAAAAACTGCATTTGAAATAGGGTTTATTTTATATGTTCCCTTTCTCATTATTGATTTAGTAGTAGCAAGTGTGTTGATGTCCATGGGTATGATGATGCTATCGCCATTGGTCGTGTCACTGCCGTTTAAGATCATGTTGTTTGTATTAGTGAATGGTTGGGATTTAGTACTTGGGTCGCTAGCTTCAAGTTTTACACATTAGGAGAAATTATGACAAGTGACGTTATCATTGATATTTTCAGGCAAACACTTTACATCGTAGTGATGACAGTTGCCGTGATTGTTGTACCGGGTTTATTGGTTGGTTTAGTGGTTGCTATGTTTCAAGCAGCAACACAAATCAATGAAATGACCTTAAGCTTTTTACCCAAATTGTTCACAATCCTGGGGGTGATTGCTATTTTATTCCCATGGTTGCTAAACCTATTAACCAGCTACACTCATAATTTAATTGTTGATATTCCGTATTTAATTAGGTGACGCATGAGTCAATATTTATTGAATCTACATACTGTGGTTGCGAGTTATCTTTATGTGCTCATTCGCATCACTAGTATTTTCGTCTCCATGCCTGTAATTGGCACACGGTTAGTGCCCGCAAGAATTAGAATTATTCTAGGAATACTAATAACAGTAGTCGTTGCGCCTATGTTGCCATCGATTTCAGCCATTGATCCTTTTAGTTTGTTAGGATTTATGACGGCAGCAGTGCAAGTATTGATTGGGGTTGTCATCGGCTTGGTTGTGCAAATTACTTTTCAAGTGGTTATTTTGGGTGGGCAAGTGATGTCGATGCAATGTGGATTGGGATTTGCCACGATGAATGATCCGCAAACCAGTGTTACTATGCCAATGATCAGTCAATTTTATTTAATGGCGGTCACCTTAGTATTTTTAGCACTGAATGGTCATTTGCTGATTATTAAGTTAGTGATTGATAGCTTTAATAGTTTGCCTGTTGGTATGAACTTTTTTAATCATTTGCAAATAGATAAGTTATTACATTTTACAGCGATCATGTTTAGTGGCGCAATATCCATCGCATTGCCTGCCATCATTAGTATTCTTGTGGTTAACTTTACCTTTGGTATTATGACCAAGGCAGCGCCGCAGTTAAATATTTTTTCTATCGGCTTTCCAATTACTTTGGTCTTTGGTTTATCAATCATGTGTCTTACATTCCCAATCATGATGAGTAATGTGCAAGATATTATGGCACAGAGTTTTCAATTAATAAGTAAAATGTTGGGGGCTAGCTAATGGCAGAAGAACAAGCTCAAGAAAAAACACGGGACCCGACAGCAAAACGGAAAAAAGACGCCAGAGAGAAAGGTACGGTCTTACGATCACGGGAATTAAATTCCACCGTGTTGCTTCTTATGGGATCTATTGGCTTAATGTTTTTTGGCAATAATTTATTTAACACGATTATGGCTGCCATGAAACAATCCTTTGATTTTAGCCAAGTGGTCTTCAATGAACCCTTAACGATGCTACAAATATTTGGCCATAGTGTAGCGCATGTATCGATAGCGGTATTACCAATCTTACTGATTTTCTTAGTAGCCGCCGTGGTAGGTTCTGTTGCTTTAGGAGGCTTTAATTTTAGTTTAAAAAGCATGATGCCAAAACTGGAAAAGCTCAGTCCTTTGAAGGGCGTTAAGCGCATGTTTTCCGCAAAAAGTGTCGCTGAGTTAGTGAAAGCATTATTAAAATTTTTACTGGTATTAGCGTTTTCACTCACTTTTTTGAAAAGTATGTTTGTGAAAATATTAAGTTTAGAGGATGAGCCGGTGAGCCGTGGCATTTTTCATGGCTTATCCATTTTAGGCTCAGGTTTTATTATTATTTCTACTGCTATGATAGTGATTTCACTTATTGATATTCCTTTTCAAATTTGGGATCACAATAAAAAATTAAAAATGACGGATCAAGAAATCAAAGATGAAATGAAAGAAACAGAGGGCAAGCCGGAAGTTAAAGGTAAAATTAGGCAGTTACAACAAAGCATTGCTCAGCGGCGCATGATGGGTGAAATCGAGAAAGCTAATGTGGTATTGATTAACCCCGAGCATTATTCTGTGGCACTCTATTATGATAAAGATGAATGCCCAACACCTAAAGTTGTGGCTAAGGGCGTTGATTTTGTCGCGTTAAAAATACGCGAAGTTGCCAATAAGCATGATGTTGAAATTGTATCTTCACCTGTTTTAGCACGTTCATTGTATTACACTACGAAACTCAAACAGGAAATTCCAACAGGCTTGTATATGGCCGTGGCACAAGTGCTAGCTTATGTGTATCAACTTAAACGCTTCAACGGCGGTATGGCGGAAAAACCACAGTCAGTTGAAGGTTTAGAGATCCCGGAGGAATTACAACATGATTAAAGCAGGCTCATTAAATGCCTTAAAGGGGCGCGGCTTAAGTCATTTAGGCACACCTTTATTATTAATCGTCATGTTGGCAATGATGATCTTGCCATTAAAACCTTTTTTATTAGATATTTTATTTACTTTTAACATTTCATTATCCTTAGTTGTGTTACTCGCATGTATTTATACTGAGCGCCCGCTTAATTTTAGTATCTTTCCATCAATACTACTTGTGGCAACACTTCTACGTTTAGCGTTAAATGTAGCATCAACAAGGGTCGTCTTATTAAATGGACATAATGGTACTAATGCTGCGGGTCAAGTCATTAAATCATTCGGTGAAGTGGTTATTGGTGGTAATTATACGGTTGGTTTAGTGGTGTTTGCTATATTGGTCATCATCAACTTTGTGGTAGTGACTAAGGGTGCGGGACGTATTTCTGAAGTAACAGCACGTTTTACTTTAGATGCCATGCCCGGTAAGCAAATGGCAATCGATGCCGATCTTAATGCAGGGTTAGTGACGCCAGAAGAAGCAAAAATACGTCGAACTGAAGTTGCTGAGGAGGCAGATTTTTATGGCGCTATGGATGGTGCGAGTAAATTTGTCCGTGGTGATGCAGTTGCTGGCTTATTAGTGCTTGCCATCAATTTAATCGGTGGTTTAGCCATTGGCGTGGTGCAGTATGCGATGAGTTTTTCTGAAGCCGCACACAATTATGCCTTATTAACGATTGGTGATGGCTTAGTGGCGCAAGTGCCGTCATTACTATTATCCACTGCAGCTGCCATTATGGTGACTCGTGTTAACAGTGCCCAAGATATGGGTGCACAAATGGTTTCACAATTGTTTACCCACCCAAAAGCATTAGCCATTACTGCTGGGATCATAGGTATTTTAGGATTAATACCCGGCATGCCACACTTAGCTTTTATGGGATTAGGAGGCATTGGTCTCGCGGGATCTTATATGATTAGTCAACATCAACAGCAAAAAATGCAAATGGAAGCCGCTGTTCCCATGAGTACTGGGCCAGTAGATGAAGCGCCAAAAGAGTTAGACTGGGATGATGTATCTCCAGTAGATGTCATTGGCTTAGAAATTGGTTATCGCTTAATTAATTTAGTGGACACAGAAAAAAATGGTTTATTGCTAGGACGTATCAAAGGTATCCGTAAAAAATTGTCGCAACAATTAGGCTTTTTAATTCCTGCCGTGCATATTCGTGATAATTTAGATTTATCACCTGACGCATATCGAATTAGTTTAATGGGTGTGTCAATTGGGAAAGGTGACGTTCAACAAGATCAAGAAATGGCAATCAATCCAGGCAATGCGCACGGTAAGCTTGATGGTACTGCTACTAAAGATCCAGCCTTTGGCTTAGAAGCCTTTTGGATTAATCCCGGTCAAAGAGAGTATGCGCAAAGTTTAGGGTATACCGTAGTGGATGCTAGTACGGTGATTGCAACGCACGTCAGTCAAATCTTGAATCAACACGCTGCAGAATTATTGGGGCATGAAGAAGCGCAGCAGTTATTGATTAAATTAGAGCAAACTGCACCTAAATTGGTAGAGGCCCTAACGCCAAATGCATTACCACTGAGTACAATTGTAAAAGTTCTACAACAATTATTAGAAGAACGAATTCCAGTGGTAGATATACGTACTATTGCAGAAACACTGGTGGAAGCAGCGCCAAAAACGCAGGATCAAGAGCAATTAACCATGCTAGTTAGAATTGCGCTCAAGCGTTTAATCGTACACAACATTAATTACCCAGGTAATGATTTTTCAGTAATGACTTTAGCACCTGAGTTGGAACAAATATTGCATAAATCACTGCAACTAGTCGCCGAAAATGGTGTGGGTATCGAGCCTGGCTTAGCGAATAAATTGCAACAATCCTTACAAACATACTCACAAGATCAAAACATGAAAGGTGAACCTGCCATCATGCTGGTTTCTCCACAAATAAGACACTCATTAGCGCGCTTGCTGCGTTACACAGTGCCAGACTTGTACGTTTTATCGTATCAAGAAATTCCAGATGATAAGCAGATTAAAATTTTAGGAACGATAGGACAAGCGTAGAGGGAGTGCTACATGGAATTAAAGCATTTTTTTGCAGCCGACATGCGTAGTGCCATTAATATGGTAAAAAAAGAACTGGGGCCTGAAGCCATAATCTTTTCTCAACGCAATGTTGATGGTGGTGTTGAAATAGAAGCGGCTATTGATCGTAAGCAGGAAGTAGAGTTTAAACCCAAGCAGCCTGTAACCGTCAATAATACGACGCCAGAAACGTCAAAATTACTTACACAAATGCAGTCTGAGTTAACGTTACTGCGTAATATGTTACAGCACCAAGTGTCAGGCTTAGTGTGGCAAGAAAAAAATAGGCAGTCACCAGAAACTACTTGGGTAACTGGCAAATTAAAAGAAATGGGTATTAGCACAGATATTTGTAAGCAAATAACGGCAGAATTACCCCCTGAAAAAAACATGGTCAATCTTTGGCGTCTGACACAAGAAAGAATATTGGCACACTTGCCACATAGCACCCTAGACTTAGTTAATGCAGGTGGTGTTGTGGTTTTAGTAGGGCCAACAGGCGTTGGTAAGACAACCACAATTGCCAAACTAGCGGCACGTTACACACTTCGACATGGTGCTGATAAGGTGGGTTTAATTACGACGGATTCTTATCGTGTTGCCGCTAAAGAGCAATTAACTATTTATGGTAATATCTTAAAAATCCCGGTCTTAAGTGCCAATAATAAAACTCAATTTGAAAATGCCTTATATACGTTAAGCGATCGACAATTCGTTTTAATTGACACAGCAGGCATGAGTCAACGAGAAATTACTATCACCGATAGGTTGTCAATGCTGACCAAAGACTATGGCTTTGATTTAAAGACTTGCTTGGTCCTTGCTGCGAATGCGCAGGGTGATGTGATGGAAGAAGTGGTTGCAAGGTTTAAACATATTAAAATTGATGAAGTTATTTTAACAAAAGTAGATGAGGCGGTGACACTAGGTAGTGCAATCTCTACGTTGATTCGCCATCAATTGCCGGTTAGTTATTTTTCAATTGGGCAGAGAGTTCCAGAGGATTTGCAGCGAGCAAACCCTGTATTTTTAATCAATAAAGCGATCGAGACATTATCACTAGAAGAAGTGGATGCTGTTCCTGCAGAATTAGCATAACAAAAGGTTTAAGGAGTACCCGATGGATATAGTCAGTGCAATGGGATTAAATCAAATGAGTGGCTTAGATAACATAGCAGAAAAATCAACGACTAAAGTGATTGCAGTAACTGGGGGTAAAGGCGGCGTTGGTAAAACCAATATCAGTGTTAATTTGGCCTTAGCACTTGCTAAGAAAAATAAGAGAGTCATGCTATTTGATGCTGATTTGAGCTTGGCGAACATCGATGTTTTGTTAGGCTTGAATGTTGATAAGAATTTGAGTCATGTGTTAAGCGGTGATGTGGATTTGCAAGATATTATTGTTAATGGCCCTGAAGGAATTAAAGTTGTCCCGGCTTCCTCAGGTATTCAGCGTATGTGTGAACTCACAGAACTAGAGCAAATGGGTATTATTCAAGCCTTTAGTGAAATCACAACGGATATCGATTATCTATTAGTTGATACGGCGGCCGGGATTTCTTCTGAAGTGGTAAGCTTTATCAAAGCCTCACAAGAAATCATCATGGTAGTCTGTAATGAACCGACTTCGATGACTGATGCTTATGCAACCATCAAAATTCTCAGCCGTGATTATGGTATTAAAGACTTTCAATTGATTGCTAACATGGTTACTAACCCTTATGAAGGTAAGAAATTATTTAATAAACTATACCGTGTTGCAGAAAAGTTTTTAGATGTGCAATTATCCTTTTTAGGCGCCGTGCCCTTTGATACTTGCGTTAGGAAGTCTGTGCAACGCCAGCAAGCAGTCATCAATGCTTACCCTTGTGCCAAAGCTACGGAAGCTATTTTAAAAATTCGAGATCAGTTGCTAGAGCAACCGAATACTATTGCTAATCAAGGCAATATTGCCTTTTTCCTAGAGAAATTACTCGATAATGAAGCGATTTTGTTAGGGGCTTAATATGTCGGATGTTGCAATGTACAATGAAATTGCGGATCCTAATACCAAGGAAGATTTGATTATAAAACATATCGACTTGGTAAAACGTATTGCTTATCACATGAAAAGTCGTTTGCCTGATAGTGTGCAAGTCAGTGATATGCTACAAGCTGGCATGGTGGGTTTAATTGAAGCGGGTCGAACATATTCATCTGATAAAGGTGCTAGTTTTAAAACATTTGCAGGAACTAGAATCCGTGGTGCAATCATTGATGATATGCGTAAAAACAATTGGCTGCCACGCAGTGTGACGCAAAAGGCAAGAAAAGTTTCACAAGCGATTCAACAAATTGAACAAAGCACTTTACAACAAGCAACGCCTGAGATGATTGCAAAGTACATGGGTATTAGCTTAGAAGATTATCACCGCATGATTAAAGATGTTGGTAGTACGGAATTATTTAGCTTAGATGAGCAAGTGTATGAAGTTGCTGATAGTCATAATTTTATGAGTGATATAGTAAATGAAGATTTAAAGCAGCATTTAGCGGATGTTATAACAAGCTTACCGGAAAAAGAGCAATTAGTGTTGAATCTTTATTATTACGAAGAATTAAATTTCAAAGAAGTTGCTGAAGTATTAGATGTTTCAGAATCGAGGGTGAGTCAATTGCATGGGCAAGCGATTAGTCGCATTAAAGCAAAAATGAATAAAGGGTGATAACAATGATGTTGATTCTACTAGAAGTGATTTATCCTGCATTAATGGTGTTTTGTATGATGTTGGTGTTTATGGTGGTGATGGTATTAATTCGCAGAGTGCATAAATTGGAGGATAAATTAATTGATAGACACATTGCCATGTCACAAATTGATTATGAATTGCAGACGATCAAACGTGATATTAAAGACTTGTCAAATGTTTTTTCAACCATGTCATCAAAAGCGGAGTCAAACATACATTATCAGTATGCCAATCGGATTTTAAGCTCTGGTGGCAATGTGGATGAAATAATGGATAGTTGTGATATGAGCCGGGGAGAAGCAGAACTTATCTCTGCGATTCAGGGTAGTAAAAAATAGTTTTTTGTTTTATTGCCGCATAATGCTAGCCCAGGGCCTTACACCCAATGGCTCGTCGCCCTCCGGGCTCCTGCGCTTTATTTGGGTGTAAGGCCCTGGGCTAGCATTATGCTACATCATAGCGATGTTATTTTTTATACCCTAATTTTTGTGGGGTGCGTGTGGAAAAGGGGGAATTATGCAATTTTCAGAGTTTATGCGTAATGAACATGGGGATCATTATCTTTATGAAGTGAATAAGGCGGCTTTTTGTCAGATTGGAGCTGAGGAGTTTTATCGTGAGCATTTTTCTCGGTATTTTGATTCTGACGATGCTTTTTATATTATTGTGGGGACTGATTCTGGATTATTGCCGCTTTATTTAAGTCAGCAAGTGGCTAGTGTTAAAAAGCGAATATTATTCGTAGAAATTCCAGAAGTATTAGAACAAGTTGATCGATTAGACGCATTTAAAACGATTAAATCTCAATTTACTTTTGCGAAACCAAATAATTGGTACGAAAAAGCGAAGAATATGCAAATTGCGGCGCATATGGCTTTAGATAAGGTTGTCATTATTAATTCTGTGGCTGCCATTGATGATCATTTGGGCTGCTATCACACGCTACATCAAACAATTGAAGAAACTATTATTCAAGCAACCTGGAAAGAACGGCTTAATTTTTGTGGTAATGTATTTACGAATGTGCAATTAAAAAATATTGGCGAAAATCACACGCCGGCTTTAGTGTTGCAAGATATTGCCGATGATAAAACAGGTGTGTTGCTAGCTGGTGGGCCTTCCTTAGATGATAATTTGGATTTTATTAGAGAACACCGAGAACAATTGTTTTTGGTGGCAGTTTCTAGGATTAGTGAACGTTTACAACAAGTGGGTATCACGCCAGATATCATCGTCTGTATTGACCCTACAGAAAAAATGTTTACCGTAAGTAAAGCGGCGTTAAACTTTGATCCTGTGCCAATATTAGTTCAAGCTTATTCTGCAACACCTTTATTAACGGGTGTCTGGCCAGGAAAGCAACTCTATTTAGGCAAACGAGTGCCATGGGAGAGTTCGCTTAATGATACTAACATTGCCACTAATGGGCCCACGGTCACCAATGCAGCATTATTATTCATGATTACCATGGGCTTTAGAAAAATATTCTTCTGTGGTGTAGATTTAAGTTATAGTCTGGACGGCTTCACTCATGCGAAAGGTAGCGCTGAATATAATGCTGGTCCAAGGCTCGATCATATAGGCCACCGGGTACCATTGAATGATGAAACCCTGGGAGAAACAGACAGTGCTTTTTCTCACGCCGTTGCCATGCTAGAAGAACAAGCGGCTTATGCGACAGAGCAATCATGCTTATTATTCAATACCAGTTTTAAAGCCGCAAAAATAAAAGGCGTTATTTATAAGCCATTATCGGACATAGATTTAAAACAAGATGCTGCTGAATTAAAGCAGTTGGTTCACGACAAACTCTCCCCTATCAACGGTGCCTATATAACAGCTTATTATCAAAGAGCTTTAAAAGATTTACAAGATACCAAGGCGAGAATTTTCCAATTTAAACAAAGCGTAAAACAAGCGCTAGAAACTCATAAAAAGGCATCAATCAATTCACAAAACAAATCAAAGCGATTGTTAGAAAAAATTAACCAAGATCACTTTAAAGTATTGCAAGCGATTAAATTACACGGTTATCGTTATTTAGAGGAAGTGTTTAAATTCCAAGGTGGCCAACAAACGGCAATGGATAGTTATAACGCCATTGACGCCTGCCTCGGTGCGTATGATAAAAGCGCAGCAGAACTCTTCGTCATATTACGAGAAGCCATTGACAGATTGCAAATTCGGCAACAGGAAATATTGCCAAAGGCCAATCATGCGGCGATTTTAAAACAATGGCAGTTAGATAGACATTATCATCGGGCAAATCTGTGGCTAAGATTGCATGAAAGTGAATTAAACCCAGAGAACTTGCAACGCTATCAAGCGTTTGCCGAAAAAGCAGAAGCGTTTTTACCCGAATCAAAAGAGAAAACATTTTTAGTTTGGAATAATATTTGTTACCAAAAAGCTGTACTGAAAAAATTAGAGCATTTATATAAATTAAATGACACAGAACGCTTAAGGATTACCATAGGACACCTTGCAGCTCAAACACACGAGGATGCTCAAGTTTGTCATCAATACGCAAAAGGCTTACTCGCAGAATTAACTCAAGACATAGATAGCGCTATTAATTACTTTCACGCTAGTGCTAAAGGTGAAGCAATGGAGATATCCCTTAACCATTTAACCGTATTATTATTAAAAAAACACGACATCAACAATGCGCTCAACGCCTTAGAATGCTTAGTCCAACTAAGCCCAGGCTATCAAACACAGTACCAGCAATTACAGCAATTGGTGGAATGAAGCTGATTACACTTCCTTACAAAAACAAAACCAAGCGTTTACATTCACCCATTAAACTGCACGTTGATATTAAAAAATATGAGGTAACACTATGTCAGCATCAAATAAAGAAAGACCGACAGCGGTCGCAAAAACGTCGCGGCATACCCAGCAATTGCTGATCCAAGGTGATAGATATCGAGATGGAGCCTATGGGTTTGAAATGAACCCCACATTAGCGATGGAGTATTATAAGTTGGCAAAAAACAGAGGAAACAGGCTAGGTGAGGAACGCTATTATCAACTAAAGGATCTCGCTACTGATTATATTGGATCATCAAAACGCTTAAAACTCGCAATTGATACCTTTGGCTATGAGTACTTGTTTACCCAAGCAATTTCCAATAATCGGCGTGACTGTCTAAAAGCTCTTATACAATCAAGCATGGTGTTAAACCGGATTTTGCCAGCAGACGTGTTAGCAAAAGCGCTATTCTTAGCCATTAAGCAAGGTAAAACAAACATGTTAGCACCATTAATGCAAGCCGGCGCCAATGTACAAGCGCGAGATAAAATTGGCAATAACGTCATGCATATCGCCGCACGAGTCAATCACATAAAAGCAATGGGACTCTTGCAAACTTACGGCTTTGAAGCATTAAACGATAAAAACAATAATGGTCAGACAGCCTTGCAAGTTGCAACAATCGCAGGCCATTCTGAAGCTGTTAGCGAGTTATTAGAGCGCGGTGCTAATGCAGATTTACGCAATGCCAAAAGTCACTCGGCTTTGCACTTAGCTGCAAGACGTGGCCACAGCCACCTGATCGACATACTAGCAACAAGAGCCAGTATTAACCTGCTAGCTCCAAATGAAAATACAGCCTTAATGCTGGCTATTTCTCTGCGTCAAGAAGCAACAGCGATGCAACTTCTTAGGTGTAACGCAAACGCAGCGTTAAAAAACAGTGATGGCAATACCGCATTACATTTAGCCGTACTAACAGGCAATGAAACGTTAGTTGATGTATTACTAACAACAGGCGTTGATCTCAACGCTCAAAATGCTAAAGGTGACACCGCATTGCATTTAGCATTAGCAAACAATAACCGCCGCCTAACGCAAAGGCTCATTGATGCTAACGCCTGTCTTACAATAGAAAACACGGCAGGCAAATCACCTGCTAGCTTAATGGCGAAAGACGCGGTCATCATTGCTATTCAACAAACGAATAAAGCCTTTCTAGCAGAGTTAAGCGCATGGATTAAAAAACTCTCCAAAAAATCAATGAGCAGCAGCAAAGCTGATTGGCAAAAAATCTATGAGAAAAAAGTAGAAGCATTACAAGCCTTAAAAGGCTTAGTGGAAGCCTGTCTAAGCTTTCCAAAAACAGGCCACATTATGAACTGGAAAGCCATGGATAGTGGAAGACATCTTATAGCAATCAGTGTCTCTACCGGCCTAGGTGCAAGACGGCCCGACTCCCTTAAATTCATCGAAAACCATATCGATCTAAACTACAAGCACATCGATACCATAGCACCAACACCAAAGCCAACGGCCCTCGTCAATGATTTAGACGATGACTCTGCTTGGTGTATCGTCGAGCAAGAGCCAGCTGCATCACCGTTATCCTCATCGAGTACCTTTGCTGATGCGACGCCACCAACAACGCCAAGTACTGAACCTGCAATTTTGTACCCTGATTTAAGTTCAACAGCAGCATCCAGCAGCAGCTCATTATCAAGTTCAAGCGGTGCTGCAAGGATAGCACAAACGACAAGAGCATCAGCACCAAGCATAGGAAATTATCCACCAAACCAAGATTATATACCCGTCAGATCGACAGCAAGTACACCAGGTTTTTGGCAGCCAATCACATCTGTACTTTCGGGAGAAAGTAACAGCGTTTCGCAGTTAACAACATCGACCCCAGTCGCCGATGCGCCACCAGTACAAAAACGTTAGCTGTTAACAATATAGGGGCGGTTTGTGGACTGGGGATATGTCAGTTCGTGGACCGCACCTAAATCTCGCATTTTCACCTGTAATGGGTTTAGAATAACTTAATTTTTATCTGTTAATAGTGTACTATCAGAGAGTTATTAACGTTGATTAAGGAACAATCATGGCAGACTATGAACAGGAAGTGGCGCAAAACCCCATCTTTGGTAAATTAAAAGATCGCTGGGGTTGGATTCTCGCCTTAGGTATCATTTTTCTCATCCTCGGTATTATTGGCTTAAGCATGACCTTTGGCTTGACCATGGCTAGTATGATTTTCTTCGGGGTTTTATTACTCATCGGTGGTGTTCTACAATTCGTCGGTGCCTTTAAATACAAAGAATGGAAGGGGATCCTTTGGCATATTCTCATTGCGTTATTGTATGTCGCTGGTGGTTTTGTCGTTATTTTTCATCCCGCCCTTGCATCGACTGTCTTCACCGCTATTATCGCCTGCATGCTAATTTTAGTGGGTGTGAGCCGTCTCATCATGGCCTTTTTGGTGAAAGGTGAGCAGGGCTGGATTTGGATCTTTCTTGCGGGTTTGGTATCGCTTATTTTGGGTGTACTAATTTTAAGTCATTGGCCGGTGTCTGGCTTGTGGGTTATCGGACTGTTTATTGCGATTGAATTAATCATCAGCGGTTGGTCTTATATCTGCATCGCTTTTGCTGCCCGTAAGGCTTAAATAACTTCCTTCATCCGTTTGCGTTCATTAGACGGTGGAATTTGTAGGGCTTCGCGGTATTTTGCCACGGTGCGTCTGGCAACGTGGATGCCGCGTCCTTCTATCATGGCGGCGATTTTGTTATCGCTATAAGGTTTTTCATCAGGTTCTTCTTCGATGATTTGTTTGATGGAGGCTTTGATGGCAGTGGATGAGACAGCATCACCACTGTCAGTGGCGAGTTGGCTAGAGAAAAAGTATTTTAATTCAAACACGCCACGAGGCGTTTGGATGAATTTATTCGTTGTTACTCGAGAGATAGTTGATTCATGCAACTCTGTCATATCTGCGATGGTGGAGAGGATTAAAGGCTTTAATCCAAATTCACCTTTCTCTAAAAAACCCTGTTGATTTTGCATAATGCAGTGAGCGACTTTTAATAAAGTATCATTGCGGTTTTGTAAACTTTTCAAAAACCAACGGGCTTCTTGTAATTGGTTTTTCAAAAATTGATTATCGCGACTTGAATCGGCCCGCTGTACTAAGTTCGCATATTTATCGTTAATGCGAATGCGTGATGACAAGTTTGCAGTTAATTCGACAGCCCATTCACCTTTGTGTTTTTTGATGATTAAGTCTGGAATAATAGCGTCTAAGTCTTTATTAGTGTATTCACTATTGGGTCTTGGGTTGAGTGATTTAATCAAGCCGATAGCAGTTGCTAAGTCATCTTGTGAAAATTTGGTTTCACGTTTTATTTGACGATAATCGTGTTTTCCTAATAATGCCATATGCTGATCAACAATGATTTGCGCTTGCGCTAGTCCTGGGATGTTCACATCTAATGTTGTGAGTTGCAGCGCTAAATATTCCTGTAAACTTCTGCTACCAACACCGAAGGGATCGAATTGATGAATTTCTCGTAACACTTCTTCAATGAGCATCTCAGAAGGATTTAAACCATCTTTAGCTAAGCCCATTTTAATTTCATCAAAGCTTGCACTTAAGTAACCACTATCATCAACGGCATCAATCAATGCAATTGCAATGGTGCGTTCCTCATCGGAAAAGGGCGTCATTTCCATTTGCCACAATAAATGATTGCGCAAACTACCCGCTGAAGTATCTTTGATTTCCGGCATATCATCGAAGGTATCACGCTGCACCAAATTTGTTCTGACTTTATTCAGGATGCTTTCTTGCCAAGCCGGGATCGAATCAGGCTCATCTTGATGTTCACTCATTTCCAACATGGAATTGCTGTCTAATTGCTCTTGGATTTGGGTTAATAATTCGGGGGTGGAGAGTAATAATAATTGAATCGCCTGCTGCAATTGCGGGGTAATGGTTAACTGTTGGCTTAATTGTAGCTGCAATGATTGTTTCATGAGCAATTCCTCTTCCTGAGGGGTGATAAATCCTTTTAGTACCATTGAAGGTAATGCAAGTTTCGCAATTTCGCAAGTTTCGTTGGGGGGCGGGTGTTAAAATTATAATCTATTTTACCGCGTCATAAAGGCCGAGGGCCTTACCCCCAATGGCTCTTCAGCCTCCGGCCTCCTGCGCTTTATTTGGGGGTAAGGCCCTCGGCCTTTATGACGCTACATTAAACAAATTTTAATGCGTGCCCCCCAACGAAACTTACGAAATTACGGAACGTTTGGTGGTGTGTGGGTGGTGGGGGAAGCAGCTTGGGTCTTTGATTTTCATCTGTCATGGGTATAAACATCTTTATTGTTTTTTAAAAGGCTGCGCTTAGTGCTACTAGGGTTAGCCAGAGCATGATGATGACTTGGGCTAGGTAGAAGTAGAAGCGGATGGTGACGATTTTTGTGCGTTGGGGGTAGGTTAGGTGGATGAGGGAATGGAGGATGCGGGCAGTGATGAAGATGATGCAAAGGGTGTTGATGAGGGGGCTGCTTAGTTTTAGGTAACTGATGGCTAGGATGATGCTGGCGTAGATGGGGAGGTTTTCGACGCAGTTTAAATGGGCGCGCATGCCGCGGGCGTAAAAGTCACTGTCCGTGTCACTGATTTCTCCGCATTTGAAACTGGCAGGGGACGCTTTGCGGCGTAAGACGCGGGATACCCGATAGTAGCCGGTGCCGCAGATTAAGATCATTAATGTCCACAGGGCGAAGATGAGTAGGGTAGCAATTGGAGTTGTCACGCTATTGTCCTTGTTGGGTGGTTCTTTTTAGCGAGAATAACGAGTTATGCTTTTTTTGTCCACAAATGATTCGTCAGCCATGCTGGGAGAGGAGGGAGAAACAAGCACAATTGAGCGGAATGCGGTACAATGGCTGCATTTTTTGTGGACATGGTAAAAAATATGGCAGATATTATCAGTGAAATGAACAAGCGGCGTACTTTTGCTATTATTTCTCACCCGGATGCGGGTAAGACGACATTAACAGAAAAGTTATTATTATATGGTGGTGCTATCCAAATGGCGGGCACCGTGAAGGGGCGCAAAGCCAGTCGCCATGCAACATCGGATTGGATGGAATTAGAAAAGCAGCGGGGGATTTCGGTCACCACGTCTGTGATGCAGTTTCCCTATCATGATTGCGTCGTCAATTTACTCGATACGCCGGGCCATGAAGACTTTTCTGAAGATACTTATCGCACGCTGACGGCCGTGGACTCTGCACTAATGGTCATTGATGCTGTGAAAGGGGTGGAGTCGCGTACCATTAAATTACTCGAAGTGTGTCGCTTGCGGCAAACGCCCATTGTGACCTTTATTAATAAGATGGACAGGGATTGTCGTGAGCCCATTGAATTGCTTGATGAAATCGAAGATATTTTAAAAATTTCCTGTGCGCCGGTGACGTGGCCCATTGGTATGGGGCGTGAGTTTCATGGGATTTATCATTTATTAGAAGATCGTGTTTATTTATACGAATCAGGCAAGGGGCAAAAGCATCAAGTGGCTCAAACTATCGATGGTTTAATGAGTGATGTATTTAGTCAACGCTTTGCTGATATCGCCGATGATTTTCGTGAAGAAATTGAGTTAGTCAAAGGTGCGAGTCATGCAGTTAATATCGAGGATTATTTAGCAGGAAAACAAACGCCCGTCTTTTTTGGTTCGGCACTGAGTAATTTCGGCGTCAAAGAATTATTAGATTATTTTACCGTGCACGCACCACCACCCATGCCGCGAGAAACCACAACCCGTAGCGTTAATGCAGATGAAAACAAATTCACAGGCTTCGTATTTAAAGTACAAGCCAATATGGATCCAGCGCACCGTGACAGGATTGCGTTTTTAAGAGTGTGTTCTGGGCAATACAGTAATGGCATTAAAACCAGACAAGTGCGCATTGGTCGCGATGTGCAAATTCGTAATGCCTTAACCTTCATGGCGGGTGAGAGAACTCATGCCGAAGAAGCATTCCCGGGTGATATTATTGGTGTTCATAATCATGGCACCATTCAAATTGGAGATACCTTTACGCAAGGAGAAGACTTAACCTTTACCGGTATTCCCTATTTCGCACCAGAATTATTTCGCCGTGTGCAATTAAAAGATCCTTTAAAGTTAAAGGCCCTGCAAAAAGGTTTAGTGCAATTATCAGAAGAGGGTGCGACACAAGTTTTTAAACCTGTGCATAGTAATGATTTAATCTTAGGCGCAGTGGGCGTGTTGCAGTTTGATGTGGTGGCCTATCGTTTGCGCCATGAATATAACGTTGATTGCAAATATGACACGATTAATATCGCCACTGCACGTTGGATACGCTGTGACGATGCCAAAATGCTAGAACAATTTAAAGCAAAAGCCATGACGAATTTAGCCTTAGATGGTGCGGATAATTTGACGTATCTAGCGCCTTCGATGGTGAATTTGAATTTAACCATGGAGCGTTGGCCGGATATAGCGTTTGTGGCTACGCGTGAGCATCAGTAAGGTTTAAGCGTTGCTCTTTTTTGCCGTACCGTCGTAGCGGCGGGGGCTACCCCCAATGGCTCGTCGGCCTTCGGCCTCCTGCGCTTTATTTGGGGGTAACCCCCGCCGCTACGATGGTACTACATGGGGGGAGCGTTTAACTGCCGTTTCTAGGATGATGTTTTTGTAAACCTGGTGGCCGCGGGAACATTTGGGCGAGCAGCACTAGTAGTCTCTTTTCTTGCCTCTTGGCTCCATGTACTCCAGTATTTTGGCCTATTTTGTGTGGAACTCACTTGCCCATTAATATGTCCAGATAGTTCTTTTTGATAATAAAGCAATCGATCGGCATCTGTATTATTTCTAACCTCTAGTTCTTCAGCAATCCGTTCTGGCGATCGAATTAACATACCAAATAGTGTAACATCTTCATCTTCACACCTTAGTCTAAGCGTTTTGGCTCTACGTGGTGATTTTGCAATTCTTAGTTCTTGCAATTTATTTTCCCCTCTTCGCATCTGTACAAAGTTTTGTACATTCATGACAGCCATAGTTCGGTTTTCAATTTGCTGTTTATCAACTTCGCTGATGGGTATCCTACGGTTGGACGATAGCAGATCGAGCGTTTGAGAATATTGGTGCATAATAACCTCAGCTTCGTGACTTATTTCTATTGATTCAACAACAAGTGAATGTAATGCGGTTTTTGGCGTATAGCTTTCTTTGCTTTTCTTGGAAAAAAATGAGTGTTGCTCTAATTCTTGTAATGTTGAGTCAATGGTTGCGGTAGTGCGGACAGCATTAGCAATGGTTGCCTCCCTGGCAGCTTGAGGATCACTTATACCTAAAGGTGCTGGTAGTGTTGAACTCATCTTTTTAGCGTTAAGCACCATTATGGCAGCTTTTGCCTCTGGGGTTGGTTTCTTTTTACCGAACAATGATTTCATCGTGCTAGTTAGTTTTTTAGAAACTTTTTCTAAGTGTTGTCGCATTCTATTAATTCGGTCAAATTTCTTTTCTAAAATACCAATTTTCTCGTCAGTTTGGTCAATGACGCATTTGATAAAACGTCCTGTAGCTTTTTCATCATAATTTTCTGGATGGCGCAATAATGTTTTTAGTGTAATGCCATCTTCGGTCCTAAAGTATTGCTCATCCACTGTAGTGAAATCATCACCTGTGTTGTTTGAATCAGAAGAAGCTGCTACTGAGCTAAGGGTTAGCTTTGGGACAGCTGGTGATGAAGAGTCGCCGAAGATATCCTCATCTGTTTCGTCTTCCACATCAGAATAATCGGTGTAACAAGACTCTGTTGTGGATTGATCTGATACCGACTCACACAAACTATCATCATCAACAAGATAAGCAGACACGTGATCAGTCCTAGCAGCTGCTGCGGCTCGGCGTTCATTTTCTCGTTCATCGGTATGATTGGCAGTGACGCCAGTATGAGTAGAGTCGCTTGTAGGCATCGCGTCTGGCTCAGGGCGACTGCGTTTGAATAATCGACCGAACGCTCTAAAAGGAGCGGTGACTATATTAAAAAAACTAATTAACCATTTCATAACTCGGCCCTCCCACTTGTGGCACTTATTTTAATTTTGGCTAAAATCACCTCCTGTTTCTTATTAATCTTCCATAGGCTAACGTTTTTTAGCCAACTCAAACCAGTGTAGTCAAATATTAGGCACGTGCAAGTCGGAAAATTGACGTTTTTTGCTGATTTTACTGCCAAGCTTTAATCTTCCCTTAATAAATCAAACAGATAGCAGGTGCACATTATTTACGACTTTGCGTAAAATAAATTCATATATTTTTATTTGCCATGGAAGCTGCGTATAATAGTTATCTTTATTATTAAGTATGACTGCCATGCAAAAACCGATTTATCTTGATTACATGTCTACAACGCCGGTTGACCCAGCTGTCGCCGAGAAAATGTGGCAATACTTAACGCCAGAGGGCGAGTTTGGTAATCCAGCCTCCGTGACTCATGCCTATGGTTGGCGCGCCAAGGAAGCTGTGGATGCGGCCAGAGCGCAGGTGGCGGCGTTAATTAATGCGGCTCCCAAAGAAATCATTTGGACTAGTGGCTGCACTGAGGCAAATAACTTAGCCATCAAAGGCGTTGCGGAATTTTATGCCAATAAGGGTAAACATATTATTACGGCAATCACAGAGCACAAAGCCGTACTCGATCCGTGCCATTACCTCAAACAGCAAGGCTATGACGTCACAGTATTACCCGTGGGTAGTGATGGTTTGCTTGATTTAACACAATTAGACGCCGCTATTCGCGATGACACGCTATTGGTTTCTATCATGCACGTGAATAATGAAATTGGTGTGATTCAAGACATTAAAGCCATTGGCGACATTGCTCATAAGCATAATGTCTTGTTTCATGTGGATGCTGCGCAGTCAGCGGGTAAAGTCCCCATCGATATGCAACAAATGTCGGTTGACTTATTGTCTTTGGCGTCTCATAAAATTTATGGTCCCAAAGGCATAGGCGCATTATACGTCAGGCGTAAACCCAGAGCGCGCTTGAGTGCACAAATCCATGGCGGTGGGCATGAGTTAGGCTTACGGTCTGGCACCTTACCCACCCATCAAATCGTTGGTATGGGTGAAGCCTTTGCGATTGCGAAGCAACAGTTAGCCAATGATACTGCAAAGATCGCCGACTTGCGTGACTTATTCTGGCAACAATTGAGCGATATGGAGGGCATTGAAATCAATGGCAGCATAGAGCACCGCATTGCTGGGATCTTAAATATTCACATTAAAGACACCGAAGGGGAATCGTTATTGACGGCATTACAACCCTATGTTGCATTATCTTCTGGCTCAGCTTGCACATCAGCTACCATTGAGCCTTCACATGTGTTAACTGCCATTGGCCTTAGTAACGAGGCTGCAAATAATTCCTTACGCATTTCCATTGGGCGCTTCACTACGGAAGAAGACATTCTCCAAGGCGCCAAGCTATTGCGCGAAAAAATTACATGGCTGCGTGCCATGATGCCGTAATTATTATTATTATTTTGAACACCTGTAAGCCTACTTAAGGGGTGGAACTGTTTTAATTGTGTAACACATCAAAAAAAAAGCGCTTTTTTGTAACAGCACTGTAACACCCTCTAGACAGTTCCTAAGACAGCTTGTATAACTTAACCTGTACTGTGAATAGACAAGGAATGAGAGGGCTAACGTTGTAAAAAGAATAAAATTTTTATGACGAATAAAGGAAAAAGTTATTTACAAGTGCTATATTATTATTCGCTTATGAGGTTATCTATCGAGTAATAAAAAAAGTACAAGCAATAGCCCACTTCCATTCCTGATAGACACAGCGCAGTGTTTAAGTTTTTATCCACATTGGGGGGTGACCCATGAGTCAAGCAAGAGTCGACGAAATCAAAGAAGTCTATAATCTACTTACGAAATCTTTTTCTGATGGTTTAATTGAGGAGCTTTTTCCTAACTATAAGATTTCAGATGAGCAGAAAGACCCTCTTATCCTTCAATTAATTGGCCACAGAACGTCTGAAAAAGAAGGCATTTTAGAAAGCTTTAAAAAATTAGTACTTGGCGAACAGTTTTACACAGATGCATGTTACATCGATAAATTTGGTACGCTAGAGATTGATGGTATCGACATACGGGATCTTGAGGACATTGAGGAAGCCCTAAGAGTGTACCAAATTGGTAAAGAGCGCCGAGATTTCTTTGGTAGGACGGATGAAATCAGGAAAGTTCAATATATTTTAACGTCAATGGTATTTCTGCTGCTTCAAAAATTGGGTCAAATTGGTGAAACTAGAAAAGATCAACGCATTAAATGGATCGGCAGTATTTTAAGCTTCTGTGAAGCTGTTAGGGGCCACTCCACATTAGCGGAATCTAACTACGATAATTCAATCTTTTGTCGTTTAAGAACGGCGCTACAAACAGCGGAACATGGATTTGGTGCCATACTTGGTAAAATTCATTTCGAGACGACGAGAACGTTATTTCAGGATTCGCTGAAACGTGTAACGCGAAAAGCGCCTTTCTATTTAAGGGATATATCTAATCAACTTGCACCATTGGTCTTGAATGATAATTTTAAAGAATCTGTCACCGGGAAAGCGTCAGCATCCTTCGAGAGTTGGGTCCTCAAATTATACAAGGCTAGGATCTGTGAGTATCGTGATGATGAATGTGCTCGCTTCAAAAAAGAAAGCATCGATGTAAAAATTGCTAAAGATGGTCGAGTCACATTAAAAGAATTCCACATAAGCCTTTTGACAAAAGATAACTTCCCATTACTCAAAGAAATAGCGCGGATTTATCACTTGACGGATTCCTTGATGCCACAAATGCTAGAAGCATTACGCAATAAAAGCCCTGATGGTGGGGCAAAAGCGGCAAATTTAGCCCTGGAATTGCACGCTATTGTTAATGAGCCAGAGATATATCGAAAAAAATATTTAGATTACTTTAAAGCACTGCGCTTACGGGAGGGCGTCGAACGTCATGAGAATCTTGATAAAATCGATAACTTGGTGATTGATTTACTGTTTCTTAGGAACCGCTATTACTTGTTTACTAAGTTTGGTGAGCAACTTGCGCGTTCGGCTGACTCCTTTGCACTGTTGACGCCTTTATTAAGTGACAAGCAATTAGATGCCTTTATTAATGCCATGGAAGAACTTCCTGGACGGATGCAAGTAGCGCTACAAGACATTGCAAACGCCGCTAAAGAAATAAATGCACAAAGTAATGCCTATTTGCCAAGGTGTGCGAAAAACTTTGCGAACGTTATCGAGAAAATGGAGCTAGGGCAAGTTAGAAAAGCATTTGAGGGCCACGAGGGTACAACAGGCATTAAGTCGCTGGTGACATCATTGCGTGCCAGTGTTGATCCGGTTGTTTTTGCAAGACTTTTGAAAAAAGAACTGTCTGAAACAGAAGCATCTAATAACTTGATGTCGGTAGTATTGGGCTTGCCAAAAGATCCTGAGCTCGAAACACATTTAAGTGATATGACTAAGAGTATTTTAGCGGCTGCTGGCATATTGACAGCTAGACAGGCAAACGCAAACGCTGTTAGTGCAGAGCAACAAGCCGTGAAAGCAACAGCCGCTTCCAAGAAGGCTGTTTCGAAAACCTTAAGAGCGCAGACGACGTCACCAAAAGCCGTTGCTTCCTCATCATCATCAAGCATGAGAGCTGCACCTAAAAGTAATCTTCAACGTCGTAATGGAAAAGCTAAAGTTTCAGAAGTCGAACGCTTGCGTAGTAAGGCAGCTACGCTGGAATATACGGTAAAATTACAAACCACGCAATTAACTGGGTTAACTGATGAATTACGTAAAGCACTACAACAAAAGGATGCGCACGTAGCTGACAAAGCGCTGCAAGAAACATTAAGTCATTTATCAAATAAAATCGTGAAATTAACTGATGAGTTGGCATCCGAACGTCGCACTATTGATTCACTGAAAGCGCAGCTAGATGCTGTTACTAGCGATGTAGATGTTACAACATTGGCCGAACAAGTTGAGAATCTTAAACGCGCAGAACAAGCCTCTGCAAAACACATGCAAGCGCTTGAGCATGAATTAACGAGTGCAAAAACAAGTTTGGAACAGTTGTCCATGCTGATCTTAAGAGATAACCGCTACCAAGAAATCTGTGCCCTCATCGCGCCATGGCATAAGAATGAGCGCGATGGCTATAAAGCAAGAATGGGTAAAAAGATCCAAGGTAAGTGGACTGACACACATGTCGGAACTTGGTCAACTACGGATTACGCTAACTTTAAAATGGAAGTAGAAACCTTAGTGCGCGGTTACCCTAGAGCACACGAACTCACAGGCATTATCGCGGATTTATCACCAACGCTTAGGGATGCGCTATCAGCGTCTATGCAGCCTGAAGCATTAGGCGCTATGACTGATGAATCCTACGCCGCTTATCATGCAAACGTACAACGCTTAGTTGATTTATGGCAAAACGTGGATAACTTCGTTGATAGTGGTAAAAGAGATATCTTCGATAAGTATATTGTTCACAGCCAACACCAATCTAGATGGCATAAATTTTTTACTCACAGAAGCAGTGGTATTAAGCAGGCGGAACGGGCAGCTCGTGCTTGGGATAGCGCCGAAATTAAAGAGAACATTGCCAATACTTTAATTGCACAATTAGATGGTGTTGATTTTACAGCTGCAGACAGCGCCCAAGTTTTGACTCGGATCTTTTATCAAGTCACGGGTAATATCCTAGAACAAAAAGCCAACGCGCTTGATATGGGTGATAGTGGCACGAGAACACACTCCTTGAGTACTTATAGAGATACGTTTGTTGCCTTAATGCAGACCATGAAAGCAACGCTTGAAAACCCGCCACAAGGGTACTCGTCAGACATGCTATCTAATGTAGTAAATATATATAGCGGTAACTTGGAAAACTTCTTGCAACTAACCAAAGGCGGTGATGTTAAGGAAACCATGAACCATACCTTATTTGGTAAGAACCCAGCAAGACCAGAGGTAGAAACGCCAGGACCATTGCATTTGCAACTTGCGCCTCAGGCACTTAAAGCCAATTAGCCTTTACCAAGTCTATCAAAGCCCTCATTGGGTAGGGGCCAATAAATGAACCTTGGCCCCTTGTTTTCTTACAAATTAGGACCTATACTCCTAGTTTGTAAGAAATGGGGGTGGCGTGTTACATAGGCATATCGAACAACATTTATTGCGCTTGAGTACCCAATATCCTGCCATTACCTTAACGGGCCCTCGGCAATCAGGCAAAACAACACTGTGCCAAAAGCTATTTAAAGGGCATCATTATGTGAATTTGGAGGATTTATCAGTCCGTCAATTTGCCATTGAAGATCCTAAGGGGTTTTTACAGCAATACCATGGTGGTGTGATTTTAGATGAAATTCAAAGAGCGCCAGATTTGCCTTCTTACCTGCAAGGTATCATCGATACGAGTAATCAAGCAGGACAGTTTATTTTAACAGGCTCACAACAATTTGAAGTCGTAAATAATATCAATCAGTCCTTAGCAGGAAGAACAGCTGTGTGCCGTTTACTTCCTTTAGCCTATGGGGAGTTATATTCATCAGAAGATAATCCTAAATTATCTAAAATTTTGTATCAAGGTTTTTACCCGCGCATTTATGATAAAGACTTGAATCCAACAGAGGCACTTTCATTTTATTTGACAACTTACGTAGAGCGGGATATAAGGAGCCTCATCAATATAAAAGATTTAGCAACATTTGAGCGGTTTCTTAAATTATGTGCTTCACAAATAGGGCGGTTGGTAAATTACTCTCAGCTGGGTAACGATTGTGGGATCGATCAAAAAACTGTTAAATCTTGGTTATCACTGTTAGAAGCAAGCTATATCTTATATCCTTTGCAACCGCATTTTCAAAATTTTAGAAAGCGGTTAACGAAGTCTAATAAACTTTATTTTTATGATGTTGGTTTTGCGAGCTTCCTGCTTGGGATTACTAAGGAGGAGCAATGGCAAAATCACCCGCTGAAGGGCGCACTCTTTGAAAATTTTATTGTTACCGAGTTTCTTAAAAATCAATACAATAACATCTTGCCTAAAAACCTTTATTTTTTTCGAGATCATATGGGCAATGAAGTGGATCTCATTTTAGAGCAAGGACAGGGGTTAATTTCAATTGAAATTAAAGCATCAGCAACGTTTAACACTCAATTTCTAAAGGGGCTTGGGTATTACCAAAAGCTCGCAAAGGATAGAAACACAAAACGTTATCTTGTCTACGCTGGGAGTGACGCATTCACCATAAAAGATGTAAATGTTTTACCCTTTTGGCAATTAGAAAATGTATTCAAGATGATAAGTTGAAAGTTTCTAGCTATTTCCGCTATAATTGCCCAATTATTTAACGAAGAAAAGAGCGATGTACAGCAACAGCTTATTACAACATTTCAACGGCACTCATCATGCCGGTAGCCTATCAAATGCTAGCGCAGAGGCGCATTTGGGCTCAAAACATGAGGGTCGTTTGCTACACTTATCAATAAGGGTGCAAAATCATCAGATTGCCCAAGCGCGCTATAAAGTGTATGGTTGCCCCGCCACCATAGCTACGGCAGAGTACGTCGCAACTTGGTTGGAGCAAAAGCCCCTCACAAAGGCGCAGCAAATGACGAGCAATGAGATTATTAAGGACTTGCAATTGCCCCCGCACAAGCATTATTGTGCCTTACTCGCGGAGGATGCGATCAAGCAAGTGGTTATGAACTACGAGGTATGCAATGACAAACTCAGTACAAACCTATAAACGTCAACAAGATAGCGCTAGCATCAGTCTAACGCCGGCAGCGATTGCCCATATCCAACGTTATCTTGCCAAACAGGACGAGGCTAAGCATTTACGCATCTCTGTCAAAACGGCGGGGTGTAATGGCTTGCAATATGTCTACGACATCGTCGCGGCAGGTAATCCTGACGACTACCAACTTCCGCAAGGCGAATTCACCGTCTTCGTCGCCCAAAAAAGCATGCCATTTATCAAAGGCTCCATCTTCGACTACATCGAAACCGGCCTACAAAAAGGCTGGCTTGTCAAAAACCCCCAAGAAGCCGGCAGCTGCGGCTGCGGCGAAAGCTTCACCGTTGATCCTGATTTAGAATAAGATGGGATCCTAGGGATTTTCCCAATACTTCTGAACCAACTCAGCCTTTGAATAACAATGAAGTTTTTGCTTAGCATTTTCTAAAAAACGATATACTGTTTTTTGTCCAATGCCTAACATTATGGCAATATTTTTTGGGGGAAGACCATGAGCCACATGGGATAGACATTCTAATTCTCGTTTAGATAATATAGCAAGTTTGCTCTTATTGTGGAGTTTATCGAGGTAAGCCATCTTATCTGCTTGTGATAAATAATTCGTTGCCATAATTTTGCTTTGATAGCCACCTAAGCTTATATCGGGCTCAAAGGTATAATTAAAGGCTTTTTTTAAATCGGTGTCTGTGTCAAGGCAATTATTATAGTACAGAATGAATTTTTCCAATAAATGTATATGTTGTAAATAAAATTGGTTTATATGCGAATTGCCCGGCTTAACAGCGAAGTGATAATAGTTTTTTTGCTCTTGCTCTGATTGAATGATTGTGAATGTGTGATATACACCAAAATCAGCACCGATTTTATAGAGTTCAGCGGTTTTTCCGTAATGCTCGACGATATCCCATAATATGTAACTTTGGCCTTTGTCAGGTTCTGCTAGGTGTAAATCATTATGGTGATAGCCATTCTCATAATAAAACCTTAAGAATTCGGGATGACTTCCATGACCACCTACCATGCCACTAGCATAAACTCGCGCATGGCTAAAGTAACTAATCCCCAATCGTTTTAATGGCGCGATTACTTGTTGCAACGTATCTGCATGGATTAAAGATGGGTGATATTTTAGAATTTTATCAACTGTTGTCATCATTCGGTAAGCTTATGTAGTAGTGTTGTCGCATTTGATATAAGGCAAAATTCTACCATAACTCGCGTATAAAGGCAAAAAATATACAATAGAGGTGCGATGGGTATGTTGCTGTCTCGTTAGATTGATGCAAAGTTTGGTGAGCGAGGTGGTCAAACAATTAATTTTAACTTTATCTTAATGTTGATTAATTATAATGTTTGCTAATGATTAGCATAAATGAAGTGGATTCTAAGGTGAGTGAAGAGACGATAGAAAAAATACCCTTGCGAAACGAGTGGCGCATTGCATGTGAATCTGGGGGACTGGGTTATGTCAATTTTTTAAAGCCATATATCCCCATCGCACGTGATAATCTGCATGCAGAGACATATCGTTGTAGGCCGCTATCATCGTGGGGAGGTATTGCTGAAATTATTCTTCATATAACTATAACAGGTCAACTATATAGCTTGATTGTGCCAAACCATGGCTGCCTAGAAGAAGTCAAATCTTTGTTAGAGAATGAAGGATGTTTAACGCAAGTCATTGCATCACCTAAGAGACCCTTTGCTAATCACTCCATTGATTATGCCCGTTCCATGCTAATAATAAACATGAACGCTACCGAGTACGCGAAAAGCATGGATTTATTACAAGCTATAACAAATATTCAACCTGCTGATGAGCCATTTAAAAGAATATTCCAAGAATTTTATAATTTTCATAAAGGTAATGAATTAAGATCACGAGCTAAACAAGATATATATACGTTATTCCGAAAAATTAGAAGTGGTGTTCCTGGTTATGAACCTTTTCTAAATAAACTTACTTCTCGCACTATTGCGGACTATGATGTATATGGTAGTTTGTTTTATGATGAAAAATATGACGCTACGCTTCCAGTTGAAACACCTGAACTTATCGCGTGTATTCTTACTAAAAAATATGAATTAGCCAACATGTTACTTAATGATAAACCTGAATTGATTCATCAATGTGCGCAGGATGGTCGACATGTTATTAAAATAGCATTGATGATGGAGGACTATATTGCGTTAGATTTGCTTTTATCTTATGTATTTAAAGTTGAGGCAAATTCGGCGGCTTTAACATGTTGGTTAGATGAGGTATATGAGGATCGACAACAAGCAATAGCTGCTGATAGCGTGCGCACAAGATCACACTGGATGTCATTCCCACGCGATTCATATCCTTTAGACGTCGCAAAAGAAATACAATGGGAACGAGAAATTGCTAAAAAAAGAAAGAAATCACGTTTAGATACTACTAGACAAGCATTAATTACTCATTATGCCAAAAGTATTTCTCCTAGGCCCAGATTACATCAATTGATTGTTAATAGACAAGCAGAGCAAGCAATGGCATTAGGTCAAGAATACTTAACAAGTTGCCAAGAAAAACTAAATGAAAAGGACGCTTATGGGTTTACGCCGCTTTTTTTAGCGAGTTATTATGGCATGACGGATATGGTTACTTTATTGTTAGAGAATGACATTAAACCGAAAGATGTCAAAGGGATCGATGGTCGTTATAGTCTTTTAGCTCATGCTGGGAATGCTGATATACTGCATCAGTTGCTACGCCATAAAACCGTCTCAAGAAGTGAAGCCATTTTTGTAGCAAAGCACTTTATTGAAAGAAACAAGGTATCACAAGTAAACGCTGTCCTCAACTACTGGGCAGATATAGTCAGTCAGTGTTATGAGTTTGAGAGAGTATACACGAGTGACTTTATCACACCACTTGAATTAACAATTTTATTAATCTCTTTGAGCCTAGTTAGTTTGGACATGCTTAGAATGCTGCTAAGTCATTGTAGAGGTCAATATATCGGTTTTCCAAAAAAAGCGAGTAAATATTATAAAGAAGAGATAAGGCAAGCGGTTTTTAAAATAAATATCCGTATAAAAAGATTTCTTGAAAGCATTCCACCAAGGCCGCGTATTACGAGCATTAATCCTCAAGATAATATCATTATTACTCACATGTACTCAGATAAGCATGGTGATTTTTATTCATATATTATGCCAGCTGCTTATCTTTTATTTAAACCCTATTATAGAAAGCAATCTCGAGAAATATTTGATGAGTTATTTGATAAACGCCACCATAACAGTTTGGTTGAGCGTAATGCGTATTTCGAAGAACACTTTCCAACAAATCCGAACAATAGAGCAGCACTGGTTCAACTAATAGTACATAAAGAACAATGCAAGCGACCAATTGTTGCTTCATTTTTTACGTTTACTATAAAACCATATGAAGATCCCAATGGTGTCACAAGTTTAGCCTTTTTGCCAAAATTAGCAGCTGTTCGCAGCCAACTTGAAACATCTGAATCGGCTAAAAACAGTTTTAGAGGATTGGGGTTTGCAAATCATTTAATGAGCATGCCGTTGGCATTAAAGATGTTATTACCAAGCACGACCATTAGCGCACATTATAAGATCATTGAGCGCCCCAGCTTTAGAACCGTTCCACATCAGCTTCAATTTTTTCCTGCTAAAGTCTGTGTTGAAAGACAGCATATTGAAACTGTCGTCGAATTAACAGGTGAGAGCTTGCGTGCTGATGGCAATATGGAGGCAAAGTTATCCTTAAAAGAAATCGCACTACCTGATGATCCCACTTCCTTGAATTTACCAGCGAGAGATAGGTTTTTTCTAACGCTAACCGGTGCTGTAGAAGGCGTCGGACTAGCAATATTTTGGTTGGTAGATCTTTTAGATCAACAAAAAGCAATGCGCATTATGGATTGTAAGGATGATTATATGCCAGAGGCTAATGCAGAAATATATTTTTCATGGCTCTACCATCACCAACATATTAAGTATGCGCATATTAAAGAACTCGCAAGCGCACTACTAGAATCCAAATTGATACTAAACGCACTGCAAGAACATATCAGCAAAGATAATAATAACCAAGCATTACCACCAATTAAGTTTTCTTTGTCGAGTATATAAGATGTATCGAATTAGTTGATGGAAAAACAAATAAAGAAGCCCCTCTCTCTCAGACTGACGCTTGCAAACTAAATTTAAATAGCATTTTACTTCTAATTTGTTTCAGCCAGATGGGAATGTTTCCCATCGCACTAATTGTTTGCATTGGTTAGCCTTAACGTGTTTAACACTAAGGTCCTAACAATAATGGTTTGAGTAATTATGAGTGATAACAAAAATATAAGTCACGCTGATAAGTTTGAACATGTCTTAGCTGCTTACTTACTGGGTGAAAAAGAATTTATACAATATTGCAAAAAGCATGAAATTAATGTGTCTAATGTTTTAAAGTGGCAGTTTGAAATAATTAGAACATTTTCCAAAGATTGAAGCATGACAAAACATGTAGGGGCGGTTCGCGAACCGCCCTGTCGGAACTGCATCTTTGTTGGCTCGATGTGATCATTTATCTTTGGCGTTATGCTAAATAGAAAAATAAGAAATATAGAGGGGGCTTGGTTAGTTTAGGGAGCGCTTCACACAGCGCTCCAATTTTTTGAATTAACGTCAATGCCGGCATTTACAGCATGGGAAACATTCCCATTGCGCCTATTATGTGCCTATGATTAAATTATTCAAATATTAGTTATCGATGTTATGCAGATAAGTGTAGATACATAACACTGACTAAGACGATTAGACATTTTGTTAAACAAACATGAAGCATTTGTTAAACATACTCTGCTAACCAAAGCTACACATATCATATGAGGTATAAATATTATGGCAGCCGAAAAAAAATTTCGAGGAATTGATTTACATGTACTTATTACAGGAGATAAAGATTCAGGTAAAACCTGCTTTACCGCTGCGGCGTTAGACGGACTTGATTGTACTCGGTTTGAGCGCAAGTTACACGGAACTTGTAGAGTGATTAATCTACATGGTGGTACAGTTATACTTATTGAGAGTGATCATAGAGAAACGAAGGCTACAGACAGAGACGCTGATGGCTGCATTATTACTGTTGATCTTACCAATAAGAAAAGCTTTGACTATGCTAAAGAAAAGCTTGCAAGGCGCACAGAAACTAATGCTAAATATATGCTACTAGCTACAAAAACTGACTTGAAAGATGAACACAAAATTGATGTCAATGACGTGAAGCTATTTGCTAAAGAAAACGGAGTTTTTTTTGCTGCAGTAAGTGCTGATGATGTTGAATCCGCTTCATCAGTATTGAAAACATTTGCTTATGAGTTACTAGAGCAGTATTTAAATGAGAATTCTGCAGTCCACAGCGAGCTACCTCAAGAAACAGGTAGTCAGAAAACCGAAAGGCTATTTTATAAAAAATACGATCGTTATATTCAAAGTAAAACATTTAAGCTTTTTGGCAGTTCTGGTCAAAAGAAACTAATAATAAGCTATAAGAACATAGAGCAGATTAGAGATTATGCTCAACGAAACCCTAGCAGCGCTGTAGCTGATTGTCTTAAGCAGGCTGAGATAGAGATAAGTACAAACCCTGAATCTAATCCCAAATGTTACATCATGTAACAAGCAATAAGGCATGCTCATCTTCATTACAAGATCAGTGTTTCAAATAAATAATTTAATTAATGAGGTATCAATATGACAGCAGAAAATGATGAACAACGTAACTCAGATAGCCACCCACGAAGGCATCCTTTATTTCCAACCTATGCTGAAGTAGCGCAAAACCCAGAACTTGCGTATTCAGATCATTTACCTATTTTGACATCCGTGCCATTTAGTGATCACGCATCTATTCAGATTTTTTCATTAAATATGTTAGGCCCATGCGGACTTTCTGGACTACATCAAGTCAGTCAATGGGAAAATGATTCCCAGCAACAACAGAGGTATTTAAGAATAGCTAAGGGAATTGCAAAAGCGGTTAAGAAGCATAATGTCAGCATCATATGTTTGCAGGAAGTTAACCCTCCGGAAATAATTATTCCTCAGTTAAAGGAAATGCTCGATGACGAGTGGGAAGTGATTGAAGCATTGTTTAGTGAAAATGAAGATAAGGATGAAACAGGATATTCATATATAAAAAGTGTTGGCATGATAACGCTGGTCAATAGGGAAAAGCATACAATAATGAATTATGCGTGTGACGGGAGAAATCAAGTGACGAGTGTAAGCATCAAAATGAATGACAAGCATACTAATACTTTATCTATCCATAATATCTGGGGGCGGTTTGATCCATTCCCAGATCAGCTAGAAGCTCTTTGCCATAAGAAGTTAACTGAGGACAGTAGTAAGGTTAGTGTCATTATTGGGGATACAAATTCTAGAATTGCACCACTTGATGATAAGCCACGTAATATTACGACTGGTTTAGTGCCTTATTGTTTTAATAAACGAGATGAGGTTTCTGATAATGTCCAAGTGCCTGACTATCCTGATGGTGGTTTTTATAGAGATGAAGAAGGCTTCATTCATCAACTAGATGTTGACATTCTTGACTTTTCAACAGGTGACATTGTTCATGATACACGAGATCAAGCTAAATTAGAGATCTGGAATGAATTCAGAATGATAATGTGCCTTGATCAGTGCTATCAAGAGGAGTTCCTTGACAAGAAAAACCTTTTTGAATATGAAGAGAATTTAAAACGAAATCTAATGGATGATAAACTCATGGTTCGTATCGCTGCGAATAGCTTTAATCAAAAAGCTGTAGCGTTGCGTTTCCCAATGGGCTCACCATTATTTGCTCGTCTTCAGAGTAGGTTTGAGAGCATTGCAGGTGTGCTAATCAAAAAACTTGATAGCACGAGCCATGAACATTCTGGGAAACCATTTCAGTGTATCTTTATTCCCAAAACAGTGGAGAATTTAAAGGTGCTTAAAAATTTAATACAGGCATTTGCTAATGTTCTTAAATTAGAAATCATTGAGGCTCTTGAGAAAAGGATCAATGAGCTTAGATGCAAGAAGCAAACAGAGAACGTGGTTTCAAAGATAGAGATGTTAGAGCAAATCATACTACATACCAAAGGGATGCCAAATGAGTCACGTTCTGATGATTTTCTAAAAACACTTAATCAATTGGAGGAGTCTCGGTTTGTCCGTTCCAGAAATATTAATGAAGCATCTAGTAAGAAAACATATGCTGAAATAATAGACTCAACATATCTGTTTTTTTCCTCAACGCAAACGCGAAATACTATCGATGGGATTAAAGAGTATCTTAAACAGATGCGGGAGTATTTTAAGCCCTATCAAGACGGGTCAACACAGGCAATTGCTGCATCTAGTTCGAGTAATTAACAGATATTAAACATTTCATTTATGAGGAGTTATCATGGCTGCATCATCATACGAAGAATCATCAAGTAATACACCATCAGACACTAGCTCTGTAGCATTCTGGAAAGAAGCTAATACTCACCCAGAGGAGAAATATTATCAGTATGATATTTATGAATATAAGCAAGTGAATATCGTTGTCTCATCAACTATAAAGTGGGAGAAATTGCTAAGTAAAATTACACCACTATATAATGTACTGGCAACAGCAAAGCATTTCGATGAGACTTCCTGTGGAGCGCACGATATTAATATTACTGCATTAATACCTGCTTCAAACTTACAAACGCTTGTTGCACACAAACATGTTAAAAAATGCGAAACAATAAAGTCACATATGATGGCCCGAGTTGAGTTGTTAGAAACTTCTGGGGGTTATAACTACTCAGAACTGATTGCTAAAACCATAGAAGAAAGCTATCCATTGGCTGTGTTAAACCCTTTCCAGCAATACAAATATGTTAAGGATGATTGGCACAATGGTCATCCTTGTGGTTATGTTGTTTATTTGCCAGTAAATTACTTGCGTAATTTTGCAGGGTTTATAAACAAATTAGATGCAATTATATGTATGCCAGAGTGTGCCGAGTTTGAAATTTCTTTTGATATCAAGCGTTTTGGCTATGACATTTCTGGTAGGATCATAGAGTATGCTTCAAAACGATTTAAGCAATTATGGTATACATTAAAGGACGGGACAAAGTGGTTGGTCTGCTACCATGTATGCTTGTATATCATTGCCGTTTGATAAATTACAAATATCAATAATAAAATTCATGGAATTAGGCTTTGATTTAAACTGTGCTAAACTCATGGATGATCCTTCTAAGTGTGCTAGTGTGCTAGATTATTTCGCGTGTCGTATTCAAGAAGAGCAGGAAGAAGATAAAATCCTAAGCAGGGAACAAATTACGGCCGCTATCAATGTAATATCGTACTTGAGAGAAAATGGCATCAAGGAAATCTCTGAAGTCAAAACAGAGCTTGACTCATTTATACAATCTGCATCATGTGGTAGTACAAAGCCCGGCACATCTCTAACAAACTCTCCAAGTAAATAGGAAAAAATTTTACGAGTGAAGTAAATTTAAATTGGAACAAAATTAATAAATGAGGTAATTATGACAAAGTCAGCCATTGAAATGCGCATCAAGAATAGCTATTGTTTCTTCATAGATCCAGATAACCCAGATTTAACATTAAGAACATCTGATGCAGCTGTGCGCCCCGCCTTGCGAAACCCACATAAGTACCATCTTAATTATCATAAGCTTATCATGGGCTGTATAGCTTTTTCGCCTAGCGTCATCAAACGGCTTGAAAGTTTTATAACAGAGCAACATAATTTGCTGCATATATGTATATTGGCCGATGGACTAATAGTTGAAACTGAAGCAGGCTACAATGCAAGGATGCAATACTTTGACGAATATCAATATGGTGATATTAGTGCGGAGAAGCCTACTATGGTTCCTACAAGTATTAAGCAACTTGATGATAAGCATCTTACAGTGATTCATCAACTGCTTGATTGTCTTATTAACACAATCGTAACACCACAGCGCCTTATTCTCTTGAAAGTCAACATGCCCAATATACATTTAATAATAAATTACAATCTTGATGCTTCTAAAGGGTATGCATATCTTGACTCCGCGTTTCCAAATGGAAAGTCGTGGCACAGTATTAAAGAAAAGCTGAGCGCTATAGCGTTCCATAATACTCGAGTAGTCAGGGTGCACCAAGAATTAAGAAAAAATGCCACCATGCTGTCACAAGCCTTTAGGGGCGCTGAGCAAGAGGCAGAAACTTATGAACTTGGACACTTGCCGACAGAGACGATGATTCAGATTTTAGCTGAAACATGCGATATAGCTTTTTCCTCATCTAATCATAAAAATGTCCGGAGTATGGTATTCCACTATTTTGATGCGGTTGGTAGCGAGAAGGCTTGTTGTCCACCTATCCAAGAGGATGATGAAAATAGCGCATCGACAGTCGCCTCAAGTTCGTCATCTGCTATGAGCAGAACCCCTTTTCGCTGAGACCGTTCTCATTTGAAACCATATCGCTTACGGTGCCATTTAATCGCACTTGTTCTGGCTTAATTACCTGGCTGAAAATCCCTAGGACCTCAAGGTCATAGCTTACATCTAGAATGTATTAAATAATTACATTAATATTCTAACCTAGATTTTTCGTTTTAAATCAGAACAGTATAAGCGTATTTTAATATTAAAAAATATTTCAAAAACATATTGATCCCAAACCGGGATCGTTTTATACTTAACACCATATCGAAAAAGACAGCTTTCTATTAATATGGTGCGTAAATTAGCAATGAATTTACACATTCCTGCAGATGCGCTGATTCGATAATAAGGCCACAAGAACTTGCGGTTAACCAGTATCCCGCCTAAATCTCGCATTTTGAAGTACGATGAGTGTAGAGAGCTCTTCATAATGTCTTAATGTTATTATGTTATCCTGCAATGAATTGTTCCATACCCACCGCATGTTGAAGTACGGTGGGTAAAGACTGAATGATGAGGAAAGCAATGGCAACAGACACGCAAGAGCACAGACATTACAGAGTATCTTTAAAGGCCCTACCAGATGGGCCTGCTACCGCTTTTCTCAACCAGATAGGTAACGATCTTAAAGCAAGATTGGTTAAGCACTCAGTCGTTGATGAAGGCAATATCATACTCCCTGGTGAAGATGGCTTATCACCCTTACATGTTACCATTGGCCTATCATCAACAGGTCAGAATAAATATACCGAAACGGCATTAAGAGGGCATCTAAATAATCTTACCCAAGCTCTATCGGGCTCCTCTATGATGAATGGTTTTAACTTATCCAGTGAAGGCACCTTCAGGCTAACGGAGAATGGATATATTATTTTTGAATTAGAGTCGGTTGATGCGTTTAATAGAGCAGTTGCGACATACCAAGCAAATCTTAGTAATGAACATTTTGAACTAAACAAGCATTATCGAGCAGGCACCAACATTCGACCGCACATTACCCTTTGCAAAATCAAGGGATTATCAAGAGATCCCGACAATGATAATCCTCAGTTACGCACCGCAATTAATAACGTGATTAATTCAGAAGAATTTGCTTATCGGGATACCTCATTATCATTCAACAAACTTGTGCTTGAGGGCACTTACACAGTATCCGGGCAAAAACATAAAATAGATTTATTATCACCTGTCAGCGGCGTAACATTAAGCCCTATCGGTTCAAACACGCAAGCAAACAATGCTTCACCCTCTAATGGCGGTGCAGCACCTGTAGCACGCAACTTATTAACGCCTTTCCAACGTGTTTTCACTCGTCTGTCTGTAGGTGGGGCTAGCATTTCTAATAAGGCATTCAAATCAGCACTTGAGCGAAGCTATCAAGCTAACTTTCAGAATAACAGCAGCGTAATCTACAAACCCATTGTTAATACCACAATGCCTCATACTTTAAAAGAAGTGCAAGTCTTTGCAAAAACGACCAGGGGCAGCAAAACTCAGGTGGCTACGATTAAAGATGATTACGTGGAGTCAGGTTCATTACCTAGCGATACAACGGCAAGAACGTTGCATATTAAACACAGCTGCAACATTGCCGCAAGAGTTATCCCGGGCGTTATTCACATCAATGGCGATGCAATGGTAAAGAAGGCAGATATCATCGCTGCAGCTAATAATTTACTTACAGCAGGTAGACGCTTTACCTATCACCCGACACTGATTCAACAACTTGCTACAGCAGAAGGTAAAACCCAAGCCCAAATCAAAGCAGACTTACCACCGTCGTCTCCTGCTAGCACAAACAGCTATTTTTCATCAAGTAATGGCCGAAGTAATCACTCCAATCATCCTGGAAGCCAAGGGCAAGAAAGAGATGGAAGCAGAAACGCCCCTAACGATCCAAGCGATAATAGTTCAGCTGAACAAAGGCGCAATACAACCACAACAGCCAGCTGCTAGGACTCTTGCCTGCTAAGGTACAGGTAATCGATCGAACATCAAAGTAACCAAAGCGTCTCAAACATTGCCACATAATAAGAGAACCCTAGCAGTATTGCCGTAGTTCAATAAACAAACAGTCTATATTTTTTTATTGTCCATAACGAGAATAATGACGTGCTTTTTCTGCCCAATCCTGTATAATCAGGCGGCTATTTAATTTGATTAAGAAGGAATCACTATGTCTGTACAACAAACATTATCCATTGTTAAACCTGATGCCGTGCATAAGAACGTCATTGGTAAGATTTATCAACGCTTTGAAGATGCTGGTTTAAAAATCATTGCGGCGAGAATGATGCATTTGAGCAAAGCGCAAGCTGAAGCATTTTATGCGGTTCACAAAGAGCGTCCATTTTTTAATGACTTAGTGAGTTTCATGATTTCAGGTCCAGTGATTGTGCAAGTGCTTGAAGGCGAAAATGCCATTAAACAAAACCGTGACATCATGGGTGCGACCAATCCTCAAGAAGCAGCAGCTGGTACGATTCGCGCCGACTTTGCCAACAGCATCGATGAAAATGCGGTGCATGGCTCAGACGCTGAAGAAACTGCGCGTCAAGAAATTGAATTTTTCTTCAAACCAGAAGAAATTATTTCTCGATAAATTCTCCCTCTTACCTTATTCCTCAGTCCGAGAGGCTGAGGGAATAAGAGGTGTAGTCTAGGTGATGACGATGGAACAACAGAAAATCAATTTACTCAATTTTGATCGCGAACAAATGCGAGAGTACCTCACACAGATAGGCGAAAAACCCTATCGTGCCGATCAATTAATTCAATGGATTCATGAATATGGCATCTCTGATTTTAATCTCATGACCAATCTTTCCAAAGCGTTCAGAGAACAACTACAACAACAAGCCGAAATACGCCTACCGGAAATAGCCTTAGAGAAACCATCAAGCGATGGCACCATTAAATGGCTTTTACGCTTAGCCGATGGCAACGCTGTGGAAACCGTTTATATCCCAGAGTCTGGCCGCGGTACTTTATGTGTGTCCTCCCAAGTAGGTTGCGCACTCGATTGTTCTTTTTGCTCCACGGGTAAGCAAGGTTTCAGCCGTGATTTAACCACGGCAGAAATCATCGGTCAATTATGGATAGCCGCCAGAGCGTTATCAGCACAAGAAGGTCGTCATGATAGAAAAGTCACAAACATCGTGATGATGGGTATGGGCGAACCCTTACTGAATTTAGACTGTGTTCTACCCGCAATGAATTTAATGCTCGATGATTTTGCTTATGGTTTAGCAAAACGTCGTGTGACGCTCAGCACCTCAGGCGTCGTACCCATGATGGAAAAATTACGTGATAGCAGTAACGTTGCCTTAGCCGTTTCACTGCATGCGTCCAATGATGAATTGCGTAATGAGTTGGTTCCACTCAATAAAAAGTATCCTTTGAAGGTTCTAATGGATGTGTGCCGGACTTATTTTAAAGACGAACCAAAACGCAAAATCATTTTTGAATACGTCATGTTAAAAGACATCAACGATCAACCTAGGCACGCCAGACAATTAATTACCTTATTACAAGGCATCCCCTCAAAAGTAAACTTAATCCCCTTTAACCCATTCCCCCACGCACCTTATGAATCCTCGACCGAAGACACTATCGAACGTTTCGCTAAAATCGTCAGCAAAAGCGGCGTCATCACCACCACCCGCAAAACCCGCGGCGATGACATCGACGCAGCCTGTGGCCAATTAGCCGGGCAAGTCAAAGACAGAACGCGCCGCTCAGAGCGATGGCGCAAAAAAGTTGGAATCCCTATTCAGCAAGTTTCGAGCTGATTACATCATATATTTTAGGATACTCAAGGGCTTGATTTTTTAAACATTTCTTAATATTTCTCTTAAACATAAACCATTTTCCGTACAAATTCGCAATTCAATTGCGATTTTGTACGGTTTTCAAAACACCAGACAGCAGAGTCTTTTTATATTACAATGAGCCGCGTGTTCCAACGGCAACCATACGGAGACTAGCATGAAACATTACCACGGAATTGCCACGCTGATTATCTTTAGCACAGTATTATTATTAAGCGCATGTCAAAACTATACAGCGACCCCAACGCCAGTGGCGCCAACGGTTGCGAAAGCGACCCCAAATCCAAAAGCGGCGGAAATTAATCGCCAATTGAGCATGCAATATTTGCGTCGTGGTGATACGGTGAAAGCGAAAGAAAAGCTCAATTTAGCGCTAAAACAAGATGCACGTTCGTCCAGAGTCCTTGAAACAGCAGGCTATTTTTATGATAAAACCGGTAATCACAAAGCTGCGCAGCACTATTTCCAGCAAGCTATCAACATTAAGCCAATGAACCCGAGTTATCATAATAATTACGGGGTTTACCTGTGTGAGAATAAACACTACCGTGCCGCTATCGATCAATTCTTAATCGCTGCGACTAACCGTGGCTATACACGCGCTGACGCGGCCTATGAAAATGCAGGCGCCTGTGCAAAAGCAAAGAAAGATCCCCAATTAGCCGCACTCTATTTCCAAGAAGCGATAAAAATTAACCCAAAACGCGCAAATTCATTGCTGGAAATGGCACAAATACGCTATGATAGGCACCAATTTCGCCAAGCGATGCAATATTGGACCCAATACAATAGGGTAGCAAAGCCTACCCAGCGGTCTTCCATGCTAGGAATGGGCATCGCACGGCAATTAGGGGATAAGCGTTTTGCCAAAAAAGCAGCGAAAACAGTGAAACAATCGCCTCATAAAACGGCAACTAAAACCGCGGCTAAAACCGCACAACACACTAAAAAGGTAAGCTAATGACAGACACAGCAGAAGATATCAATTACCCAGACATGAAATACGATGGCGCCGCTGACACGGCAACGCCATCGGATATCGATGGGCCTGGTGCCTTACTCAAAAAAGAACGAGAAGCGCGTCATTTAGAAATCATCGATGTTGCCGATCACTTGCGTTTATCCAAAAGCATCATCGAAAGCATTGAACAAGATGATTATCATAAATTGCCTGGTATTATGTTTGTGCGTGGGTATTTGCGCTCCTATGCGCGTTTTCTCGATTTACCAGCCGATGAGATTATTGCAGGTTTCAATGCTCTTGGTTTCGAAGAACAAAAGGAAAAGTCAGTTCCTGAAAAAATTCATATTAAACCGGCATACCTCAATGAAAAAATCGTCAAGATTGCCAGCTACGGTTTTGTCTTATTATTAGTGATTGCTTTATTGGCTTGGTGGCATAATCATTCTTCTGACACAGAGGCGTTAGTCTCACCTAATGGTGAAACCACAGAGTTAGTGCAACCTAATGGTCCTCAACATTCTTCTTTACCCTTAACCAACGCGCAAAAGCAAACAGCCCATGAGCATTTACAAAAAATATTGCCAACCGGTGGCGCTGTTTCTAAGAAAAAAGCGCAATAACGAAAGGGGTTAAGGCGTGAGTAAACGATTACAAGCCGTGCGGGGGATGAATGATTTACTGCCCGAGAATGCTCATTATTGGCAGCATGTAGAAGGTGCGCTTAGGCACTTAGCCTGTTGCTATGGCTACAATGAAATTCGCCTGCCAATTGTTGAACCGACGGAATTATTTTGTCGTAGCATTGGGGACGTTACCGATATCGTCGAAAAGGAAATGTATACCTTCGAGGATCGTAACAAAGACAGTTTAAGCCTGCGTCCGGAAGGGACGGCGGGTTGTGTGCGCGCCGGCATTCAACATGGCATCCTTTATAATCAAACGCAAAAGTTTTGGTACATGGGGCCGATGTTTCGCCATGAAAGACCACAAAAAGGTCGCTATCGTCAATTTCATCAATTCGGCCTAGAAGCCTTTGGGTTCGAAGGCCCGGATATCGATGCAGAAATGATTTTATTCACGGCGCGTTTGTGGCATCAATTAGGCTTACAGGATCATCTCAGTTTACAAATTAACTCCCTTGGCGATAAAGCTGAGCGCCAAGCGCATCGTGAACAATTAATCGCGTATTTACAACAACATCATGAGGCGTTAGATGAAGATAGCAAACGCCGTTTAAACATGAATCCTTTGCGTATACTCGATAGCAAAAATCCAGCCATGGCTAAGATCATTGCTGATGCCCCCAGCTTACTGGACTGCTTAGAGGTAGACTCTCGTTTGCATTTTGAAGGTTTGCGAGAATTACTCGATGCCGCTAAGATCAACTACGACATCAACCCATGCCTGGTGCGCGGTTTAGACTATTACAGTAAAACCGTATTTGAGTGGGTCACCACAGACTTAGGCGCGCAAGGTACCGTCTGCGCGGGTGGGCGTTTTGATGTGTTAGTGGAACAACTCGGCGGACAAGCAACACCCGCCTTAGGCTTTGCGCTTGGCTTAGAGCGTTTAGTGGCATTGCTAGAGCAACATTGCCCCCATACCGTGCCAATGCATCGTGCCAGCATTTATCTCATCACCGATGGCGAGGCAGCGATGAAAAAGGGCATACTCATCGCCGAAGATATTCGCACCCATTTTCCAAAGCTGGGCGTTAACCTGCATTGTGGGGGCGGTAGCTTTCGCAGTAAATTTAAACGCGCCGATAAAAGCGGCGCAAAAGCGGCGATGATCATCGGAGAAGATGAGATAGCCAATGACACGGTTTCCATTAAATTCTTACGAGAAGACAAGCAGCAATTAGTGGTGGAAGCCGACCAATTACAACAAGTACTGATTTCGCTGACGGAGTAAATCAATGAGTAGTTATGATGATGATGAAAAAGTCGAAGCGCTAAAACGCTGGTGGAAAAAATATGGTACCTCCGTAATCCTTGGCGTGGTCTTAGGCTTAGGTATTATGTATGGTTGGCAGTTTTGGCAAAAACACCAATATGTAAAACACAGCCAAGCCTCGATAGCGTACCAAAGTATTTTAGAAAACCTAGCGGCGAAGAATCAAAAACAAGCCGAAAAAGAAGCCACACGTTTAGTGCAAGATTCACCAAAGTCCACCTATGCTACTATCGCCAGCTTGATTTTAGCGAAGCAAGCAGTGGATGCCGGGAAGTACGATAAAGCCAAGCAGCACTTACAATGGGTGTTAGACCATGGCAAGGTGGATGCCTATCGTCAAGTGGCGAGAATTCGCTTGGCGCGCGTCATGGCAGCACAAAAGCAAACGGACAACGCCTTACAATTATTAAAAACCGTTGATGACAAAGCTTTCACAGCTTTAATCGCAGAAGTAAAGGGGGATATTCTATTGACTCAAGGCAAACAACAACAAGCAAAGCAAGCGTATAAAACAGCGTTAGATGCCATTCCAGCGCAATCACCGATGCGGGCCACCGTATTAATGAAATTCAATAGTTTAAGCAGCACGCTTGAACGTGGAGGCATTGCATGAAATTACTCGCTCGATTAGGCTTAGCATTCTTGTTAATCCTATCCTTATCCGCCTTTGATATTTCTGATTTATGGAGTAATAAGAAAACGCCCTTGCCGGTATTAACACCGGTTAAACCAGAAATTAAAATAAGCGCACTTTGGACAAATCACGCTGTTGGCGATAATGGCAAAGGCTTTTTGCGCTTTCAACCGGTCATCGCGGGCGATAACCTATATGTGAGTGATCACAAAGGTCATGTTGCTGCTATCAATATTAATCGTGGTGAAACTAAGTGGCAAAAGAATGTTGGCGTGCCATTGGTGGCTGGGCCAGCCGTTGGCGATGGTAAAGTCTTTGTTGCTGCAACCATGTCAAAAGTACTGGCACTGGATGCG
This sequence comes from Gammaproteobacteria bacterium, assembly GCA_021773295.1. GTDB lineage: Bacteria > Pseudomonadota > Gammaproteobacteria > UBA1113 > UBA1113 > JAJFKI01. Next base: position 30,147 of record JAJFKI010000052.1, on the reverse strand, counting down.
CACCATGGCCAAATCCTGTGGCAAGCGAGTGTCCCCAATGAATTAACCACCAAACCTGCCTTTGGCGATGGTACGGTTATCGCCAAAAATATCAATGGGGCCTTGTACGCATTGAAGAGTAAGAACGGTAAGCTCCAATGGAAATATGCAGAAGGCGCACCGCGTTTATTATTGCAAGGCAGTAGTGCACCAGTGATCTTCCAAGGCGTGGTTTTGGGTTCTTTTGCCGATGGCAAAATCGCCATTATTCATTTAAAAAATGGCAAACTCATTTGGCAATCAACCGTCGTTGAGCCTAATGGTATTACAGAATTAGGCCGCATGGTGGATATTGATGCCGCCCCTGTGGTGGATGGTGGTGCGGCCTATATAGCCAGTTATCAAGGTAATATTTCTGCGATCGATTTGCATAGCGCAAAACTATTGTGGTTCCATAAATTGTCATCCTATGCGGGTGCTGGTGTGTCATCTAGTACAGTGTTTGTGAGTGATACTGATGGCACGGTGTGGGCGTTTAACCGAAGCAACGGTCAAGTCGTTTGGAAACAAACGGTTTTAAAACGCCGTCAATTAACGCGGCCTGCCGTTGTGGGTGATTATGTTGTTGTTGCCGATACCAAAGGCTTGGTGCATTGGCTAGATAGCAAAGACGGTCACTTTGTTGCACGGCAAACCTTATCGAAAAAAGGCTTCGTGGCAGCGCCCTTAGTAGACGGTGACACGGTTTACTTACAAGACAGAAATGGACGGGTGATTGCCGAGACATTGCAGTCATGATCCCCGTCATCGCCATTGTAGGCCGACCTAATGTCGGTAAATCAACCTTATTCAATTGCTTTACCCGCACTCGTGATGCCATTGTCCATGACATGCCAGGCGTTACTCGCGACAGGCAATATGGTCAAGGCCAGCATGAAGAGCAACGTTTTATTGTCATTGACACCGGCGGTTTGGGCGAAGAAGAACATGACGTCGATTATTTAATGGCATCGCAAGCACAACTTGCTATTGAGGAAGCCACTCGCATCGTGTTTTTAGTGGATGGCCAACAAGGCTTAACGGCGGGCGATGAAAAGATTGCAAATTACTTACGTCAAAGTAATAAACCCGTTGATATCGTCGTTAATAAAACCGATGGTTCCGATCCAAACATCGCCGTCAGTGATTTTTATCAACTCGGGCTTGGCGAACCCACTGCCATTGCTGCGGCTCACAGGCGCGGGGTGAATAGTTTATTAGAATATTTGCTAGAAGATATCCCTGAAGAAAAAAGCGATGTCTTACCAGAAAACCCAGGCATTAAAATTGCCGTAGTAGGGCGCCCTAATGTCGGCAAGTCCACCTTAGTGAATCGCCTCTTAGGTGAAGATCGCGTTGTGGTATTTGATTTGCCCGGCACAACACGTTCCAGTATTTTTATCCCTTATGAACATATGGGCCAGCCATACACGTTAATTGACACAGCAGGTGTGAGACGCCGCAGCAAAGTTAAAGACACTGTGGAAAAGTTTTCTATCATAAAAACCCTACAAGCTATCGAAGCCGCTGATGTCGTTGTGTTATTGATGGATGCTACCGATGATGTGGTGGATCAAGAATTACGGTTATTAGATTTCATTTTAGATGCCGGGAAATCCTTAGTGATTGGCATCAACAAATGGGATGGCTTAGATGATGATCAAAAAGAACATATCCGCAGCGAGTTACGCCGTAAATTACATTTCTTAGATTTTGTACGCATGCATTTCATTTCCGCCTTACACGGCTCTGGCGTTGGTAATATGTATGACTCCATCAACGAAGCCTATGCAGCTGCTACTATTGATATGTCCACTTCACAATTAACGGACATACTACAACAAGCCATAAAAGCCCACCAACCCCCTTTAATCCAAGGCCGTCGCATCAAATTGCGCTTAGCCCACCCGGGAGGCTCCAAACCCCCAGTCATCGTCATCCACGGCAACCAAACCAACAAACTCCCCAAGGCATACCAACGTTACCTCATGAACACCTATCGCAAAGCCTTAAACCTAAAAGGCACTCCAGTGCGCCTACAATTAAAAACTGGCGACAACCCTTACAAAGACAAAAAAAATAAACTCACTCCAAAACAACAAAAACACCGCCAACGCATGATGAAAAAAGTGAAGAAAAATAAGAAGAGGTGATATACCCGTCACACTTCAAAATGCGAGATTTAGGCGATTTGATTTTTGTTCCCTTTGAGCGCTTAAAATACATGCCCCCGCACCACCGTCATCCTCGGCCTTGAGCCGAGGACCCAGGATTAAAATAAGCGCTTACCACTACTCCCTAGCGGTGCTAGGGAGCCCAATGTGAGTAGCTGCACTCGTATAAATTAAGAGAACTAATACATTCATAATCACACACAACTTGCATTCTTTCCCATATCAAGTACAATTCTTAACCGGTAAAAAGAGGAAATCCCCATTGTATTTCAAAATGGCCCAAAGGTGTGATGGTTCTCTTAGCATTAATAAAGCGTTAAGCTGAAATCGTTAATATAGTGTATATTTTTTAATTCTTATATCCAAGGAGTTGCAAATGGCTTTTGAAAATAATACTCAAGAGGTGATTGATTTAGTTCCCACAGAGAGCGGAAAGGCCGTGACGCCGGAGCTGATTGAAGAAGAAGCGTTACAAGAGCAGACATCCAAAACAACAGCAACCCCACAAGAAAATAAGCATGATAGTTCTGCGGACGAGTCAAGTAGTGATGCTGAAAGTCTTGATATACCAGATGAGGATAACACTGAGCCATTACTAACGAAGATGACTGTAACACAAGCGCAGATCAATTCCGTACATAATTGGCACCAACGATTCATGAACCCTCAGTTCAATAAAGATGATTACGATTTGGCAAAGCAATGCCTACAATTGAAAGACGAACTCTCAATCGACGAGATCAAGGAAGCAGCATCCGTGCTGTTTGCATTAGATAATGCAAACCCTAAGCAGTCATCAAAGAGACTGGGGTTATTGAAAACGCTTGTTAGCGAGAAGAGTACTCACAGAGCTGACCTAATGTCTAATAATGATTTTAAAACGTTTTATCAACAGTTAACATCACATGACTTCAGCGCACTGAATGCAACCAAAAACGCAGAAGAGGCTCAGCATAAGAAGTTAGCCCTAATAAAGCGAGCACGAACAGCTGTGCAAAACTGGTATAAATTGTTAATTGTCACAGGCAATGATCCAACATTCACTCAACAGATAAAGCAAGTGATAGAAGCTGCTAACGCTGAGAGAGCAACACCAGCCGAAAAACAAAATCGGGCTTATTTGTTAAAAGCAATTCAACTCGTTTATGAGCAGTTAAAAGACGATAAACTTAATGCAGCTGTGCAAAGTAAAATGGCGGTTTTAGATAAAGAATTAGAAGCACACTTTCGATACCCAAGAAAAAGTGAACATGGCATAATGCCTTTTTTTTATGTTTTAGTCACTCTGTATCGGGAGGATGAAAATTATAGGAAATTCGAAAATTTCCTGAATGAAATCATTTATGTTCTAAAAACAACATCAACAGCAGCAGCAGCAAAGACAAAGGCTGGTGTTACCTTTTCACCTATCGGTTCACCAACACCAGCAAACGATCCAACACCAACACCTACACCTATTAACACCAACCCCACAACACCAAACTTATTAACGCCTTTCCAAACAGCTTTCACCGCTGCGACTGCGAGTGGGACTACAGTTTCTAATGATGATTTTAAAGCAGCTCTTGCCATACGCTACAAAGCTAATTTTAGAAATGGTAACACGGTAATCTTCAAACCCGTCCCTGAGACAGCAACGTCTCGTACCTTAAAAGAAGTGCAAGTCTTTGCAAGAACAGCCGCAGGCACACAAAAGCAGGTGGCCACGATTAAAGGTAATTATGTGGAATCGGGTTCACTACCTAGTGATGCAACGGCCAGAGCTTCGCGTATTGCTTATAGCTGTGAAATTGCCAAACGAGTTATCCCAGGTGTCATCCGCATCAATGGTGATGCAACGGTGAAATTAGCCGATGTCATCACAGCAGCGAATCATTTACAAAGAGCGGGTAGACGGTTTACCTATAACCCTACACTCATTCAACAACTTGCCACAGCAGAAAATAAAACGGTTGCCCAAATCAATGCAACTTTACCAACATCGCCTGCTAGCACAAACAACGATTCTTCACCCAGTAATAACTCAAACAATCCTTCAAACCATCGAGGAAACCCCGAGTCACAAAGAGATAGAAGAAGAAATGCCCCTAACGATCCAAGCAATCCTGGTATGGGAGGCACAGCCGCAGAGTCACCGTCACCCGTTGCTAGCTCCAGTACTTCTAATGATGGCCTAGGACCCAGATCTTTTAACAGTCCTGGTCAATCTAGCTAACCATTTGAGTTTAAAGTAAAAAAACAAGAAACCCCGGATTTCATCAATGCCATTATCCAAATTTAGATAACGCCAATGACGAAATTTAGATAATGGCATTGACGAAACTAAGCTAAACGCCTATGCTTCAGAAATGCAAGATCCACAGTTTATGCTACATAACTGCCACCTTGAATTCCCCGAGCAATTCGGTGATAGAGATCCGCAATTGCGCTTACTACATCGGCAAACCTTTATTTACCAGCCACCACTCATTGAAAAATTGCCAAAAAATATTCCAGGAATTTACACCATTGCCGGTGGGCGACAAATCGGTAAGACAACACTGTTAAAACAATGGATGCGATTTATGTTCAACAAGCTTTAATTGAAGATAAGTTAGTGGGTGCAGCAAAAAAAGCGCGGAAATTATTATTTACCGATCCTTTCATTTACCATGCGATATATGCTTGGTTATATCCGGTAGCCAATCCATTTGAAACACATATTATGTCAACGTTAGCTGATCCAGTCATGGTGTCAAATTTAGTAGAAGCCTGCGTTACCAGTCACTATCGACGCTGGTACCCGACTTACTATATTAAGGCAGAAGGTGAGGTGGATATTGCTTATATTGAGAATAATAAATTTTGGCCTATCGAGGTAAAATGGACGCAACAGTTACGCCCGAAGGACTTAAAACAAATCCAAAAATATAAAAACGGGATTATTCTAGGCAAGCAATTGAGTATCAAACAAATCAATACCACCAGCAGTTACCCATTAGCTTGGTATTTAGCTAAAGTGTCAATGCAGCATCATTGGTGATTCTTACTGGCAGTTGAAGGGGTGTTTTGTCTGCTGTACCTTATCAGTGCCTGATTTTGATGAACCTTCAAATGTCGTGGCATTTCTATTTTTACTAGGGCTTTTTTGCCTGTTTGAGGGGTTGTTTGACAGTTTTTCATGACGTTGGAAGGCAGTTCTTATCTGTCTTTCTAGGCTTTGTTTAAACTGATTAACATCACAGCGCTGAAACGTTGCAATGCGTTGTAATAAGTCGGCATTAAAGGTAAACCCATCCATATTCACAGCGCCATCAGCCCCACGCTTGGTCAAAGCAGCAGCGGCTGTTACTAAATTAAGGACAGCATCCTTAGTCATCGCGCCTTCAAATCCAATTTCAAAACGTTGCATTGGTTCTAATGCAACAGCAAATGCTGCTGTTTCTTGTAAACGCGTTTTATTGTCTTGAAAGTTGTGCGATAACGGCGTAACAATTTGCTCGCCGACAATGGAGCATACGTGAGTGCTATTCTTAAAGACATTGACGCGTTCGACTTTTTTGGCGCTATTTTCTGTAAAACTATATTGATAATGACTGAGCGCATTTCGTTTTTTGACGGGGATTTTATTGCTATCTATTGTCTTTTTAGCCGGCACATAAGCATCCTGAAATGTTTTTAGCAAACTGTTGGGTGTCCGTGTTGACTTATTACGAGGTCGCAATGTAGCGCGTGGTTTAGCCGGTCTCGCGGGTGTAGGGCCACGCACACCATGTCTTTGGCTATCAAGCATATTTGCCATAACTGCTGTTACAGTGCTTGAGTTATCTGGCCCACCACAGCGAGTCCAAAAATGGCCAGGTGCTTTTTCAAGAACGACTAAATTATTATTTGTAGTTGGACCTTTGATGGCACCAGTGGCGCTATCTAGGGTGCGAGTGTGACTATTCCACGTTCTAATGTCTAAATGCAGCACATTTGCAAGGAGCATTTGTTGCGGGCGGCCAGCGTAGGTGCCCTGCTTGCTGTGATAGGTTTGATACCATAAAGCTCCGCGCCTTTGCCACCATTTATTAAAGTTCGCCTCAATTGCACCGTCACAGGCAGTATTAAGTGCTTCACTCCATCCCGCTTCGAGTGTTTGGCGAGCTTCCTCATCCATATCCTTGGTGGGCACACTGGGAGTTAATACATTGACTGGTAATTTGACAGCGTTAGTAATGGCTAATAATTCAGGTGTTAAAATATTGTTGAGCGCTTTGTTGCTGGCGTCATCATGTAATGCGCTGCCGGTGAAATCTTCGACAGCAAGCGTGTATTGTTGTGCAATCGTTTGTTTTCGTTTTTCATCGATAGAATCACTAAGTGCTAAAGACCAGTATTGTTGTGAGAGCACATAATTGCGAAAACTACCCCAACAGAGCGCTTTTGCTGCATCATGTGCTGCTTCATTGGCATTATTCTCCCAGGCATTCGTCACCATTTGGCGCAATGCTGGTGAACATTTTCTTAGTAGCGCCATCCAATCACAGTGATGGATTAAGTCTTTCAGTGGCGTATTCCAGAGACGTGGTGGGTTGGTAAAGCGTGCTAATAATTTACGAATAATAACAATCGGTGCCTTTTCATGCGCAAGATCTCTTTCATCATACCTAATACTATTTTTTAATAATGGCAGTAACTGTGTGACCATCGCTTGCCAAGTAGGACTCTTACGATTAATTTTACCCGTTAAACAATCGTGAATGAGGCTTTCAAAAACAGCATGGTAGAGACAATCACCCGCACCAGGATTTTCAAACCGGCACCATGATGCTGCATGTTTATCAGCACTAGGACTAGCGCGCTTTAGTATATCAATGATGTGTGCCTCGACTCTATTGACATGGGATTGATACTCGAGATTTGCCAAGTCGGCCGTCTTCTTATCATGGGGTTTCGTTTTGTAATCATCATGTTCTGCTTGGTAATACGCGTGTCTGAGTATGGCGCGGAATAATGTGACTAATTCGGCCATATTGTCTGTGGGTACAGAGTTAGCCTTAATTAATGCCAGTGGTAATTTAATGTTGTACGCTGTTAAACCCTGCAATAGCAAAGAATATTGCGTTTTAAAACGATACTTGTAAGGTGTCGTTTTACCACTGCTATCACCACAAATGGGAACCAAGACGGCTTCATTTAACAAGTCGACAAAGAGCCCCGTGTACCGGTGTGCATTCATAGGATTAAACAAAGCCTGTAGTATTGTGAGATTGTTTTTAATATCAGTGTCGGTCAGCGTTGCAGGAGACACTTCAAAATAGTGCTTAGCCCTTCGCAATGCATCATTAGCGGCACGCAGCTTCTCAGACTTTTTGCTGCCAGAACTTGTATGTTTTTCAGTAGCCATTAAGCCAATCTCCCAAAAAAATGCCGTAAATTCAATTGATTATCTAATAAAACAAGTACTATCTCAAATATGTAACGTAGAATACCACACGAAAATTAACCTTATATTAAGGCGTATAGAAAGCTAGGGATTATAGTCCTTAATCATTTCTTAATCAAAAAACGTTATACTTAGTGCATATTTTTTACTGTTATATGAGATTATGCGAGGTTATTGAGATGGGAGATGGTAGATTTGAAGCTGATCACAAGACTAAAAAGAAACGCGACAAGCAGTTAGAGGCATTGTGCCGCGTATTGGTACATGTAATTCCACCGACACTAGGGGAAACAGAACAATCTTATATAAAACGTATAGTGGATGAAGCTAAAGTACTTCGCAATGATATCAATAAAAAGCTCATTAAGAATTTAGACATGCTTCTTGAGATCTTCCTTTCTCAATATGATGGGAACACACTAGAAGAAAAGAAAAAAGATGCAATGATCGCAGCAGTATTCCAAGAGCGCTCCATCATTTTTTACCGCCTAGAACCCACAGATCCAGCTTTAGATAGTAAAAAATATGGCAACCCTGAAGAGGACGATGATTACTTTATTGAACCAAAAGCCATAAGCGACTTCGCAGAAATGCAACAGGATAAAGAGGCCTCCAATTCGAATAAAGGAGGGAGTTATAAAATGCTTGCAGGCTCAATCAAGAGAAAGCCACAAACAGAGCAGCCAACGGCAGCTAGTGTAGAAATAGGTTTTGAGGCAGCTGCCAAGAAAACAAACGCAGCGGTTGCCAAACGTGATGAAGGCGCAAGACAACGCAGATCGACCACTAGCAGTGCCAGTATTCTGTTAAGTAACTTGAGCACACGGATAACGCAGAGCAACCCTTTTGGTCGAGTCAGTTGGTTTTCTGAGGCTACTGATGAAGAGAATTGGGATGATTTATCCCCCACCGCATACCTTGATTTAAAGGACACACACCAACCGGCACCAAGATCTCCAACTTGGTGGGACAGGCTTCAACACCCCTCAACGTGGTTATCTTCTGACAGCAGCCTTACTCCTCTGACAAGCCTAAGCGCCACAGTGCCTACAAAGTCATTCAAGTCAAAGCCGATAAAAAACTTCAGAGAAAGACTGGAGTTTTTAAAAAACCCACCAAAACCTGATTTTTTTGACAGACAATTAAAATCAAAAGACGTCCTTGATAGGATGGAGGAGGAAGGAAAACTATGTAAGCAATTAGTCGATAATTTAAAAACCAAGCTTAAGCTTGCCGATGACCACAAGGTTATCATCGGCAGCCCTAAAAGAGTTAAAGGATCACGTAAACAAGTCACAACCGTTAGTTCGCGTGCTCCAAAAGATCCAACAAGTGGTAAGAAAAAAGAAACCGTTATCGCCAAAGTCTATAGCGAAGGCGTAGAAGTACCGTTGAGCAGCGATAACAGCATAAGGACAAAACAAATAAATGGCGGCGCAAAAATTGTTAGCACACTCATGAAAGATAAAACAAAAGAACCCATTTACATCCATGCAAGAGGCAATGTGAGCTTGGAAGAGATAATGACTACAATCAAACGTTTAAGAAAGGACGGGATCCCTACTCGTATTACAGCAAAAACCATGAACGTTGTTGCAAGCACTGAAGGCATGAAAGTCCCTGAAGCATGGGCCCAACTGAAAGCAGAGTTATTGCAAATAGGTGACGTCTCTAAAAAGTGTTTATACTTTGACGAACAACGCAATCTAATGATTGACTTAGAATTTACTCATCATGATCTTGATTTTGAACAAGGCGACCCTGATGATGTTTGGACTGCCCCTGATTTCGATCCTAATAAAGACAGCTACTTCGTTTCTGAATCAGAAGATTCTGATGATGAGTCCACCGAGTCTCATTCAGGACCAAGTAACAAGAAATAACTATACCCATCACAGATGAAAATGCGGAATCTCCAGTTCCTTCCCCCCTTGCGGGGGAAGGCTAGGATGGGGGCTTTTAGATCCCAAATATCAACCCCTTACCCTCCCCAACACACCCAACCCTCCCTTTGTTTTGTAAAAACCACGCAAAAAGCTCGACGCCTTGTTTTCCCCGGTGGGCTGTGCGTAAACTGTAAGTGGCAGGGATGCCACTTCCAAGCCTACAGGGACGTATTCACGGCGTGTTTACGCACAGCCCACCGGGGAAAACAAGGCATCACACCCAAAGCAAAAATCTAGTATATAATTAACAAAAAAACAAAAGGCAAAAAAACAAATGAAGAAATTCTTAATAATCCTCCTAACCCTCTTCATCCTAGCTCTAGCCGCTGGTGCCATTTACCTAAGCTATCGCTACCTAGACGAAGACATGTATAAAGATCGCTTCAAAGAAATCGTTAAAGAATATACAGGTCGTGACTTAAAGATCAAAGGTGATTTCGATATCGATCTCGGTTGGTCACCAACCGTCACCTTTGAAGACGTCACCCTCTCCAATGCCCCATGGTCGAAACAAAAGCAAATGCTGCGCGCAAAAAAAGTCTCATTAAAATTAAAATTACATTCCCTAATGGAACGAGATATCACGACAGAAAAAGTGTTAATCGAAGATGCACAGATTTTATTGCAAGCGAATAAAAAGAATCAAAAGAACTGGGTGCCACAGCCTAAAAAAAGTGATGCCGATAAAGCATTAAAGAATTTGCCAAACATTGAATTACGCAATGTCACCATTGATTATCAAGACGTAGCCACTAACAAAAAATCCCAATGGCAATTTAAAAAATTGGACATCGATCCCACCAGCAATAAAAATTTAATCAAAATAAACTTGGAAGGAAAGTACCAAACGTTGCCTATACAAGCCTCGATTCAAATCGACCGAGCCACGAGTCACAAAGACATCATGAATTTAAAAGGCAAGATTGGTAATACCCAAGTCATCGCCAGTGGCTCCTTAGAAAAACCACTGCAGTTAAATATCAGCTTAAGTGGCACCGATCCAACATTATTCAGGCACTGGCTAGGGTTTAAGTTACCACCGAAATCGAAATTCACCCTCGACACCACGGTCACTACGAAAAATCATCAATACAAACTCTCCCCCTTAAAAATGGTTGTCAATAAAAGCGAACTCAGCGGTACTTTACTTATCGGTATGCATCGTAAAACACCGGGTTATTCAGGAAAATTAAATTTAAAAGCAAAAGACGCTGGCCAGTTTTTCAAAGACTTTAATATCAATGATTACTTCAAAGGTGGCAGCATTCGATTGAACACACAATTTAATGTAAGAGGGGATACCACCAAAGAATTATTACAAACCGCCAATGGTCAAGCAAACTTAGCCATCCTCAATACGAGTTATTCGGGCAAAGGCAGCAGTGATATGGCAAAACTCCTGGCGAAAGGTCAAGCCAATGATAGCTTACCGATTAATTGCGCCATCAGCCATTTTAATATCAGCAACGGTGTCGCTACATTGCCCGCTTTAGTGTTTGACGCACCAGGCGCCACCGTCTTTGGACATGGCACCATTAACTTAGCCACCACACAAGTGGATTTAAAATTAGAACCCAAAGCGAAAGGCCCAAAACTCGTGTCCCTTGCCGTTCCCGTACAAGTCACCGGTTCCTTAGAAAACCCTAGCGTCAGCGCTAAATTGCCCACCAAGAACATTTTCGCAGCCATCATCGGCATTGCTAGCGGTGCCGGTGTGGTTGGCCTTATTGGCGCGGAACTCGCCACCAGCATCGGCAATCACCCTGCAGCGAACCCTTGCATCAAGGCGTTACAGCAGGTACCGGTGGATAGCGCGCAATGAGTTAAGCTTGAGTTAAGGAATGTCATGGATAACAGGGAATCAGTAAGCTATGCTTAATAAACCATTAATTTTGATCGCATATAATAAACAACACGTTATTGATGGTTGAGAGAGTGATAAATGGGTGATAAGACGAATTCAGTAGAAGATCCTCACGCAGAGAATAAAGAGCGTTGGCGTGTAGCCTTAAATAAAGTGCTGCAAAGATATGAGATGAGCGGTGGTTCACAAAGTGAAGGGCATGAGAGTCAAGATAACGTGCTGCTGACAGCCAATGAGTTAATAAAAACATTGACGTCTCTAACGTCATTAGCGCAATACCTTATCTTTTTAGATGTTATTACTGATAAATTTATACAACACTTCCAAGAAACACCTTACAATACAAAAAACCTTAAACAGTGCGGTAACGGATACTTAAACATAGTGATTGCAGTGCAACGGTACTTCCTAGCGTATGATCAATCATTGATGACAGGGGAAGAAAGCTCAGTCACAAAGGCTGATTTGGCACGTGACTATGTACAGAACTTGCAATCAATAAACCCGGAACAACTTGAAGATCATACCGCTTCTCAGATTCAGAGCAGATTTACCCGAAGTCTTATGCAAATACCCAACCAAACTAGAACAAGAGCCTGGGAGCGAGCTAGATTCTTATGGAAAAGGGTAAAGACTGCAACCAGCGAGCCTCCTGCTACAGCCGCAGCATCCTCTAGCAGCAGCTCACGCGCAACACCTCCTCCGCCACAAAAAAGTCCACGACAAAAACTAGGACAATTACCACTAGCGCTAAGAACGGGGTTTTACAATAAAGAAGAAAAAGTTGAAGAAGATGAGTCTAGACAGTTATCCATAGAAGACTGGTATAAGAGAGCTTTGTATAGGCCTGCTAATGTTAGCTATGAACAAAAGATGCTTTTATTTAACCTTAGTTTGCTGCTAGCAGCAACGAATAATGCCTTTATTCCAGGTGAGATAGAAAACATCAACGAGCATTTACAAGAGCTATTTAAGGGTGAGGGTGATCTAAATAAATTTTTAACGGGTATTAAAGGAAATATATATAATGCGGAGGAGAGATTTAAAAATAATGAAGATCTCCGTAACGCCTTTCAAGCATTAACAAAAGCAGCCGAGGCCATATCGAGAAGTTTACTGTACCGTGCTCCATCATGCTATGACCTGTCAATGTTACAAAAAAATGAGTCTGACATGATGCTTGTCACTTCGAAAGAGGCTCGCCTATCGAGAGGTTCTTCATTTGCATCTCCACTCTTAGAGAAAAGTCCACCCGAACAAACGGTAACGGATGAGATGCTCCATCACCGTATTTTGCATTGGTTTCAATTGACTTATAACAACATGATGAATATGCCCGGTGATATACTTGATGAATCCGAAGTAGAAAAAATGTTAAAAAACACGATTGTTCCCCAGTTGCACTGTGCGGATGCTTGGGATCTTGCCTGCGCTTATGGCGCGATGAAACTCTATAACGAAAAATACGGTGTATTATTATCTGATTTAAATACCAATGATAAGATCAGTGCATACTTTAGTGGGGATTATCTAACGGGTAAACCAAAGGCATTTGTCGATACATACAATAACAACGTGACCAAGGTTAATCAAATATTATCGGCCAGGCTGCAAAAACAAGATCTCGATTACCTAACTTATTTACCAATACACAATGAAATGAACTTTAGCCTACTAGCAAGTACCACAGAAGCTAGTGCATCAGTTGAGGCGCAATCAAAAACACCAGCAATCACCGATGAAGACTTAGATAAAAAAATGAGTGAATCTGAACCAGATGATGATACTCAAGAAGAGCCAGCGGCTAGCAGCTCTGAACATGAGGAAGAAGCAAGTTTATCTGGTACCGCGGATTCTCTTAGTAGCAGCGGTGGCTCTTCTAATATCGCTAGTGCTGAAAAAAAAGCAGGAAGTACAGATGAATTAACCAATGAGTTAAGTTTGTCAGTGCCAACAGCACAAGGAATCATTACACTAACTCCTCAGCAAGCACCTGGTGCTGGAGGTTACTCGTCTAACTCATCTTCATCCTACAGTTCTAGCAGTGAAGATGAATTAGGCAATTCTCCCCAAGCTCAAAGCAGACGCCAACCACCTGCTACCCGAAGAGGCTTATTAACGGCTTTTTGGGACACAAGAAAAACCACAAAAGCTAGTGCAAATTTTTTCGATCGCATGCGTGGCAATTATCCAGGCTTTCGTGAAACGCCTGTTTTTCAAGCCCTTCGAGCCTGTCGTGAAAATGTCCGCACCCATAAGACAATTGCACGTTACTTAAGAGAAGACTCTGGCGATAAAGTCACGCGAATGAAAGTCTACTCCATTAAAAAAACTAGAACACGTTTTAGCAGTAATCCCGAAGGTAAAAAGAAAACGAAAATTGCTGATGTCACTGAAAACAGTATTGAGTTCGCCGCAGAACATATGGAAAAAGGTTGCAATCTAGCCAATGCACTCTTCGATAACGCCCGTTTAAACCAAGCCGTCATTTTTGTAAGCTTCACAGAAAACATCGATTTCACTCATGCCATGGATGCTGTTAAACGAATGCATACAGGAGGCAAAACTATTGTGATTCAAGGCAGTAACATCGCTGCTCTTAAGAAACCAGGTGAATTAAATAATGACTTAGCCATCAGAATTAAACAAAGTCTAGGCAGTGATGTCGAAATCACTGTTCGCAATACAAGCATCGAAGTGAAAGCGACAGCCCCAACACCAAGCCAAGACACGACTGACTCAGGACTCACCCTCAGCACCAGCCCAACGTCGTCAGGAAGCGGATAAACAACGGATACCCAATCGACGAGCTCAGCCAATTACCATACTTTTACCCTAGCCTCCAAAACACATAGAAATAAATTACTTTTAACGTTTTTTTACGGGCTGGGAAGTTTGCATATAGCGGATCTTCCCGTCTTGTTTGTGTTGCGTAGCGTGAGGGTCATTCGTAAACCTTAAGCGACAGGACGTCGCTTCAGAGCCCCCAGGGATGGGTTAACGGCGTGTTTACGAATGACCCTCACGCTACGCAACACAAACAAGACCCTCGATCTAAAAAAAGCAAACTTCCCAGCCCGCAAAAAGAACGTTAAAAAATTTATTTCCGCCAAAATGAAAAACTGAATAAGACTAACAATGTAAAGAGTTCTAACCGCCCAGCCAGCATCGCCGTAATCAACAACCACTTCGCTGGCACACTCACCAACACAAAGGTTCCGAAAATATCCCCAATGCTCACCCCAACATTAGCAAATGATGCAATCGCCGCGCCAAAGGCACTTTCAAAATCAAGCCCGAAAGCGGATAGTAATAAAATCAATAAAACAAAGAAAATAGTAAACACGGCCATGAAGCCACGCACCGCATCCACCAATTCATCAGAAATCGCATGTTGCCCTAAACGTAGAGGACTCACCACATTGGGGTGAATCAAGCGTTTCAATTCACGTAACCCCTGCTTATAGGTAATCAAGACGCGAATAAATTTAATCCCCCCACTGGTGGAAGAAGCACAGCCGCCCAGCAAGCCAGTAAACATCATCAAGATGGGTACGAAGGAAGGCCAATATTCAAATTGTGCCGAGGTAAACCCCGTGGTGGTGCTAATAGACAGGGTGTTAAACAAGGCTTTGATAAACGCAATGTGTGGTTGTGCATACACTTGATACCCCAGCAACACGATGGTGATTGCCGCGATACTTACCGTTAAAAACAGCACATAGGATCGAAACTCACTATCATGCCAATAATGACGTATGGATTTATTTTTTAACGTCATAAAATGCAAGGAAAAATTCACGGCGCCTAAAAACATAAACAACGATGCCACAGCCTCAATCAAACTACTTTGATAATAAGAAAAGCTGGCACTATGTGTGGAAAAGCCACCGGTGGAAATCGTACTAAAAGATTCACCAATCGCATCAAACAAACTCATGCCACAAGCCCAATAGGAAAGCGCACACAGAATCGTTAAACCGATATAAATAAACCACAATACCTTGGCCGTTTGCGCAATCCGAGGTTTTAAGCGCGAACCCTTCGCCGGCCCTGGTGTTTCTGCTTGATATAATTGCATTCCACCAATACGCAGCATCGGTAAAATCGCCACGGCTAACACCACGATCCCCATACCACCAAAAAATTGCAATTGTTGTCGATAATACTTAATAGCGTGAGGTAAAAAGTCTATGCCTGGGATGACACTGGCACCCGTCGTCGTCAAGCCAGACATTGATTCAAACACGGCATTGGTAAAGCTTAAGTGTGGCACGGGGCTTAACATGAAGGGCAGGGCACCGAAGATACTTAACCCCACCCAAATCATCACTACCAGTAAAAAACAATCTCGCGGTTTTAAGTCTTTTTTCAAGTGACGCAAGGGGAGCCACAGCAACAAGCCAGCAGCATTAATCATTAAAAAGGTTTCAATAAAGGCTTGCCAAGCACCATCGTTGTAGTACCAAGCAATGCCAAGCGGTGGCACCATGGAAAAGCTAAAAAAAATCAGCAAGGCACCTAATGTTTTTAAACTAATAAAAAATTGCATATTAGATGATTAACGTTTCCATTTTATATTGCAGCCCATGCTCGGGTGCTGATCGGGGTTGACGCTATGATGCACTAATAAGCTATCGATAGCATGTGTTAAGTCTTCTCCCGTGACGGCAACATCAGTGCCTGGTGTGGCAGCGTCAAAACGACCACGGTAAACACAGGCCAATGCTTCATCAAAGAGATAAAAATCCGGCGTGCACGCCGCTTGGTATGCTTTAGCGACGGCTTGAGTTTCGTCATAAAGATAAGGAAAATTAAAATCAAATTCTTTAGCATGATGTTTCATTTTATCGGGCGAATCTTGCGGATAGTGTTCAACATCATTGGCACTGATTGCCACGAAATTCACGCCTTTTGCTTGATAAATCTTAGCAACGTCTACCAGTTTATGGAGAATGTGCAGCACATAGGGGCAATGATTACAGATAAACATGATAACGGTTGCTTTATCAGATTTAAGTGCTTCAAGAGACAGCATCTTAGCACTCACGGTGTCTTGCAAGTTAAAGTGAGGTGCGCTCGTGCCCAAGGGTAACATGTTGGATGGAGTTAATGACATTTATAAAGCCTCCTTTTTTAGCTTATCGGCGAGCCAATATAAAAATATAGCAACAACGCCTGATAACAATGATCCTAGGATAATACCTTTTCTGGCCAAATCTTCATAGGGGGTGTCGAAAAAGGCGAGTGAGGAGAGGAATAAACTCATGGTGAAACCAATCCCAGTGAGGGTACTCGTGGCGAGCAATTGTAGCCAATTGCTATTACTTGGCATTTTACAAAAGCCTGTTTTAATCACAAACCAAGAAAAGCCAAATACCCCGATGCTTTTGCCAAGAAATAAGCCCATTGAAATGCCTAGCGGCACATCAATGAGTAATTGTGAAAAGGCAAAATCTTCGAAGGAAATCCCGCCGTTAACAAACACAAAGGCGGGCAAAATAAAATAAGCCACCCATGGGTGCAAAGAATGCTCTAAATATTTTAAGGGAGAATAATCAGAGTGAGGATCTTTATAAGGGATAAAAAAGCCTACTAATACGCCCGCCAACGTGGCATGCACCCCGGATTTGAGCACACAGACCCAAATTAATAAGCCCGTCACGGCATAAGGAATTAAACTCATGACTCGGCAGCGGTTGAGAATGATCAGCACTAGTACCCCAAAGCCGCCCAGGGCTAAAGAGGTTATTGATAAGTCTGCCGTATAAAAAATAGCAATGATAGTAATCGCTAAAATATCATCGACAATGGACAAAGCCACCACAAACACTTTTAAGCTATTGGGGATATACTTGCGAAAAATTGCCACAACGCCCAAGACAAAAGCAACGTCCGTCGTGGTAGGGATAGGCCAGCCTTTATGGGTTAAGGGATCGCCACCAAGGTTAATTAAGAGGTAGATTAATGCGGGTATGGCAATACCACCAATGGCTGCTGACAAAGGTAATGTCACCATGCGAAAGTTGGCTAATTCGCCATCGATCATTTCCCGTTTGATTTCCAAGGTGAGTATCATGAAGAAGATGGCCATCCAGCCATCATTGATCCACAGTAATGCTGGTTTTTCGATACGAATGTTGCCGATTTGAACAATGCCATGCAAGTTAATGAATGCATCGTATAAAGGGTATAGCGAAGAATTAGCAATGATCAGTGCAAACATAAGACTAAAAATTAATAAAATACCAGCAGCGCCTTCTAGTTGCACAAATTTTTGAAAGGCTTGACTGAGAATATTGGTGTTAATGCTTGGTTGCGTCGACATGGCAGCTAATTTCTCCTTGATGTAACTTTGCCGTTATAGTGTCACCGATGTTAATGCATGTTGCATCGCGCAAGATTGAACCATCCTGCTGTTTGGTAACGATAGCATAACCGCGACTTAATGTCGCTAAGGGGCTGATGGCATCGAGCGCTGTGGCGGCTTGTTGCAGCTGGTGTTGTTCAGATTGAACACGTCGCTGAATCAAGCTGGTTAATCGTTGCCTTAATAATTGCAGGTGTTGTGTTTGTTGTTGGATGCGCTGCAACGGGTTATGGAGAAACAAGTGTTGCTGCCAGTGACTCAAGTGTTGTTGTTGTGTTAATAAATAATGCTGTGAGGCGCGCCATAAGCGCTGTTCAATGATATCAACGCGTTGCATGAGTGCTTGCAACCGTTGTCCTGGATGCTGCAAACGTTTTTGTAGCCACTGCAATTGTTGCATAAAGTGCTGCAATTGACGCTGCATCAAGTGACATAAGCGTGCTGTGATTTGTTGCATGCTGCTACGCCAGTCTTGTTGATTAGGGCAAGCGAGCTCTGCCGCAGCGGTAGGGGTGGCTGCGCGGACATCTGCTACAAAGTCAGCAATGGTGACATCAATTTCATGACCGACACCACTAATAATAGGCAGTTTGCTAGCGTAAATAGCACGGGCCACAGATTCTTCATTAAAAGGCCATAAATCCTCTAAGGATCCACCACCGCGCGCTAGAATTAACACATCACATTCCTGGCGTTGATTGGCCGTGGCAATGGCTTGGCATAAGTTTGCAGCGGCTTGACCACCTTGCACCAAGCTTGGATAAACAATAATGGGAATGCTCGTAAAACGGCGACGCAAGGTGGTGATAATATCGCGAATGGCGGCACCTGTGGATGAAGTAATGACACCAATGCATTTGGGTAGACTCGGTATTGCTTGTTTATGAACGGGATTAAATAAGCCTTCTTGTGCCAATTTTTTCTTCAACGCGTCAAAGGCCCGCTGCAGGGCACCAAAGCCCGCTTCTTCTAAGTTGTCCACAATCAATTGAAAATCGCCCCGGCCCTCATAGAGGCTCACTTTAGCTCTTAGTAATACTTGGGTACCTGCCTCAGGTGTAAAGCCCAGCAAACGATTAAAGCCGCGAAACATGGCGCAGCGCACTTGTGCTTTTTCATCTTTCAAAGAAAAATACCAATGGCCAGAAGCAGGACAGACGAAATTAGAAATTTCACCCTCCACCCAAATGGATGGAAACTCGTTCTCTAACAAGCCTTTAGCTTGATGATTAAGCTGGCTAACACTGAGTATTTCAGTGTTTTCATCGGCAGGTTGCACGTTTATTCTCCTGATCATTGTTTTAAGACCATAGTATAAAATTAATGGCCTTAAGAGCAATAGCAAACGATATAACGCTGACAAAAATGGCGGTCAGCCTGGTATTCTGCGGCAAATGTATCTATAATGCCGTGCTACTTTCTACAACCTAAGTACGAGGTGGCCCATGCGAATCGCTCAAGAAGCTCTCACGTTTGATGATGTATTACTCCTGCCTGGATATTCTGAAATTACTCCCAAAGACGTTGATTTAAAAACACAATTGACTAAAACCATCTCTTTAAACACACCACTATTATCGGCGGCTATGGACACAGTTACGGAGTCTCGTCTTGCCATTGCCTTGGCGCAAGAGGGGGGCTTAGGCATTATCCATAAGAATTTATCCATCGAAGAGCAAGCGCGTGAAGTGGCTAGCGTGAAGCGTTATGAAAGTGGTGTGGTGAAAGATCCCATTTCTGTGGGGGAAGATACCACCGTGGAAGAATTATTAAACTTGACTCGTGAACATAAAATTTCGGGTGTACCCGTGGTTATGGGCGGTAAATTGACTGGTATTGTTACCGGCCGAGATATCCGCTTCGTTAGTGAATTACACCAACCCGTTTCCAATGTAATGACGCCGCAACAACGTTTAGTCACCGTCAAAGAAGGGGCTTCAAGAGAAGAAATTTTATCATTACTCCATAAGCATCGCATTGAAAAAGTCTTAGTGGTGAACGATGACTTTCAATTACGAGGCTTAATTACCGTTAAAGATATTCAAAAAGCAAAAGAAAAACCCCATTCTTGTAAGGACGATGCCGGCCGTTTACGTGCCGGAGCTGCCGTTGGCACAGCGCTTGACTCACAAGAGCGGGTACAAGCATTAGTGGAGGCCGGTGTTGATGTCTTAGTGGTGGATACGGCCCATGGGCATTCAAAAAATGTTTTGAAACAAGTTCAGTGGATTAAACAAACCTATCCTGATGTACAAGTGATAGGTGGTAATATTGCGACCGCTGATGCAGCCACTGCGTTGGCAAAAGCCGGTGCCGATGCGGTGAAAGTCGGTATTGGACCAGGTTCCATTTGTACCACACGTATCGTCAGTGGTGTCGGTGTGCCACAAATAACAGCCATTTATAATGTAGCACAAGCGCTTAATGGCACGGGGGTGGCCGTGATTGCCGATGGTGGTATTCGCTATAGTGGTGATATATGTAAAGCCATTGCGGCAGGTGCACACTGTGTCATGGTGGGTGGCATCTTTGCCGGCACTGAAGAATCCCCCGGCGAAGTGATTTTATATAAGGGCCGCACGTATAAAAGCTATCGTGGCATGGGTTCTCTTGGCGCTATGTCACAAACCCACGGTTCTAGCGATCGTTATTTCCAAGATGAAACTGACACTGTTGAAAAATTAGTACCAGAAGGCATTGAAGGGCGAGTGACTTACAAAGGTAGCGCCGTTAACATCGTGCATCAATTAACGGGTGGTTTACGCTCGGGTATGGGTTATACGGGTTGCAGCACTATCGAGGAAATGCGTACCAAAGCGCAATTCGTACAAGTCACGGGTGCTGGCATGAAAGAAAGCCATGTGCACAATGTCATGATAACCAAAGAAGCGCCGAATTATCCAATGGAGTGATTACCCTATAATTTTTAGGAAATTTAAAATGACAAAAAATATTCATACACAACGATTACTCATCCTAGACTTCGGTTCGCAATACGCGCAACTCATCGCACGGCGCGTGCGCGATGCGGGTGTTTATTGTGAATTGCTCCCATGCGATGTAGACGCAAAAGACATTGAACAATTTGCCCCTGACGGAATTATTGTATCTGGCGGTCCTGAAACGGTCACTGATATGAGCACCCACCGTGTACCCACCATCGTCTTTGAACTAGGCTGCCCAGTCTTAGGGATATGTTACGGCATGCAAGCAATGGCGCAACAGTTAGGCGGTGTCGTCGCGTCATCTGCGCATCGTGAATTTGGTTACGCCCAATTAGAAATCTATGGACATTCAAAATTATTAAATGATATTGAAGACAATTTAAATGATAAAGGACAAGCGCTTTTAGACGTATGGATGAGCCACGGCGATCGCGTGGTTAGTTTGCCAGAAGGTTTTAAAGTCACTGCTACCACAGTCAATGCGCCCATTGCGGCAATGGCTGATAATTCTCGCCATTTTTATGGCTTACAATTTCATCCAGAAGTGACTCATACCAAGCAAGGAAAGCGTATTATTGAGCGCTTCGTTCATGATATTTGTGGCTGTGAATCTTTATGGAACCCAAGCAATATCATTGATGATAGCCTTGCCAGAATTAAAAAAACCGTTGGTCAAGACAAGGTTATTCTTGGGTTATCTGGTGGTGTGGACTCATCCGTGGTGGCAGCATTATTACATAAAGCTATCGGTGATCAACTCACTTGTGTGTTTGTTGATACAGGTCTATTACGTTTAAATGAAGCTGAACAAGTGATGAAAACCTTTACGAAGCACATGGGCGTCCAGGTTGTGGCAATAAACGCTGAAGAACGTTTCTTGCAAGCCTTAGTAGGGGTTAGCTGCCCAGAAGATAAGCGCAAAGTCATAGGCAACTTATTCGTAAAAATCTTCGAAGAACAAGCGAAATTAAACAATGATGCCAAATGGTTAGCGCAAGGAACGATTTATCCTGACGTGATTGAATCAGCGGGTGTTTCCGGCAAAAGCCACGTGATTAAATCACACCATAACGTTGGCGGCTTGCCTGATGACATGAACATGGAACTCGTTGAGCCCATCCGAGAATTATTCAAAGATGAAGTGCGTAAAGTCGGTTTAGAATTAGGATTACCCTATGAAATGTTATACCGTCATCCATTCCCCGGCCCAGGTTTGGGGGTGAGGATTCTCGGTGAAGTGAAAAAAGAATTTGCTGACTTACTTCGTAAGGCTGATAACATTTTCATTGAGGAATTATACGACGCTGATTTGTACCACAAAATTAGCCAAGCTTTCGTGGTATTCATACCCGTAAAATCTGTTGGTGTGATGGGCGATGCGCGCAAGTATGATTACGTCGTTTCTTTAAGAGCTGTTGAAACCGTAGACTTTATGACGGCACACTGGGCGCATTTACCTTATGAGTTTCTAGGAAAAGTGTCCAATCGTATCATCAATGAAGTCGCCGGTATTTCCCGTGTGACCTATGATATTTCCGGCAAACCGCCAGCCACAATTGAATGGGAGTAAACATAGATGAGCACTGGATGCAACGCGCGCTAGTGTTAGCCGAACGCGCACAACAACTAGGTGAAGTCCCCATTGGCGCTGTCATTGTTCATGAAAACGAAATCATTGCTGAAGGATACAACCAACCCATTGCCAGCAATGATCCCACAGCCCACGCTGAAATCATTGCCATCCGCCAAGCGTGTAATACACAAAATAATTACCGCCTCCTTGGCACAACACTTTATGTCACCCTAGAACCATGCCCCATGTGCGCCGGTGCGATGGTTCACGCCCGCATCAAACGCTTAGTCTTTGCTGCTAATGATCCAAATTCTGGCGCTGCTGGTACACTTTGCAATATTGCCCACCACCCACAACTCAATCACCGCATTGAACTTACTTCAGGCGTCCTCGCAGAAGCTGCCAGTGAACGATTGAAAGCGTTTTTTAAGGCACGGCGCTGATAGACCATAGACCCATCACAGATGAAAATGCGACATGAATGCTATTGCTTTTTACCCCTTTTGGACGTTAGAAATTTGGCAATAGACCGGCTATTACCTGCATTTCTAACGTCCAAAGGGGGCAAACATCAAATCGCCTTAATGTCGCATTTTCATCTGTAATCACTATAGCCTTATTTGTAAAAAAGTTCGTTAAAGATTTTACGGACTGGTTCTGTTAATAATTCCTGAGTTTTTAGCTGCATGATTTCATCAAGCGTGTACCAGCCGATGATGCGGCCTTCGTCGGATAGGCGAGGTTCGCCAGTTGTTTCTACGGTGAAGAGGTGCCAATAGTGGACGTCAGCGCCGCGGCGGCAGGGATCGGTTAAGCGTAAAGGTTTGCCTGGGGTTGGATTGATGGAGACTGTGTTTAATCCGGTTTCTTCTAATACTTCTCGTTTGACACATTCAATAGGGGATTCATCATATTCTAAGTGACCAGCGGGGATGGTGTATTGGAAGGGAAATTTTCTTCTTAAGAATAATAAATAGAGAGTGTTATCATCGAGTTTTCGTTTTATAACTGCACCTGCAGTTTCATGAACCAGCTCACCTTGCTCTATGTGTTGTATGGCACGACCATCGAAAAGATAAATGCGTGGTGACTGATGTTGATGCTTGCAGACAAATTCTTCGCCATTAGTCGTCACTACTTTTTTAACCTCTTGGCTGCCACAAACGAAACAATAGCAACCTTTTGGATTAGTATTATTGTTAAGTATGTCATTTAAAACTGACATTTTATTCGCCTGTATCCGCAAAAATTTTATTAACAATGGCGCGCGTAATGGTATAAACAGCAGGGCCACCTTCCTCATAACTTAATCGTCTGGATAAACTTTCATGAGGGTTGGATGGGTTATCAGAAATATAATAGATAAATCGAATTTTAACATCATCTGGGATGTTATTATTAATGATGGCTTTTTTGATTTCATCCAAGTAATAACTTCCTTCCATTTCCATGCCAACGGCACTCCAAAACAGTTTGTAATATTGTAGCATCACATGGCTTTGCATTAAAGTTCCTAACACTGTTAACATCGTTCCTCGATGAATGGGTCGATCCCAATTTAGATCTTTAAAATCATCAAAGGAAAGATCATTCATTTTTAAGTTTTGTAATGTATTATTAAATTGTGGCATAATGAAGTCAGGAATAATTAATTCACCACGGTTACCAATGATGCCGCCACATTTGCCCATAATTGAAATACTGCGAATATGATGTGAAAATAATAATATTAAATTGTGCATTAAAACTTGAGATTGTCTGCCGTAGCCGTAGTCAACGTTAATAATAATCGTTTTACGTTGCTTTTTCTTCATTTTTATTAAGTCAGGATCGCGTAAATCATCTAGTTTATCAAGATCGATAATACTAATATCAATGCCAGTTAGCGCAACATCATTAATATATTTTATCCCATGCTTTAAATCGTGCTCGGAGCGATCTTTTAGCTTGTCAGGGAATGCTTTAAACCAATGCATTGCTGCAAGGTATAATTTATCATATGTGTTTTCTATATTATCTATATCATGAACATTAGCGCTAGCCCATTTTAAAATTTCATTCTTATGATGCTGTAGCCACCCAGATAAAATATTATTGACAGAGTGTGTATTGCTGGAAATAATGTGAATGTCTAATGAACTATCTAAAATATTTTCACCAAGAAAATCAACGAATGCATGCCTAATTTGATTAATCCATGTTTCATTAGCAAGAATATAGTAACGCATCACTTGTTTACGTATACTTAAATTAATTTCACCACCTTGACCTAAAATTTCGTAAATTGCATCGTAATAGTTTTCGCCGAAAATTGCTTTTAATTCTTTTTTTTCATGTGCGGTATAGGGCAATAATTTTTCAAAAGAATGATTGTGCTTATTGCCTGAGGTTTTATATTGGTAGTATCTTTGGAAAAACTCATATTTTTTATGGCCAGCAAAAAATCGAGCGCGCAGCTTTTTTGTTTCGATATAATAAACACAAAGTTTTGTTATGATAGCAATATAATCAGATAAGTCATCTAATAAATTAATTAAAATTTTCCCAGGAAGTAAGGGTAAAAAAACTCGTTTTTTCCCCCGTAATCTATCGAATTTATTTTCGAATTTTAACTCCCCTATCAGTGAAGGAAGATCTTCTACTAAGTAAATATGAGAAAGATGAGTGATCCCGTCGGGTAACCTTGGAATAACGTATTTTAGTGCGTGAAAGTCTATTTCGTCAGAGTTGGAATATGGATGTAAAATTGGGTTTAATTTTTTATAGACTTCAACCACATCTGCCATTCGTAAGAAACCTTCATCTTTTTTATTGACAAGGCGAGCAATAAAACTATCGTAGTCTTGGAATATTCTGAGTTTATTATGGATAGCGGATGAAAACGCTGTAGAAAACGAAACATTTTGGTGCACAAGTTCTTTTATAATAACACCTTTGACCACTAAGCAGGTGATATCATTTTCAGCATAGATATTGGCGAGACGAGGTTGGTGGAAAAAGACAGATAATTCGCCAAAGTAAGATGGTGCTACGATGTGACTTAGGATCTTTCTTCCAGATTTTACTTTTACGGCACCGGATATAAGGATAAATAAAAAATCGATGGCGTGGTCATCTATGGAACAGATTATGTCGCCATTTTTATAAGTCACTATTTCAGATTTACGCCACAGATCTTGCTTTTGCTTTTCTGTTAAATAACTAAAGGGCGTAATATCGTTAAGAATACTGCGCTGCATAACCCCTCTTTTTATTATCTTTCATCTTAATATAGACGATGTTTGGAATATTGTTTTTTTAAGATTAAGGCACTCTTAAGAACATCCCTCATTTAAATAAATTATTTTTTATATGCTCAGGTATAGGGACTGATTTTTGAGTAGATGGGTTGAAACAAACAATTTTACCATCGCCTTGGGCATAGAGGATTTCAGGATCATCTTTGACTAAAAATTCATAATAAGTCATGAAACTACTGCGGCCGGGAGGTCCTACGTATAATTTTACGGTGATATCATTGGGGTAACTAATGGGTTTGAGATAAGCGAGAGAAGTAGTGACTAGCAATAAGCCAAAGTTTGGTGTTGGTACTAATGGGCAGCCTATTTTGACCAGCCATTCTGCACGTACCTGTTCGCAATATTTAAAAAATTGCACATTATTCATGTGCATTTGTGAATCCATGTCTCCCCACATCATAGGCAGCGTTATGGCTAAAGCAAATTGTCTATCAGTCATGTTTAATAGCTCCTAATCGTTGTAGTATTTCATGGCAAATTAATTCGACTGCGTAATTTAAAACCCGAGAGTGTCGAAAAGGCAAAGTATATGCTTGAGTTTCTTTCCTATCCTCATTGAAAAAAGTGAGATTTAATTGTGTTTCACCAGGCGTGGTTTTATGTTCCCATAATTCTTTTAAACCGGTAACTTCAACACTTAAGCTTGCATTTTCAACGGTATTAAGCGGTCGAAACACCAGCGCTTTAGCACAGCTAGGTTTTAAGATTGTGCTAGCTAGGCGGCCTCCCGTGGCATGATCATCAATGGCGACAATACCATCATAAGCGCAGAGCGTATTAACTAATAATTCAGAGGCTTTGAGATGATGATGACTCAATAGATAGGGATCAACTAAATGATGCACTTGTTGCCATAATTGCTCTGTTGCTTTTTCCTCGGGAAAGAATACCTTAAATTCAATATAAGGATAATCAATCCGATAACCAGTGCTTGCTCCTAAGTCTTGGATAATAGCGTCTAGCTGGTGCGCGATATGACTTTCGCCGACACCGAATAAGCGCCATTTGCGTAAGGCTAAATTGTTTTTTTCTAAGTTATCAATTAATTGTGGTAAGACGACGTCTAAGAACATGGGTAGACATTCACCAGGAGGGCCAGGTAACATAAAAATCATTTTACCTTGGTGCCAAACCATGCAACCAGCAGCCGTACCACGAGGATTTGGAATGATGCTTGCCTCTTTAGGAAATAGGGCTTGCTGGCGGTTTGAATCAGGCACGGTTAATTTAAAGCTTTGCAAGCGTTGCACGATGTTATCCCAGGCTGAGTCGATAAACGCTAAGGGTTCTTCAATGGCATTAGCTAACGCAAAGCGTGTCCGGTCATCTGACGTTGGACCAAGGCCCCCAGTAATAATGAGCGCATCATGTTGTTGTAATAAAAAATGAATAGCTATTTCGATCTCAGAATCGTCATCCGGTGTTGTCATATGCCAACCCACTGTCAAGCGATTATCTTGTAAGGCTTGTGCCATTTTTTGTGTGTTGGTATTAAGTATGTCGCCTGTGATGATTTCATCACCCGTCGCCAGTATGGCAATTTTACTATTGATGGGCATAGATATGTTGATATCCTTCTAAGTTTCAGGTCCAGCCACAATAACATCTAACATTGGCTCACCACAATCTTGAGCAATGATTTGGCGCGATAAGTTTTTTATTGCCATGACATCATTCCAGCTGTTACCTGCAGGTATGATGGGTGTGTTAATGGTTAATTTTATTTTATTTGGCATAAAAAGCTTGTCGTTATTACGCAACACTTTACGTGTACCACAGATGGCAATGGGTACTAAAGGTGTTGCTGTATCAACGGCTAATTTAAAGGCGCCTAATTTAAAGCTTCTTAATCCTGGTGAGGCGGTAAAGGTACCTTCAGGAAAGATAACAATAGAACGCTTTTTCTCAATGGCTTGTTTGATTTGCTCTGCATCATGGATGGATGCATTAAAGTTATTGCGATCAACCGTCAAGTATTTAAGTTTCTTTATAAAGCTGCCAATCATAGGTGTCTTTAATAATTCTTTTTTTGCAACGTAAATGATATTACTCGGTAAATAAGCGAGTAATACGAAGGCATCGATATAACTACAATGATTAGCAATATATATCACACTGCTATCAAACGCTTTGGTGTTTTTGTTGAGCACACAAGTTCTACAAAAGCTTAACAACATGATTAGTTTAGCAGCGCATTTTAGCATAGCTCTTGCAGTTGTGTGTGGAAGAAACCACAGTAATACCCAGGTGGGAGCCATGACTAAAAATACTAAAACGTAAAGATAAGTACTATAAAATACTTTAGCCATACCTTTTATGCCAGATAGTAACAATGATTTTGCACTACTTAGTCCTAACTTGATAATTTGCCATTGCACAGAATGGTGTTTTTTCGTCAGCACACCATCTATGTAAGCTTTTTTTGTAGCTGCCCGCATTAATTTCCCACTTGAAGTTTTCAAGACCCCGCCTGGGTGTGTTAGTGTCACTTCGTCGGCAGCAATATCTTTCATTCCTAATACTTTAGTGCGAACGTTTTGTTGCATTTCCTTCAGTTTGGTTTTATCGGTTTCTCTGGTTTCACATACGATGACCAATTTTTCAGTCGCTGTAAATACATCGGTAATTCCAAAAGCTACAGTGCAACCTTTACGAATCCCCGCGACTTGATTTGCTAAATCTTCTATTTCCTCTGGTACCAAATTGCGCCCAGCTTTGATGATTAAATCTTTTTTACGACCAGTGATATACAATTCTTTATTTACCATATATCCATAGTCACCTGTATCCCACCAACCATCGTGAAAAGCGGCGTTAGTTGCTTCTGGATTATTGTAATATCCTAACATAGCAGAAGTACCACGAAACTGGATACTACCAATAGTTCTATCAGGTAATACTTCATTACTATCATCAACAATTCGAATCTCTTGACCTTCAATAACTTCACCGACTCCCACAAATTCTAAATATTTTTTATCATCTTTTGTTGCTGGCACAGCGCGATTATGTGTTTCAAACGCATCTGTCTTAACTTTATCAATAATGGGGACTCTGGGTGTTTTTGGTAAGGTTAATGCCACTGTTGATTCAGCGAGGCCATAGGCTGGGCTGATAACAGTTTGCTTTAAACCATAGGGAGCAAATTTTTTATAAAAGTTTTTAATGGTGTTAGCTTGTACGGCTTCGGCACCATTAAAACCGACTTTCCAACTACTTAAATCTAAGCCTTCAATGGACTCAGGGGTGATTTTTTTAATACATAATTCGTAAGAAAAGTTGGGTCCAGCAGAGTGAGTGGCTTGATGATAATGTATGGCCCACAGCCAGTTTTCGGGTCGGCTGAGAAAGGCCCACGGTGTCATTATTGTAAATGGGACGCCAAAGATTATCATACCTAACCAGGATGCTAGCCCCATGTCGTGATACAAAGGTAGCCAGCTAACATAAGAATCCGTCAAGCAATTACTAACGCGTTTATAAGCGGCTGTAATATTATTCATGATGTGTTTATGCTGCAATTGGATGCCCTTGGGGTTGCCAGTGCTGCCAGAAGTATATTGAATTAGAGCAATATCATCAGCATTAATGAGTGTGCGTTTTACGAAGGCGCCTTCTATCATCAATGGTTTTACTTGTGAAACGAGTTGCAAACAGGGCACAAATGATTTAATAATTTTTCCCAAGGTATCGGCTTTGTCAAAAGTAATTAATACTTTAGCTTCGGCATTTTGTAATATTTTAGATTCGCGCCGCACATATTCTTCAATTAAGTGCGACTGGTAAGGTGGGTAAATTGCAATGGGGACACAGCCAGCAAAAAAAGCTCCCATAAATGCGGTGAAAAAATCTTCGCAGGTCGGCAGCATGATAGCAACCTTACTACCGTACTCTATACCTTTTTGTTGTAAACCAACCGCAAATGCATTCGCGCGCTTACACAATTCGCTGTAACTAATAATGTGTTCAAAACCATCTTCTTGGCGAAAATAAATATGTGGCCGATCCGGCGTTTTTTCAGCGTATTCATAGAATAAATCTACGATGTTAGTGGCTTGTTCAAACGCTATGGTGGATTGTGATATTTGTGGGGAAAATTCGTTTTTTTTGTAACGTATGGCGGGGTTAGCTGCCATGATTGCAGTTAACAAATCTTTAATGGTTTCGGCGGTGGCGACAACTTGTTCTGGCAATTGGATTTTGAATTGCTGATTTATACGAGAAATGAGCTCGACTTTCCCTAAACTATCAATGCCTAAATCTTGCTGAATAGACGCATCAACCGATAAACTGCGCAGAGCTCTTTCTGCCCCTAATTCTTTTAAAAAATTTGCGACCAAGAGTAATAATTTACGTTCAAACTGTTGTGTGGCTGTGTCCTTTGGGTTCATTGACAATTCCTAAAATTATAGCTCCTACTATATAAAATAGAACAATTACACTCATTCCGACACGTTGGCTATCGAATTTTAAGGTAAGGCTTGCTACCAGCCAGGGTCCTACAAATGAAGTAATTTTGCCTGTGGTGGCATACAAACCAAACATTTC